>NZ_JAGIOT010000001.1:0-2500 GCF_017876855.1 Rhizobium sp. PvP014
GTTGCGGGGCAGGATTTGAACCTGCGGCCTTCAGGTTATGAGCCTGACGAGCTACCGGGCTGCTCCACCCCGCGCCAAGCGAATTTGGCTTTGCCAAATTTCGCGTCTGCGTAAACCGCGTTGCGGTTTACGTGTAGTGCCGGAGCAAATCCGAAGGATTTGTCTCCTTTGAGGGACGCACCGGCTACAGACCGAACGTCCCATTATTTCGTTAAACCCCAGCAACGACAAAAGGCCGCTTTGGGAGCGGCCCTTGGTTTGGCCAGGGGCCGATTGTTTTCGTGTATGAGAAGATTGTTTGGTCCATCCTTATGGATGGCATTGCCTTTAATAGACCTGGCAGCGACCTACTCTCCCGCGTCTTAAGACGGAGTACCATTGGCGCAGGGGTGTTTCACGGCCGTGTTCGGAAAGGGAACGGGTGCAGCCACCCCGCAATGACCACCAGGTCGATTAAGGGCAATGTATGCGTGGCAATGGGCGACCATTGCAACGCTTTATCGAGAAGCTGGCGGGGGCGAACCCCCTTTTGTCTTAGTTGAACACGTCTTTTGTTTGCCGTCTGGTTTGTCGGAGCGAAGCTCCGCAAGGCCAGAGGCCGTCGCGCCTGTTGGCGCGGCCCGTCCGGAGCGTTTTTTCGCGCGTCAGGACAAAACAGATGTCATCATCAAGGTGCGCAGCACCTTGATGAGCATAGTCAATGAGAACGATGAAGCCAATCGGGCTATTAGTAAGGCTAAGCTTCATGCATTACTGCACGTCCACACGCCTCCTATCAACGTGGTCGTCTTCCACGGCCCTGATAGGGAATACTCGTTTTCAGGTGGGTTTCCCGCTTAGATGCCTTCAGCGGTTATCCCTTCCATATATAGCTACCCTGCTATGCCGTTGGCACGACAACAGGTCCACCAGAGATATGTCCATCCCGGTCCTCTCGTACTAGGGACAGATCCTGTCAATATTCCTACACCCACGGCAGATAGGGACCGAACTGTCTCACGACGTTCTGAACCCAGCTCACGTACCGCTTTAATTGGCGAACAGCCAAACCCTTGGGACCTGCTCCAGCCCCAGGATGCGATGAGCCGACATCGAGGTGCCAAACAACCCCGTCGATATGGACTCTTGGGGGTCATCAGCCTGTTATCCCCGGCGTACCTTTTATCCGTTGAGCGATGGCCCTTCCACGCGGGACCACCGGATCACTATGACCGACTTTCGTCTCTGCTCGACTTGTCAGTCTCGCAGTCAGGCGGGCTTATGCCATTGCACTCGACGACCGATTTCCGACCGGTCTGAGCCCACCATCGCGCGCCTCCGTTACTCTTTCGGAGGCGACCGCCCCAGTCAAACTACCCACCATACACTGTCCCGGATCCGGATAACGGACCGCGGTTAGACATCCATGACGATAAGGGTGGTATTTCAAGGATGGCTCCACGAGAACTGGCGTCCCCGCTTCAAAGCCTACCACCTATCCTACACATGCCGACACGAATGCCAGTGTAAAGCTATAGTAAAGGTGCACGGGGTCTTTCCGTCTAACCGCAGGAACCCCGCATCTTCACGGGGAATTCAATTTCACTGAGTCTATGTTGGAGACAGCGGGGAAGTCGTTACGCCATTCGTGCAGGTCGGAACTTACCCGACAAGGAATTTCGCTACCTTAGGACCGTTATAGTTACGGCCGCCGTTTACTGGGGCTTCAGTTCAAAGCTTGCACCTCTCCCTTTAACCTTCCAGCACCGGGCAGGCGTCAGGCCCTATACGTCGTCTTTCGACTTCGCAGAGCCCTGTGTTTTTGATAAACAGTCGCTACCCCCTGGTCTGTGCCACCCCTTTCCACTTGCGTAAAAAGGGGTCACGCTTCTTCCGAAGTTACGCGTGCAATTTGCCGAGTTCCTTCAACATAGTTCTCTCAAGCGCCTTGGTATGCTCTACCTGACCACCTGTGTCGGTTTCGGGTACGGTCTATACGGTGGAGCTATTTCCTGGAACCGCCCCGCTGCACATCCAATCCAATAAGGAGGTACAACTTACGCGATCCGTCACTACCACCAGGCCCACGAATATTAACGTGGTTCCCATCGACTACGCATTTCTGCCTCGCCTTAGGGGCCGGCTAACCCTGCTCAGATTAACTTTAAGCAGGAACCCTTGGTCTTTCGGCGAGGGGGTCTCTCACCCCCTTTATCGTTACTCATGTCAACATTCGCACTTCCGATATCTCCAGAGGCCCTCACGGGTCCTCCTTCACAGACTTACGGAACGCTCCGCTACCACATACACTTGCGTGCATATCCTCAGCTTCGGTGCATGGCTTTAGCCCCGTTACATTTTCGGCGCAAAGACCCTTATTTAGACCAGTGAGCTGTTACGCTTTCTTTAAATGATGGCTGCTTCTAAGCCAACATCCTGGTTGTTTTGGGATCCTCACATCCTTTCCCACTTAGCCATGACTTGGGGACCTTAGCTGGAGGTCAGGGTTGTTGCCCTCTTC
>NZ_JAGIOT010000001.1:7500-425000 GCF_017876855.1 Rhizobium sp. PvP014
TGGTTGAGCGTATGCAGCTTATCCTTGTCATAATAGATCCCGGTCTCGCGATCGAGCTTGAGCGCGTCCGCCTCGAAACTGTCCCACAAACCGAAAACGACATCGACGAATTCCGCACCCCGCTCGTAGCGCAGGGCGTGGGGATCGAGTCCGTCGCGGTTGAAGTTATAGCCCGTCTCGTTGTGATCTGATGTCACGACATTCCAGCAGGCGCGGCCGCCGCTCAAATGATCGATCGAGGCAAAGATGCGCGCGACGTTGTAGGGTTCGTAATAACTGGTCGAAACGGTCGCGACCAGACCGAGCTTTTCGGTGGAAACCGCGAGCGCCGAGAGAAGCGAAAGCGGCTCGAAACGGTTCATCTTGGTCGGCTGTCGCGCCAGCGCTGCTGGATCGCCGACAGCGGCCGCGGGAGAGTCCGCCATGAACATGAAATCGAACTTGGCCGCCTCGGACTGTTTCGCGACGTTGAGGAGATGGGCGAAATCATTGGCGCCGTTCACATCGCTATCAGGATGCAGCCATGAAGCGGGATGAAAGCCGAAGGTATAGACGAATGTGCCAAGCTTGAGTTTGTCGCGACGCGCCATGCTGTTATTTCGAACTCCCGATTGATGCCGATCGGTGCGCGGTATCGATCCGCTCTGCGCACACTTGCCCGAAGCTTAGCAGCAGCCTCCCGGTCGGCAAGAACCGACCGGTTGTTTTCGCGCAAATACCGCACGCAATCTGAGGGCAAGGGGATCAGCCCGCTCGATATCCCGGCCGACAACGGTAAAACATCGGCAAGGGTCCTGCCCGTCAGGACGGTGCGAAGGGTTGAACCGCCTGACCGCCGAACAATGTTTCCCGTGGGATTTGGAAGATGAAATACGGATTGAGGAGCGGCAGCATCGTTGCCTGTTCCAGCCGTTGCAAATGATCATCACTCAGTGTGATCCCGAGCGACGCGACGTTCTCCGTGAGTTGGGCGACTCGGCTCGCACCGATCAGAACCGAGGACACGCCAGGTCGGTTCACCACCCATGCAAGGGCAACTTGCGCCGGGGAACGGCCGATCTCGTCTGCGACCGTCTTCACGACATCGACCACGTCGAAGTTGCGCTCGGTAAACAACATGCCCCCAAACGGATTGTCCCCGTTCAACCGGCCGTCGCTGTCTCCCTCGCTCGTCGGTGCACCGCTATCGGGCATCGCTGTGGCGCGCCCCGCATCGGCAATCTTGTCGCGACCATACTTGCCGGACAGCAAGCCGGCAGCGAGCGGGCTCCATGGAACGAGCCCCAAGCCGAACTCGGCACCTGCCGGGATAACATCGAGCTCGACGCCTCTGTCGATGAGCGAATAACTGTACTGCAGGCCGATCGGCTTCGGAAGGCCGTGCGCTTCCGCAAGTGTTGCAATCTTGGCGACATACCAGGCCGGCGTGTTGGAAAAGCCGTAATGCAGGATCTTTCCGGCGTGCACCGCGTCCGCCAGGGTCTGCAGCACCTCCTCGGCGGGCGTCGTACGATCCCAGACATGGATCCAGTACATGTCGATATAATCGGTTTTCATCCGCCGCAGCGAACCCTCCATCCCGAGCCGGATGTTTTTCGCGCCATTCCCACCCCAGAGCGGCGTGCCCCGCGCGCGGGGAAAACCGGACTTGGTGGCGATCACCAGACGATCCCGGTTGCCGTTGTCCTTCATGAACGTGCCGAGCATGGTTTCGCTTTCGCCACCCGAATAGATGTCGGCGGTATCGACGAAGTTGCCGCCGGCGTCGGTATAGGTATCGAACAAATCACGCGACGTCTTTTCACCGGCGCCCCACCGACCGGCGCCGAACGTCATCGTTCCGAGCGCGAGCGGGCTGACGATCAGTCCGGATTTGCCGAGTGTGCGGTAATGCGTGAGATCCATGCGTCTTCTCCATGCTGGTGATGACGAAGAACCTAGCAACACCTGCTCCTGCCGATTAGAGGTTGCGGGCGGCATGAACTTGTGAGCAGCTTGCAGCAATGGAGCGCAACCACCTCAATGATCTCATGGCGTTCGCGACGGTCGCAAGAGAGTGCAGCTTTACCCGTGCGGCCGCGATCCTCGCCATGTCGCCATCGGCACTCAGCCATGCGATGCGCGGGCTGGAAGAAAGGCTGGGCGTTCGGCTTCTGGCGCGCACGACACGCAGCGTGTCTCCGACGGAAGCGGGCGAGCGGCTGCTTCGATCACTGAACCCGGCGCTGACGGAGATAGAAGACGGCCTGCAGGCAATGGCTGAATGGCGCGACAACCCGTCTGGCACAGTGCGGATCACCACCTTTGCCTATGCGGCCAGGATCGTGCTTCTCCCGAAACTGCCGGGTTTCCTGCTTGCAAACCCGGATGTGCGCGTGGAGGTCAACATTGACGACGGTTTGACCGACATCGTCGCGGCTGGTTTCGATGCGGGCATCCGGCTGGGAGAAACGGTCGACAAGGACATGATCGCAGTCAAGATCGGCCCGGACCTGAGGACGGTGGTCGTCGGCACGCCCTCCTATTTCGAGAGATACCCGCCTCCCCTGACACCCTATGATCTCGACCGTCATGCCTGCATCGGTTATCGGCTGAAGACATCGGGCGGACTTCTTCCCTGGGAATTCCAGAGGGGTGACAAGGACATCAAGATCCGCACCCGCGGGCCTCTGGTCGCCAACGACGGCGATCTTCCGGCTGCAGCCGTACGAGCGGGCGCCGGACTTGGTTACATTATGGAGCATGACGTGGCGGAGGATATTGCGTCGGGCAAGCTCATCCAGGTCCTCGCCGACTGGTGCCCAAGATTCCCGGGTTTTCATCTTTATCACCCAAGCCGGCGACAATCCCCGCCGGCGTTGCGGGCGCTGATCGCTGCCTTGAAAACCAGTTGAGCAAGGCCTCCGCAATTTGCTACTGGCGCGGTCAGCAACGTGTTTTTGTGCGTAGGCTTGATGACATCTCCTTTCGATCTATCTGGACCTCATGAAAATTGTCGAAAAAAGAAGCGACCGGATCAAGTTCAGGGACTGCGTGCGGTTGCTCGAGCGCCCTACGGGTCGGAACGCCATCGCCATGCAGGCTGCATTTGCGGTCGTCGATCTGGCGATCCTGGCATTCTTCCTGCTCGGCCCGTATCTTCGGTCCAGCCCGTCCTATCTGATCGTCGATTACATCATCGCAGCCTGGATCGGCTTGGAGCTCATGGTCCGCGCCGTCGCAGCACCGTCACTGCGACACTGGCTCGCAAGGCCGTTGACCTGGATCGATCTCGTCCTCCTGGTGACGCTGCTTTTCCCCGACGCGCTGTTCAACTTTGCTTTTCTTCGCGTCATGCGCCTTTGGGCCATCGGACAAAGCCCGTTGCTGAAGGAGGTTCTGCGGCGTGCGGGCTGCGTGTCGTACCTGGACGTCGTGCGCGCCGTGCTGAACTTCCTGGTGTTCCTGTTTCTGATGACCGGGTTCGTTTACACCACGTTCTTCTACAATCGTGACGGAAGCGAAGGTTTCATCGACGCGCTCTACTTCACGGTGGCAACGGTCACCACGACCGGTTTCGGCGATATCACGCTTCCGGGAACGGTCGGCAAGCTGACATCCGTCTTCACCATGATCATCGGCATCTCGCTGTTCGTCCGGCTGGCGCAGGCGATCGTCAGGCCGCACAAGGTCACGTTTCCCTGCCCGCGCTGCGCTCTGCAACGCCATGACGCAGACGCGGTGCATTGCAAGGCCTGTGGAGAGGTGTTGAACATTCCGGATGAGGGCAGCTGAACGAATGACCGGCGAGGTCTCTAACCGCCGTCGACCCTGAGGGGCAGGCTTAGCACCCAACAGTCCACCTCCCGCCCTCCTCCTCCGTTACATAACCTTCTCAAAACTGTCGCAACACCGTCATGTCGCAGCTGCATAGCCCCTTCGAAAAGGAGCTCAGAATGCAGCCTCAATCGCTTAACATTGCCGGCATCGGGAAAGGCTTCGGGGCCGACGACGTCCTGAAGGGCATCGACCTTTCCATTCGTCCTGGCGAGTTTCTATCGCTCGTGGGCATGTCCGGCTGCGGCAAATCCACGTTGCTCCGGATCATCGCAGGCCTTGAGACCGCGGATCGCGGAACGGTGTCGATCGGCAGCCGCGATGTCACCGATGTGGATCCGTCCGACCGCAATCTGGCAATGGTGTTCCAGTCCTACGCGCTCTATCCTCATATGACCGTGCGCGACAATATCGCGACGCCGCTGCGCATGCGCCGCCTTTCGGTCTGGTCGAGGTTGCCGCTGATCGGGCGCATGATCGCGAATGCCGAAATGCTCCGCGAGATCGATGCTTCGGTAAAGGAAGCAGCCGACGTGCTGCAGATCGGCCATCTGCTCGATCGAAGGCCGGCACAGCTTTCCGGCGGCCAGCGCCAGCGCGTGGCGCTTGCCCGCGCCCTGGTCCGTTCGCCTTCCGCCTTCCTGATGGATGAGCCGCTGTCCAATCTAGACGCGAAACTGCGCGCACATATGCGTGGCGAACTGACCAACCTGCACAGCCGCCTTGGCGCCACCTTCATCTATGTCACCCATGACCAGATCGAAGCGATGACCATGTCGGACCGCATTGCCCTGATGTCGGAAGGCCGCATCGAGCAGCTCGGCACACCGGACGAACTTTACCGGCGCCCTTCGACCCTGACGGTGGCACGTTTCATCGGAACGCCATCGATCAACCTCCTGCCCGTCGAATTGGACGCATCGGGAGAGATCGTTCTGTTCGGACAAAAGCTCGGTATCACCGCGCGCAACGCATGGCCGGGACCTGCGACACTCGGCATCCGCGCCGAAGATGTCTTTCCCGCAGAAGACGGCATCGAGGCACGCCTAGTACGCACCGAAACTCAGGGCGCAGACCGTTTTGTCACCTTCAATCTCAACTGCGATCCTTCCATTTCCATCGTCATGCGGCAGCGGGTCGGTGACGATCTTGGCGCGGATGCGGATGGAAATGTTCGGCTGGCGTTTTCAAAGGAAGGCGTCCATCTTTTCGGGTCCGACGAGAAGCGCCGCGAGATCACCGTTCACGAACAGGTGCCGGCGTGAGTATGGCGGCTTCAACGGTAGAGGCAATTTCAGAGGCCCGGCCACGCAAATCCTCGACAGCACGCCGCATGGCACGCCGGGGGCTTTTCTTCGTTGCTCCGGCTGTGCTGCTGATGCTCGCCATCTACATCATTCCGATGCTTGTTCTCGCCGTCTTCTCGGTCACGGACTATCAGCTCGGCGCCATGTCCACCAGCTTCGTTGGCCTCGACAACTTTCGCAAGGCGTTCAGCGATCCGGTATTCCTGCGGGCATTGTGGAACACGGTGCTTTACGCGGTCATCGTTATTCCGGCGGGCGTCATCCTGGCGCTCGGGGTGGCGCTTCTCGTCTATAACAGAAAGCGCAGCCGCGCCTTCTGGGAGATCGCCTATTTCCTGCCGGTAACGGCAACGCTCGTGGCGATGGCAACCGTGTTCCAGTTCCTGCTGCACCCCTCGCTCGGGCCGGTCAATGCGGCAATCAAGTGGTTCGGCTTCGAGCCGGTCGGCTTTCTGTCCAACCCGTCGCTGCTCATCCCGACCATGGCGATCATCGGCATCTGGCAGGTGCTGGGCTTCAACATGGTGCTCTTCCTGGCCGGCCTGACCGCGATCCCGAAGGATCTGCATGAGGCCGTCCGGCTCGACGGCGCGAAGAATCCGATCGACCGCTTCCTGACGGTCACATTGCCGATGCTGGGGCCGACGATGATGTTCGTCATCGTCACCACGTCGATATCCGCATTCAAGGTTTTCGAAACCGTCGCGGTTCTGACCAAAGGTCGCTCAGGCTCGGAAGTGCTGCTGTTCGCGCTTTACCTTGAAGGCTTCGAATATTCCAACACCGGCTATGCGGCCGCCCTCACCCTGATTTTTCTTGCCATCGTGCTGGTGCTCTCGATCGGCCAGACGGTGCATATGGACCGGAAGGTACATTACTGATGGCCGCGCTCCGCAGATATTTGCCGCATGTCGTTCTGGCCGCCGGGGCCTTCGTGATGCTGCTGCCGTTCTACTGGATGTTTCTGACCTCCATCCGTTCGCCGGCCGAGATCTTCAGCGTCTCGCTCTGGCCGATCCCGGAGAAATTTGCAGCCGTCGACAACTATTCGCGGGCCGCCAGTCAGGTACCGATGCTCCGCTTCATGCTGAACGGCGTGATCGTCTGCTTCGGCATCCTGATCGTGCAGGTGCTGACTGCCGTGCCTGCAGCCTACGCGCTCGCGAAACTCCGCTTTCCCGGCCGCAAACTGCTGCTGACGCTGGTCATTGCCGCACTCACCGTGCCGATCCAGGCGCTTGCCCTCCCCCTCTTCGTGGGGCTCGCGAAAGCGCAGCTGCTCAACACCTATTTCGCGATGATGATGCCTTTTCTTCTCTCGGTCTTTGCGATCTTCCTCTTCAACCAGTCGTTTCGCAGCTATCCCGACGAGATCATCGAAGCCGCACGCATGGATGGATTTTCGGAACTGGAAATCTGCTTCCGGCTGGTGCTGCGCGGCTCGCTGCCTTCGCTTGCGGCCTTCTCGGTGTTCTCGCTGGTTGCCCACTGGAACGACCTCTACTGGCCGATGATCGTTGTCACCGACACCAATCTGGCGCCGCCGCCGCTCGGCATGCTGTTCTTCGCGGACGTCGAATCCGGAGCGAACTACGGCGCACTCATGGCGGGCGCGACGATCATCACCGCCCCCATGGTTGTCTGCTTTCTTCTTGCCAGAAAACATTTCATCGCCGGCATCACCATGACCGGCGTGAAGTAACTGCTCTAGCCTTACTAGCCTTAGCCTTCCTCCCTCAACCGAACCCTTCGGAGACGACAATGAACATCAAACGACGGACCGCTCTCGGCGGCCTGGCCCTTGGCCTTGCTCTGACGGGATTCTCCGCGCAGAGCTTTGCAGCGGATGTCACCCTCAACATTCTCTACAACCTGCCGGGCTTCACCAAATTTCATCAGCCGCTGGCCGATGAGTTCATGAAGAACAATCCGGACATCAAGATCAACTTCCTGGCGCCGGCGCCTGGCTATAACGATGGCCAGCAGCAGGTGCTTCGCGCAGCCGTCACCGGCAACCTGCCGGACGTCTATTTCTCCGGCTACAATCTGACGGCGGAACTGGTCCATACACTTGCACCGCGCAAGCAGATCACCGATCTCGCGCCGTTCATCGAAAAGGACGGCGGCCAAGCCTTCCTCGACAAGAACTATTCGCCGAAGATGTCAGCGCTGGGCATGGTCGACGGCAAGCAGTACGGCCTGCCGGTCAACGCCTCTTCGCCGATCATCTACGTCAACGCCGAACTGGTCCGTAAGGCCGGCGGCGATCCGGACAACATGCCGAAGACGTTCGACGGCCTGATCCAGCTTGCCAACAAGATCCACGCGCAGGACGCCAAGGTGTCCGGCATGGGCTACGATATCAACCTGTGGCCGGATGACTGGTTGTGGCAGGCGCTCATCACCAATCAGGGCGGCAAGCTGGTTGACGAGACCACCAAGACCGTCGGCTTCGACAACGAGATCGGCCTCAATGCTCTGAAGCTGGCGCGTCGTTTCGTCACCGAAGGCGGCCAGAACCTGCTTGACTGGGACCAGTCGCGTCAGCAGTTCGGTGCAGGCCTGACCGGCTTCATCTTCTCGACGCCTGCCCACGTGCAGACGATCGAAGCGCTGGTCGGTGACCGCTTCAAGCTGGTGACCTCGACCTTCCCGCTGGATAACCCTGAAAAGGGCGGCGTGCCGACCGGCGGAAACTCGGCCGTAATGCTGACCCAGGACAAGGAAAAGCAGGACGCTGCCTGGAAGTATATGAAGTGGGTGACAGGCCCGGAAGCGCAGAACGTCATCGTTCGCATCACCGGTTACCTGCCGACCAACAAACTCGCCACCGGTCCGGAATTCCTCGCGCCCTACTATGCCGAGCATCCGAACGTCAAAACCGCTTCGCTCCAGGCTGAACGCTCGCTGCCATGGGCCGGTTATCCGGGTGGCGATTCCGTTCGCATCTGGCGCACCCAGCGCGACATCATCGGCACCGTCATGCGCGGCGAAGTCACGCCCGAGGCCGGTCTGAAGCAGATCGTCGAGCAGACCAACGCGTTGATGAAGTAATCACTGACCAATGCCTACGGCCGCGGGGAGCCTCTCCGCGGCCTCTTCATTCTTGAGAGAACGACGATGAAAATTCTGCAGATCACCGATACGCACCTGATGCTGTCAGGCCAGTCCGTGAACGGTGTCGACCCCGAGAAACAGTTGCGCGCAGCCGTGGCTGATGTCCTCGAGAAGCACGCCGATGCGGACCTGTTGGTGATGACCGGCGACCTCTGCAATCACGGTGATCCCGAAGCCTATGACATCCTCAAGGATATTCTGGCGCCCGTACCGTTCGAAGTGCGCCTGATGCTCGGCAACCATGACGACCGGCCGAATTTCAGGGCGGCATTCCCTGCCCATCCGCTCGATGCAAACGGATATATCCAGTCCTTCCTCGATACCGAGTTCGGACGGCTTGTCTTTCTCGATAGCCATGAGGCCGCTGTCATCGGTGGCGTCTTCGGCGAAGACCGCATGGCGTTTCTGGACGAGGCGCTCGAAGGTGCCGGCAAGCACCCGGTCACAGTCTTTATCCATCACCCGCCGATCGACTGCGGCATTGCCCATTTCGATCACATCGGCATGCATGACGACGGGCGGATCATGCGCCGGCTTGCCGGCCACAAAGCGGGCATCCGTCATATCGTGTTCGGCCATATCCATGTTCCGATGTCGGGAACGAGCGCCGAGGGCATCGCCTACAGCTCCGGTCAGGCCTGCGCCCATCGATTCGTGACAGACCTTGCCAATCCGATGCCGTTCTGGACGGGCGGCAATCCCTGCTACCGGATTATCAACCTCGATGCACATGGCCTGCGCGCCTATGCCGTCGAAGTGGGCGAGACGGTGACCGGCCAGGCGCCGATCTGCGAAGGACCATGATTTCAGGCAGTCGAGGCGACGTCGTGCGCCTCGACCAAAGCCTGCGTCTTGCAGAGCCTGAAAGCAGGCGATGCGTCTTTTCCACCACAGACATCAGCCGTCGATCAGACTGCAACCGAAATACCCCCGGCGAGGCTCTTCTATCGGCCTTGGATGAACTTGACGTCTATCAGGTTTTCGCGGATGGAGGTCGTCCACATGCGCGGATGAGGACGACGCGCTCTACGGGAGGAAAACACGTGTTTCATGCGTTGAACAGACGGACTTTTGCTGGCGCCGTTGCGGCTGCCACCCTTGCAGCGACCTGGGCAACCGGTGCCTTGGCACAGGCAACCGAGGTGAAGATCGCCTACGCGCTGGCGCGCGATTCCCATTACGGTGCCGCCGCCGATGGCTGGGACAAATACGTTACCGAAACCAGCCAGGGCAAATTCAAGTTCACGCATTTCCCGTCCTCCGCACAGGGTGGCGAGCGCGAAGTCATCGAAGGCCTGCAGCTTGGAACCGGCGTCCAGGCCGTCGTGGTCTCCTCCGGGGCACTTTCCAACTTCGTACCCGAGATTGGCGTCACTGATATTCCGTTCCTGTTTCGCGACCTGACGCATGCGCGCGCCGTGCTGGACGGACCGATCGGTGAAGGCATCCTTGAAAAGTTCCGCGATCGCGAGCTGATCGCCCTTGCCTGGGGCGAGCAGGGCTTTCGCCACATCACCAACAACCGCCAGCCGATCGAAAAGCCGGAGGATCTGGCCGGGCTGAAGATCCGCACCATGGAAAATCCGGTCCATATCGCGGCCTTCAAGACGGCTGGTGCCGCACCGACGCCAATGTCCTGGCCGGAAGTCATTCCAGCCCTGCAGCAGGGCGCGATCGACGGACAGGAAAACCCGCTTTCGGTCATCGTCTCCGCCAAGCTCTGGGAAGTTCAGAAGTATCTGACGGTGTCCGGACACGTCTATTCGCCGGCAATGCTGATCGTGGCGCCATCGTTCTGGGAAAGCCTTTCCGAGGACGAACAGAAGATCTTCGCGGACGGTGCGCTGAAGGGCAAAGAAGCCATGCGCGCCTTTGTCGACGCCTCCGAAAAGAACGGCGTGGAAAAGGCGAAGGCTTCAGGCATGCAGGTCAACGTGCTCAGTGACGAGCAGAAGGCCGCGTTCCAGAAGTCGATCCAGTCCGCCTATGACGGTTACTACAAGACCTATACCAAGGAACTTGTCGACCAGATCATCGCCACGAAATAAGCGCGTCAACACTTCGACGGGCGCCCTCTTCAGGTGGACGCCCGTCAGCGGATCGATCCGAGGGGCGGCGCTTCGAGCGCCGGGGGTGCAATGCAGAAATTCGAACGTATTTTCGTCGATCTCAATCGCTGGCTGCTGATCGCTATACTGTCTGCGATGGCGATCCTGGTGTTTCTCAACGTCTGCCTTCGGTTTCTCACCAATCAGTCGATCACCTGGTCGGACGAAGTTGCCCGCCACCTGATGATCTGGCTGACATTCATCGGAGCCGGCATTACGCTCAGGCACGGTTCGTTGACGGCGATCGACAACGTCCAGATCGCGGTCGGAGATCGCAAAGCCCGCATCCTTCGCATCATCTCGGCGATCATCATGTTCGCGTTCTTCGCGGTCATGATCTGGGCCGGCAAAACCTACGTTGGCCGCACGATGCTGCAGACGACGCCGTCCACGCAGATCCCCTTCGGCTATATCTATCTCGCGATCCCGATCGGCTTCACCCTTTTGACCATCCATCTTCTCCTGGTTCTGCGCACCTACGTCATCGGCGGCATGAGCGCGCTGCAGGGCGAAGACGACCTCCCGCCGGTTGCTGCCTGACCATGATGATTTCCATTCTCTTCGTTTCGTTTTTCATCCTGATGGCCGTCGGCGTGCCGATAGCCTTCACGCTGGCGATTTCGACCTGGCTCGCCGTCATTCTCGGCAGCCGCTATCCGCAGATCGTCGTGATCAAGGAAATGTTCTCCGGCGTCGACAGCTTTCCTCTCCTCGCGGTCCCGTTCTTTATCCTCGCGGCTGAACTGATGACGGGCGGCGCCCTGACGCACCACCTTCTGCGCCTTGCGGCGCAATTTGTCGGCCGCGCTCGAGGCGGGCTTGGCTATGCCAGCATCATTTCGACGACGCTGTTTGCCGGCATTTCCGGCTCGGCGCTCGCGGCAGCGGCCGGACCCGGCGCCATGACAATCCGGATGATGGAAAAAAGCGGTTACGAGAAGCGCTATGCGTCCGCGCTTGCCGCGGCCGTGGCGATCGTCGATCCGATCATCCCGCCGTCGATCACCATGATCATCTATGCCCTGCAGGACAATCGCGTTTCGGTCGGCGGACTGTTCGTTGCGGGTGTGATCCCCGGTCTCCTGATCTCCGCCGCGATGTGCCTCGTGAATTTCTACATTTCCCGCAAGCGCAACTACCGCTCGATGGATCTGCGGCCGACTCTTGCCGAGATGGTAAGGACGACGGTTTACGCGATGCCGGCGGTCGCCCTGATCGTCATCGTCGTCGGCGGCATCCGCGCCGGGTACTTCACCCCGACCGAGGCATCCGTCATCGCGGTGTTCTATTCGCTGTTTTGCGGCATGTTCATCTACCGCTCCCTGCACATGCGGGATCTGCCTGATATCATCTTCCGTTCGGCGATGATCACCGTCGGCATTCTGCTCATCCTTGCTGCCGCACGCGCCTTTGCCTGGGTGCTGATCATTGAAGGCGTGCCGCAATATATGGCGGACCTGATCATATCGTGGAACCTCAGCCCGATCATGTTCCTTCTCGCCGTCAACGTGCTGTTGCTGCTTTTCGGCACATTCATGGATCCGCTTCCCGGCGTCATGATCCTGGTGCCGATCCTGGCGCCGATCGCCTTCAGCCTGGGGATCGATCCGATCCACTTTGCGATGATCGTCATTCTCAACCTGACGATCGGGCTGATTACTCCACCCGTCGGCCAGCTTCTCTATGTCGTGTCGGCCGCGGTCAGGATCAGGGTCAGCGAGATCTCGCGGGAAATGACACCGTTCCTCATCGCCTATGTCGTGATCCTGCTTGTGATCACCTTCATTCCGGCGCTTTCGACCTGGCTGCCCCGTCTCACCGGTTTTTGATCAAGTAACCCCGAGATAGCTGCGGCGATGCTCGGTAACCCAGGCCGGATATCGCCGCCAAAAGCACAGTTGTTTTCCGAAAAACACGGATAAATGTGGAACGCAGGTTCGCCGCTTGCCGAGATCGCAGCTTGCCGCCATATAGACGCGTATGACAGTCGATTCGAAGATATTTGTGGGCCTGAAGTCCATCCGCAAAAAGCCTGCGCCGCAAAGCGACACATCCGGGCCGAGATGCCAGTGGGATGGCTGCGAAAAAAAGGGTTCCCACCGTGCGCCAGTCGGCCAGGGCGGCGAAGGCCTGTATCTTCTGTTCTGTCTCGAGCACATCAAGGATTATAACAAGGGCTATAACTTTTCGCCCGCCCAGTCCGATCCCGTGGTCGCCCGCTACCAGAAGGAAGCGGTCGCTGGCCAGCGCTCAACGATGGGAACCGGTGTCAAGCAGCCAACCGAAATTCCGATGCCGCTGACGACCCGCTCCGGGTCGGCAAAGGCGCTCAACGCGCGAAAGAGCGCGGAGCAGCGTAAGGCGCAAAAGGCGGAACAGCAGGCAAGAAAGCTCAAGGTTCTCGAAGCAAAGGCGTTCGAGACACTCGGACTTCCGCAAGACGCAACGCCCGCGCAGATCAGGCTCCGCTACAAAGAGCGCCTCAAGATGCACCATCCCGATGCAAACCAGGGCAGCCGAACATCGGAAGACGAGCTTCGCGCATCGATCGAGGCGCACAAGATCCTCAAGCTGAACGGCTTCTGCTAAGACTTCGTGCATCGCTATAGTTGCGGGTCTTGCAGTTAAGACTCGGAAGCGTCCGAATGGCGGCAGGTTCTGCGATAGCTTTGTTCTATTGCGTAACCGTTCTGCACTATTGACCAAAAATCATGAGATGAGACACTTTCCTGCATCGTGAAGCTGGGTTCGCCCACCTTGCACGTGTTTTGACCCCGTTGGCTGTCGTGGAGGTCGGCTTGCGGGATCAGCGGGGAGGCCGCTCATATGAACATGCATATTTCCGCCGGTGAGTTCACCGCGCGGTCGCTGAGCATTATCGCAAGCCTGAAGCATCTCGAAGGGCCGATGCTGCCCATCCTGCATGCCATTCAGGCGGAGTTCGGTTACGTGCCGGATGAGGTCAAGCAGGTGATCGCGACCGAACTCAACCTGTCTCGCGCCGAGGTGCACGGCGTCGTCACCTTCTATCACGAATTCCGCGATCATCCGGCGGGCCGTCATGTGCTGAAGCTCTGTCGGGCCGAGGCCTGCCAGTCGATGGGCAGCGACCATATCGCGGATCGCGCCCGGCAGGTTCTCGGGATCGATTTTCACCAGACGACGCTCGATGGCTCGGTCACGCTGGAGCCGGTCTACTGTCTCGGTCTCTGCGCCTGCGCACCGGCCGCGATGATGGACGGCGAACTCTTTGGTCGGGTCGACGAGCAGTGTCTCGGCGACATGGTGCAGGAGGCAAGGCGATGACGGTTACGATCTTCGTTCCGCGCGATGCCGCCGCCCTCGCCCTCGGCGCAGACAGGGTGGCAAAGGCCATCGCGCAGGAAATCGACAGCCGCGGGCTGGATGCCAAGCTTGTCCGCAACGGCTCGCGCGGCATGGTCTGGCTGGAGCCGCTGGTCGAGGTCGAGACGGACAGAGGGCGCGTTGCCTACGGTCCGGTCAAGACCGGCGACGTGGCGGGTCTGTTCGATGCCGGGTTGATGGATGGCGGAGGCCACGACCTCTGTCTCGGGCTGACGGAGGAAATTCCTTTCCTTCGTCAGCAGACCCGGCTGACCTTTGCCCGCTGCGGCATCACTGATCCCCTGTCTCTCGACGATTATCGTGGGCACAACGGACTTGTGGGCCTTCGGAACGCCATCGCAATGTCGCAGGCCGAGATCGTCGCTCAGGTGACCGACAGCGGACTTCGCGGCCGCGGCGGTGCCGGTTTTCCGACCGGCATCAAATGGAAGACGGTGATGGACGCGCCGGGCGACCAGAAATACATCGTCTGCAATGCCGACGAGGGCGACAGCGGCACGTTTGCCGACCGGATGATCATGGAGGGTGATCCCTTCGTGCTGATCGAGGGCATGGCGATCGCAGGCATCGCGACCGGCGCCACGAAGGGTTATGTCTATACCCGTTCCGAATATCCGCATGCCATTGCTACGATGACCGAGGCCGTCGAGATCGCCCGCGCTGCTGGCATCCTCGGGCTTTCTGTAATCGGCTCGGTCTATGCCTTCGACATCGAGATCCGCTCCGGTGCCGGCGCCTACGTCTGCGGCGAGGAGACGTCGCTCTTGAACTCGCTGGAAGGCAAGCGCGGTACCGTGCGGGCAAAACCGCCGCTACCGGCTTTGCAGGGATTTCTCGGCCGGCCGACGGTGGTCAACAACGTCATCTCTCTCGCCTCTGTGCCTGTGATCATGGAGCGCGGCGCAGAATTCTACCGGGATTTCGGCATGGGCCGCTCGCGCGGCACGATCCCGATTCAGATCGCCGGCAACGTCAAGCATGGCGGCCTGTTCGAGGCGGCTTTCGGGCTGACGCTCGGCCAGATCATCGAAGATATCGGTGGCGGCACGGCGACCGGGCGGTCGGTCAAGGCGGTACAGGTGGGCGGTCCGCTCGGCGCTTACTTCCCTAGGCAACTTTTCAATACGCCCTTCGACTACGAGGCCTTTGCCGAAAGAGGCGGACTGATCGGCCACGCGGGCATCTCGGTGTTCGATGATAGCGCCGACATGCTGAAACAGGCCCGTTTCGCAATGGAGTTCTGCGCCATCGAAAGCTGCGGCAAGTGCACACCCTGCCGCATCGGCTCCACCCGCGGCGTCGAGACGGTCGACAAGATCCGCGCCGGCATCGAGCCTGACAAGAACAAGGTGCTGCTGGAGGATCTCTGCAACACGATGAAGTTCGGCTCGCTCTGCGCGCTCGGCGGCTTCACGCCCTATCCGGTCATGAGCGCGATGAACCATTTTCCGGAGGATTTTGCGCCGGCACCGATGGTGGAGGCGGCGGAATGATGAGGAGTGCTCTGCGTAGCAGACGAAAAGCCAACGATTTGGCTTTTCGAATTACGAATGCCCGCAGCTATAGCGAAGGGCGGGCAACAAGACCCCTCCCGCTCGCTGTGCTCGCCGCCCTCCCCACAGGTGGGAGGGCTCAACCTGCCGCGCGGCTTGCTTCCCTATTGGGCATTGTCGCCCCGGCATCTGTTCGCCCCCCTTGTGGCGGAGATAGCTGGCAGGCCAGAGGGGATCTTTCTCCACGCCGCCCAGTCCACACCCCCATTTTCAAACAGGAGACGCATCATGTCCCTCGTTCATGAAATCGACTACGGCACACCAGTTTCGAAATCCACCGAGACGGTGACGCTGACCATCGACGGGCGCCAGATCACCGTTCCCGCCGGCACCTCGATCATGCGGGCTTCGATGGAAGCCGGTATTCAGGTGCCGAAGCTCTGCGCCACCGACATGGTGGATGCCTTCGGGTCCTGCCGGCTCTGTCTCATCGAGGTCGAAGGCCGCAACGGCACGCCGGCCTCCTGCACCACGCCGGTCGCGCCCGGGATCGTCGTCCACACGCAGACGGAGCGGCTGAAGCAGATCCGCAAGGGCGTGATGGAGCTCTACATCTCCGACCACCCGCTCGATTGCCTCACCTGCGCCGCCAATGGCGACTGCGAGCTGCAGGACATGGCGGGTGCCGTCGGGCTTCGCGACGTTCGCTATGGCTACGAGGGCGACAACCATGTGAGGGCCCGGACCGACGGCGCCATCAATGCGAAGTGGATGCCGAAGGACGAGTCGAACCCTTACTTTACCTATGACCCTTCCAAATGCATCGTCTGTTCGCGCTGCGTCCGCGCCTGCGAGGAAGTGCAGGGCACATTCGCGCTGACAATCGAGGGCCGCGGTTTCGAGAGCCGCGTCTCGCCCGGGGCGCATGAACATTTCCTCGATTCCGAATGCGTCTCCTGCGGTGCCTGCGTGCAGGCCTGTCCGACCGCGACGCTGACCGAGAAATCGGTAATCGCCATCGGCCAGCCCGAGCATTCGACGGTCACGACCTGCGCCTATTGCGGTGTCGGCTGTTCGTTCAAGGCTGAAATGCGCGGCGAAGAACTGGTACGGATGGTACCGTGGAAGGACGGCCAGGCTAATCGCGGCCACTCCTGCGTCAAGGGACGGTTTGCCTATGGCTATGCGAGCCACAAGGACCGCATCCTCAATCCAATGATCCGCGAAAAAATTTCCGATCCCTGGCGCGAGGTGAGCTGGGAAGAAGCGTTCAGCCATGTCGCCTCCGAGTTCCGGCGCATCCAGTATCAGTATGGGCGCGAGTCGATCGGCGGCATCACCTCGTCGCGCTGCACCAACGAAGAGACATTCCTCGTTCAGAAGCTGATCCGCGCCGGTTTCGGCAACAACAATGTCGACACCTGCGCCCGCGTCTGCCATTCGCCGACTGGTTATGGGCTCGGCCAGGCTTTCGGAACCTCGGCCGGAACGCAGAATTTCGACAGCGTCGAGCACACCGACGTGGTCATGATCATCGGCGCCAACCCGACCGACGGTCATCCGGTATTCGGGTCGCGGCTGAAGAAGCGGTTGCGGCAGGGTGCGAAACTCATCGTCATCGATCCGCGCCGCACCGATATCGTCCGCTCGCCCCATGTCGAGGCAGCGTTTCACCTCCCCTTAAAGCCAGGCACCAATGTGGCTGTCCTGACCGCGCTGGCGCATGTCATCGTCACCGAGGGACTGTTTGCCGAAGCCTTTATCCGCGAGCGCTGCGACTGGTCGGAATTCGAGGATTGGGCGGCGTTTGTTTCGGAAGACGCGCATAGCCCGGAAGCGACGGAGGCCTATACCGGCGTTCCCGCCGATCTGCTGCGCGGTGCAGCCCGGCTGTTTGCGACCGGCGGCAATGGCTCGATCTATTACGGTCTCGGCGTCACCGAGCACAGCCAGGGCTCGACGACGGTGATGGCGATCGCCAACCTTGCCATGGTCACCGGCAATCTCGGCCGGCCCGGCGTCGGCGTCAATCCGCTGCGGGGCCAGAACAATGTCCAGGGCGCCTGCGACATGGGCTCCTTCCCGCACGAGCTGCCGGGCTATCGCCACATCTCCGACGATGCCACCCGCGAGACATTCGAGAAACTGTGGGGCGTGACGCTCAACAACGAACCGGGGCTGCGCATTCCCAACATGCTGGATGCGGCGGTCGAGGGCACATTCAGGGGCATCTACATCCAGGGCGAGGATATCCTGCAGTCCGACCCGGATACCAAGCATGTCTCCGCCGGTCTCGAAGCGATGGAATGCGTCGTCGTGCACGACCTGTTCCTCAACGAAACCGCCAATTACGCGCATGTCTTCCTGCCCGGCTCGACCTTCCTCGAAAAGGACGGCACGTTCACCAATGCGGAGCGGCGCATCAACCGGGTTCGCAAGGTGATGAGCCCGAAGAATGGCCTTGCCGACTGGGAAGTGACGCAGAAACTGGCGCAGGCGATGGGGCTGCCGTGGAACTACACCCATCCGTCGCAGGTGATGGACGAGATCGCCGCTACGACCCCGAGCTTTGCCAAGGTCTCCTACGACTATCTGGAAGAGATGGGCTCGGTGCAGTGGCCCTGCAACGAAGCGCATCCGCTGGGTTCGCCGATCATGCATGTCGACGGCTTCGTGCGCGGCAAGGGCAAGTTCATCCGCACGGAATATGTCGCGACCGACGAACGCACCGGGCCGCGTTTCCCGCTTCTGCTCACCACCGGCCGTATTCTGTCGCAGTACAACGTCGGGGCGCAGACGCGGCGGACCGACAACGTCGTCTGGCATGCGGAAGACCGTCTTGAAATCCATCCGCACGACGCCGAGCAGCGTGGCATCAAGGACGGCGACTGGATCAAGCTTGCCAGCCGGGCCGGCGATACGACACTGCGGACTCTCATCACCGACCGCGTGGCGCCGGGTGTCGTCTACACCACCTTCCACCATCCCGATACGCAGGCGAATGTGATCACCACCGACTATTCCGACTGGGCTACCAACTGTCCGGAATACAAGGTCACGGCAGTGCAGGTGTCTCCTTCCAATGGCCCGACGGAATGGCAGCAGGACTACGGCGACCTGTCGCGCAGATCGAGACGCATCGCAGGTCGAATGGAGGCTGCGGAGTAATCGGAATTATCAATTGCAAATAGGCAGTCGGTGAGGCCGCAGGGCTCTTGCAAACAGGTCAAGAACCAGATTAAGGGGGAGTGCCAATTTGTCGCAGAGTCCTATGACGCCACTGTTCGTCGCAAGTGCAGTTCTTGAAACTAGCCGTCGTAACGGAAACAGTGCAACTCGCTCAATCTTGGTACCAGCCAATCATACGATAGGTTTCAGCTATCATAGCCGGAGAAATTCGGTTGCGCGGATCGGCGGGACCTATCGCGCTCCGTCCATGAAGGGTCGCTTCATCGCCATCGGAGTTTCTAACGATGTCGCATGATCAGTTTGACACGAGCGTGCCCGATGAACATCACGGCCACGAAAAGCTGGTCCGAATGGCAAACCAGATCGCAACATTTTTCCTGTCGCAGCCGGAAGGCGTGCGGATGGATGGCGTTGCCACGCATATCAATAAATTCTGGGAGCCGCGCATGCGCCGGCACCTTTTCGAGCATCTCGATGCCGGCGGCGCAGGACTGCTGCCGCTTGTCATCGAGGCTTCGACACTGATCCGCCGACCGAAAGAAACGGACGGTATGGGTACGGGAACCAAAGAGGGAACTGCCGTGGGTACTTCCGGACGTTAGGGAATGGGGCCAGACGAAACCGCTTCCGGCAGATCACACCGGAAAGCATCACGTGCGCTCGCCTTCAGCTGGAGGGCAGTGGTGAGTTCACGTTGAAAGCCATTACTCAGAGAGGGATCTTCTTTTATGGCAATTGCAGGAACAGCAGGAGGCCGCGCCGAAAGCGCCGGTCTCCTGGAGAAGGAACGTATTATCGCAAAACCGGGCTTCAACCGTTGGCTTGTGCCGCCGGCAGCGCTTGCTATCCACCTTTGCATCGGCATGGCCTACGGCTTCAGCGTCTTCTGGCTGCCGCTTTCGCGCGCCATTCCCGGTGCGGCCGACCCGTCATGCACAGGAATGGGCCTGCTGACGGCCCTGTTTACAACAAGCTGCAACTGGCGCGTTGCCGATCTCGGCTGGATCTACACGCTGTTCTTCGTGTTGCTGGGTTGCTCCGCCGCCATTTGGGGCGGCTGGCTTGAAAAAGTGGGGCCACGCAAGGCTGGTTTCGTATCGGCATGCTGCTGGTGCGGCGGCATTCTCGTAGCCGCAATGGGCGTCATGACCCACCAGCTTTGGCTGATGTGGGTGGGTGCTGGCGTGATCGGCGGCATCGGTCTCGGTCTCGGCTACATCTCGCCGGTATCGACGCTGATCAAGTGGTTCCCGGACCGCCGCGGCATGGCGACAGGCATGGCGATCATGGGCTTCGGCGGCGGCGCAATGATCGGCGCTCCGCTTGCCAACCTTCTGATGAACTTCTTCAAGACCGACGTATCGGTCGGCGTGTGGCAGACCTTCATCGCCATGGCGGCGATCTATTTCTGCTTCATGATGGGTGGCGCCTTTGGCTACCGCATCCCGCCGGCAGGATGGCGTCCTGAAGGCTGGACACCGCCGGCTTCGAAGTCGACGATGATCACGACGAAGCACGTTCACCTGCGTGACGCCCACAAGACAAAGCAGTTCTGGCTGATTTGGGCCGTGCTTTGCCTCAACGTCTCCGCCGGTATCGGCGTTATCGGCATGGCATCGCCGATGCTGCAGGAAATCTTCGCCGGTTCGCTGATCGGTCTGCCGGACGTCGCGTTCGCGCAGCTCGACGCTGGACAGAAGGCACAGATCGCAGCAATCGCTGCGGGCTTCACCGGCCTTCTGTCGCTCTTCAACATCGGCGGACGCTTTGTCTGGGCCTCGCTTTCGGACAAGCTCGGCCGCAAGAACACCTACTACACGTTCTTCATCCTCGGCATTATCCTCTATGCAACCGCACCGACACTTGCCAACCTCGGCAACAAGGGTCTGTTCGTTCTGGCATTCGGCATCATCCTGTCCATGTATGGCGGCGGCTTCGCAACCATCCCGGCCTATCTTGCCGATATCTTCGGAACCCAGTTCGTCGGCGCGATCCACGGTCGTCTTCTGACGGCCTGGGCGACTGCCGGCATCGTCGGTCCGGTCGTGGTGAACTACATTCGTGAAGCGCAGATTGCTGCCGGCGTTGCGCCGGGACCGGCTCTCTACACCGGCACGATGTATATTCTTGCGGGCATGCTTGTGCTTGGCCTCATCGCCAACTCGCTGGTGCGGCCGCTTGCCGACAAGTGGTTTATGTCCGACGCAGAGGTTGCCTCGCTGCAGGCAAAGACTGCCGCTGCAAATGCTGGCCCGACCGGTTCATTCGGCATCGGCAAGGGTGGCTTCTCCGCTCAGGCCGCTCTCGCCTGGGCCGTCGTCGGCATCCCCATGATCTGGGGCATCTGGGTCACGCTGAAAAGCAGCCTGGTTCTGTTCGGCTAAGCCAAAAACGCATGAGGGGCCGGCCTACCCGGCCGGCCCCTCATCACCAAAGGTTCCCGCGAAGCCTAAAGCCGTGGCACACCTTCCGGCCTGATCTGTTTCTTCAGGGCCGCAATGCGGAAGATCGCATTGGCTGCGCCATAACCGCGATAATCGCGCCGCTGGACGATCTCGAAGAAGAAGCCTTCCCCAAACGTGCCGCTATAGAGCTGGAAGTATTCGCCGTTCTCGTCGCGGTCGTAGAGAATGTTCTCCGCCTTTAGCCTCTCCGTCAGGTCCGGATCGAGACCGAAGCGGGTTTCCACGTCGCCATAATAGTTTGGCGAGATCGGCAAGGGCCGGAAGCCGTTCGCCTTCAGGGCCGCGGCCGTCGCAAAGATATCCGCAGTTTCGAATGCCAGATGCTGGATGCCGGACCCGAATGTCTCCGCAATAAAATGCCCAGCAAGCGTTCGCCGGTTTTCCGCACCATTGAGGGTAATGCGAAGGTAGCCTTGCGGCGCTTCGACAACCTGGCTGCGCACCACGCCCGATGGGTCGATGATATCGACCATCGGCGTCTTCTGCATCTCGAAGATCGAGGTGTAGAAAAGCACCCAGGTGAGCATCTCCTCATACGCTACCGTCTGGGCGATATGATCGACGCTCAGGAGGTGGGCATCCTGCTTCTTATGCTCATCATCGACTGGGGCGAAATCGATATCCCAGATGCGGGAAAGATCCGTCTTGTCATCGAGCAGGTAGATCAGACCTCCGCCGACACCGCGGATAGAGGGGATCGTCACCTCGCCCGTCTCGACGGGTTGATTGAACACTTCGGCGCCCAATGCCACCGCACGATCCATCGCATCGCGCGCGTCGTCCACCTTCAAAGCCATTGCATAGGCCGAGGTGCCGTGCACGGCGTAGGATGCACTCGCAAAGCCCATCTCGTCCGTATTCAGAAGTAGTTTGATATTGCCCTGCGAAAACACGCTGACTTTCTTGCTGCGGTGTTGTGCGGTCTTGGAAAAACCGAGCGTGCGCAAGATGCCGGCCAGTTCTCCGGCGTCGGCCTCGCTTGCCGAAAATTCGACGAAGCCGACCCCTTGCACGGCGCTGCGGTCCGGCATGACCGGGAGCGTCAGGCCCGACGCATTCGGATTGCGACGCACCCGATCTCCAAGCGTGATCAGTGATCGGTGACCATCTGCCGCGATAGCCTTTGCCGAGCCGCCGCGGAACTGGTCATTGAAGATCTCCAGCGAGAAATAGCCATCATAGCCGGTTTCGGCGACGGCGCTGGTAAATGCTTCGACCGGCAGATCTCCCTCGCCCGGCATGTTGCGGAAGTGTCGGCTCCAGTAAAGCAGATCCATGTCGATCAATGGCGCATCGGCCAGCTGGACGATGAAGATCTTTTCCTTCGGGATAGAGCGGATCGAATTGATGTCGATCTGTCGCGACAGCGTGTGGAAACTGTCGAGGATGATGCCGATATTCGGGTGGTTGGTGCGCCGGACAACTTCCCAGGCATCGCGATGATCGGAAATGTGTTTGCCCCAGGCGAGCGCCTCGTAACCGACTTTCAGGCCACGCTTGGCAGCGCGTTCCCCGAGTTCGTGAAAATCCGCCACCGCTCGATCGATACCGCCGAGCGCGAGCGGCGACACGTTGGAGCAGACGAGGACCAGATCGGTGCCCAGCTCCTGCATGATGTCGAACTTGCGCTCCGCCCGGTCGAACAGCCGCGAGCGGTGCGGTTCCGGCATGCCCTCGAAATCGCGGAAGGGCTGGAACAGGGTAATCTCCAACCCGTGATCGCGGACCATGCGCCCGACATCGGCAGGAGTCCCGTCGAAGGCCAGGAAGTCGTTTTCGAAGATCTCGACACCGCTGAACCCCGCCTGCGCAATGGCTGCAAGCTTTTCCGGAAGTTCACCGCTGATCGATACGGTCGCTATGGACGTCTTCATGACTTGCCCTCGTTTGCTTCAGCCTCGTTTACGGTGTGCCTTAAGCGCTTACGCATGCAGATACGCGCCTTGTACGCGGGTTCAATGATGCGACAGGATCTCGCCCAGGAATGCCCGGGTCCGGGGATGGGCGGGCGCGCTGAAGAAACTTTCGGGATCATTTTCCTCGACGATCTCGCCGTCGGCCATGAAGATGACGCGGTCGGCGACCTGGCGGGCGAAACCCATTTCATGCGTCACGCAGATCATCGTCATGCCGTCGCGGGCGAGCGACACCATCGTATCGAGCACTTCCTTGACCATTTCAGGGTCAAGAGCCGAGGTTGGTTCGTCAAACAGCATTGCCTTGGGTTCCATGCAGAGAGCGCGGGCAATCGCGACGCGCTGCTGCTGGCCGCCGGAAAGCTGGGCCGGGTATTTGTCCGCCTGATCGCCGATGCGGACCCGTTCCAGATATTTGCGGGCCGTCTTTTCCGCCTCGGGACGCGACAGTTTGCGCACGCGCATGGGCGCGAGAATGCAGTTCTCGAGCACCGTCTTGTGCGGGAAAAGGTTGAACTGCTGAAACACCATTCCGACTTCGCGGCGGACCGCATCGATCGCCTTCTGGTCGTCCTTTACGGTATGGCCCGATACGACGATCTCGCCACCCTGACTTGCTTCCAGCCGGTTGATACAGCGGATCAGCGTCGACTTGCCCGACCCCGACGGACCGCAGAGAACGATCTTTTCGCCCTTTGCGACGGTCAGGTTGACTTTCTTGAGGGCGTAGAATGCGCCGTACCACTTTTCCACGTCGCGCATCATGATCATCGGCTCTTTGCCGGTCGACTGGGCGTTGGTGTTGGTCACAATTGCCATGGTCATTTTCCCTACTCTATCTTGCCAAACCGGCGGACATACGCCGCTCGATGCGTCGTCCCCACAGGGACAGCGGCCAACACATTGCGAAATACATGGCGCCGACGACGCCGAACACGAGAAGCGGTTGGTAGATCTGGTTGGAGACGATCGAACCTGCACGCGTCAGCTCGATGAAGCCGACGATGGCAGCAAGCGACGTGCCTTTCAGAAGCTGGACCAGGAAGCCGACGGTTGCCGGCAGCGATAGCTTGAAGGCCTGCGGCATGATGACGTCGAACATCAGGCTGCGGGTGTGGAGGCCGAGCGCATCGGCAGCTTCAGTCTGGCCCTTCGGCACCGCCTCGATCGCGCCACGCCAGATTTCGCCCAGAAATGCCGAAGCATGCGCGGTCAGCGCGATGCCGACGGCGGCCCAACCGGGTAGATCGAAGCCCAGAAGCGGCAGGCCGAAATAGGCGACGAAGAGCTGCATCAGAAGCGGTGTGCCCTGGAAGAGCCCGATCCAGCCGATTGCGATATAACGGACCAAGGCGATCCTCGACACCCGCATCAGCGCCACGATGACGCCCGAGATGATGCCGCCGACAAAGGCCATCGCGGTCAGGACAAGCGTCCAGCCAAGGCCTTGCAGCAGGTAGGTCAGTTCTTGGTATCCCATATCCTGGTCCTCCTCAGCGCTGCGGATAGTTGAAGGCACGCCGGCCAATGGCGGCAAGCGTCCACATGGTCACCATCGAAATGACGAGATAGATGCCGGTCAGGGTGAAGTAGGTCTCGAAACTGCGGAAGGTTTCAGCCTCGATACGCTGACCCACCGATGTCAGTTCGTAAGCCGAAATCGAGGTGCAGATCGCGGTCGTCAGCGTCAAAAGGATGAACTGGCTCGACAGCGACGGATAGATGGCCCGCAGCGCCGGCTTCAGCACGATCATCCGGAAGACTTCATGATTGTGGAGGCCGAGAGCCAGACCGGCCTCGGTCTGCCCCTTGGGAATGCTTTCCACACCACCGCGAATAATCTCGATCGCATAGGCGCCACCGTTCAACCCCAGTGCCAGAACCGCGGTCATGGTGGGGTTGAGCCGGACGCCGGCCAGAGGCAGCGCAAAGAAGATGAAGTAGATCTGCACGAGGAAAGGCGTGTTGCGGATCACCTCGACGAAAGCTGTGACGAGAAAGGACGGGATGACCATGTTCGTTCTGAGGATCGCCACGCCCAGCACGCCGATAACAGTCGCAATCATCATGCCGGCTACGGCCAGGAACAGGGTTCCCAACGTGCCATAGACCAGCGATTGCCAAGCATCGGTGACGACGCTGAAATCAAGTGTCATGTTCTACCTCCCTCATTGCCTTCACCATCGCCGCGTCTCAGTCCCAATCGGGTTCCCACTCGAAACGGGAATAGCGCTCGCCACGCGCCAGCGCATGAATGGCAGCCATGTCTTCCGACGACAGTTCAAAATCGAAAATGTCCATGTTGGACCGGATGTTTTCGGCCTTCGCGGAGCGCGGAATGGCACCGACATGGTCTTGCTGGACATGCCAGCGCAACGCTATCTGACCCGCCGATTTGCCGTACTTCGCTCCGAGCTCGGTCAGCAGCTTGGAGCTGAACACCTTGCCGCGGGCAATCGGCTGATAGGCATTGAGCAGGATGTCGGCCCGGCGCATGCGCTCGAGCAGTTTTTCCTGCGACAGGAATGGATGATATTCGACCTGATTGCAAAACAGCTCGGCCTTGTGGACGTCGAGCGCCTCGTCGAGCAGTGCCACGGTGAAATTGCTGACACCGATCAGCCTTGTTTTGCCCTTGGCTTTTGCCTGCGCAAATGCATCAAGCGTTTCGCCGAGGGGCACGTCCTTGGTTGGCCAGTGGACGAGGAGCAGATCGACATAGTCGAAACCCAGCCGTTCCAGGCTCTCATCAACGCGGGCGGCGACCGTTTCCGGATCGAGATCGTTGAACCAGATCTTGGTGGTGACGAAGAGCTCTCCCCGTGCCACGCCGCTTTGGCGAATGGCGTTGCCGACTTCGACCTCGTTTCCATAGCGTATCGCAGTATCGATCTGGCGGTAACCGAGTTCGATGGCAGTACGGATCGCCGCCTCGCCTTCCGGTCCTTTCAGTTCGAATGTGCCGAAACCGAGGCTCGGGATATCCACGCCCTGGATGGTCTTTATTTGCAAGCCGGTCATTGGCCCTCGTCGGATTCGGGTTCGAGAATTCTGCGCGACGCGATCAGCGTTCGCTTGGCCCATTCTGCAGCGGAAAGGCCAGCCGATTGCTCGTCGTTGGGGATTTCCACAGCGACCGGCAGATCCGCCGGCATCGCCGCAAACATGCCGGCAAGGTCGAGCTCCCCCTCGCCCGGCAAAAGCCGCGCGTGGCGGGCCGTGTAGTTCAGTTCTTCCCGCGTCTCCGGGATCTTGGCTGGAGCATCGCAGATCTGCGCATAGTTCAGCCACTTGCGCGGCACAGCAGTGATCTCTTCGATTGTCGTGCGGGCCCGCGAGACATGCAGCGTATCGATGATCACGCCCTGATTCGGCTGGTCGGCCGCGCTCAGGACGCGGATCGCAGCGCTGAGATCCCGCAGCTCCGATTGCGGCATGAACTCCAGATCCATCGACAGGCCGAACGGACGTGCTGCCTCGCACAGTTTGACAAAGGAGGTTGTCAGACGACCCTCGTCGGCATCGTCACCGGCAACAAGAATGGCGCGGGCGCCGAGCTGGCCGGCACATTCGAGAAACGGCAGCAGCGGCTCCGGATCGAAATCCGGCGAAATCCGGATCATCTCGATATCGAACACTGCAACGCCGCTGTCGCCCATCAGGCTTATCAGGGATTTCACGCGCGCCGGGTCATCCATCAGCGGATAGGCAAGGCCGCCGGGAAATGCCGGCATCAGGCGTAAGCCGAGATAGTCGTATCCAGCGTCTGCCGCCGCACGCACCGCTTCTTCCGGTGCGACGCCGAGCCCGGTCAGAAAAGAGAGGGACCATGTCTTCTTCATGCGGCCACCTTTGCCGGTGAGAGCATTTCAGCGAGCGTCACGGTGCGATCCTCGCGCCCGGCGAGATCGACCGCAAGCGTCGCGGCAAGCGTCGACATCCCGTCGCGCGCGCTGATCAGCGGCGTTGCATCGCCACGGATCACATCCACGAAGTGGTCAAGCTGGTTGACATAGGTGAGCGAGCCATCGCCGGGGCGGTATTCGCGAACCAGCGGATGCTGCCAGTGATCGTTTTCTTCCGCGTGCCGCCAAAGGTACATGTCAGAAACAGACAGTGCTGCCTTTCGTCCGGCGAGGAAAAGGCAGGGACCGGGCTGTGCCGGATGATAGAGCGCCTGCCCGGACGTATATTCCCAGGCCCAGGGGCTGACGGCTGCGTCCGAGATCAGGAATGTGCCGAGCACGCCGTTGACGAAGCGGATCGAAATGCTTGCGGTGTCTTCGACCTCAAAACCGCGGCGGGCCGAGGATGTGAAGGCGCGGATGCTTTCGATCTCGCCGACCAGATAGCGCAGGACGTCGATATCGTGGATGAGGTTGATCAACAACACGCCGCCGCCGCGCTTGCGACGCCATTCGGTGTTGAAATAGTCGTCCGGCTTGTCGAACAGGGTCATGCCGCTGACAGCGACCAGCGGTCCGAGTTCTCCGGCGTCGATGGCGCGTTTGGCGGAACGGATGTCGGGGCTGTGGCGGCGCTGATGACCGACAAGAACGGGCACCCCGCCTCGCTCCGACGCCTCGACAATGCGGGCAGCCGAGGCGATGCTTTCGGCGATCGGCTTTTCGATCATGCAGGGTACGCCGCGCTCGATGCAGGCGAGAGCGGCCGGTGTATGGAGATTGTTCGGCAGCGCGATGATGGCGCCGTCGGGCTTTGCCTCGTCGAGCATGGTGTCGTAGTCGGCAAAGTACGGGACGGAGAGGCGCGCGGCGAGTTCGGCTGCAGCGGACGACGGATCGCAGATCGCAGCAATTTCGGCGCGGCGGTTGGACACCAGGAGGTCGGCATGTTCGCGGCCGATCAGACCGGCACCCATCAGACCGATGCGGGTCATTGCGTCATCTCCGCCATGGCGCGCAGAGCGAGGCGATAGCCGTAGGCACCGAAGCCCGCCATGACTGCCGTCGCGGTCTTCGAGACGAGTGACTTGTGATAGATTTCCTCGCGCTGATGCACGTTTGAAATGTGCAGCTCGATCTTCGGCTTGTCGAAGGTCTTCAGCGCATCAAGAATTGCGATCGACGTGAACGTGTAGGCAGCCGGATTGATGATGATACCCGCGGCGTCATGGCGGGCGGCGTGAATGGATTCGATGATCTCGCCTTCAAAATTCGACTGGCGGAAATCGATCGCGACGCCGAGTTCGGCGGCATCCGCTTCCAGCCAGCCACGGATTTCGTCGAGCGTCGTGCGGCCGTAGATATCCGGCTCGCGCTGACCGAGAAGATTGAGATTGGGTCCGTTCAGAATAAAGATCGTGCGCATGTCCATGCCTTTTGCTGCAGATCGGGGCGCGCTTTTCCAATCGCGGCTGCGCGCCCCGTTTCGTCATGCGGTCGTGGAATTGACGCTAACTTTTACTGTACGGTGAAGGGGATGCCTTCGAGCTTTTCCGGGAAGTTCGGAAGTGCGTCGGCTGCCAGCCACTTCTTATTGATCGCTTCGAGACGGCCATCGGCCTTGATCTTGTCGATGAACTTGTTCAGCCAGTCGTTGATCTCCTTGTCGCCGAGCTTGGTGGTAACGCCCATCCACTGTTCGTTGAAGACCAGCTTCTGCTCGTAGTCGTTGCCTGGCGATGCGCGGTCGAGATTGATCTTGTAGGTCGTGTTGCCACCGATCGCATCGACCTGGCCGGAGACGAGCGCCTGGATGTTGGAGCTGTCGTCGTCGAAGCGGCGGATGTTGGGAACGTCACCCAGAAGGGTGGTGATCGCCTTGTCCTGTGCCGCGCCGCGTGGCACGCCGATGCGCAGGCTTTTCGCGTCCTCGATCGTGGTGATCTTGTTCTTGGCGCTCGACAGAAGAATGATCTTCAGGCCTGCATAAGGCTTGCTGAACTGCACGGCCTTGGCGCGATCCGGATACATGCCCATGACGGCCATCTGCAGATCGACCTTGCCGGTCAGAAGGTTCGGGATGCGGGCCGAGACGGCGTTCGGTACGAACTCGACCTTGACGCCCATTTCCTCGCCGATCAGCTTGGCCACATCGACGTCATAGCCGATGTTCTGGCCGCTGGCGTCGATCGAGCCCCATGGTGCCTGTTCGCCCATGACGCCGACCCGGATGACGCCGGCGCTTTTGATCTTCTCAAGAGCCTGCGCATGGGCGGCTGACGCGCCGAGCGCCATGCTGACGCCCGCAACCAGCGTCAATGCGAGTGTGCGGAATGAAAATTTGCCTGGCATGAAATGTCCTCCTCAGGGTTGATGCCTTTTGATGCCTGGGCGGCGACTCCTCTTCGCAACCCAGACGGAAATACCCGTATTTCAATTAACCAACCAGTTGGTTGATGTCAATCGACGTGCTATTCCTGCTCGCGGATTGATTGCTTACACTTAAGCCGCTGCTCCCTGTTGCCTGCTGTGGTAACGGGGCCGCGAGGCCGAGGAATTGAGATGACGACCACCGAAAACATGTCCGCTGATACGAGCCTTGACCCGGGCCAAAGGTCGCCGGAAAGGCGCAGACGCTTTTTGCTGGAATCGGCAATCACGGAATTTTCGACCTACGGAATCGGTGGCGCACGGGTCGATCGCATCGCTCAGCGCGCGAATTCCAACAAGGCGATGGTCTACCACTACTTCGGCAGCAAGGAGGATCTCTACCTTGCCGCGATGGAGCATCTTTACACCGGCATCCGCAGTGCCGAAGACGCGCTCGTGCTCGATCCGGAAGATCCCGTCGGTGCGATGAAGGCGCTGATCGCCTTTACCTTCCGGTATTATATCGACAACCCCGCCTTCGTCCGAATGATCAACACCGAAAACCTGCACGGCGCAGCCCATCTGCAGTCGGCCGGCGACATGAAGGGGCTTAACAGCTCGGTCGTGACGAAGGTCTCGACGATCCTCGATATCGGTGCCGCAAAGGGCCTTTTCCGACGCGTGGACCCTCTCGATCTCTACATCTCGATTTCCGCCCTCGGCTTTACCTATGTTTCCAATCGCCACACGCTGAAGGTCCTGTTCGGACGCGACCTGATGGCTGCGGACGCTATCGAGGCGCGCCTGGAAACCATGACCGACATGATCCTGCGATATGTTGCCGCGGACGGTCATCGGCCCCTCCCCGCGATCGATCGGTAATGGGCGACAGTCTGTGATATTCCCTGTCGGAGCGGCGTGACGGGGATCGGGCCCAGCAGAACCTGATTGTCGGTGGCTTTGATATCCGGCGCCATCGGCACGGCTGGGCCGCCAAAATCGATGTTCGCGCCCGGGACCTCGGCCGTGATCGCTGCGATCACGGCCGGGACGTCCTCGCAGGCACCGCCCACCGAAAACGCATGCGCGCCCTCGAACGGTCTTGTTGCCGCCGCCGCGAAGGCCGCTGCAACATCGGCGACGAAAACGAGATCCTGCGGACCGGAGTATCCGATCGTGTAGGCATTGCCGAGAACCGCTTCGCGGCATGCAAGCGTTGGCCCCGCCGTCAGCCCGCTTTCGCGCCCAGGCCCGTAGACAACAGTCGGTCGGAGGCCAATGCTGGCAATGCCCGCATCGGCCCAGTACGCGCGGGCGCTTCCTTCGCAGGCAAGCTTGAAGGCGCCGTAATGCGTGACCGGATGCGGCGTCGTTCCGTCATCGGGGCCAAAAACGGCAGCGCTGCTGGCATAGGCGATCCTCGCAATGCCGTTAGCCTTGGCTGCTTCGAACACGTTCAGCGTGCCGATCAGGTTCACCGTCGCGCCTAAAACAGGATCGCTCTTGCAGGGCGGCGTCAACAGAGCCGCGAGATGAATAATGGATGCGCAATTTTTTGCAGCGGCCTTCACCGCAGCGCCATCGGTAATGTCGCCCTGAACCCACTCGACGTGATCCGCTTCGTCGCCCGCGATCTCCCGCAGGATGCGGCGGTCGGTAGAGCGATCGAAGATCCGCACGTCATGGCCTTCGGCCTTCAACGCCTTGAGGATCCAGCCGCCCAGAAAGCCGGCGCCGCCGGTCATCAGAATCCGGGTCATGGCGCGCCCCGCATATCTTCCGAGGTAATCGAGAAGGCGGTCTCATAGATATCAGTGACCGGCGCTTGAAGGATGCCTCTTTCAACTGCCAGCCGCTCCACCTCGGGCAAGGCCGCCTGCAGTCCTGCGCTCGACGACCCCTCGACCAGAACGACGACGTCGAAGACCGTCTCGTTCATTACAGCCCGCAGCTCGGTTTCCTTGGTGCGGACGCTCGAAACCTCGTTGCGGGAAACACCGACGTGGACGCAGGAGACACCACGCACCGCGAGCATCGCGTCCGCGAGTGCCTGAGCACTTGCCCGCAGCCGGGTTTCGCCATCGTCGCCCGAGAGATCGAAGCGGATCGTCGCCATGCTGCCACCGTCACCATGGCCGGCTTCAGCAATGCGTTCGCAGGCGACGCGCAGAAAATTACGGAAACTCGGCGCAACAGCCGTCGTCCAGGGTGTCGGGTTGTTCAAACGCTCGAGGTAGTCGGGGGAACGGAACGTCTCCAGTGTCTCGCCGGAATAGACGGTTCCGAAAGCGTAGCGGGACGCATCAGGAGCATGCAGCCGCTTGCCGGTCCTGAAACCCGGGATCGAAAGGCGCTCCGGCATATGTTCACGGGTATGCCATTCGATATATTCGGCATGCCCGCCCTCTTCGATGTCGTGCCAGATCGCCAGAAAGGCGTTGCCATTCATTCCCATCGTCTTCTCCTCCCATTCACTTGCCCTGCATCCTCAGCGCTTGACAAGCCGGTCATTTGCGACCCATGTAGTCCACTAGAATGTTAGTATGCTACAAATGTCAAGCGCAAGGTTCCGGTCATACGGATGCGTGAAGACGACAAACGAAGAAAGCGGCTCTTGGGAAACGGGTCGTAATGCCAGGAGGAGACAATCATGGCGAACCAGGAAACACCCCGCGTCGCAATCGTTACCGGCGGAGCCGGCGGGCTCGGATTTCCGATCGCAGCAAGACTTGCGGCCAAAGGCCACAAGGTCGCGCTATGGGACATCAACAAGGAACGGGTCGAAGAGGCTGCTGCCAAACTTCCGGGCGCCAAGGGTTATGTGGTCAACGTCATGGACCCCGCAGCCGTCGAGGAAGCTACGGTGCAAGCGGTCGCGGACCTGGGGCCGCTCGGCATTCTCGTGACCTGCGCCGGTCACAACGGCCCGCTCGAAAAATTCGTCGATTACCCGCATGACGGCTGGCGTTTTGTGATGTCGCTCAATCTCGATGCGGTCTTCTACTGCTGCCAATCGGCGGTTCGGCAAATGCTGAAGACCGGCTATGGCCGCATCGTCAATATCGCCTCGATCGCCGGCAAGGAAGGCAATCCCAACGCGGTCGCCTACTCCGCTTCGAAGGCGGGTGTTATCGGCCTGACGAAATCGATCGGCAAGGAACTGGCAACGACGCAGATCCGCGTCAACTGCGTGACGCCGGCTGCGATCGAAACGGAAATGATGAACCAGCTGACACCGGAATTTAAAGCCTATGTAACAGCGAAGATCCCTGTTGGTCGCCTGGGCGAAGCGGAAGAAGTCGCATCGCTCGTCAACTGGCTGGCGTCTGAGGAATGCTCGTTCTCGACCGGCGCCGTCTTCGACGTCTCCGGCGGGCGCGCGACGTATTGAGGCCACGCGTATGTACAGGCAACATCCCCTTTCGCTCGCCTATCTGACCGTGTTCGGTTGTCCTCCGGTCGAGAACGTCAGGATCGCAGCCGCCTGCGGTTACGATCTCGTCAGCCTGCGGCTGATCGCTCCGCACGGGCTGGAGCTTGCCCATCCGATCGTTGGGAACCAGAAGCTGATCCGCGAAATCAACGCTGCAGCGTCGGACACGGGCATGTCGTTCTACGACGGCGAGGTGTTCACCCTCCTGCCGGAGACGGACATCAAAACCTGGCTTCCGGTGATCGAGACTGCCGGTGAATTCGCAATGCCGGTCATGCAGATCACCTGCGAGGACCCGGATCTTTCCCGTGCAGCGGACAATCTTGGCCGCATTGCCGACGCGGCGGCGCAATACGGGATCAAGATGGCGATCGAGTTCATGCGTTGGCGTTCCACTGCCAACATCCATGATGCAAGCCGCCTGGCGAGTGCGACGGGCCGGAACAATGTCGGCCTTCTGATAGACGCGCTGCACCTGTCACGCTCCGGCGGAAGCCCCGCTGATGTCGCAAGCGTGCCGAAGGGCCAGGCGCTATATCTCCAGCTTTGCGACGCGCCGGCAATGCAACCGGCAGACAACGCCGGTTGCATTGCCGAGGCACGCACCGCCCGGATGTTTCCAGGCGACGGCGGCCTGTGGTTGAAGGATCTGATGGCCGCCCTGCCCGCAGATGTCGTGATTAGCGTCGAGACCCCGCATATAGGAGACGCGGCGCTCAGCTTCATGCAGCGGGCAGAAGTGGGAATGGCTGCCACGCGGCGCTTCCTGGACAAGATCGCGACCTGACAAGCGCCCTCAGGGAATGTTGCCTCACTCCCTGAGGGCGCGTACAGAATTCGGTTATGCCGCGTCGGAGCGTATGATCCGCTCCGGGAAGGAAGGGACCGTAGGAATGGATGCAAAACCACGATCCTCGCTGGGCGCAAGGGTGACCGAGAGGCTGAGACGAGCCATCATCGATGGCGAGCTCGAGCTGGGTGACGCACTTTCGGAAGACAAGCTGGCGACCACGCTTGGCGTCAGTCGGAGCCCCGTGAAAGAAGCCTTCGCTACCCTTGAACAGCAGGGCCTCATCGATGTGCGTCCGCAAAGGGGAAGTTTTGTCTTTCTGCCGACTCGCGAAGATACGGAAAACCTGTGCGAATTTCGCAGGACGATCGAGATCGAGGCAGTTCGCCTCGCCATGTCGCGTCGTCGCGGTGAAACATTGAAGGCGATGCGGGCAGCTGCCGAAGACATGATGGCGGCGTGCGAGGCGGGCGACAACCATCGATCCGCCCGCGCTGATGATCATTTCCACGATGCATCGCTGGAGAATTGCGGCAATCCGTATCTGTTCAACGCCTACCAGCTCGTGTCGAGCAAGGTCGCGGCACTTCGATCGCACCGTTCCACGCTGCCCACGCGCAAAAACGCAAGTGCTGAACATATCGCCATCGTCGAGCTTCTGGAAAGCAATCGGATCACCGAAGGACTGGACATGCTTGGGACCCATGTCCTGATGATGGCGGTTCGGTACGGTATTGAGGAAGAGCCGCTACGACTTCCCGGTGGACGAGCCGCACGCAGCGCGAAACTCGACCATATCGGCCTTCTGCCGGACTAGTCCCGCAACCGGAACGGACGACAGGACAGATCCGTCTCAATCGTTGTTTACGATATCGGCGCGGTGTTTCTCCGGCACGCCTTTCGTCTTCTCAACTCTGTCTCGATGCAGCGCGGCGCGTGCGAGGAGAAGGAAGGTGGCCGGCGTCGTAACCGTGACGAAGATCCCGATGAGGATCTCGTGCATCATTGGTCGACCTGATGTCACGGAGAAAAAGATCATCGATGCGACCATGACGCCGCCCACACCCCAGCTGGTGCCGAGGGTTGGCGCATGGATGCGCTCGTAAAACGTCGGCAGCCGGAGAAAGCCGATCGCGCCGATCAGCGCCAGCGCCGCACCGACAAGCAGGAATACCGCGACCGCGATGGCGGCCCAGAGCGGCAGATCAGTGGCTTCACTCATTCGATCACCTCACCCCGCATCAGAAATTTGGCGAGCGCAACGGTTGCCACGAAACCCAGCATGCCGATCACCAGCGCCGCTTCGAAATAGATGACCCGACCCGTGCCGATCCCGAACGTGACAAGCATCAGCATCGCGTTGATGTAGAGCGTGTCCAGTGCAATGATCCTGTCCTGCGCCCGCGGGCCGCCGAACATGCGCACAGAGGCGATAGCCATGGCCGCAGCCAGCATCAATTGTGCGACAGCCACAGCTGTGAAGACGATGATGGCACTCATACGAAGATCTCCATCAAGAGCTTTTCATAGCGGTTCTTGACCATATCGCGCCACTTCGCCTCGTCGTCGAGATCGAGAACATGCAACAGCACGGTATTGTCGTTGGAATCGTATTCCAGCCAGGCTGAGCCGGGCGTGCTCGTCAGAACGATCGCGAGCACCGCAAGCGAGAAATGGTTGTGCGTCTGCAGCTGGATCGTCAGAAAGGCCGGATTATGCCGCCGCGAACCGCTCCTCAGGATGACTGCGGCAACCTGCGCGTTCGACTTTGCAACGTCGTAGAGCACCATCCCCAAAAGCTTCGGGAGAAGGTACCATTTGCCGAGTCTCGGCTTTTCCGGTCTCAGGGAAGCCATAGCCCAGCAGGCGAAGACTGCGACCATTGTGCCGATAATCAGGTGGCCGAGCGTGAACCCGTTCAGCAGCAGCCACATGAGGACCAGGAAGACGGCAAGGATCGGGAATGGAAACATCAATCGCCTCCCTGTCCGTTGCTGTCGGCGACGCCCTTCAGGACTGTCGCGTTTCTGACGGCGTTGATGTAATTTTCCGGGCTGGCGAGGGTCCGTATCGTCGTGTCCATGTACTGCATCGCGGGTCCAGCCTGAACCGTCAGCACAAGGGTAAGGCTCAGAAGGAACATGACTGGTACGATCTCGATGACCAGCACCCGCGGCACGGTGCCCTCGATCGAGCTCCAGAACGTCCTGATGCCAACACGCGTCATCGCGATAAGCGCTGCGACGCCTGACAGGATGACGAGAACGATGAGCGTCCAGACCGCAGCAGTCGGCGGCACGCCAATGGCGCCGGTGCCCATCATCGCGGACAACATCGCGAATTTGGCGATAAAGCCAGACAGTGGCGGCAGACCGGACAGAAGGATCGCACAGGCTGCAAAGCATATGCCGAGGATCGCCATCGTCCCGGGCATCGTGACCCCGTCGCCCTCTTGCGGCTCATCGTCGTCGGCGTCGCCGTAAGCTTCCATCGTCACGGTGAGGACGCTAGCGCCCGCATCCTGACCACGCTCGACAAGTTCGATCAGCATGAAGAAGGCGCTGATCGTCAGGGTCGAGCTCACGAGATAGAGGAGTGCGCCGGACGAGACCGCACCATCGTTGATGCCGAGCACCATCAGAAGCGTGCCGGACGACACCAGAACCGAATATCCGGCCAACCGGCCCAGGGCCTGCGACGCGAGCACGCCGATCGTTCCAAACACCACTGTCGCGATACCGCCGATGAGCAGGAATGTCGATCCGAACCCGGCCGATGGCCCGGTTTCAAACAGCAGCATGATCAGCCGCAAGATGACATAGATGCCGAGCTTGCTGAGGATCGCGAAAACGCCCGCGACGGGTGCCGAAGCGGCGCTATAGGCGGTCGGAAGCCAGAAGCAGAGCGGCCACATGCCGGCCTTGATGAGAAATGCGATCCCAAGCACGCCGGCGCCGGCTTCCATCAGCATGCGTCGGTCCGGCTCGATCTGCGGAATGCGCGCTGCAAGGTCGGCCATATTCAGCGTGCCGGCTGTTCCGTAAATCAGGCTGACACCGATCAGGAAGAGAAGTGCGGCCGCAAGATTGACGGCGATGTAATGGAGGCCGGCCTTCACCCGCAGCGGACCCGAGCCGTGGAGAAGCAGACCATAGGATGCAGCCAGCATCACCTCGAAGAAAACAAAGAGGTTGAAGAGATCGCCGGTGAGGAATGCACCATCCACCCCCATCAGCAGCAGCTGGAACATGGTGTGGAAATGGGCGCCGACCGTATGCCAGCGGGCCATCGAATAGACGAGCGACGCAAGCGCCACCAGCGCCGTCAGAAGCAGCATCATCGCCGACAGCCCGTCGAGCACCAGCACGATCCCAAATGGAGCGGCCCAGTTGCCCAGCAGATAGACGCCTTCGAAATCGCTCGGACCGCTCTCGATACGAAACAGCACGAACGAAACGCAGACGAGGATCACCACCGACGTCAGGCTGACCATCGCCTTGGCAACGCGCTGTCGTTCGTCGATGAACAACAGCACTGCCGCCGCAAGCAGCGGGACCAGGATCGGTGCTATGATGAGGTGATGCGCCCAGCCGTTCATGACGGGTCGCTCCTGCCGTCAACATGGTCGGAGCCGGTCAGGCCGCGGGAGGCGAGAAGCACGACCAGAAACAGTGCCGTCGTGGCAAATCCGATGACAATTGCCGTCAGCACCAGTGCCTGGGGCACCGGATCCGCAAGGCTTGCGGTGGCCGTGCCGTCCACGAGAACCGGCGGCACATTGGTCTTCACCCCGCCGACGCTGAAGATGAACAGGTTGACGGCATAGGCCAGAAGGGAAAGCCCGACGATGACCTGATAGGTCCGTGGGCGCAGGATGAGCCACACGCCGCAAAAGGTCATGACGCCGATGGCGATGGAGAGAATGATTTCCATCAGGTTTCCTTCGTCTTTGCTGCATCGATTGCCCGCAGGCGATTGATGCGGATCGACTGGTGCGCCAACGCCACCATGATCAGAACCGTCGAGCCAACGACGAGCGAGAAGACGCCGAGATCAAACAGCAATGCCGTTGCCGCCGGCATTTTCCCGACAAGCGGAAGCTCGACATACTGGAAGTGCGAGGTGAGGAACGGGTAGCCGAAAGCCCAGGCTCCGATACCGGTTAAGGCCGCAGTCAGAAGGCCAGCACCCATCCAGCGCAGCGGCAGAATTCGGATCCGATCTTCTGCCCAGCGTGTTCCGCCAGCCAGATACTGCAGCAGGAAGGCGAGCGACAGCGTCAGGCCTGCCGAGAACCCGCCGCCCGGCATGTCGTGACCACGCAGGAACAGATAGACAGCGAACATGATGATGACAGGGAAGAGCCACTGCATGATGACCGACGGGATCAGCATGTAGTCCCGAGCCGTATCGCCCGCAGACCGATCCGGCCGCTCTTCGTCGAAGCGGTTCTGTGCCCGCTGCTGTTCGGGCATCGCCATCGTATCGTCGGCCGGCCGGAAACGGCGAAGCAGCGCATAGACGGTGAGCGCCACCACGCCGAGAACTGCGATTTCGCCAAACGTATCGAAGCCGCGGAAGTCCACCAGGATCACGTTGACGACGTTGCGGCCTCCGCCCTGCGAATAAGCGTTTTCCAGGAAGTAAGTAGCGATAGCGTCCGGCACCGGCATCGTCATCACCGCATAGGATATGAAGGTCATGCCGACACCGCAGAAAACGGCGAGCGCAAGATCCCGGAAGCGTCTCAGCCGGGCGCGGACGGTAATCGGTGCATCATTGATTTCGTTCCGCTTCGGCAACCAGCGTAGGCCGAGAAGGATCAGTACCGTCGTGATGATCTCGACCAGAAGCTGCGTGATCGCGAGATCAGGCGCCGACAACCAAACGAACGTGACGCAGACGATCAGCCCGACGCCGCCAAGCATGACGAGCGCCGCCAAACGGTGATATTTCGCAAGAAACGCGGTGCCGAGCGCCAGACAAATACCAATCAGCCAGATGGCCGCGAAGGCCTTGTCGACCCCGGAGAACACGAACGGCCGCGGCTCGAACCCGGAGAGCCAGAGCGGCAGGAGACCTGCGACAAAGCCGGTGAACACGACCCAGCGCAACTGCGGCTGCAGCTTGCGGGTACCGATCCGCCGCTCCGCGAGCCTTGCCCAGCGCCATGAGACTTCGACGAGGATACGCTCGAAGATGCGCTGTCCGCGGAAGCGTCTGAACACGGGCGCACCGTCTTTGCACTGCGCAAGATAATTTCGAAGGAGGATGTAGATCAGCGCGCCGGCGACAAGAGCAACGATGCTCATAACGAGCGGAAGGTTGAAGCCGTGCCAGATCGAAAGGCTGTATTCAGGCGTATCCGGCCCGAGTACGCCCATCGCGGCCGCCTGCAGGATCGGTCCAACGGCGATCGCCGGAATGACGCCGACGACCAGACACGCGACGACCAGAAGTTCGATCGGGAACAGCATCCAGTGCGGCGGCTCGTGCGGCTTTTCCTTGGGAAGACCAACCGGCTTAGGGCCGAAAAAGACGGTGTGAATGAAACGGAGCGAATAGGCGACGCTGAACGCACCGGCGAGAGTGGCGACGTAAGGAAGGATGCGGTCCAGGAACGAGTCCGCGTGGGTCTCGACCGCTTCTGCGAAGAACATCTCCTTCGACAGGAAGCCGTTCAAAAGCGGGACGCCCGCCATCGCCGCACTGGCGACCATGGCAAGTGTGCCGGTAATCGGCATGAACCGGAACAGTCCGCTCAATTTTCGCATATCACGCGTACCGGTCTCGTGGTCGATGATACCGGCTGCCATGAACAGCGACGCCTTGAACGTCGCATGGTTCAGCATGTGAAAGATCGCAGCGACCGTTGCCAGCGGGCTCCCGAGGCTGAGCAGCGTGGTGATCAGGCCGAGATGGCTGATCGTGGAATAGGCGAGCAGACCCTTCAGATCCTGCTGGAACATCGCGAAGTACGCGCCCAGCAGAAGCGTTATCATGCCGGCTGCACCGACGAGAATGAACCATTCGTAACTGCCGGACAGCGCCGGAGACATGCGCGCCAGGAGAAAGACACCGGCCTTTACCATGGTCGCAGAATGGAGATAGGCCGATACCGGCGTCGGCGCCGCCATCGCGTTCGGCAGCCAGAAATGGAACGGAAACTGCGCGCTCTTTGTCAGAGCGCCGAGCAGGACGAAGACGAGTGCCGGGACATAGAGGGAATGTGCGCGAATGACGTCGCCGGCTTCGAGAATTTTATCAAGGTCGTAGCTGCCGACGATATTGCCGAGAAGCAGAAGGCCAACGAGAAGGCAGAACCCACCTATGCCGGTGATCGTCAGGGCCATACGCGCGCCATCGCGCGCAGCGGAGTTGTTGTGCCAGTAACTGATCAGCAGGAACGAGAAGATGCTCGTCAGCTCCCAGAAGATCGAGAGGAGAATGACGTTGCCGGAAAGCACGATCCCCATCATGGCACCCATGAACGCCAGTAGGAACGAGAAGAAGCGCGGAACCGAGTCCTCTTCGGACATGTAGTATCGCGCGTAGATGACGACCAGCAAACCGATGCCGGCGATCAGTAGCGCGAACATCCACGCGAACCCATCAAGTCGCAACTTGAACTCGAGCCCAAGCTGCGGGATCCACTCGAACGTCAGACGGACAACCTGGCCCTCCGTAATCGAAGGGTAGGAGGCAATGACGATCAGAAGGCACGCAAGCGATACCCCACCGGCAGTCCAGGATGGCAGCACACGCGACGATGTCTTCAGAAAAAATGCCGAAGCAAGACTGCCGACAAACGGCAGAACCAGAAGAACAAGCAGGAAATATGGCCCCAGCGTTATCCCAATGTGTCTGTTCCTCGTGTGTTTCGATGGCCTGAGAGCGCACAATACGCGCCACTAGCAATCTCTCGAAAGTTGACCTATATGATTTGTATTGACCAATATGGGCAGAATAGAGCGATGGGTCAAGCCGCGCAAACTTGTATATTGTCTCCAGCGCTTTGCCGGGCGGCCCGAGGGTTCCTCGACTGGACCCAGTCGGACCTTGCCGATCGCTCAGGCGTGTCGCGCAGCACCGTACGCGACTACGAGGGCCAGCGACACGATATTCACAGATCGACCGAGGCTCAGTTGCGCCAGGCGTTCGAAGGCGCGGGCCTTGCATTCGTCGTGACCGAGAATGGAATTGGGATCTGTCCCGGCGAACAGAAGCAAGAATGCTGAGGCTGCCGATCGGCACCGCAAACCATTTCAGACCCCGGGAACCAAATTCGCGCCAAGAGCTTTCTCCCTACATGTGAGGGAGGGATTATCACATGAAAATTGCTCTGCTTTCCGCATCGTTCGCCGTCGTCAGCCTGGCGGTCGCGGCTTCCTACGTCCTGCCGTCGGGCAGCACCCTGGAACGCGGCCAACCCTACAAATACGCGATGGCACGCTAATGCATCTCTCAGGCGTTTGAGAAACTCGCAACTCGCGCTGGCGTCTGACGCCGGGTCAGTTCACTTTTAACGTTTCGCACATCTGCCGGCGGCTGCTTTATGCCGCTCACGCAGCCCAGCTTCGGTCCAGCACGTCGATCCAGTTTTCGAATGAGATCTTCGCGATATCCTCGTCCGAGAAGCCATGGTTACGCAGGGCTTCGATCAGGCGCGGAAGGCCGCTTGCATCTTTCAAGTCCGAAGGCACGGTCGTACCGTCGAAATCCGAGCCTAGGGCGACGTGATTGATTCCGATCCGCTCGGCGATATAGGCAATGTGCCGCACAAGCACATCGAGGCGCGTGCTTTCGTCTCTGCGCCCGTCGTCGCGCAAGAACAGGACACCGAAATTGATGCCGACGAGCCCGCCTGTATCACGGATCGCGTCGAGCTGGCGGTCCGTGAGGTTTCGGCTGTGCGAAGATAGCGCGTGCGCATTGGAATGGGATGCGACAAGCGGCGCCTTCGAGATTTTTGCGACGTCCCAGAAACCGGCCTCGTTCAAATGCGACAGATCGACCATAATCCTGAGGTCGTTGCACGCACGAATCAGGTCTCGTCCGGCGTCACTCAGGCCCGGGCCGATATCCGGCGTTGACGGGAACTTGAACGGAACGCCATAGGCAAAGATGTTCGGACGGCTCCAGACGGGACCAAGAGTTCGCAAGCCCGCTTGGTGAAGCACGTAAAGCGCATCGAGATCCCCGGCAATTGCTTCGGCGCCCTCGATATGCATCACAGCGGCAAAGCTGCCCGTTGCAATCGAGCGGCGGAGATCGTCCGCAGTCCGACAGACCGTGACCCCGCCGTTGGAACGGCGCTCGATATCCAACAGGATCCGAGCCATGGCGATGGTCTGGTTCAGCGCCTCGGGTTGAGCCGGGGTCGGAAAATCGCCGTTCTGGTCCTTTGCCATGGACGGCGACGGCACATAGATGGCGCAGAGACCCCCGGCCAATCCACCCTCGCGGGCTCGCGGCAGATCGATATGACCATCCTTCCGCCCGTCCAGAAAGTCACCGACAGGATCCTTCGCGTCGCTCAGGCGCAAACGCAAGAGCACGTCGTTATGACCGTCGAAAACCGGAACGGGAGAGTTCGTCATCTGTGGAAAAGTCCTGGGGAAGCATGATGCGGAAGACTTCTAGATAGGGTCTCCGGCTCCGAAATACACCCGCGAGACACAGCGGAAAGAATTCGCTGCAGCTCTTTTATCATGCCCGCCTCAGGAGAAGCCGGAACATCGACGAATCGAACCCGGTCAGGGCTTTGTCCGCAATGCGCAAGACGATCGACTGAAGCGCGAAAGCGGCAGCGGTCGTCGCAACGGCGCCCATCACCCCGAAATGCGGGACGAACAGGAAGAAGCCGGCAATCCGCACCACGACGCACACGGCCATGATCTGGAGATAGCGCCCTTCGTGGCCTGCCAGAAGCAGCATGATCACAGAGGGCCTGGTCGTTCCGAGCGCCGCAGTGCCGAGGCAGAGGACCAGCAGTTCCGGGAAATACGCAGCATAGGGTTCGTTGATCAGCAGAAGGGCGAAATAGCCGCCGACCAGAATGCCGATCAGGCCGATCGCGCTGAAGGCAAGGGTTATCCAGGCAAGGCTGTCGAGCATCTTGTTGAGCGCCCGCTGTTCTCCGCGATAGTAGAGCCCCGGGAGATGGCGCGTTCCGAACAGATTGACGGAGTCCGCAGCGGCCGCAAACAGATTGGCGAGGCGAACCGTCACGAAATAGGCCCCTGCGATTACCGGGTCCATCAGATAGCCGATGATGATCACGTCTATGTACTGATTAGTAGCTTCGAGAGACGTCGCGAGCCAGAAGCGGACCGATCGCGGAAGCCATAGCCGGTAGTCCGCAACCGCACGGATACGCTGGAAGTCTGGAAACCGGTGCAGGATGCGTCCGCGGATCAGGTAGAGCTGCAGAAGGAGAGCAAGACCTGCTCCGACCGCCAAGGCCAGGAAGAGATGGGCCGTATCCGGGCGTGTCCCGCTGAAGAGACAGGCGAGCAGATAGAGGACGGGCACGCTCCCGACAATGGCGTTGCCCGCGCCGTCTCCCGAGGCAACGCCGATCTCGGTTCGCACAAGATGCATACAGATCTGCAGCACGGAGACGATCATCATATAGATGACGCAGGTTATCGCTGTCTGGCCATCGACCAATGCGGAAGCCCAGAAATACAGACCGATCGCGACGATAACGGTGCCGCTGAGCGACAGAAGCAGCGTGAAGTAGAGCGCGCCTTTCAGCTTTGCGGCATTGCCCGCGGCCGTCATCTCGTTCCACATCCGCAGCACAAACGGTTCCTGCCCGGCGGCTGCCACGATGCAGAGCAGCCCCGCTGCGGAGTAGAGGATCGAGTAATGTCCGAACGCTTCGGGATCGAGAAGCCGAGCAGCAAGCGTGATCAGCGTGAAGTTGAGCAACACCATGCCGATCTTGACGCCGACGACGACAGCCATCCCGCCGATATCCGGCCGGCGGATAAGCGCGCCGATCCGACCGGCAAAGGTGCGGTGGGCAGCGGGCGCCACGTGGTCGGATGCATCACCGGACATTGGCGACCCCTTTTCTCAGGAAGTTCTTGAGCGGCTTCGCATGGTGATAAATGGCGGCGACCGCAGCACCCTTGAGTGACAGGGCTACGGTGATATTGCGCATCGTCGTTTCCGTCGGGCGAAAATGCGTTTTGTACCCGGGATCGCCGAGGCAGAGATCCATTACTTTGCGGCCGTCCTGGTGGCGCAGCTGTGCGACGCGGTAAAGGATCTGCATTCCGGCGGAGATTTTCTGATGCTTCTTGATGTCGGATGCAAGCAGCGTTGCGTGAAACTCGCCGTCGCCTGCCAGCCCGAACAGGGCAGCGACAGGTTCTCCAGCGAGATAGCTGACGTAAAGCACAGCTTCTCCTGAAGCCGCCGCTGCGACGGCATAATCACGATAGAGATCGAAATATTCATGGCGATCCAGCAGGTTCTCCGAATAACGGTCCTGTCGCGCCTCCCGAAGGAAGTCGAAGACCGCGCGGATTTCCTGCTCGTCCGTAATGGCTTTGTGCAGGTAGGGGCCGTAGGCTGCTTCCGTCTGTCGGTGCAACCTGCCAAGGTTCTTGGTGAAGTTGCGGTTCATCACCTTCAGGCGCCAATGGTCGAAATCGTCGCCGATATCGAACGCGTAGGCAGAGTTCTCTCCCCGGCTTTCGCGAGCCCCCATGAACAGACGCTGGATGTCGAAGCCATCGGCACGAACCTTGCGGAACATCAGCAGGTCGCCACCGCGAAGCGTTTCGCGCAACGCCTTTAGAACGGCCGGTGATGCGGCGATCTGCTCGAAACGCTCCGCGTCGCAGACGATCGTGTTGTAGTCGCTGATACCGAAATCCGCAGGCTGCATTATCATCACCCCGGATGAGCGCTGCGTCACGAGGGGAAGCACGGCAAGGAGACTGTCGTCGGCTTCGTTGCGGAACGTCACCGTCCGCTGCTTCGCGCCCAGGGAAGGACCGAGGCGCCGGTGCAGCATGTCGAGCCACATCGGCGCCTGAAAGGCAGTGCCCTTCCCTTCCGAATAGAGGCGGCGATATTCCGGCCCTGAAAAATCGAACGTCTCTTCTACGGTGACTTTCATGGCTTCGGGGCTTTTCTCGATCGTACTCTGGCGGGGAATTGTCTTCGGCAGTTTGTCCTGTTCTCAGCTCAGTGCGACCCGACCGCCTTCGGCCGATGCATCAAGCTTGAAATCGCGCTTGACGACGACATCACCCTTTTTCTGCTTCCCAGCCTTTTTCCAGGCAAAGGCCGCCGCCGCCTTCGGATAGACATGCAGGCCCGAATTTTCGGTCGACAGGCCCTTCACGCCGAGCGTGCGGCGAAACACGCCGTTGCCATAATGGACCGCGTAGGAATTCCAGATCTGCTTCGTCCAATGCTCCATCGTCACGGAGATGTTCATGCAATCATGGTTCTGTACGCGATGCGGTGCATAAAGCGGCCATGTCACCATTTCTCCCGGATGCAGATCGACAGCCGTTGCGTATTCGTCGAACCACGTCTCGTAGGGCATTTTTTCATCGGTCTCGCGCAGCAGGATCTTCTCCACCTGCATCGGGCGCAGAAACACCTCCGAGCGCGGGTAAAGATAGACCCGCTTGCTGCCCTCGATCTGCCAAAGCGACTGGCCCTGGATATCGGCGTGGTAGAAGACGTTGGCGTTGGGAGACGAGACGAGCACTCCGAGATTGCGTTTGAAGGTCTCGAACCCGGGCATGCGGCCGGCGAATTCGGAAAAGATCGTGTCGAGCAAACGGCCATATTCCGGCGCCCAGTCCATCACGCGGCGAATGTTCATCCACATGCGGCCCTTTTCGACTGCAGCGAGTGCCTCAGCGCCCGAAATGCCGTTGCGGACGCCATAAAGTCGCGATGGGTTGGTGATGTCGTCGGACATGGATTCCAGCCCGAACTCGCTATCCGGGCAGCGTTCGATCAACTTGCCGACAGCCTCCCTCGAGAACAGACCGGTTTCAAGGAGGCGATGATTGAGCTTGACGATCTCATTGCCGAACAAACGCGCGTGGCGGTCTTCCCAGTTGGCAATGATGTCCTTGTTCATGAGCATAGAATTCATTGAAATCCACTCCCTAACATCCGTTCGTCACCAAGGGTCGACAATCGGTCTTGATACTTTCAGGATATCTTCGCTGGAACAGATAAAGCGAAGGGCTGACCTTGCTCTCAGATACAGCACTCCGGCCAGCGATGAGTAAACGCGGGCTTTGTTCTTTTCAAATCGGTTAACATGGAGTGAGGCCGACCATTAAAATCCGCCCTATTCTCTCGGGCAGAACTGCGACCCATCAGGCGTCCGGGTTCCACCGATACGAGCGCGGCGCAGGCGATGGCTCGTCCGGGAGCATCGACAACAACGAACCGGTGCGCGGTGCAGGCTTGCGCTCGATCTCTTTCGGATAGTCTTCGTCCAGCGTCTCGGTGCGGGCGTGTTCCGGCCCCCGTTGCGGATGATTGACATCCATCGCGATGCCGAAAGCGAGCACGCCGAGTGCACCCAATGTCAGTCCGACTGCGGCGCCGAAAACGGCCGCCTGCGCGATGCTCGGCGGCCAGCTCCGCTCTCTCGGAGCGATGGGAGCAGAGATTACACGGAGATTGGTCGTATCAAGCTGTTGACGTTCGGCTGCCATTCGCGCCCGTCCGAGAAAGGCTTCGTAGACTGCGGCTCTCGCAGATGCCTCTCGCGACAATTCCCTCAGACGCACCTGCGCATCGTTATCCGAGAACACACTGGTAGAAACGGTCTTCGATTCACCTTCGAGCTTTTCGACAACGGCCTTTGCCTGATCGTATTCGTTGCGGGCAGCAAGCGTCAGCCGGGACATTTCCCGGGCGATTTCCTGGTCGAGCGACTGCAGCCGCGACTGAACCGCGGCCCTCCTCGGATGCCTTGTACCGAACGTCAGCAACTGCTCGTCGGCTTCCTGCTTGAGGGTCGAATACTGGGCCCGCAGCGCGGCAAGCGTTGCGGACTGCATCGCCAAGGAATCGTTGCCACCGGCAAGCATCTGCTTGTAGCGCGAGTCAGCGGCGATCAGACGTTCGCGAGCCTCGCGCAACTGGGTGTCGACCTGGACCATGGAACGGCTGCTGGAAAGCTCGCCTTGCGAAGAGCGAAGGCCGCTTTCGCGCCGAAATGTTTCGACGGCCTCTTCGGCCTCGATGACACCCTTCTTCAGCTCGGTGAGCCGTGCAAGAAGCGAGTCTGTCGTTCTCTTCGCGCCGTCGACATCGCCGGCATTGAGTTCGGCCTTGAACTCCTCGATCAGCGCTTGCGAGATCCGAATGGATTTTTCGGCATCCCATGTCCAGACCGACATGAACAGCACGAAGGATTTCTCATCCCGCTGGGCTGCAAGTCTCTTGTTGAGAGATTCCAGCGCGATGATTCTCGGGTCGACCGGCGTCGCGGGTCCACCGAAGCTGAACAGGCTAAAACCGCCTGCTGGAACGAATTCGATATCGTTGGTGAGATCGAGCTTTTCGATCACCCGGAGAAGCACGTTGCGCGACAGCAGGGTTTGAAGCTTGCTGTCGGCATTGAGGAGCAGCGTTTCGCGCATGTCGTTGCGCGAACCCGTCTCTTCGCCCACGATCTGCAGACCGGCGGGATCGATGACGAGTTCACTCGTCACCGTATAACGCGGCTTGGAAATGACCGTGTAGGAAACTGCAAGCACCAGTCCGATGAGGGCAGCTGCGACGATCCAGCGGAATTTTTGGCGCAGCCAATAGGCCAGCCGCCCCAGATCGATCTGAAGGTAGTTTGTCAGCCCTTCAGGTGCGGAGCTGTTCGACCGAGCTGGATATGGAGGCTGCATTCGGTTCACGTCTCACGGCTAATGGCAGAGCACCGGCTCTCTCATTCCACCGCATTTATCACAGCCTGTGCTTAAGATTGTTTTAAGCCAAGCCTGACCGATCGAACGGATAACCTTGCCGACGACCCGCCGCTTAATGCCGGTTTAAGGGTTTCAGGAGTAGGGACTTTGAGGCATTTGGATTAACGGATACGAGGCGGATTTTGAAATGGCGCATCGCTATATCGCACCGGCCATGTTCCTGCTTCTGCTTCTTTCCATGTGGGTGCCGGCCGAAGAGCTGAAGCTGCCCGCTTGGACGGAGCAGGCCCGTTATCTCGTCTTCCTGATGCTCTCCGGCTGGATCGTCGTGGTGGCGTTTATCAAGGTGGGGCTCAGGATCCCCTCCGGCATAGAATGCACCCTGCTTGCAGCGTTCCTTCTCTATGTCAGTTTTTCCGCGGTGTGGGGCGTGCAGAGTGCCGACAGCTACATCAAGGCAATCCTGATCTTCAACGCGCTGGTGACGTCGCTTGCGATCGCCAACACGCTTACGCTCGAACAGTCGCTGCGGGTCATGTTCGCGGCGCTCTCCACCTTCGTCGTGGTCTGCGTTCTGGTCGCGCTGCTGGTCCCCTCGATCGGTGTCGACAGCAGCTGGGAGCATGCGGGAAAGTGGCGCGGCATTGCCGGGCAAAAGAACGGGCTCGCAGCATATGCGGCCTACGCGCTGATCGCGGGCGTTGGTCTTCCACTGCGCCAACGCGTCACGCCGCTCGCGCAATGGGGCGCGCTCGTCGGTCGTATCGCAATGGTCGGGATCGCCTTGCTCGCGGTCTATATGGCAGGGTCCCGCGGCGGCCAGCTTATTTCAGTTCTGGGCGTCGCATCGATTGTGATTTCCAGACTGCCAAAGCTCCTCCAGAGACTAGCACTGCTCACCGGTCTCCTGTTCGCGATACCGATCATCAATCTCGTCTCAACGACGTTCGTGGTCGATGCCGACAAGATCGGCGTTGCAGGCATCACTGTCGATACCAACAGCCGCATGAAGATCTGGAGCTACGGCTTTCGTGAATTGCAGGGACGCGAGATCTTCGGCTTCGGCCTTGACAGCTTCTGGACTCCGGAACGCCTGACGAGCTTCAAAAGCGTCTATGGCTGGGTGCTCGACAACTTCCACAACGGCTATATCACGCTCATCATCGAAGGCGGCATCGCCGGCTTCCTGCTGTTTCTCGCAGCACTGTCAGCGACCTATCTTCTGCTCGTCGTATCGGTCGGAAATGTCAGAGACAAGTTCATCGGCCTGTCGTTTGCCTACGTCAACATGTACACCGTCAACAACCTCGTCGAGAACGAAATCGGTCGGTCGACGTCTCTCCTGATCTTCATCTTTCTCATCCTTGTCTTCTCGATCAGGCGACAAGTGTACCAGCACTATCCAGGACTTCAAAAAGCAGACGCAGCCTATCTGCATGGCGGCGTCCGAGTTCATCGCGGTCGTTTGCCGGCATCAACGTGAGAAGTGAAATAGTACGTTTACGATACCCGCACAAATCATCGTTACTGTTGGAAACGATGCTGTTAGCCTATTGTTTAGACGAACAATCTACTATTGCCCCACCAATTAGGAGTTGAAATTGTCCAACCGAGCCAGGCAGCCGAGGCGTGTGCTTTTTCTGCAAACTCAGGCGGAATTGGCGGGCGCGCAGGAGATCTCGCGGCTTCTCGGCCAGGAGCTTTCGCGTGGGCAACTGACGGGTGTGCCGGAATACGAAACGCACCATCTTTTCCTGTACCGGAAGACCGATGGCTGCGATCACTTCCCCAATGTCCATTTTGCAGCACCCCGCAGGCCTCAAAGCCTCGGCGAATGTCTCACCTTCGCGCGGAATTTTTTCTCCATCGTGCGCAAGATCAAGCCGGATACGATGTTGACCTTTCAGCACTACGGCAATGTGCTCGGTGCACTTGTCGGGCGGGTAATGGGCATTCCCTATATCGTCGCAAATCAGGTGTCCTCGCCCGCAACCGTGAACCGCTTTGTTGGCCTGGCCGATCGCATCCTCGGCACACTTGGTTTCTATGACGTGATAACCGTCAACTCCCATGCGACCTGGAATTACTTCCAGTCCTATGCACGAAGCTACCGCAAACGGCTGGTCCATATTCCGCATGGCTTTGCGCAGAAAACCACGTCGTTATCGAAAGAGAAGGCAAGGGACTGTTTCGATCTGCCCAAGGATGTGACGATCATGGGAACGGTCGCCCGGTTGCATCCTCTGAAGCGCATTGATCTGGCAGTCTCAACACTGCCGCATGTGCCAAATCTGCACCTGGCCATTGCCGGCCAAGGCCCACACAGAGAATGCCTCGAGGCTCTCGCCCATACGCTTGGCGTTGCAGACCGTGTCCATTTCGCAGGAGAGGTCAACCCGGAGCAGATCGGGACTTTCCTTGCGTGTCTCGACGTCTTCGCGTTTCCGACGGCCGCAGAGACATTCGGGCTTGCAGCCGTTGAGGCCGCGCAGGCAGGCGTGCCTGTCATTGCGAACGACCTGCCGGTGCTGCGCGAAGTCCTGCAGGTGGAAAGATCTGCCTGTGCCGTGTTCGTCGATGCCGAAAACACTGATAAGTTCGTCAGCTGCATCGAGTTGCTGCTCGCAGACAAGGCGCTGTATGACCGGCTCTCCGCATCGGGACGCGAACTCGCCGAACGTTACTCTCTCAATTTGATGGTCAGCGAGTACACAAAGATCATCATCAAGAGCAACGCTGAAAAAGGGGCTCCCCGCCGCTCTTCTGCGTTCAAGACGTCGAGTTGAGGTCATGCGCCGCGCAAAACGTCCGCGCCTCTCGACTTGCAAGAAAATCCCAGTAATACGCAGTATCGTTCGAATGCTAAGTATCGTGTTTAGCCTCTCTTGAGCTTTCGCTGTCTTTATCGTCACTATACGAGTGAACCGGAAAACCTATGGCCGAGAGCGCGCAGCGACGTCCGACACGTCTTCTCTTTATCCAGACGCAAGCTGAAGCAGCGGGCGCTCAGGAGATCACGCGCCTTCTCGCCGAACAGCTGTCGAAACCAGCGATTTCCGGACAGCCCGAATTCGAGGCGCATCACCTGTTCCTCTATCGCAAGACCAGCGGCTGCGACCACTTCGAAAATGCGCATTTTGCGGCCGATCCGAGACCGCAGGGGATTTCGCAGAACCTTGCCATGCTTCGTCGTCTGTCGCAGCTCGTGCGCACGATAAAGCCCGACGTGATGCTGACCTTTCAGCATTTCGGCAATGTTGTCGCAGCTCCGGTCGGTCGCTTGCTCGGCGTACCATTGATCATTGCCAACCACGTCTCACCGCAGGCGACGATTTCCGGGCCGGTCGCCCTTGTCGATAAGGTGCTTGGCATTGCCGGCTGCTACGACGAGATCACTGTAAATTCGAAGGCCACCTGGCTGGACTACCAAGGACACCCGGCATCCTACAAGCGTCGACTGACCTATGTTCCGCACGGCTTTGCCGACAGAACCGTTTCGATGACGCAGCAGGAAGCGCGGGCAAAATTCGGCCTTCCAGCCGACGTCCCGATCATCGGAAGCGTCGCCCGTCTCAACGCCATCAAAAGAATTGATCTCGCCATCAGATTGTTGCCGGTCATGCCGGATGTCCATCTGGCACTGGCAGGTCAGGGACCGGAAGCGCCACGACTGCGAGCTCTCGGCGCAGAACTCGGCGTTTGGGATCGGCTTCATTTCGCAGGCGAGATGCCGTCCAGCGAAATCGGCGCCTTCCTGAAAAGCCTCGACGTCTTCGTTTTCCCGACGTCTGGAGAGACGTTCGGCCTCGCGCCGGTGGAAGCCGCTCAGGCCGGCATTCCGGTTGTGAGTTCCGACTTGTCCGTCATGCGAGAAGTCTTGCAGGTCAGGGGAGAGCCCTGTGCCCTGTTCGTCGATACGACCAATACGGCGTCATTTGCAAAAGCAGTTCGCGCTGTACTTTCCGATCCCCTTCTGCGGCAGAGGCTATCGGAGTGCGGGCACCGGCTGCGCGAACAACACTCGCTCGATGCAATGGTCGACGGCTACCGGCGCCTGATCCGCCGACAGCCGAAAACATCGGAAGACAGGTTGCAGGCGTCCGGACAGCTTCAGAAATAAATGACGATGGACAGCGTTTCAAACTCCGTCCCTCCGCTGACCATCGAGATTGTGGCGGAGCGCTCCTCCACATCGGCGTGGATACAGTGGCTCTGCCGTCGGCTTGAGCAGCGCGCCGCCGGTACCACGGTGCGCCTTCAATTGGTCCAAGGGGCTGATCAGGCAGCGCAGCCTGCCCTCGAAAGCCTTTTGCAGCTTGAGAAGATGGTGCTTCGACGCCATCAGCCGTGCCTCTGCGACCGTATTGAGCCGGATGCGCTGGCGGACTGGCGAACCCGGTCAGACAACGCAGCTCCGGATATTGTCATCGACCTCACATCGAACCGAAGCGCATCCCCCCGATCGACACGGATCTATCGGCCGTTGTTCAACGGCCACGCCGGTGAATTCAGTCTCGCTTCGGCGCTGTTTTTCGAGGGAACACCGCATATCGAGATTGAGTGCACCCTGCCTTCCGGCGAGCGCTGGATTGTTGCCGATGGCTTTGCGTCCCTCGAAGCTGCGGCTGGTATCGGTGGCGCGATGGAAGCCGTTTGGTCACGGACAGCCATCCTTCTCATCAAGGCTTTGCCGGAAGAACCGCGCGCGCCGCGTATTGCAGACAACACGGCCCAGCCACACGCGCGCGCTATCACCCGCAAAGTGGTGACTGTTCGTAGCGCCAAGATGCTGGCATCTGCCGCGGCCCGCGCTGCCTATCGGCTATGCTGCCACGCTCCCCACTGGCGCATCGGCTGGCGTCGGGTCACCTCTGACAATGACGTTTGGCAACGACGCGACCTCGGCGGGACACCCTGGGAGGTTCTCGCGGACCCGATCGACCATTTTTATGCAGACCCGTTTCCGTTTCGTTGGCAGGGCAAGGACTATCTCTTCTTCGAGGATCTAGATCAGAAGACCCAGAAGGGCATCATCAGCGTCGTCGAGTTTGACGAACAAGGACGGCCGGGCCCAGCCATCCCTGTTCTGGAAGAGTCCTGGCATCTGTCTTATCCGTTCCTCATCGAAGCGGATGGTGAGATCTGGATGGTTCCGGAGGCGTCTCTCAGCGGCGAGATTTCCATCTACAGGGCAACGCGCTTTCCGTTCGGCTGGGAAAAACACGCGACACTTGTTTCCGGCATCGAGGCCGCCGATGCGACGATCATCCAGCACGCGGGAAAGTTCTGGATGTTTGCTGTGACAAGGGATGGTATCGGCGGCTATTCCGATACGCTGTGCTTATGGTCGGCGGAAACGCTTCTCGGCCCCTGGCGACCACATGCCGCGAACCCGCTCGTCATCAACGACCGATCCGCGAGACCCGCGGGCAACATGATATGGCGCGACGGCAAACTGCTGCGTCCCGTGCAGGATTGCCGCAACGGCTATGGGGCAGCTTTGAGCCTTGCCGAAGTGACGCGCCTGGATGACGAACGGTTCGATCAGGTGATCGTAAAGCACTTAAGCCCCGGCAAGCACTGGCCCGGCCGAAAGCTGCATACGTTGAATGGCAATGGTTACATGGAAGCGATCGACGGGAGTATTATCCGGCCGAAATGGTCCTTCGCTGCCGGCATCGTCGGCAGCTTCTACAAACCTGGCGCGTGACGCGCGGCTCGTAATAAGCGCATCAATGACCTGCCTTCATCGGAAGTCAGCACCCGATCAATTCGAGTGGGTAAACAGCGCTCGAATGGCAGCCGGGTTCGACAGCAGATACCGCATCGTCAGGCGGCGTGGCTCATTATACATCCGGTAAACCCACTCCAACCCGTACCGCTGCATCCACAACGGGGCGCGGGCGTTTTTCCCCGAGACGAAGTCGAACAGACCGCCTGATGTCTTGATCACACCGACAGATCGCAACCGGTCGATGTTCCGGCTGACAAAGGCCTGCTCAAGTGGGAAGCCCAACCCGATCCATAGAATATCGGGCTTGCTTGCCTGGATGTCGGCGATCACCGCATCCTCTTCGCCACGCTTGAAGTAGCCGTTTCTGCGCCCAGCGAATGTTAGGTTTGGATACCTGGTCCGCATTGCGGCGACTGCCTTGGCGTTGACCTCTTCGGTTCCGCCGAGAAAATAGAAACTGACACCTGCCCGCTCTGCCTTGACTGCCACGGAATGCACGAGATCGGTCGTCGCGATCCGTTCAGTTACAGGATGCGACGAAAACATTCTGGAATACATGATCATGGGCATGCCATCGGCGTGGATCTGGTCGGCTTCCAGCATCAACTCCTGGAAGTCGGCCTTCTTCGCGCACATCGCGATCACCTGTCCGTTTGCCGAGGTGGAATAGAACGGCTTGGCACTGCTGCCCCGGTGAAGGAGCGCTTCATCGATGAAACCCTGCGCCGCCTCATCCATGCTGCAGCGGACAACGGGAAGACCGCCAAGCAGCGTCGTGGGCCACTGACCCATCGTGCTTTCCTGTGCGTAAACGTCGCCAGGATGTAGTGATGGCTTACCCATATCTGCCTCGTTTGGAAGGTCAGACCACGGCTTGCGGGGACCTTTCTACGATGAGATATAGCCCTCGCCGTCCATCACTCAATTGATATGTAGTGCGATAGTTAATTCTGAAACAATGTCAGAACTCGTTGAAAAACAACGCGAATGAGGTGGTTGATATTCACTCAGATGCTTACCAAAAAGGACCATGCAGAGGGTGTGCGTTCCAATTCGGGACAACCTCGCCGTTCACCTGAAAAGCGTCGATCCATGAGAATCAGCGTGCTTCAACGCTGACCGTACGGGACCCCGAGACATATTCGCGCGGCATTCTCGGGAACCCGGTCGGTCGCAGAAGATCTCGATGACCGGATCGGTTTAAAGTCTGCCGGTGAACATCGATTTTCTACCGCAGAACAAACGTCTTAACGGTTGCCGTTTCTGTACGCGTTTCGGCGGCTTTTCCGCTGCTGCTTCCGGCGGTCACGCGCGGTATAGACGACGGCCGCGACGACAATCGCGATTTCCGCGACAGCTGCCAGGCACCACATTGTGCTTCCCATGAACTCCTGCCCTTACGTTCAGACCATGCGCTTTGACCTCGGGCGGTCATCCGAGCATTGCTCGTCTGAACAAACCCCAATGTCACTCCCCACTAAAGCGCGTGATACTTTCGATCGAGATAGATAAGCGACTGACCAACCTTTGGCTGCACCGTGGTGAGCACTTCGCAGATCAGGATGTCATGCGTGTGACCGTCGGCAACGGACACAACGCGGCAATCGAAACAGACGAGAGCGTCGTCGAGTGCCGGGCTGCCCGTTGTTAGTGGCGCCCACGTTGCTCCGGCAAACCGTTCATCGACGGGCGTCTTGCCCCCGAAAAGCTGGCTGAGGTCTGCATGGTCGGCCGAGAGGACGTTGACGCAGAGGACGCCGTTTTCCTTAAGCGGCAAATAGGCGCTCGAGGTTCGGTTGAGGCAAACGAGAAGCGTCGGGGGACTGTCCGAAACGCTGCAGACTGCGGTGGCGGCAAATCCGGCACGGCCACCCGGTCCATCCGTGGTGACGATATGAACGGCGGCGCCTAGGCGCGACATCGCGTTTCGAAAGTTCATCCGTGCGTCAACGACTTCTGGATTAACGTCGAGCGCAGGGGCAGATGCATTCACGGACATGGCTATCTCAAAACTTTCAGCTCGAGCGTACAGATGAAATCAAACCCGGCTTAGAAAATCTACCACGAGTTTGTTGAATTTCGGTGCATCAACGATATTCACCGCATGTGCGCCGAAATCCAGCAAAGCGAGTTCGGCATGGGGCATCATGTTCGAAAGCCGTACCGAGCGGGTGTAGGGCACAAGGAGATCATCCTTCGTGGCGACCAGCAAGGTCTGATGAGTGATTTCGGCAAGCCGGTCGCCGATGTCGAAGCTTCTCAGAGCTGCAATGCGCCTCATGATGTTCTGCTCGCCCTGAAAATGGGCCGCTGCATGCGCCTCCTCGGCATTCATGCGTTCGGCGTTTTCAGACATCCAGACGGCCGGATAGAGAAACAGCGGTTGCGCCTTCACGAAGGCCGGGACGCCGGAGTTTTTGAGAAGCGCAATCCGCACGTCGAAACAGCGGCCGGAATGCGGATCGGCCTTGTCCCATGCATTGATCAGCACAAGCCTGTCGATCACCTCCGGCTGGCGTGCGGCGATCTCGAGCCCGATTAGACCACCAAGCGCATGGCCCATGAAGCTGAATGTCTTGAGGCCGAGCTCTTCCGCGAGCTTCATGACGTCATCCGCCATGGCCGCGATGCCGCCTTGCTCGGGCACCTCGCCAGGGGAACGGCCAGTTCCCAAGTGATCGTAGGTGATCACCCGGAAATGCTCGGAAAGCGCCTCGATCTGCGGCGTCCAGTAGGTGCCGCTGCCGCCGAGGCCGGAGGACAGAATGATGGTCGGCGCGTCCTCTCCCGACGCGCCAAAAATATCGTAATGAACCATGCCGTTACTTGCCGATGTGGGCGACTGTGGCGATCTCAACGAGAGCGTCCGGCTTCACCAGGCCGCACTGAACGCAATACCTGGCTGGCTTGTCGCCCGGGAAATACTCCGCGTAGACCTTGTTCACGGCCTGATAATTCGCCCAGTCGGTGATGAAGATATGGTTCATCGTGACGTCCTCCATCGTGCCGCCGGCGGTCTCGATGACGGATTTGATGACCTCCAGGACGTGACGGGTCTGTGCTCCGGCATCACCCACATGGACGACGTCGTTGTTCTTGTCGAAGGGCAAGGTCCCCGAGACGTAGACAATGCCGTCTGCCAGCGTTCCCGGCGAATAGGGCGCGATCGGCTTCTGGGTTCCTTCCGGAACGATGATCGACTTTGGCATTCCGTTCTCCTCTTTGTTTTTCAAATTCACATATCGGTCGGAGCGGCCTGGCTGATGGCGCCACAGAAATCATTGACGGTCGCGACCCAGCCGAAGAATTTCTCCACGTTGTAGACGGTCGCCTGCTGAATGAAGTCCGGCCCCAGGTGATGCGTGGCATCCTCCAGCATCACGCCGAAATATTCGAGGTGAAACGCGTCTCTCAGCGAGCTTTCGACGCAGACATTCGTGGCAATGCCGACAAAGACGAGATTGCGGATGCCGCGTGCGCGCAGCACGCTGTCCATATTGGTGTTGAAGAAGCCCGAGTAGCGGGTCTTCGGCACGAGGATGTCGCCAGGCTTCGGCTGCAACTCGTCAACGATCGCGTAATCCCAGGTGCCCTTGGCAAGAAGCTGGCCCTGCAGTTCCGGCCGCGCCCGCATAGTCTTCAGCGCATTCGACTTGTGCCAGTTGGGGGACCCGGGACCGCCGGCTTCCACATAGTCCTTGTCCCAGCCATTCTGGAAATAGATCACCTGCACGCCGTTCTCACGCGCTGCATCCAGCGTCTTCTTGATGTTGGCGATCGTGCCCTTGGCGCCGGCGATGTCGAAGCCGGCGAGATCGACATAGCCGCCTTCTGTTGAATAGGCGTTCTGCATGTCGACGACGACGACGGCGGTTTCCGATGGCTTCATCGAGATCGGTTCCGGTCGTGCGGGAAGCGTCACGCTTTCCAGACGGCTTGCTGGTGCCTGATATCCTGCGACACCGGTCATTCCGCAGCCTCCAGTTCCATCTTGATGTGCTGGCGGCTTTTCATCAGCGGCTGCACGAATTGTCCGAACTTTTCGATGCCTTCGAGAAAATCGTCGAAGGTCAGCATGACACCGCCGGTGCCCGGCACTTCGGCCATCTCGTCCAGCATCGCCGCAACCTCGGCATAGGAGCCAATGATCGTTCCCATGTTGATGTTGACCGCCGAAACCGGGTTTGCCATGTGGCGGACATTTGTGTCGGAGCCGGACTTGGTATCAACAGCGCTCTGAAGGCCGAGCCACTTGATCGCGTCCTGATCGGCACCGGCCTTGTAGTGCTCCCACTTGGCCCAGGCGTCTTCGGATTTCTCTTCGGCAAGAACCATGGTCAGCACGAACGAGCGCACATCGCGACCCGTCTTCTCCGTCGCGGCCAGCAGGCGTTCGTTGGTGGGCGCAAAGGCCTTCGGCGTGTTGACGCCGACGCCGAAGCAGAAGCTGTAATCGGCATATTCCGCCGAGAAGGCCATGCCGGCATTGGATGAGCCTGCGCAGATCACCTTCACATCCCCTTCCGGGATCGGCTTCATGCGGCAGTCGTCCATCTGGAAGTACTTGCCCTTGAGATCCGACTGACCGGTGGTCAGCAGTTCCTTCAGAACGGTGGTGTATTCGCCGAGATAGGCATAGCGATCGGCGAAATAGTCGTCGCCGGGCCAGAGCCCCATCTGGCTGTATTCGGGGCGCTGCCAGCCGGTGATCAGGTTGATGCCGAAGCGTCCGCCGGAGATGCTGTCGATCGTCGTTGCCATGCGCGCAACGATTGCCGGTGGCATGATCAGTGTTGCGGCGGTGCCGAACAGCTTGATCTTGGAAGTGACGGCGGCAAGGCCCGCCATCAGCGTGAAGGATTCCAGATTGTAGTCCCAGAATTCCGTCTTGCCGCCGAAGCCGCGCAGCTTGATCATCGACAGCGCGAAATCAAACCCGTATTTTTCGGCCTTGAGCGTGATTTCCTTGTTCAGCTCGAACGACGGCTTGTACTGCGGTGCGTTTTCCGAAAGCAGCCAACCGTTGTTGCCGATTGGGATGAAGACTCCGACTTCCATATTCCGATCCTTCCATGCTGGATTTCCAGACAATGCGATAAACAGAACGGACGCAAGCTACGTGCCAGTTGTAGCCTCTCATAAGTTTCAATGACTTGCCAGACGGAGCCTCAAAGATATTTTATCGGCTGATAAATTTTTGACCATTTGATAAATTTTTCGGTGGGAGATCTGCCGAAGCCGTGTGCAGCAACGGCTTCGGCAGGTCCCGTTACAGTGCGGGATGCCGGTTGACGTCTTTGTAGAGCAGGTAGCGGAAGCGACCGGGACCACCGGCATAGCAGGCCTGCGGGCAGTAGGAGCGCAGCCACATATAGTCGCCGGCTTCCACTTCGACCCAATCCTGGTTCAGGCGGTAGACGGCCTTGCCTTCGAGAACATAGAGCCCGTGTTCCATGATGTGGGTTTCCATGAACGGGATCACCGCACCCGGCTCGAAGGTGACGATGTTGAGGTGCATGTCATAGCGGATGTCGGAGGGATCGATGAAGCGGGTCGTCGCCCATTTGCCCTCCGTATCAGGCATGGGGTCGAGCACGCAGTCGTCCTCATGGGTAAAGATTACCGGCGGCAGGTCCAGACCATCGACCACCTGGAACGCCTTGCGAACCCAGTGGAACCGCACCGGAGCGCCACTACGGTTCCAGATCTGCCATTTCGAGCCGGCCGGAAGATAGGCAAACGACCCGGTCCGCAATTGGTTTTGCTGCCCATCCATCTCGATCGTCATCTCGCCATCCACGACGAAGATGGCGGCCGAGGCCCGCGGGTCGGGCTCGGGACGAGCGCTACCGCCCTGCGGAGAGACCTCCATAATGTATTGCGCAAAGGTTTCGGCGAAGCCGGAGAGCGGCCGGGAAATGATCCAGGCGCGCGCATTCTCCCAATGCGGCAGCATGCTGGTGACGATGTCGCTCATGACAGTACGCGGAATGACCGCATAGGCGGTTGTGAACACCGCCTTGCTACTGAGAAGGTTCGTCTGTGGCGGCAGGCCACCCATATTCGAGTAGTAACGGCTGGTCGTCATGCGCTGCGATTCCCCATGCTTGGCTTATCCCTCAGGTGTAAGCACGGTTTTCACCACGGGCAATATCCGTTTTCCGTCAGGTGACGGCACCGACCTGCCACGGCACAAATTCGTTGTCGCCGTAGTCGTAGATCTCGCTCACGGTCTTTTCGCCGGACGCGACAGCGATCACATGCTCGAAAATACGCTCGCCGGACTGCTCGATCGTCTCGTCGCCGGTGACGATACCTCCGCAGTTGATGTCCATGTCTTCCTTCATGTGCTCGTACATTTCGGAATTGGTGGCAATCTTGACGCAAGGGGCCGGCTTGAAGCCGGAAACCGAGCCGCGGCCGGTGGTGAAACAGATGACGTTGCAGCCGCCGGCGACCTGGCCGGTCACGGCGACCGGATCATAGCCGGGCGTGTCCATGAAGACGAAGCCCTGCTCTGTCACCGTCTCGGCAAACTCGTAGACCGCCTTCAGCGGCATGGAGCCACCCTTGGCGACAGCACCGAGTGACTTCTCGAGAATGGTCGTGAGACCGCCAAGCTTGTTGCCGTAGGAGGGATTGTTGTTCAGCTCGTCACCGTTGCGCGCCGTATAGTCGCGCCACCAATCGATGCGCGACAGAAGCTTCTGCGCGACCTCAGGTGTCGACGCGCGACGCGTCAGCAGATGTTCTGCACCGTAGATCTCAGGCGTTTCGGCAAGAACGGTCGTGCCGCCATTGCGGACGATCAAATCCGAAGCATGGCCGAGCGCCGGGTTTGCTGAAATGCCCGAATATCCATCCGAGCCGCCGCATTCGAGAGCAAGCTTCAGTTTCGACAAAGGCTGATCCGTGCGCACGGCGGAATTCACCATGGGCAGCATTTCCTTGATGATGGCGATCGCGGCGTCGATCGTCTTCTTGGTTCCGCCATGCTGCTGGATCGTCATCGTCCGCAGCCTCTCGCCTTCCTCCATCCGGTAATGTTCGAGGATCGGCGCGATCTGGTTGGTCTCGCAGCCGAGGCCGATCATCAGGATCCCGCCGAAATTGGGATGGCGGGCATAGCCCTGAATGGTGCGGATCAGCAGGCGATAGCCTTCCGACTTGTTGTTGATCGCGCAGCCGCTGCTATGCGTCAGCGCCACGACGCCATCGATATTGCCGAACCCGTCCAGTCCGCCCATGCGGTTGAAATAGTCGGCAATGTAGCGCGAGACGGTGGCGGAACAGTTCACCGAGGAAATGATGCCGATGTAGTTGCGCGTGCCGGCGCCACCGAGGCCGCGATCGAAACCCATGAATGTCCGGCGCTGATCGAGCGGCAAAAGCGCGCGCTCGCCACCATCGACGCAGAACTGGTGCTCGTGCGTGGAGGGAAGCATGGCCAGATTGTGCAGGTGCACGTGATTGCCGGGAGCGATATCCTGCGTCGCAAGACCGATCACCTGACCGTATTTCTTGACTTCCTGGCCGGCCGCAATCGCCCTGAGCGCAACCTTGTGGCCACGGCCGATCAGATCGCGCGCCATCAAGGCCTCGATGCCAACAGGCGAACCCTGCTGGATCGACCGGCGGGCAACGGCAACGTCATCGGCAGTATTGAGCACGATGACCGGGGATGTCATGTCATTCATAATGGACCTCCTCCCTGGAGGTATCAAAATCGGGGTTGGTTTTGGTTTTCCGCTGCTAGTGGTCAAGCCAGCGGCGTTTCGATTCCTCCAGATGCATGCGCATCATTGCCTGGGCTAGCAGCCCGTCACGCGCCTCCAGCGCGGTCAGGATTTCCTCATGCTCCGCGAGGGCGCAACTCCATGTTTCCGGTGTTTCGAAATGCTCCCGAAGCTGGGCGGAAAGAGGGCTGTGCCGATCGTCGAACAGATCGCCGATGATACGGCCAATGACACTGTTTCCCGACTGGGTGGCGATCGTCAGGTGGAACTGGCGATCCTGGTCGACCGGTTTGCGGCCTTCCTCTATCTCGATCGCCATCGCGTCGAGCGTCTGACGAAGCGTAGCAAGGGCCTCCGGCGTGATGCGCGCGCAGGCAAGAACGATGGCGGCACCCTCAATTGTCGCACGCGCCTGCATCAGCTCGGCCGGGCTCTCTCCCATGGACCCCGACCATGCAGCGCGCCGCTCGGCGGCCGGAACGACATAGACGCCAGACCCCATGCGGATCTCGACAGTGCCGTCCAGTTCAAGCGCGATCAACGCCTCGCGTAGCGACGGGCGCGACACACCAAGCTGCTGCGCAAGCTCGCGTTCCGCCGGCAGGCGCTGGCCGAAACGAAACTGCCCATTCTGCACCAAGCCGCGGATCTGGTCTGCGATCTGTTGATAAAGCCGGCGTTCCGGGATCCGAATTCCGTTCATAAGCGCTCCAAAACTGGCCTTACCATATTGCCTGACCGTTGAACTGGCAAGGCCAATGACGACAGCTATATGTCCCGTAACGCTGAGAAAACACAAATTTCGCCCGACGCCACGAAACTGGCTTGACCATTTTGGTAAGGCCGCCTAGCAATATTGGCCAGACCGGATGGGTGGAGCTGACCGGCAGTCGCAAGCTTGCGACAAGAGGAGGATGTGGAGGATGCAGACCGATCATTCGGTGCTCGAGGCGCGTTTGCGCCCGGCCGTTGGCGCGCCAGCAGCTGACGCGCTTCTGCGGCTCGACAACATCTCAAAGGAATTTCCGGGCGTCAAAGCTCTGGCCGACGTCAGCTTCGACCTTCGTCGCGGCGAAGTGCATGCCGTGTGCGGCGAAAACGGCGCAGGCAAATCAACGCTGATGAAGATCATCAGCGGCGTTTATCAGCCCACATCCGGAACCATCACCTACAAGGGTGAAGAGCGGAATTTCTCGTCGACGCGGCAGTCCGAATCCGCTGGCATCGCCATCATCCACCAGGAACTCAATCTCGTTCCGCATCTGACCGTCGCCGAAAACATCTATCTGGCCCGCGAGCCCCGCCGCGGCTTTCTGGTCGATCGCAAGAAGCTTCGGGCGGATGCCAAACGCTGCCTCGACCGGCTCGGTGTGGATATCAGCCCTGATGTCTCCGTCCGTGGGCTTTCCGTGGCGCAGTGCCAGATGGTGGAGATCGCCAAGGCATTGTCGCTGGATGCGGAAGTGCTGATCATGGACGAGCCGACCTCGTCTCTGACCGAGCAGGAAACGCGGCTTCTGTTCAAGGTCATCCGTGATCTCAAGGCATCGGGCGTCGGGGTCATCTACATTTCCCACCGGCTCGACGAGATGGCCGAAATCGTCGATCGCGTCACCGTCCTGCGTGACGGTCGTTACATCGCCACAGACGATTTTGCCGCGACGACCGTCGATGACATCGTCGCCAAAATGGTCGGCCGCTCGCTGGAAGAAAAGTTTCCCGACAGAACCTCGACGCCCAGTGACGACGTCATTCTCGGCGTGCAAGGTCTCAATCGCACCGGTGTCTTCAGCGACATCTCTTTCACGCTTCGCCGCGGCGAAATTCTCGGTTTTGCAGGCCTGATGGGTGCCGGACGCACCGAAGTCGCCCGCGCCATCTTCGGTGCCGATGCGATCGATGCCGGCACGATCACCCTGCATGGGCAGACCCTGTCGATCTCCTCGCCGCGGGACGCGATCGATGCGGGCATCGCCTACCTCTCGGAAGACCGCAAGGCGCAGGGACTGGCGATCAAGATGCCTGTTGATGCGAACATGACGCTTGCCAACATGGAAGCGCTGTCGGATCGCTTCGGACTGATCGATTTCAAGGCGCAAGACAAGGTCGCCAACGAGTATGTCGACCTCCTCAACATCCGCACGCCGTCGATCCGGCAGCAGGTGCGGCTTCTTTCGGGCGGCAACCAGCAGAAGATCATCATCGGCAAATGGCTTTTCCGCAAGTCGAAGGTCCTGTTCTTCGACGAGCCGACCCGCGGCATCGACGTGGGCGCAAAGCTCGCGATCTACAAGATCATGGACGAACTGGCCGCAAACGGCATCGGCGTGGTGCTGATCAGTTCGGAACTGCCCGAAATCATGGGCATGACGGACCGGGTTGCGGTCTTTCATCATGGCCGGATCACCGGCGTGCTGGAAACGGCAAAGACCAACCAGGAAGAAATTATGCGCTACGCCTCCGGATACAGCCGGACATCAGGTGCGGACGCTGGCGCAAGGAGCAAGCATGGCTGATATTACCGAACCCTCGAAGTCGCGCAGCGTTTCGCTGAGCGACCGGCAAAAGGACATCATCCAGAAGTTTGCCGCACTCGGCAGCCTGTTCGTTCTGGTGCTGGTGTTTTCCTTCAGCAGCAATGCCTTCTTTACCGTCAACAATGCGATGACGATCGCCTTGCAGGTCACTTCGATCGCCCTTCTCGGCATCGGCGCCACCTGCGTGATCATTACCGGCGGCATCGATTTGTCCGTCGGCTCGGTGCTTGCGCTCGCGGGCGTCGTCGCGGCTCTCTGCGTGAAAGAGCTCGGCCTGCCGGTTCCGCTCGGCATGTTCGTCGGCATTCTGGTCGGCAGCCTTTGTGGCCTGATTAACGGCATTCTGGTGACCCAGATGAAACTGCCGCCTTTTATCGCGACGCTCGGCATGATGCTGATCGCCCGCGGCGTGGCGCTTCAGATTACCGGTGCCCGCGCCGTTTCCGGCCTTGGTGAATCCTTCGGCGTGCTCGGCAACGGCTCGTTGTTTCGCGTCGTCACCATCGGCGACGACGGCTTCCCGACGGTGGTCTTTCCGGGCATTCCCTATCCGGTCATTCTGATGATCGTGATCGCGATCGCGGTGTCCTTCATGCTGAACCGCTCCGTGCTTGGTCGGCATATCTATGCGGTCGGTTCGAATGCGGATGCAGCCCGGCTGTCAGGCGTCAATGTCGCCCGCGTGACCAATTTCACCTACATATTGTCAGGCACGCTCGCTGGTTTGACCGGTTGCGTGCTGATGTCCCGCCTCGTGACGGCGCAGCCGAACGAAGGCGTGATGTACGAACTCGATGCCATTGCCAGCGCCGTCATCGGCGGCACCTCGCTGATCGGCGGTGTCGGCACGATTTCCGGAACGGCAATCGGCGCCTTCGTCATCGGCATCCTGCGCAACGGGCTCAACATGAACGGCGTTTCCGCCTTCACACAACAGATCATCATCGGCCTCGTCATCCTGATCACCGTCTGGATCGATCAACTGCGCAACCGCCGGTGAAGAAGGGTGCGGACCCTTTTCCGCGATAATGGGGGTGGGAGTTCCCCCGGGACGGCGAAAACGCCGTCCGTTTGAGGAGGATTGAACATGAAGAAACTAGCAACCGCGTTGCTTGCTTCGGCGATGATCTTGGGTGCGGCCTCTGCACAGGCAGCCGAGATCGCCGTCATCGTCAAGACCGTCAACTCGACCTTCTGGCAGAACGTCCAGAAGGGCGCTGATGCCGCTATGAAGGAAGTCGGCGCCGGGAACACGATGACCTTCCAGGGTCCGGCATCGGAATCCGCCATCGCCGACCAGGTCAACATGGTCGAAAACGCCGTCAACCGCGGCGTCGCCGGCATCGTACTTGCGCCGTCCGATCCTGACGCGCTGATCCCCGCCGTCAAGAAGGCCTGGGAAGCCCGTATTCCGGTCGTGATTGTCGACTCGATGCTGAGCAAAGGCTCGGAACAGTATTACCAGTCGTTCCTTGCGACCGACAACAAGACCGCCGGCGAACTGGCTGCCAAGGCGTTGATCGAGAAGGTCGGCAAGGAAGGCAAGATCGCCGTCATGTCCTATGTGGCAGGCGCCGGTTCCGAAATCGGCCGTGTCGGTGGCTTCACCGACTATATCAAGGCAAACTCGAAGCTCCAGATCGTCGGCCCGTTCTACTCGCAGTCGCAGATGGCGACGGCGCTGAACCAGACCACGGACGTTCTGGCCGCAAATTCCGACCTCAAGGCCATCTTCGGCGCCAATGAGCCAACGGCAATCGGCATGGGCCGCGCCATCAAGCAGTCCGGCAAATCCGGCAAGCTTGTCGCGATCGGTTTCGACGGTAACCAAGACCTGCAGGAATTCGTCAAGGACGGCACGCTTCAGGCGATTGCAGTGCAGGGCTCGTTCCAGATGGGCGATCTCGGCGTCAAGACGATCTCCAAGCTCCTGAAAAAGGAAAAGGTCGAGAAGTTTGTCGATACGGGTGTCGTCGTCGTCACCAAGGACAATATCGACAAGCCGGAAGCCAAGAACGTTCTCTACTAAGCCTCCCCGCCTCGATACGCGTCGCGAATGGCGCGTATCGTCTTTCTCTGCAGTGACGAAATGAAGGTTGCCCGATGAACGCCAGTGATACCCGCAAATTCCCGCGTGTCGATTTGGATGTGACGCTGATCGGACTCGGCTGCGCCCAGATGGGCAACCTTTATCGCGTCACGCCCTATGCGGAATCCGCCGGCGCTTTCAGTGCCGCGTGGGATGCCGGTATCCGCTATTTCGACACCGCTCCCTTCTACGGCTTTACCCGCTCCGAACGCCGCCTTGGCACGATGCTGACCGATCTTCCCCGCGCAGACTATGTTCTGAGCACCAAGGTCGGGCGCGTCATGACGCCGGATGAGACGGTTGGTCCGGAAGAGGACGGCTACGCCGAACCCCTGCCCTTCCGTCCTGTCTACGACTACAGCTATGACGGCATTCTGCGGTCCTTTGGCGCAAGCCAGCAGCGCCTTGGGATTCTGAAGCCGGACATCCTCTATATTCACGATATTGGTCGCATGACGCATGGCGACCGCCACGATCACTACTGGCAGCAACTGACCGATGGCGGCGGTTTCAAGGCGCTGGGCAAATTGCGGGATGAAGGGTCGACCAAGGCTGTCGGCCTCGGCGTCAACGAATGGGAAGTCGTCGCCGACGCGATGAAGGTTTTCGACATCGATTGCACGATGCTGGCCGGTCGCTACACGCTGCTCGAACAGGAAAGTCTTGCCTTCATGGATGAATGCGCGAAGCAAGGTGTGGCGATCGTTGCCGCGGGTCCGTTCAATTCCGGGCTTCTCGCCGGAAACAAGAAGTTCAACTATACCGAAGCGCCGGCTGAGATCCTCGCCCGTGTCGAGCAGTTGCGGGCGGTCTGCGTGGAAGAAGGCGTGACCCTTCAGGCTGCGGCACTCCAGTTTCCGCTGGCGCATCCGGCGGTCGCGACGATCGTGTCCGGCGCCCGCAATGCCGAACAGATCACCTCGAATGTCGATTGGTTTGCCGAGGAAATCCCTGCATCCTTCTGGTCGCGCCTGAGCGAAAGCGGGCTTCTGGCCGAAGGCACTCCTCTTCCCGGCATCGGAGCCTGATCGATGCGGATCGATGCCCACCAGCATTTCTGGCGGATCGCCGACCGGACCGGCCAATGGCCAGGGCCGGAGCTTGAGGCCATTCACCGGGATTTCCTGCCGGACGATCTGCGGCCGTTGCTGGAAGACGCCGGCGTCGAGGGCACCGTGCTGGTGCAGACGATGGAGACGCAAGCCGATACGCAGTTCATGCTGGATCTCGCCGACAACCACCCTTTCATTCTGGGTGTAGTCGGCTGGACGGATTTGAAAGCACCGGCTGCGCGGGAAAATATCGGACAGCTCACCAGGCATCCCAAGCTGAAGGGTTTCCGCCCGATGCTGCAGGACCTGAGCGATGACCGCTGGATCGACGATCCCACGCTGGACGCCGGTATCGCGACGATGATCGAACATGATCTGGTCTTCGATGCGCTTGTGCTTCCGAGGCATCTCAGATCGCTCTGCAACTTCGCCCGAAGCCATCAGGAACTTCCGATCGTCATCGACCACGGCGCCAAGCCGCCGATCTCCGAGGGACGGTTTATAGACTGGTACGCCCGCATGAAGGCGCTGGCGGCCCTGCCGAATGTGCATTGCAAGCTATCGGGCCTTCTCACCGAAGCGGGAGACCAGAAGCCGCAATCCGTGCGCCCCTATGCGGAAACGATCTTCGACCTGTTCGGACCGGACCGCGTCATCTGGGGCAGCGACTGGCCGGTGTTGCGGCTTGCCGGAGAATACGGCGCGTGGCTTCGGCAATGCCTGGACATCGTCCCGGAAGAGAACCATGCGGCCGTCTTCGGCGGCAATGCCAAACGTTTCTATCGACTGAAAGAGATCTAGGATGCTGACTATCATATGCGATGAACCGGGCAAGCTTTCGGCGATTGACCGGGACAAGCCCGCACGTGGCGAAAGCGAGGTGCTTCTGAAGGTCCGCCGTATCGGCGTCTGCGGCACCGACCTGCATATCTTCACCGGCAACCAGCCCTATCTTTCCTATCCGCGCGTCATGGGCCACGAACTGGCGGCAACCGTCGAGGAAGCGCCTGAGGGAAGCTCGCTTCAGGTGGGCGATATCGTCTCGATCATCCCCTACATTTCCTGTGGCCACTGCAATGCCTGCCTGAAGGGCAAGACCAACTGCTGCCGCAATATCGGTGTGCTCGGCGTCCATCGCGATGGCGGCATGACGGAATATCTGAGCATTCCCGAGCAGTTTGCGGTGAAGGCAGACGGACTGACCCTTGATCAGGCGGCGATGGTCGAGTTTCTGGCGATCGGCGCGCACGCCGTCGCCCGTGCACGGGTGGAAAAAGGTCAGAAGGTTCTCGTCGTCGGCGCCGGTCCGATCGGGCTATCGGTCGCGATTTTCGCACAGCTCGAAGGTGCCGAGGTAACTGTCATCGACGGTCGTGAAGACAGGCTCGATTTTGCGAAGAGCCAGTTGGGCATTACGTCCACGGTCGCGCTTTCGCCTGACGACGCCGACCAGCTTTCCGCCATCACCAACGGCGACTTCTTCGACGCCGTATTCGACGCGACCGGCAATCCGAAGGCGATGGAGCGCGGCTTCTCCTTTGTCGGACATGGCGGCACCTATGTCCTGGTGTCGATCGTCTCCAGCACGATCGGCTTTTCGGATCCCGAGTTTCACAAGCGCGAAACCACGCTCCTCGGCAGCCGCAACGCGACGATTGCGGACTTCGAGCGGGTGATGGACGCGATGCGCGCCGGCCATGTTCCGGATGCCTTGATTACGCACCGCATGCACCTTTCGGATGTGCCGGACCGGTTTTCCAAATTGACGGACCCCGCGCAGGCGGTGGTCAAGGCGCTCATTGAAGTCGCCTGAGGAGTAAGTCATGCAGCGCATGGGAATGATGATCGGCGTGCAGCCGGAGATGCTTGCAAAGTATCGGGAACTGCACGCGGCGGTATGGCCGGAAATCCTCGACTTGATTTCCCGCTGCAACATCAGGAACTATACGATCTTCCTGCGCGAACCGGAAAACCTCCTGTTCGGCACATGGGAATATCACGGCACCGATTTCGCAGCCGACATGGCGCGGATGGCGGCCGACGAGAAGAACCAGGAATGGTGGGCCTTTACCACTCCCTGCCAGAAGCCTTTGGAAACGAGGGCCGAGAGCGAATGGTGGGCGATGATGGAAGAGGTTTTCCATCATGATTGACGCGCAAACGGGAGAGTTGAAATCGATGGCAAGTCTGAATGGCAAGACAGTTCTGATCACCGCGGCGGGTCAGGGAATCGGCCGCGCCAGTGCGCTTGCCTTCCTCGCCGCAGGTGCGAAGGTTCATGCCACCGATATCAACGAGACAGCGCTTTCCGAGTTGCCGAAGGTCGACAACCTGACAACGGCGAAGCTCGACGTGCTGAACGAGGATGCCGTCAAGGCCTGCGTCTCTGATATCGGTCAGGTCGATGTGCTCTTCAACTGCGCAGGCGTCGTGCACGCCGGTTCGGTGCTGGAGATGCCGGATAGCGATCTCGATTTTGCCTTCGACCTCAACGTGCGCGCCATGATCCGCACGATCCGTGCCGTGCTGCCGGGCATGCTGGAGCGCAAGGATGGCGCCATCATCAACATGGCCTCCGTCGCGTCCAGCGTGAAGGGCGTGCCGAACCGCTTCGCCTATGGCGTGACCAAGGCGGCTGTGATCGGACTGACCAAATCGGTCGCGGCCGACTACGTGACGCAAGGCATCCGCTGCAATGCGATCTGCCCGGGTACGGTGGAAAGCCCGTCGCTGCAGGACCGCATGCGCGCCCAGGGCGATTATGAGACCGCCCGTGCCGCCTTCATCGCCCGCCAGCCGATGGGCCGTCTTGGATCGCCGGAAGAGATCGCCGATCTCGCCGTCTATATTGCCACGGCCACCTATACGAGCGGACAGGCCTTCGCCATCGACGGCGGCTGGACCATCTGAGCCTTTCAATCCTCTGCCGTCGTTTACGGCGCACAACCCGATCATCTTGAACCGCCGATCAGCGGAAGGAATAGCTATGGCCAAAGTTATCGATATGCGGGTTGTCGACCTGCGCTTTCCGACCTCGCAGAGCCTCGACGGTTCCGATGCCATGAACCCGGATCCGGATTATTCGGCAGCCTACGTGATCCTCGAAACCGACGATCCAGCGCTTGAGGGTCATGGCCTCACCTTCACGATCGGCCGCGGCAACGACATCTGCTGCATGGCGATCGAGGCGATGCGCCATCTCGTCATCGGCGCCGATACGGAGGTGATGAAGGCCAATCCGGGGGAATTTTGGCGACACCTGACCGGCGACAGCCAGTTGCGCTGGATCGGCCCGGACAAGGGCGCCATGCATCTTGCGACCGGCGCCGTCGTCAACGCCTTCTGGGACCTGCTCGCCAAGGAAGAAGGCAAGCCGGTGTGGCGGCTGGTGGCGGACATGTCGCCGGAAGAGATCGCCGATATCATCGACTATCGCTATCTGACCGACGTCCTCACACGCGACGAGGCTCTTGCCATTCTCAGAAAAGCCGAGGCAGGGAAGCCGGAACGGATCGCCAATCTCGAAAGCAAGGGCTACCCCTGCTACACGACCTCCGCCGGCTGGCTCGGCTATGATGACGAGAAGCTGCGCAGGCTTTGCCAGGAAGCGATCGATGCCGGTTTCGATCATATCAAGATGAAGGTCGGACGCGACCTGGAAGACGACATTCGCCGCCTGACCATCGCGCGCGAGGTGATCGGCCCCGACCGTTACCTGATGATCGATGCCAACCAGGTCTGGGAGGTCGATCAAGCGATCGACTGGGTCAACAAGCTCGCCTTCTCCAAGCCCTTCTTCATCGAGGAGCCGACCAGCCCGGATGATATTGCCGGTCACCGCAAGATCCGCCAGGCGATCGGGCCGGTGAAGGTCGCAACCGGCGAGATGTGCCAGAACCGCATCATGTTCAAGCAGTTCATCGCCGAGGGCGCGATCGATATCGTACAGATCGACAGCTGCCGCATGGGCGGGCTGAACGAGGTGCTTTCCGTCCTATTGATTGCCGCCAAATATGGCCTCCCGGTCTGGCCGCATGCCGGCGGCGTCGGCCTTTGCGAATATGTCCAGCATCTCTCGATGATCGACTACGTTGCGGTGTCCGGCACGATGGAAGGCCGCGTCATCGAGTATGTCGATCACCTGCACGAGCATTTCCTCGAACCCTGCGTCATCGAGAACGCCGCCTATATGCCGCCGAAAATGCCCGGCTTCTCGATCGAGATGAAGGCGGGGACGCTGGAGGAATTCCGCTTCGGACGTTGAGGGCGATGGCGGTCTCTGTTACTCCCGGGTGATTGCGTCGCTTGAACTTGAGGGGGATCTCCAATGGAGCCAATCTGGGCCGTCGGCCTGATGACCGGGACCGTCCTCGACGGCAATATCGACGTCGCACTCTTGAAGACCGACGGCGAAACGGTGGAGACAGCAGGCGCCTATACGTTGGCGCCCTATCCGCCCGAGATCCGCTCTCTTCTCGAGGAAACGCTCGCCCAAGCGCGCGTCTGGGAATTCGAAGGACCGGAGCCCGCGATCTTCGCCGTGGCCGAGGAGGCATTGACGCGGGCGCAATCACGCGCAGTGCAGGATCTTGTCGAGATTGCCGGCATGACGATGGCCGATATCGACATTGTCGGCTTTCACGGCCAGACCGTTCTCCACCGTGCACCGACCCGGGAACGCCTCGGCGACACGCGGCAGCTCGGTGATGGCGAATTGATGGCGTCGATCCTGGGCTGCAAGGTCGCCTATGATTTCAGAACCGCGGACGTTCGCGCCGGTGGTCAGGGCGCACCGCTTGCCGCGGTCTATCACGCGGCGCTGCTGCGTGGCGTCGATCGATCGGGAGATAGCGCCGTTCTCAACCTCGGCGGTGTCGGCAATATCAGCTGGTGGGATGGCGAGGATCTGGTGATCGCCTTTGATACCGGCCCGGCCAACGCCCCGCTCAACGATTTCATCAAATCGCTCGGGCTTGGCGAGATGGACCGGGACGGAGCGCTTGGTGCTTCGGGCAAGGTCGATGAGGAGCGCCTGGCCCGCCTGCTTCAGCATCCGTACATGACGGCGCCCTACCCGAAATCGCTCGACCGCTATTCGTTTACCGCGGCAATGGCCGACGGGCTTTCGCCCGAAGACGGCGCGGCTACACTTTCGGCCTTCACCGCATCGACGGTCGGCAAGGCGCTCGACCTTTTGCCGAGACGTCCGAAGCGACTGATCGTTGCCGGTGGCGGACGTCGCAACCCGACGATCATGGCGATGCTAAAACAGCGCGCCGGCGTCGAGGCCATGTCCGCGGACGAGTTCGGCTGGCGGGGCGATGCCGTCGAGGCGGAACTGTTCGCATTCCTCGCCGTACGCGTGCTACGCGGTCTGCCGATCAGCTTTCCGACGACGACAGGTGCGCCAAGGCCTCTGCAGGGCGGACGACTGGCGGGCTGACTTGAGCCTCAAGCGGAATTGAGTTTCCCGGATGGGTCTTGCCGCCCTACATAACTGACATAGCCGTCACGGAGGAAACAGCTTTGCGTCTTTACCGGATCCTTGCATCCATCCTGGTGCTTCTTGCGCTTTGCGCCCCAGCCGTGGCGCAACAGCCCCCCGGCATATTCGGGCTTATCCCCGATGACAGCACGACCGAGCACGTTCTCAAAACCGAGGGCAGCGCCGATCTGCCCTATACAGCGACCGCCGGGACGCTTGACCTGTTCGGCCAGGACGGCAATCGAACGGCCAAGATCTTCTACACGGCCTATATCGCCAAGGATCGCACGCCGGGTCGTCCGCTCACATTCGCCTTCAACGGCGGCCCGGGTGCCGCATCGGCCTATCTGCATCTCGGGCTGCTGGGCCCGCGGATCATCGAATTCGGCAAGAACGGCAACGACGGAACTACACCGCAGATCAGGGACAATCCGCAAAGCTGGCTGGCATTTACCGATCTTGTCATGATCGATCCCGCCGGCACCGGATGGAGCCGCGCCGCCAGCGACGATGTTGCCAAGAATTTCTACGGCGTAAATCAGGATGCCGACAGCCTTGCCAAGGTGATCTCGCTCTACGTCCAGAAGAACGACCGGCTGAATGCACCAAAATATCTGGTCGGCGAAAGCTATGGCGGGTTCCGCGCGGCGAAAGTCGCGATCGCGATGAAGAATAGCCAGGGCATCATCCCCTCCGGCATCATCATGCTCTCGCCGTTTATCGAAGGCCGGTTCCTCGCAAATTCCGACGATCCGCTGAGCGCCGCACTGCAACTGCCCTCGCTTGCGGCAGCCGAGATGGAGCGGACCAAAAGCTTCACTCCTGAAAAGCTCGCCGAGGCCGAACGCTTTGCGTTGCGCGACTATCTTCCGACCGTGGCGGGCGCTGCGCCTGTGGGCGAAGAAGCCGAGGCGTTTTATGGAAAGGTTGCTGGCTTCACGGGCATCCCCAAAGAGGTCGTTGCCAGAACGCGAGGCTTGGTCGGCGATGTCTACGCAAAGCAAATGGCTGGACCGGGCCGGGTCGTCAGCCCCTATGATGCATCTTACGCCGTGCCGGACGCCTATCCCGAGGACGCGTACGGGCGCAACGACGATCCCATTCTGGAGGGCTACACCCGCGCCTACAGTGCAGCCTTCGCCTCCTATGCGACAGGCGAGCTGAAATTTTCGAGCGACATGACCTACTCGCTTTTGAACGAGGATGTGAACCGCCGGTGGGAATGGAATGGCAGCCGGGGCGGCGATGCTCGCGCGCTTGCCAGCGCTTCAACTGACATCCGCGACCTGCTGTCGGTCACCCCGTCCTTCCGCCTGCTGGTCGTGCATGGCCATAGCGACGCGCTGACACCCTATGGTGTGAGCCGCTACGTGATCGATCATCTGCCGACACAGTTGGCAGCCGGCCGGGCGGAACTGAAGACCTATAGCGGCGGCCACATGTTCTATACCAACCCAGCTTCGCGGGCGGCATTCCTCACCGATGCGAAGGCGTTCTACGAGGCCAAGACTGTCGAGTAGGGACTAGCGAGGTCTATCGAGCTTTCAAAATAAATCCGGCACCCCAGGGGTGCCGGATTTCGTATGTGATATAACCCAGCTTATTTCTTTTCCGAATGACCGCCGAAGGCTGCCCGAAGTGCCGACAGAACCTGGTTCGAATACTGCTCGTGACCCTGCGACGAGAAGCGCTGGAAGAGAGCGGACGACAGGACCGGAAGCGGCACGCCGGTATCGATACCGGCCTTCATCATCCACCGTCCCTCGCCGGAATCCGAAACTCGACCACTGAAGGCGTCAAGCGTCGGATCGTTGTGCAGAGAGCCGGCAAGAAGATCGAGCAGCCACGACGAAACGACGCTGCCGTGACGCCAGACTTCGGTGATTTCAGCCACGTCCAGATCGTAGTGATAGTAGTGCGGATTGGCGAGCGGGCTGGTTTCCGCATCGGCGCTACGTGCCACCTTGCCGATATTGGCAGACTTCATCAGGTTGAGGCCTTCGGCATAGGCCGCCATCATACCGTATTCGATGCCGTTGTGGACCATCTTCACGAAGTGACCTGATCCTGCTGGGCCGCAATGGATATAGCCAAGTTCCGAGGTCCGCTGTGCTTCCTTGCCGGCTCCCGGGGAGAGCGACAGGAAGATCGGATCGAGGCGCTTCACCGCTTCATCCGGTCCGCCGATCATCAGGCAATAGCCGCGTTCCAGACCCCAGACGCCACCGCTCGTGCCGACATCGATATAGTCGAGGCCGATGCCCGAAAGACGCCCTGCGCGATCGATATCGTCCTGGTAGTTGGAGTTTCCGCCGTCGATCAGCACGTCGCCCGCCGACATGACACCCGAGAGCTTCTCGATCGTCTGGTCGGTGATCGCTGCAGGCAGCATCAGCCAAACGGTGGCCGGTTTCGCGAGCTTGGCGACCATATCTTCCAGCGAGGTGGCGCCCACGGCCCCTTCCCGCTCCAGAGCCTCGACATTGGCCTGACTGACATCGAATACCACACATTCATGGCCATCACGCAGGAGCCGTCGCACCATATTGGCGCCCATACGGCCGAGGCCTATCATTCCGATCTGCATTCCGTTTCCCTTCCGAAAAACCATGTTGTGGTCCGAACCATCAGGCCCGACTGAGATGAGGCATATCAGTTCGTTCAGAAATTGACACCTGCAGACATGCACAGCAGATGCGCCGAAACCGCCAGCCTAGGCACGGGAAGAAAATACTGTTGACAACCTTCAGCGAAAATGAGAACAAAGGAAGAACATTGAGGAGAACGCCATGCAGAGAACTGAAGAGGTCGTCGCCCGTGCTCTTGCCCTCGTGGCTCAGTCGAAGGCGCTCAGGGAACGTCATGACAAGGAACGCAAGGAGATCTATGGACGGATCGAGATTGCCAATCTTCGCAAGCCGCATGTTCCCAAGGGGATTCAACTGCCTCTCAACCTGCAGTGAATTGACTTTATCGTTGGAGGAAGTGGTCCGCGTATACGTCTGATTCAGTCTGTTGCAAGGCTGCACTCGACTCGCTTTTGAAGAGGTGGTTCATTCCCTTCAACGGCGTAGGGGTGCTTAATGCTTCACGAATACAACGAGATCTTTATGCAGCAGCGGTATTTCATAAAGATACTGATGGCCTGGATTGGGGCAATTGCCTTGGGCTGTGTCCCCGTTTTGATGATCGTCAACGCGGTCACCATTTGAGAAGACGCTTCGGCGCTCTAGAGGTCTCGCGCATTCCATAACTGTTTCACGAAGACGTGCAGTTGACCTTCGTTTGGTCGATGTCAGAAGAGCATCGACATTTAACGGAGCTTCCCAATGGTCAACAAAATCCAGGCTTACCAGCCTGTTCTTCTCAGCATCCTGCGTATTGCCGTCGGCCTCGTCATCTTCTCCTTCGGCATGGCGAAAATCTTTCATTTCCACGCCGGTACCTTCATGCCGCCCACGGGCTCGTTGCCCTGGATCGCGGGTCTCTTTGAGCTTGTCTGCGGCTTCCTCTTCCTGGTCGGTTTCCAGACACGGATAGCGGCATTCCTCCTGTCCGGACTGATGGCCGCGGCTTACTTCATCAGCCACTTTCCCAAAAGCATTTTCCCGCCCGAAAACGGCGGAATGGCTGCTGCCGTGCTCTGCTTCGTGTTCCTGTATTTCGTCACGTCCGGAGCCGGACCGCTCAGTGTCGATGCCAAGCTGAAAAAGGCATAGGACCGGATCAAGGCAGGTTGGGAGGCTCTGCCGTGTGTCCGCAACAGTGACGAACGCGAAACGACCGCGCCGATGATGTTCGGCGCGGTCGTCTCTTGCCGCCGCTTCCCCTTCGGGAGCCTTGATCGGTCAGATCACTTCTTTGCGTCAGCCCAGCTCTTCACCAGGTCGTCGTAGTTGACGGTGATCGGCTTTTCCTTTTCGTTCTCGATCTTCAGCTGCGGAGCCAGATTGCCCTTGGCCACCGCATCCTTGTTCCAGTAGGCCAGGTCATGCTCTTCTGCGAGCTTGGGACCCATGTCCTTCTGGACGCCAGCGCGTTCCAGACGCTGGAGCACCTTTTCCTGCTCGGCGCAAAGCGAGTCCATTGCCAACTGTGGCGTCTTGGCACCCGATGCAGCATCCCCGATCGCCTGCCACCAAAGCTGTGCGAGCTTCGGATAATCAGGAACGTTGGTGCCGGTCGGCGACCATTGAACACGCGCCGGCGAGCGGTAGAACTCGATCAGGCCGCCGAGTTTCGGTGCGCGATCGGTAAAGCTCTGATGGCGGATCGAGCTTTCGCGGATCAGCGTCAGGCCCACATGGCTCTTCTTCAGGTCGACGGTCTTGGACGTGACGAACTGGGCGTAGAGCCAGGCCGCCTTTGCGCGGTCATCGGGCGTGGACTTCATCAGCGTCCAGGAACCGACGTCCTGATAGCCAAGCTTCATGCCGTCTTTCCAGTAAACGCCGTGGGGGCTTGGCGCGAAACGCCATTTCGGCGTGCCGTCCTCGTTCATGACAGGCAGGCCTGGCTTCACCATATCGGCGGTGAAGGCCGTGTACATGAACATCTGCTGAGCGATTTCGCCGCCCGCGGGGACAGGACCGGATTCCGAGAAGTTCATGCCCTGGGCAGCTGGCGGTGCATAGGCCTTCATCCAGTCGAGATATTTCTGGATCGAATAGACGGAGGCAGGACCATTGGTGTCACCGCCGCGCGCGACGCAGGAGCCGACCGGCTGTGACTTTTCGTTGACCTTGATACCCCATTCGTCGACCGGCAGACCGTTCGGTAGACCCTTGTCGCCGTTGCCAGCCATCGAAAGCCACGCATCGGTGAAGCGCCAGCCGAGCGACGGGTCCTTCTTGCCGTAGTCCATGTGACCGAAGACCTTCTTTCCGCCGATATCACGGCCGGTGAAGAATTCCGCGATGTCTTCGTAAGCGGACCAGTTGACGGGAACACCGAGGTCGTAGCCGTATTTGGCCTTGAAATCAGCCTTGTTCTTGGCGTCGTTGAACCAGTCGTACCTGAACCAGTAAAGGTTGGCGAACTGCTGGTCCGGAAGCTGGTAGAGCTTCTTGTCGGGCGCGGTGGTGAACTTCAGGCCGATGAAGTCGTCGAGATCGAGGCCGGGATTGGTAACGTCCTTACCTTCCTTCGCCATGAAGTCCGTCAGGGAACGGGCCTGCTGGTAACGCCAATGCGTGCCGATCAGGTCGCTATCGTTGACATAGGCGTCATAGATGTTCTCGCCCGACTGCATCTGCGTCTGCAGCTTCTCGACGACATCGCCTTCGCCGATCAGGTCGTGGGTGATCTTGATGCCGGTGATCGCCGTGAAGGCTGGCGCCAGCACTTTCGATTCGTATTCATGCGTGGTCAGCGTTTCGGAAACGACCTTGATGTCGAGACCGGAGAAGGGCTTCGCCGCATCGATGAACCATTGCAGCTCCTTTTCCTGCTCGGCGCGCGAGAGGGAAGAAAGGTCCTTGATTTCCTTGTCAAGGAACTGCTTCGCCTCGTTCATGCCGGCGTGAGCCGTGCCTGCCAGTGCCAGCAATATGCCTGCTGTCGTTGTCAAGAGATGCCGTCGCATAATGTCCTCCCAGAGTTGCGATTGCGATTTCGTTTCGGCGCCAGTCCTCCCGCGCGCCGTATCAAACTTGCCTTCAGACGAAGCGGAAAACGCCGACGGCGTAGACCACAGCGAGGGCAAGAGCCCACCACAGATTGGGGCCGATCAGCCCCAACCATGCGAGATTGATGAATGCTGCACCAAGCAGCGAAATGAAGAGCCGGTCCCCCCGCGTTGTCTCGAAGCGCAGGATCCCAACCCGTGGCGCTCCCCCCGGAGAAAAATACTCCCAGATGCCCATCGCTGCAATCAAGGCGAAGATGGTCACGAAGAAAAGCGTCGTCGGCAGCGTCCAGGCCATCCATGAAAAACTCATGTGCGTTCTCCCTCTAGACCCGACCCAGGGCAAAGCCCTTGGCGATGTAGTTGCGGACAAAGTAGATCACGAGCGCGCCCGGCACGATCGTCAGCACGCCGGCGGCTGCCAGAACGCCCCAGTCCATGCCGGACGCCGAAACGGTGCGGGTCATGATGGCCGAGATCGGCTTGGCGGCAGTGGTCGTCAGCGTGCGGGCAAGCAGCAGTTCGACCCACGAAAACATGAAGCAGAAGAAGGCCGCGACGCCGATGCCGGACGCGATCAACGGCATGAAGATCTTCACGAAAAAGCGCGGGAAGGAATAGCCGTCGATATAAGCTGTTTCGTCGATTTCCTTTGGCACGCCGGACATGAAGCCTTCGAGAATCCAGACGGCCAGCGGGACGTTGAACAGGCAGTGGGCGAGTGCAACGGAGATATGCGTGTCGATCAGTCCGAAGGCGGAATAGAGCTGGAAGAATGGCAGCGCAAAGACCGCAGGTGGCGCCATCCGGTTGGTCAGCAGCCAGAAGAACAGGTGCTTGTCGCCGAGAAACCGGTAGCGCGAGAAGGCGTAGGCCGCGGGAAGTGCCGCCGCCACCGAGATCAGCGTGTTCAGACCCACATAGATAATCGAGTTGATATAGCCGTTGTACCAGGACGGATCGGTGAAGATCACCGTGTAATTCCGAAGCGTCGGGTTATGCGGGAAGAGGGAGAAGGTACCGGTGATCTCGGCATTCTCCTTGAAGCTCATATTGACCAGCCAGTAGATCGGCAGCAGCAGGAAGATGATGTAGATCGTCGAGACGAGCCAGGAGTAGCTGCGCGCCGGCTTGAATGTGTTGACTTGAGCCATTGTAACCGTCCTCCTCACGCGTCTTTGTCGCTGCTGGTCATGACCGTGTAGAAGATCCACGACATCAGCAGGATGATGAGGAAGTAGATGATCGACATCGCCGCGGCCGGCCCGAGGTCGAACTGCCCGACCGCCATCTTGACGAGATCGATCGACAGGAAGGTTGTCGAGTTGCCGGGCCCGCCGCCGGTGACGACGAAGGGTTCGGTATAAATCATGAAACTATCCATGAAGCGCAGGAGCACGGCAATCAGCAGCACCCGCTTCATCTTCGGCAACTGGATAAAGCGGAACACCGACCAGCGCGACGCGCCATCGATTTTCGCAGCCTGATAGTAGGCATCCGGGATCGACACGAGACCGGCATAGCAGAGGAGCACGACAAGGCTCGTCCAGTGCCAGACATCCATCACGATGACGGTGACCCAGGCATCGATCGGATCGCGGACATAGTTGTAGTCGATGCCGAGGATTGCGAGCGTGCGGCCGAGAAGGCCGATATCGACGCGACCAAACACCTGCCAGATGGTGCCGACCACGTTCCACGGGATCAGCAGCGGCAGCGCCATCAAAACGAGGCAGACCGGGACGCCTAGACCCTTTTTCGGCATGTTCAGCGCGATGAAGATGCCGAGCGGAATTTCCAGCGCAAGAATGATGACAGAGAACAGCAGGTTGCGCTGCAACGCCGCCCAGAACCGATCCGAATTCAGGATTTCGGTAAACCAGCCAGTGCCTGCCCAGAAGAATTCGTTGTTGCCGAACGTGTCCTGCACCGAGTAGTTCACAACGGTCATCAACGGTATCGCCGCTGAAAACAGTACCAGCAGCAGCACCGGAAGAACGAAGAACCAGGCCTTGTTGTTATAGGTCTTTTCCATGCCGTTCACGCCTCCCCGCCGACGCGCCAGGAATTGGCGTAGATATTGATACCTGCAGGATCAAAGCTCACGCGGGCTTCCGCCGGAATTTCCGTATTCTCGTCGGCGACGATCGCAAGCGGCTTTCCCTCGAATTCGGCACGAACGATGCGGCGGCGGCCAATATCCTCGATCCGGCTGATCTTCACCGGCATTCCCTCGCGGCCGAGATGGATGAACTCCGGACGGATGCCGAGTTCGATCCGGTCGCCCAGCTTCGTCTTCGGCGGCACATTGAGGTCCATCCGCTGACTGCCGACCACGACAGACCCCTCATTCAGCTGCGCCGGCAGGACGTTCATGCCGGGCGAGCCGATGAAATAGCCGACGAATGTATGGCTGGGCTTCTCGAACAGTTCCGCAGGGGTGCCGATCTGCACGATCTCGCCATCGTACATCACGACGACCTTGTCTGCGAAGGTCAGGGCTTCGGTCTGGTCGTGGGTGACATAGACCATGGTAAAGCCAAACTGCTTGTGGATGCGCTTCAACTGCGAACGCAGAACCCACTTCATATGGGGATCGATCACGGTCAGCGGTTCATCAAACAGGATCGCGTTGACGTCGTTGCGCACAAGGCCGCGGCCAAGCGAGATCTTCTGCTTCTGGTCGGCGGTCAGGCCCCGCGCCTTGCGGTCGGCCCAATCGGCAAGATCGATGATCCCCAGCATGTCGCGAACGCGCTTGTCGACTTCGGCCTCGGGTACTTTGCGGTTTCGCAGCGGGAAGGCCAGATTGTCGTAGACCGTCATCGTGTCGTAGATGACCGGGAACTGGAACACCTGCGCGATGTTGCGACCCTGTGTCGAGACTTCCGTCACGTCGTTTCCATCAAACAGGATGCGTCCGTGCGACGGCTGCAGCAGACCGGAGATGATGTTCAGCAGCGTGGTCTTGCCGCAGCCGGAGGGGCCAAGCAGCGCGTAGGCGCCACCGTCGTTCCATTCGTGATGAACTTCGCGAAGCGCATAGTCGCTGTCGGCGACAGGGTTGGCGCCGTAGGCGTGGCGGATATGGTCGAGGGTGATGCGTGCCATGATGTTTCCCCCTAAGCCGCAGCCGCAGCGATTGCCCGGCCATCGCTGCCGAACGCCATCAGATGTCGGGTATCGAGAAAGACTTCGATGCCGGTATCTGGATCAATGTTGTGAATGCCGGGCGCCAGCATGACCCATTTCACGCCTTCATATTCAAGATGCACGAAGCTTTCCGAACCGGTGATTTCCGAGATCTGCGTGCGGGCGGCAAGGCGGGCCGAATTCTCGGTCTGCTGCGTGAAGCCCAGATGATGTGGATGAAACGCAACCGTCAGAGGACCATCCGGTATGGTTCCGAGATGCGCAGGCAAGGGAAGAACGTCGCCTTCGCGGTGGCGGAGCCCGCCACCCGACTTGACCACCTCGATGAAATTCAGCGGCGGATCGGCAAAGGTCTTCGCGGTCGTCAGATCCGCCGGCCTTCTATAAATGTCGATCGTCGGCCCGAACTGGGTGATGCGGCCCTCGGAAAGGGTTGCCGTATTGCCGCCCAGCATCAGCGCTTCCGAAGGTTCGGTCGTCGCATAGACAAAGATTGCGCCGGACTGGGCAAAGATCTTGGGAAGCTCTTCCCGCAGTTCTTCACGCAGCTTGTAATCGAGGTTGGCGAGTGGCTCGTCCATCAGCACGAGGCTGGCGTTCTTGACCAGGGCGCGGGCAAGGGCGGTGCGCTGCTGCTGGCCGCCGGAGAGATGCAGCGGCGTACGGTCGAGATAGGGCGTCAACCGCAAGAGTTCCGCAGCCTTGCGCACCTCGCGGTCGACGGTCGCCTTGTCCTTGCCGGAAATGCGCATCGGCGAGGCAATGTTTTCATAGACGGTCAGGAGCGGATAGTTGATGAACTGCTGGTACACCATCGCGATATTGCGCTTTTGTACCGGCATGCCGGTCACGTCTATTCCATCGAAATAGACAGCACCCTCCGTCGGCCGGTCCAATCCAGCCATCAGCCGCATCAGCGATGTCTTGCCCGAAAGCGTCGGGCCGAGCAGCACATTCAGACTGCCACGCTCGAGCGTAAGGTCGCTCGGGTGAATATGATATTCGCCCGCCACCATTTTCGCAGCTTTTCGCAATTCCAACATGCTTGTTCCCCTGCCTCCTCACAGCGGGAACACATGCCGCTTATCCGGCGATCCTTTCCGGTATTGCGGCCATGTACTCCTCCAAAACCCTCTTCTCGTCAGCGTCGAGCCGTAGCCCGTCCTTGGTTCTCCTCCAAAGCACGTCCTCGGCGCTTAACGCCCATTCCTGATCGGCAAGATAGCGAACCTCCACCTCATAGAGTTCGCCTCCGAAATTATGCCCAAGATCCTCTGCTCGAGCAGCGTTGCCGAGCAATGTGGCGGCCCTCGTACCGTAACGGCGGACCAGCCTACGCGCATGGCGATCGGTCAGGAAGGGATATCGCGCCTTCAGCCCAGCGACTTCGCTTTCGTAGCCGCGGGCAGGGAAATCGCCACCCGGGAGGTGGCTGTCAGCGGTCCAGGGCTTGCCTTTGACGCCGATGGCTTCGCCGATCTTTTCGACCGCATGTTCCGAAAGCCGTCGATAAGTGGTGAGCTTGCCACCGAACACATTGAGAAGCGGCGCTCCGCCCTCCCCGAGGCCGACCGTATCCAGCTTCAACACATAGTCGCGGGTTGCCTCCTGCGCTTTCGAGGCGCCGTCGTCGAACAGCGGTCGGACAGCCGAGTAGGTCCAGACGATATCTTCCTTGCGCACCGGCTCCTTGAAATACTCGCTCGCCGCCTTGCAGAGATAGTTGGTTTCCTCTTCGGAGATCCGAACGTCCTTCGGATCCTCCTTGAAGTCGCGATCGGTCGTGCCGATCAGCGTGAAATCCTCTTCGTAGGGGATAGCAAAAATGATCCGGTTATCCGGGTTCTGGAAGAAATAGGCGCGCGGGTCGTCGAACTTCTTCTTGACGACGATATGGCTGCCCTGAACCAGCCGGACATGGTGCGCTTCGTTTTCGCCGAAGGCGGAGCGGATCACCTGGTCCACCCACGGGCCGGCGGCATTGACCAGCATACGAGACTTGTGGGTCTGACTGGAGCCGGTGACCGTGCTTCGGGTAACAATCGTCCAAATGCCTTCTTCGCGCCGCGCCGAAACGACTTTCGTGCGCGGAAGGATCAGGGCACCCTTGTCGGCAGCGTCACGGGCGTTCAGCACCACCATCCGCGCGTCGTCCACCCAGCCATCGGAGTATTCGAAGGCCTTCGTAAACACTGATTTCAAAGGCTTTCCGGCCGGATCTTTGCGCATATCAAGCGTTGCCGTCGGCGGCAGGAGCTTGCGGCCACCCAGGTGATCGTAGAGAAACAACCCCAGCCGGATCAGCCAGGAGGGTCGGACGCCACCCTTGTGATAGGGGAGAACGAAGCGCATCGGCCAGATGATATGTGGTGCCATTGCCCACAGCACTTCGCGCTCCATAAGAGACTCGCGCACCAGCCGAAATTCATAATGCTCGAGATAGCGCAGCCCCCCATGGATAAGCTTGGTGGCGCCTGACGACGTGCCTGAGGCAAAATCGTTCATTTCTGCCAAGGCGACCGAATAGCCGCGACCCACAGCATCGCGCGCGATACCGCAACCGTTGATCCCTCCACCGATCACAAAGACGTCGTGAATTGCCTGACTCATTATCCCCTCGCTAAGCCCTGTCCCCTCACAGAGCCCGGCTCGACATGCCGGCAGCGGCAAATCGAAAGCTAACCCCATTAGAGTGAAAATATCTCGAATGTCAAACGAAAGAAGACGCGTGCGTTGCAGCATCCGAGGTGGCTGTTTCGATCAGCGCAACATTCGTCTGATGGCAAAGATCACGGATCAGTTCGGACTGGCAGGCGTCGGTGATGAACGTATGAACCTGGGAGATCTGGGCGATACGAACCGGCGCCGTTCGTTCGAATTTTGTCGAGTCGGCCACGAGGATCACATGCCGGGCGTTGGCAATGATCGCCTGCGCCACTTTCACTTCGCGAAAATCGTAGTCGAGCAGAGCGCCGTCGTGGTCGATGGCCGACGCACCGATGACCGCATAGTCAACCTTGAACTGCCGGATAAAGTCGACGGCCGCCTCGCCGACGATGCCGCCATCAGACTGGCGAACGACACCCCCGGCAATGACGACCTCGATATCGTCGACTACTCTCAACCTGTTGGCAACGTTGATATTATTTGTAATGACCATAAGGTCCTTGTGGGCGGCCAGCGCTTCACCGACGGCCTCCGTCGTGGTCCCGATGTTGATGAACAGGGACGCTCCGTCCGGAATGAGGGCTGCCGCAGCCTCGCCGATCGCCTGCTTCTCGACGGCAGCGATCTGGCGGCGCGCTTCATAGCGCATGTTCTCGATGCTGCGCGGAAACGTGGCTCCACCATGGATGCGGTTGAGGACGTCCGCCTCACAGAGATCATTCAAGTCCTTGCGGATCGTCTGCGGCGTGACGGAGAACTGAGTGGCCAGATCCTCCACCAGGACCCGCCCGGTCATCCTCGCCACCTCGACGATCCTTGCCTGCCTGTCCGTCAGATGCATCTCGTCCCCGTGCTTTCGTTTTCTTTCACTTTGAGACAAAAGCCGCGCGCAGGCAACAGCCTTTACGAAGGAGGTCGCCTGAGGACGTTGCCATAGGGTGAAAACGAAAAGAGCCCGCCGCGGGAGGAGGTGCGGCAGGCTCTTCAAAACACGAGAGCAACGGCTGGGAGGAGGAGTGCCGGTGCTCTGCTGCAGAAACCTCTGGGAGGAGGAGGGAGGGTTCTGCGTGTCTGACGATTTGGGAGGAGGTAAATCGTTTCGACAAGATGGAAGATACGCTAAACCCGCTCATTTTCTAGGCAGGAATTGTCAGGGCAGACATGCACCGGACGCATACCTACCTTGGCCGTCAAAACGAGGGTTTGCCCTGCGTCTTTGAAGGGCAAAAAATCACGAAAATAATTTCTGACTAATGGAATAAAATCCGGCCGGCGTTCGTATAAGCAGGTATGGACCGGAACAAACGCTCATTCGACGTGATCGCACAGCTTGCCGCGTTGAGACGCTACGCACGCTCGCTTGCGCGCAACTCTGTCGACGCCGAAGACCTGGTGCATGACGCGCTGGTCAAAGCGTATGAGAAGCGTTCAACCTTCCACTCGGGTGGAAATCTGCGGAACTGGCTGCTCTCGATCGTCCACAACACGCATCTGGACGGTCGCCGCAGCGCCCTTGCCCGTCGTCGCCGCGACGACCTGTTTGCCGATGATGGCTCGACCGCAACCGAGCCGTCCTATCCGGCAGCGCAGGAACATTCGGTTCGCCTGCAGCAGGTTCGCGAGGCTTTCATGACCTTGCCGGAGGATCAGCGCGAAGCGTTGCACCTCGTTGCGGTGGAAGACCTGTCCTATCAGGAAGCCGCCGACACGTTGGGTATTCCAGTCGGCACGCTGATGTCGCGGATATCGAGGGCCCGTGCTCGGCTGCGCAGCATGGAAGATGACAAAGGGCGTAGCGGCCACCTGAAAATCGTAGGAGGCAAAGATGAATGAGACCGGAACGGTCGTCCTGAATGACCTCGACGCCTACGTGGACAACCAGCTCGACGCGGCGGGACGCCTGCGTGTCGAGAACTACCTGTCCAGCCACCCGGAAGACGCCGCACGCGTCATGGCAGATCTCGGAATGCGGACGACGCTGAAGCTCGCTCTCACCGATGACGCCGTGCATGGCAGGACGGAGACCCGCGAGGCGGCGAGACGACTTTCCGCGAGCCTTGAAAGCCGGCGTACTTTTACCGCTCTCAGACGCGTCGCGGCGATTGCCATGCTTGTTTCGGCAGGATGGTTTGCCAATTCCTCGATCGGTCCGTTTGGTCCAAGCGAAGTCAATGCTTCGGTCCAGCCGCCGGCACTGATCGAAAACGCGGTGCGGGCGCACGAGACGTCGCTCGTTCGCGAAAAAATGCCATCCCAGCCGGAAGCAAGGACCTACGACCGGGAGGACATCCGCGCCGCAACGGCAATCGTCATGCCAGAACTGCCCAAGGGCTGGCAGGTAACCGACGTGCAGATCTTCCCTTCGGACTACGGCCCAAGCGTCGAGGCAAGTATGCGCACGGCCGATGGCGTCAGAGTATCGCTCTATGCGGTGCGACCTGGCCATTTCGCGGTCGAGCCGATCAAGGACATGAATATGCCGAAGGCCGAAGCGGCCTGGTGGCAGATCGGCGACGTGGCTTACGCCGTGGTGTCGAGCACGACCGATATCGGCCTCGCAGACGAGGCCGAGCTTCTCAAGAATTCCCTTTACTGATCAACAGGAGATTCCGAATGTATGAAAACGACCGGCGCTGGGGCGCCACGACAGCACAATCCGGCGCAGTCTTCGATGAAGGCCTTCGCCAGCACATGCTGCGCATCTACAATTACATGGGGCTTGGCCTCGTCATCACCGGTATCGTCGCCTTCATCGTCGGCACCACGCCGGCGCTTTACGTGCCGATCTTCTCCAGCCCGCTGAAGTGGGTGGTGATGCTGGCGCCGCTCGCCTTCGTGTTCTTCTTCTCGTTCAAGATTCAGTCCATGTCGGCCGCCTCTGCGCAGATGACCTTCTGGGCGTTCTGCGCCGTCATGGGTCTGTCCCTTGCTTCGGTATTCCTTGTATTTACCGGCGCAAGCATCGCCCGCACCTTCTTTATCGCCGCCACCATGTTCGGCGCGACCAGCCTTTACGGCTACGTCACCAAGCGTGACCTCGCCAAGTTCGGCTCGTTCATGATCATGGGTCTGATCGGTGTGATGATCGCTTCGATCGTCAACATCTTCCTCGGCTCCAGCGCCCTGCAGTTTGCCGTATCGGTGATCGGTATCGTCGTATTCGTCGGCCTGACTGCTTGGGATACCCAGAACATCAAGCAGCAGTATGCAGAAAACTACGATCAGGAAAGCCAGCAGAAAATGGCCGTGATGGGCGCGCTGTCACTCTACCTGAACTTCGTCAACATCTTCCAGCTGCTGCTCAATTTCACCGGCCAGCGCGAAGAATAGACGACAAGAACAACCGGTTCCGAGACACCTTTCGGACCTCTACCAGCAGGGCGGATCACTCCGCCCTGCTTTTCTGTGACCACGCGAATGACGGCCTGCTGAAGGATATCGACCTGCGACTTCAGATGAAATAGGAATGCGTGGATCGAATTCGTTCAACACGTGTTTACGCGTCTATTCCGGCAGTAAACCGTTCGAGCTCGTTCGGTTGGAAAACCCTCAGACTGGAGTCCGCATGACATCCTCGACCGCCGGTTCGGCCGACAAAGCCGCAGGCCACCGGAAATTTCTTGTCCTGCTCTTGGGCTCGATCGGCGTCGTCTACGGTGATATTGGCACCAGTCCGCTCTACGCGTTCCGGGAGGCTCTGCGACCATTTTCAGAGAATGGCGTCCAGCCCGAACATGTCATCGGACTGATCTCTCTGATGGTTTGGACACTGACGATCATCGTCACGTTCAAATACGTCCTGTTCCTGCTTCGCGCCGATAATGACGGAGAAGGCGGCACGCTGTCGCTGCTTGCCCTGTTGATGAAGAAGACAGGCGGCTACATGCCTGTCCTGTTCTTTGCAGGCCTGATCGGTTCGGCTCTGTTCATCGGCGATGCAATGATCACACCCGCACTGTCGGTCATGTCGGCGCTTGAAGGTATGAAGCTCGTGACGCCCGCCTTCTCCGACTATGTCTTGCCGCTCTCAGCCGCGATCATGGTCGGCCTGTTTGCGATCCAGTCCAAGGGCACCGAAGCAGTTGCCAAATTCTTCGGCCCGATCACGGTCGTCTGGTTTCTGGCGATGGCATGGGGTGGCATGATCCATATCGGCGACGATTGGACCATCCTCGAAGCCCTCAACCCTATCAATGCGCTCTGGTTTATCACCCATGCCGGCTGGGCGGGTCTCATCGTGCTCGGCGCGGTATTTCTGACCGTGACGGGCGCGGAAGCCCTTTACGCCGATCTCGGCCATTTCGGTCGCAAGCCAATCAGTGTCGCCTGGTTCATCCTCGTGTTTCCCGCGCTGGCATTGAATTACCTTGGGCAGGGCGCGTTGGTCCTGAGCAACCCGGCCGCCATCGAGAACCCGTTCTACCTGCTTTATCCGGACTGGGCGCTGCTGCCGATGGTCATTCTGGCGACGATGGCAACCGTCATCGCCAGCCAGGCTGTCATTACGGGCGCGTTTTCGCTTGCGCGCCAGGCCGTGCATCTCGGCTTCCTGCCGCGTTTGATGATCAAGTTCACCTCGGAAACCAATACCGGCCAGATCTATGTTCCGGCCGTGAACATGATTCTGTTCATCGGCGTCCTGGTGCTGATCTTCTCCTTCGGCGATTCGGAATCGCTGGCAACCGCCTACGGTATCTCGGTCACGGGCGCGATGGTCGTGACAACGCTGATGTCGTTCCAGTTCTTGCGGGCGGTGCGCGGATACTCGGCCCTCATCGCCGGCGCACTTCTGCTGCCGCTGCTGTTGATCGAAGCGGTGTTCCTTGCCGCAAACCTTCTCAAAATCCACGACGGCGGCTGGGTGCCCGTGGCGCTCGCCTTCTTTATCATGATCCTGATGTGGACGTGGACGAAGGGTTCGAAATACATCAAGGACAAGACCGCCAGGAACGACATCCCGCTGGAAGTCTTCATTCCGATGATCGAAAAGGAATCCGATCATTCGCCGGTCGTGGTTCCCGGCACTGCAATCTTCCTCACCAGCGTTCCCAACCGGACGCCGGCAGTCCTGCTGCACAACATCAAGCACAATCATGTCCTGCACGAACAAAACGTCATCCTGACGATCTGGACGCAGGACAAGCCCTACGTTCCCGATCGCGAACGGGTGGAAATGAAACGCATTTCCAAACGTTTTATCCGCCTCGACATCACCTTCGGCTACATGGACGAGCCAAATGTCACCAGAGCGCTGACGCTCTGTCGGAAGGCGGGCTTCAAGTTCGAGATCATGCAGACCTCGTTCTATCTGGGACGGCGGAACCTGGTCAGCACACCGAATACCGGGTTGCCGGCCTGGCAGGAGCAGATCTACATGGCACTGGCCGATTTCGCGATCGACCCATCCGCCTATTTCAAGCTCCCACCCAACCGTGTCGTGGAATTGGGAGAGCAGGTGGCGATCTGACCTGATCCCGTTCGTCATCACGCGGACAGTATGCCGCATTGTACTTGCGCCGGGGTGTGCTATCGAAAGATCGAACCCCGTGCACGAGGACGCGATGGGAAGGCTGGTCGGCAAATCGGAACAATGGGCGGTGCGCATTCTATGCGCCATCGCGCTTGTTGTTCTCGGCCTCTCGCATCAGCCGCCTGCCCTTGCAGCCACCGGTTTCGATCCGGCTGACTATGCCGAGTATGTGCTGCCGGACGGCACGCTGCCGACGCTCTGCGTCACGTCAAACAGCGATCGGCCTGACCGGGACGGACAACACCACCATAGCCAATTCGCCAAGACCGACTGCGAAGCCTGCCGCATAAGCGCCGCGGCCATGGTGCCACCCGCGCCGATCCACGCAGAACGGGTATTCCTCGCCCAAGAACTGGCCAAGTATCCGTTCCCGGCGGGCGAGATCACCCGCCAGTTATATCCGCCGAATACCGGTCCCCGAGCACCCCCCTTCGCCTGATGATCATTTGAGCCTCCGCTGCGGCTTTTGCCCGCGGCTTGTTCAATGTTGCAGATCGGCACAGCCCCGCCTGCCATCAGGATGATACCGAATGACCATCTTAACTTCCGCCTCACCCGCGGAAAGCGACGCCTCGAGCGTTTCGCTTTACCGCGCCCTATGGCGCTGGCATTTCTTTGCGGGTCTTCTCGCCATTCCCTTCATGCTCAACCTAGCCATCACCGGTGGGCTCTACCTGTTCAAGGACGAAATCAACGATACGTTTTTTGCATATCGCTACCAGGTGGAAGCCGCCGGTTCGCCGCTTTCGCCGGACCGGATCGTCGAAGTCGCCGCATCCGCCGTCCCGGGTTCGGTGGCGCGCTCTTACAAGGACCCTGCTTCGGCAACACGGAGCGCCATAGTCACCGTGTCGTCCAAAGCCGGCTCCACGCTCGTCTTCGTCAATCCCTACGATGGCGACGTGCTGGATACGGTCGCGTCCGCCGAAGAGTTCAATCAGGTGGTCAGAAGCATCCACAGCCTCGCCTATTTCGGTACATTTCCCAACATCCTGACAGAGATCGCCGGCGGCTTTGCCATGGTTCTGGTCGCGACCGGGATCTATCTCTGGTGGCCGCGGCGACAGACCGGCGGTGTGGTGACGGTGCGCGGAAATCCTTCGCGGCGGGTGTTCTGGCGCGACATGCACGCGGTCACCGGCGCTTTCGGAGGGTTGCTGATCTTCTTTCTCGCCGCCACAGGCATGTTCTGGTCGAACACCTGGGGCAGCAATGTCCAGGCCTGGCTCACCAACAAGGGCCTCGGCTATCCCGCAGAGCTTTGGGACAACGTGCCGGTGTCGAAGAAGGTGACGGGCGATGTCGCGCCCAATAGCGGCTGGAGCGTCGAAAAGGCGCCGGTGCCGATGTCGGGTACGCTGACCGGCGAACCGATAGGCCTCGGAAAGGCCGTCGCGATCGCGAAGGATCTGGGCATAGCCCCGGGTTTCGATACGGCGATCCCCCGCACGGAAACGGGCGTCTATACCGCCTCCATCTTTCCTGACGACCTTTCGAAGGAAAGGACGATCCATATTGATCAGTATTCCGGAACACCGCTGGTCGACATGGGTTATCCGCTCTATCCGGCGCCTGGAAAGGCTGTCGCGTGGGGTGTCAATGTTCATATGGGCCAGGAATGGGGTCGGTTTAACCAGATGCTGATGCTCGCCACCTGCCTTGCAATCGTCTTTACCTGCGTCACCGCTGTCGTCATGTGGTGGAAACGCCGTCCATCCGGCCGCCTTGGCGTCCCGCCGATGCCGCCGAGCCGTTCCGTCTATTTCGGTCTGTGGCTGATCACGCTGGTTTTTGCCATCGCGTTTCCGATGAGCGGGATTGCGATCGTCGCGATGATCGCCTTCGACCAGATCGTCGTCCGCTTCGTTCCGCCGCTCAAACGCGCCTTCGCTTAAAGGAAAACACATGCGTAACACACTCATCGCTTCGCTTGCACTCGCGGCTTTTGTTGCCGCCGCTGGCCAGGCTGCTGCCCATGCCAGCGTCAAATCAACGACCCCAACCGACAAGGCATCCGTTGCATCGCCGGAAGAACTGGACCTGGCATTTTCCGAAGCCCTGAACCTGCCGTTCAGCAAGCTTCACCTTCTCGGCCCCGACGGCAAGGAGATCGAGATCGGCAAAGGCGTGCTGAAAGACGCTGACAAGACGCTGACTGCGCCGGTCACCGGGCCGCTCAAGCCCGGCACATATACGGTCAGATGGAATGTGCTTTCGGTCGATGGCCACAAGACCAACGGCACTTACACGTTCACCGTGAAGCCGTGACAACGGCTGAGACCCTCATTGTAGTCTGCCGTTTCGGCTTCTACGCAGGCGCCCTGTTCCTCTGGGGCGCCGCAACCTATATCGCCGGTTTTGTGCCGGACGGTCTACGGCAATCGGTGTGGGCGAAGCTCACACCGATCCGCGGCCTGTCGGTGCTTGTGATAGCGGGTGCGACGGTTGCATCTCTGCCGCTCAGCGCCGCCCTTCTCGGCGACGGCTGGCAGGATGCGGCGGATCTCGGTATACTGTGGACGGTCATAACCCAGACCAGTATCGGCACCGTCTGGATAGTGCAGGCGATTGCTGCAGGCCTGTTGTTCGCGGCCCTTACGCCCTCCTCGCGCTCGAAAATCCTGCCGACGGCGCTGGCGGCTATGGTCGCTCTCGCCAGCCTTCCGATCTCCGGACACGCCGCTATCCACGATGGACCGTTGCGCCTGCTGCACCGGGCGAACGATCTGCTGCACCTTCTCTCGGGCGGGTTCTGGTTCGGGGCGCTGTTACCGGTCGCTCTGCTTCTCCCCGCGCTCAGGGACCAGTCGACTCGACACGATGCCACGACCGCTTTGATCGGCTTTTCCCGGGCAGGTCATGTTGCCGTGGCACTTGTGATCGTAACAGGGCTGTTCAGCACATGGCTCATCGTCGGCGGCCTGCCGCTTAACTGGTCCTTGCCCTATCAGCTGCTGCTTTCGGCCAAGATCTTGATCGTTGCAACCATGGTCGCGCTGGCGATCGTCAACCGTTACGTCTTCGTGCGGCTGCTCGACCGCAGCTCGCTGATGTATCGAAGCCTCGTCTGCGCGACGGTCACGGAAATCGGGCTTAGCCTCGGAGTGCTCGCCCTCGTCGCCTATTTCGGTCGTTTGCAGCCGGTCTAGACGTCAGGCGAACAGGACGCAGACGGGACTGCCGATCTCGAACGGCTCGCCGATGGTAGTCAGCGTTCCGTGTTCCCCATTGATCTCAAAGAACACCAGCGAGTGGCTGTCCTGGTTGGCGACGATGAGATAGCGACCGGTGGGATCGATGGCGAAATCCCGCGGGATTCTGCCCATGGTGGGATACCAGCCGAGGGTTCTCAACCCGCCATCGGCCAAAATTTCACAGGCGACGATCGTGTCGTGGCCGCGGTTGGAGACATAAAGAAACCTGCCATTCGGATGAATTTTGATCGCCGCGCAGGACGACGTGCCGGCAAAATCGGCCGGCACTGTGCTGGTTTCTGACAGGAGCGTGAAATTGTCTCCCTCGATGGCATAGGAGCCGACGGTGCAGGCGGCCTCATGCGCGACGTAGAGCCGGCGGCCATCCTGCGAGCAGACGATATGGCGTGGAAGCGAACCGCCGGACACGTGCAGCACGACATCCGGCTCTGAGCCTATTCCCTGATCGCCGAATGCATATCTGGCGATCTCGTCGGTCCCGAGATCGCAAACGAGAACATGCCGATCGCCAGGCATGACCAAAACCTGGTGCACATGCGGGCCTTCCTGCCTGTCGGTGACGGGGCCGGATCCTGTCCGCTGGATCACCATGACCTCGTCGTCATTAGGAAGACCCTGATGATCAAGACCGTAAGCGACCGCACTTCCGCTGCCGTAATTGGCAACGAACAGGCGCTCCCCTGACCTGTCGAGCGTGACATGACAGGGCGCAGAACCTCTTGCCGAAACTCGCTTCGCCAATTTTAGACCGCCGTCCCCGTCGATCTGCAGCACAACCACGCCCGCCTGCGCCTCGTCGTCGACTTCCTCGACGGCGTAGAGGACGCGTCCATCCTGCCCTTGCGCCAGATAGGTGGGGTTGCGAATCGCTTCAAACGCCGCGACCTCTTCGAATCGCGCTGTTTTTAGATCAAGGGAAAGCAGGCTGACGCCTTTTCCCTTTCCCTCCACATGCGGCATCGATTCCGTGTAGCTGCCTATGATGACGCGCGCCGTCTGAAGATCGTCCATGCTGTCCTCACCCTATCGCCATCAGGCTCGCATTGCCGCCAGCGGCCGCCGTATTCACGGAGACCGACACTTCTTCAAGCAGCCAGTTCAGGCAATAGGGATCATCCATGCCGGCGACGTCAGCTGAGGAAGCCGCCTGCGTCAGCACCAGCGGGCCGGGAAGGCTGGCAATACGGCGCGAGACGGAGATCAGGCTATTGCCGTCGCCTTCCACCAACGCACCGGCATAGGGTCCATGGTTTGCCCAATCGGAAGACCAGATGATTCGGGCAGCGATTTCGGCCGATAGATCGGAGAACTTGCCCTCCAGCCCGGAGTCCGTGTCGATGGTGACGCTGTTGCCTGTTGCGAGCGCGGCACCCAGCTGGGAAACGAGACCCGCCTCTGTCTGCGGCACGAGCAGGATGCGCCCGCGCGGATGCAGACTATAGGTGTTGCGCTCACCGACGGGCCCCGGAAGTTCCTGCGACATGCCGAGAGCGGATTCGCCACCCAGTTCGCGGATCGCTTCGGCGTCCTCGGTTTTGCCCTTGGCGCGCAGCCATTCGGCCAGCAACGAGATCGCCGGATCGACATGAACCGAACTGTGGCGCGGCGGCACCGGCGGTTGCTGCAGCAGGCGACCGAGATAGAGCGGACCGCCGGCCTTGGGCCCCGTGCCCGAGAGGCCGCGCCCGCCAAACGGCTGCACGCCGACGACAGCGCCGATGACGTTGCGGTTGACGTAGATATTGCCGGCCCGGACACGGCTCGTCACATGCGCAATCGTTTCGTCGAGACGCGTGTGGAGGCCGAATGTGAGACCGTAGCCGGTGGCGTTGATATCGTCGATCAGCCTGTCGAGATCCTCACGACGATAGCGGATGACGTGAAGGACAGGTCCGAACACTTCCCTCTCGAGGTCCGAGAGGTTGTTCAGTTCGATGATCGTCGGCGCGACGAAGGTTCCGGCAGCCGTTGCAGCGGGGATGGCGACCTGCTCAATGCGCCGGCCCTTGGCGCGTATCGCATCGATGTGGCCGTCGATAACACCCTTCGCTTCGGCTGTGATGACCGGCCCGATATCGATCTTCAGCTGGTCGGTGCGCCCGACCGTGAGTTCGGCAAGGGCGCCGCGCAGCATGGTCAGCACGCGGTCCGCTATGTCTTCCTGCAGGCACAGGACACGGAGGGCCGAGCAACGCTGACCGGCGCTGTCGAAGGCGGACGCGATAACGTCGCCGACCACCTGTTCAGCCAGCGCCGAGGAATCGACGATCATCGCGTTCTGGCCACCCGTTTCGGCAATCAGCGGGATCGGCTTTCCGGCGTTCGACAGCCGGCCGGCAAGCTCGGCCTGGATCAGGCGAGCGACGTCTGTTGAACCGGTAAACATCACGCCCTGGGTTTCGGGGGCAGCCACCAGCGCTGCGCCGATCTTTCCATCACCCGGCAAAAGCTGAAGCGCGCCGCGTGGTACGCCGGCCTGATAGAGAAGTTTCACGCCTGCCGCTGCGATCAACGGCGTTTCCTCAGCGGGCTTTGCCAGCACGCTGTTGCCGGCGACGAGAGCGGCCGCGATCTGACCGGTGAAGATTGCCAGCGGGAAGTTCCACGGGCTGATGCAGACTACCGGCCCGAGCGCCTTATGCCCCGGCCCCAGCGTGCGCTTGGCCTGTTCCGCATAATAGCGCAGAAAATCGATCGCCTCGCGCACTTCGGCAATCGCGTTCGGCAGGGATTTTCCGGCCTCGCGCATGATCAGGCCGAGAAGGGACGGCATGCTTTCCTGCATGGCATCGGCAGCCCTTTCGAGGCAGGCAGCCCGTTCCTGCGGCGCAACGGACTGCCACTCGGCAAAAGCCTCCTCTGCGAGAGCCGCTGCCTTTTGCGCATCCTCCACGCCTGCTTCGGTGACTGAGCCGACCACATCCTGATGGTCAGCCGGATTGAGCACCGGCCTCGTTTCTCCTGATGAAGTTCCATCAGCAAGCTCCGGTGCCGCCGTGAAGGGAGCCCGGGCGCCGTCCTGGAAAACTGCCGCAAGCGAGGCGAGCGTCGTTTCGTTGGAGAGATCGAACCCTAGGGAGTTCTGACGGTCCTTGCCGAACAGGTCGGCAGGCAGAGCGATCTGATCGTGTTTTCCGCCGGGAACGGACATGCCGCGAACGACGGCGGCCGGATCGGCAATCAGCTCGTCGACGGACACCTGGTCATCGCCGATCCGGTTCACGAAGGATGAATTGGCGCCGTTTTCCAGGAGACGGCGGACGAGATAGGCGAGAAGCGTTTCGTGGGTTCCAACAGGCGCATAGATGCGGGCGGGCCGGTTCAGCTTTGCCTGACCGACGACCTCTTCGTAAAGCGGCTCGCCCATGCCGTGCAGGCACTGGAACTCGTAATCGCCAACCTTGAAATCAGGTCCGGCCAGTTGATAGATCGTGGCGAGAGTCTGGGCATTGTGCGAGGCAAATTGCGGAAAGACGGCATCGCGGGCGCCAAGCAGTTTCCGGGCGCAGGCGATGTAGGAGACATCCGTGTGCACCTTGCGGGTAAAGACCGGGAAGTCTTCGAGGCCTTCGATCTGCGCCTTCTTGATTTCCGCATCCCAATAGGCGCCCTTGACCAGACGCAGCATGATGCGGCGGTTGGAACGGCGTGCGAGGTCGATGATGAAATCGAGCACGAACGGGCATCGCTTGCCATAGGCCTGCACAACGAAGCCGATGCCGTCCCAGCCAGAAAGAGCAGGGTCGAAGCAGAGGTCCTCCAGAAGATCGAGCGACAATTCGAGGCGATCGGCCTCCTCCGCATCGATGTTCAGACCAATATTGTAGGACTTGGCGATGGCGGCCAGCGCTTTGACGCGCGGCAGAAGTTCTTCCATGACGCGGCCGGCCTGGGCGCGGGTATAGCGCGGATGAAGTGCCGAGAGCTTGATGGAAATGCCAGGGCCGTTGTAGATCCCGCGTCCGGCAGAGGCCTTTCCGATCGCATGGATCGCCTTCTCGTAATCCTTGTAATAGCGCTCCGCGTCTTCTCCTGTCGTCGCTGCCTCGCCAAGCATGTCGTAGGAATAGCGAAAGCCCTTCTGCTCCATGGTCCGCGAGCGGCGCAGCGCTTCCTCGATCGTCTCACCGGTGACGAACTGCTCGCCCATCATCCGCATCGCCATATCGACGCCGCGGCGGATGACCGGTTCGCCACAGCGGGCGATCAGGCGCGTCAGTGCCGCCGAAAGGCTGCGGTCGCTGACGGTCGACGTCAGCTTGCCGGTCACGACAAGGCCCCAGGTTGCAGCGTTGACGAAGAGCGAACGGCCCTCGCCCACATGCGACTTCCAGTTTCCGCCGGAAATCTTGTCGCGGATCAGCGCATCGCGCGTCGCCATATCCGGAATGCGCAGCAGCGCCTCAGCCAGGCACATCAGGGCGATGCCTTCCTGGCTGGAAAGCGAGTATTCCTGCACAAGCGCTTCGACGCCCGACCCCTTGGCCTTGCGGCGCAGCGCGACAATCAGATCGCGCGCTGTCGAGCGGACTTTGTCTGCGAGGTCGGCGGGCAGTGTTGCCTGCTCGAGAAGCGGCAGCACACTGTCGATTTCAGGTCTGCGATAGGCGGCTGTGATGGCCTTGCGCAAATCCGACTGCGGCCGGATCGGCGGGGCGAAATCTTCAAAGGGCATGGTCTCCAAAGAGCCAGGCGAGAATGTGTTGTGTTCCATCGCAGATGCCATTGTTCCGCCTCCCGAATATCAAGCCAATCTAGCGGACCAGCAACGATCCCGCGATGCGAGAAAAATAATCGAAACTGCTCTATATAGCTTCTCTGAAAATGCGTAGAATTTGGAGAATTTCACCACGTTTCGGGAGGACGACAGAGAAAATGGAGAGGAAGAGCGATACACCTGGGGATATCGACCACTTTGACCGGAAGATCATGGATGTCCTGGTCGGCGATGGCCGCGTCTCGGTGACGGATCTTGCCGACAAAGTCGGCCTTTCCAAGACTCCGGTGAATGCGCGCCTGAAGCGGCTGATGCAGGACGGCTTCATTCTCGGCTTCCGCGCCGTCCTCAACCCGAAGAAACTTGGCCTCGACCACGTCGCTTTCGCAGAGGTGAAACTGTCCGATACGCGCGAAACGGCACTCAACGCGTTCAACGCGGCGGTGTGGCGAATTCCTGAAGTCGAGGAGTGCCACATGATCGCTGGGCGCTTTGATTATCTCCTGAAGATCCGCACACCCAACATCCGCCGCTATCGCGAAGTGCTGGGCGAGAAAATCTCCAGTCTGCCATTTGTGGCAAGCACCTCAACCTCGGTTGCCATGGAGGCGGTGAAGGAACGATAGGTCCAAGACCACTGGTCAGAGTTGCGGCGGCAGCTTTCCGTTCAACATGTCGAGCAGCCTGACCCAATTCGCACGATGCCGGTTACCGGGACCATCCTGCGCCCAACCCAAGACCCTCTTGACGCCCCCGTTGTCCTGATAGCTGAAGGCCCGGCTGCTGTGCAGAGATAGCACGAGTTTTTCGACGTCCTCGGCATGGAGCGTAACCTGTTCGCCCGAATGGTTGGGATCGCGAAACGTCATCGAGCCCGGCAGCAACCAGTGCGTTCCGATGCCTCCATTGCTCGAAAAAACGGGCGGTATCACGATGTCATGAAAGTAGATCTTGCTGCAGTGGGTCGTTTCGTAGAGCGTTTTGAGGTCGGCGCGCAGTTCCGCTTCCATGCCGAGCCCGAGCTGTCCACCCGCTCCAAGGACAGAGTCGAAACCGAAACTTTCGCGATAGGGCCCCGCGAGAGCGGAAACATCCGCGACGATGACGTGGAGCGGGGCGAACTTTGGCGAACTGCCGCACCCGCAAGATTTGGGTTCTCGTCTCGCCGCATCGCGCAAGGCACGATACATGGTCACGGTACCGCGATTCTCGACCGTCCCGCCGTCCGTCACCCAATAACGTTTGGCAGTGCCGCTGCTCGGCATGATATCCACGGCGGCATCCGGAAACACAGGGGGGAAATTGGCGCTCAATGCTGCGGCCCGTGACACGGAGACGTCAGGTTCGTCGATGGTGACGATTTCCATCCCGGGCGACGTGTTTGCCTGCATCGTCTGTGTCGATCCGATGTTGGTCAGCACAAGCCGCCCGCCCGCGCCCGCGCCATCCAGCAACCCCTGGCACCGGCTGGCCTGTTCCGGCAGCGAATACCCGTCGCCTCGGCGGCACGGATTTCCAGGATCGGGATAGGATCCGACGATCGACGAATTCAGCATCAATCCAAACGAGACGTCGCCCATCTTTCCCGCCCCCATTCGGCAGGCGAAGGATTCCGCCAGGATATGGCCGAGTTTGGAGCGGGCTGGTGCAAGGCCGCTCACAGAACCATCCGGCACCGCCGGCTCGCCGCATGTAAAACGTCTCCAGTGAAAGCGACCGAATGTGATCCGCAGGTCGCTGGCGCGATTGATGACATCTTCAATATAAGGATGCGCCATTTCCCGCGAATAGCGCTCCCAAGCCATGAAGCCGACGCCACCGCGGGAGCGCAGTTCCGCCTCGTGCAAGCCAAAATACGCAAGCGCAGCGCTCCCGCCGGAAACGCCGCTCGCCATCACCACGTCGCAGACATGTCCCGCCTCCGCCAAGCCCCTCAGCAACGAGGCGGTATAGATTGCAGCGCGTGTACCACCTCCGGAAGCCGCGATGGCGATGCGAGGCATGCCCGCTTTCAGAGGTGAGCAGTCGCCATTTTCATAATCCTGGTTCTTCATGAACGCGAGAGCATCGCGACCGCCCCCACCCTCGGCATGGACTGTGAGCTCCGGCGGTTGCACCGCGTAATAGAACGTCAGGACAATCGGCCCGACAATCAGGCCAAAGGCCAACGTTCCGACGATGACCGGATAGATCACCGCCGCCCGCTCGAAATTGCGCAGGCTCGCCAGCAGATCGTCTGCCTTTATTATGTCGCGGGAGCGAAGCTCGATCTGGCGCCGGAACTGACCGATCAGCTCCGCGGGCGTCATGAACTGGAGCGCCGTGCCGCCGCCGGCATACCCGTCTTCGTAGTGACCCCGCAGCTTCAAGCGGCCGGCGCCATGCAGGCTGATCGTGCGACCTTCGCTTTCGACGCGGCTGAGTGTCGGATCACCGTGGTAGGGATAGGCGACCGATATGGCGGTGCGCCAGTCGGGCTTGAGTGTGAGCATGCGCATGAGCCTGCGGGCAACGAACTGGTCGGTCCAAAATCCGTAATACCAGGCGCACGCATAAGAAAGCAGGATGTAAAGCATCAGGACCGGGTTGCCATAACCCGTGCTGCCGCCATTGAAGAGGTACGTGATGAAATGTATTTCCGCGAGCCGTGCCCCGGCGACGGCAATGACGAGAATGGAAATCACGCGCTGCGGACCGATGAAAAACATCCGGCCCAGCGTCTTCAGGATTTCCATCAGCCGCTCGAAGAGAATGCCGAGGAAAAGCAAGATCCACATGATCCCGCCGACGAAAAGGAAAGTCAGGGCAAGAAGATGGTCGGGGACGAACAGGGTCAGCAGCGACCCGGGCAGAAGGAGTTCTACCGGATAACGAACCGGAGCGATTGCCAAGGCGGAAAAGAAGGCAGCTTTCGCCCCGCCCCCCACGAAACTGTAGCGATCCTTCGGAAGAAACAGCTCCACCTCTGGCAGGGCATCGGCCAATCCTCCATCGGCTGTCGACCTGAATAGCGCTGCGGCAAAACCGAATGCAGCAGCAAGCGCGACGGTTATCGCAAGAACGACGGCCACGCCCACGTGCAGTCGGGGTGCGGCGACCATCTCCCCGTAGACCTCGGGCAGAGAACTCCACAACAGCAATGCCAGCATCGCAACCAGACATGTCAGTTGCCCGGTCAGCAGATAGTTGTTGGCGACTTGGCGACGCTCGGCAAGAGCGTTGAGACCCAGAAAAAGCACAAGTCCGATCACCAGCAGAATGAGGTTCGGCCAATCGGTTTCCATGGTGGGGCCAAGTGCCAGCATGACGGTCAGAACCAGAAACAGCGCCGGCGCGTACCAGGGATAACGGTCCGGGGCGAGCAGTTTCCAGTAGGCGCGTCGCCTTGTCGGAAGCGGCCGGTTGGCCCACGCATCCAGACGTCGCCAGCCGCGAACGAAATCCGCAACCCTGTCGTTCAGCCAAGGATAGGCTTGCCGAACGAGAAACCGGCCGCGTGCTTGAACCTGCGTCATCACGCCATCTCCCCCTGTGGTGGCGAAAGCAAAACGTCGGCCGCCTTCTCGGCGATCATGTAGACCGCGCAGGCGAGGAAATAGCCGGGAATGCGGGGAAAGACCGACGCATCCACGATCCGCAACCCATCGACGCCGTGCACCTTGAACCGGCTGTCCGTCACGCCGCCGCTGTCACGCGGCCCGATGGCGCAGGTCCCGCAGGCGTGGTGACCCCATGCGTTTTCGGCCACGTAGTTGCGCAGTGCTTCGTCGCTGTCGCGCCAGCGGCCGGGCTCTTCCTCTTCGGCAACGAGGTCGTCCATCCCTTCGGCAACTTTGCGCACGAAACGGACGCCCTTTACCATCGCATCGAGATCGCGACGGTAATCACCGCTGCCTTCGGCAAACGAATGGAACTGGATGTCCGGGTCTGTCCGCCAGTCCGAAGATCGCAGCCTCACTGTACCGGCTCGGTTTTCCGTATAGGCCTTCAGCACGACCCAGCTCAGATAGTCTTTCTTTCTGATCCGCTGCGAATAGCCTTTGTAGTAGCCGCGGAAATCACCCAGCAGCGAAAAGCAGTGGAGATCAGGCTCGTTCAGGCTGTCGCGCGATTTGAGCGCCATGGAAAACAACAGGCCGTTGCTTGTGTAGTTGCCAAGACGAAAGCGCCGCCACTTGCGGTATTCCGCGTCACGGATCGAATAGGCTGCGTTTTTAAGCGTCGCCCAGGGCTTGTTCATGCGGCTGACGACGCCGATCTCATATCGGTCCTGCAGATTGCGGCCAACGCCCGGCAGATCTTCGACGACGGCGATCTCGTAACGAGCGAGATGAGCGGCATCGCCAATTCCCGACAGCATCAGGATCTTCGGCGATGCGAAAGCGCCGGCTGCGAGGATGACCTCTCGCCGCGCCTCAACGAAGAGTTCGTTGCCGTTCGCATCGATCGCGTGGACGCCCACGGCGCGCCTATCCTCAATCGCAATACGCGCCACCGCTGTTCTCAGCCGGATATCGAGCCTGTCGGGATACCTCGCCTTGACGTCGAGCAACCGTTCGCGCGGCCCATGCCGCACATGCCTGCGGGTGGAAAGGGGCGCGATGCGGATGCCGCTTGCGAAGGGGTTCCAGACCCGGTGCGCATTCGGATCGGTTTCCGCCGTCTCCCATTGCGTCCCGGAATGACCGAAGGCATCAGCTGCCGCGCGCACACAGCGCAGAAGCGAGCTCAACAGCAGGCGGTCGCGGATTGGTCTCAGCGGAAAAACCAGTTCCGTTTGCATCCAGCCCCACCAGCCGTGTCCGGTCGGATTGAGACCAGTGAGGAAGGAAAGCCAGCGCCAGAAAAAGATGCGGTAGCGGCAGCGTTCGATCCGTTCGAAATAGGTCTGCATATGCGCAGCCCGCCAGCTCTCGTCGCCTGTGAGGTCGCGGATATGGTTCCAGTCGCAGGCATTCGGTTTGACGATGATCATCGCATGATGGGCACTGCAGCCACCCAGCCCCTGTGCACGGGGATAGAGAATTCCGCCCTTTTCATCGCAGTACCGCCAGTCGCGTTTCTGCACGGCCGTATCCTCATAATGCCTGACATAGTAATCACGCGCCAAACCCTCGTGTTCGGACGCGAAAGCATGGAACGCCGGCACTTTATAAGCATCGGCCAGAGGCATATCGGGGTCGTCATCTGCAACCGCATCGCTGTAAGGCCGTTCGGCGAGCGGATCACCACCAGCTTCGATCACCAGAACGGTGCACCCCGCCTCCACAAGCCGCGCAGCCACGACCGCCCCACCCGCACCGGCGCCAATCACGATGTAGTCGTGGGTCGCTTCGCTCCCTGCCATGTCACAGCTGCTTCAGGAATGAAATCAATGCGTCCTTGTCCGCCTGCGACAGATCCGAGCCGAAGGCATGTCCCGCATTGACGACGTAATCGGGGCACTTGCTGAGGGTCACGAGCCGATCGATCAGGCCGGTCTCGCGCACGACCGTCTCGGAATGGCTCCGCACCGCCGGGTCGGCCAGTTCCTGCGCGGAGCATTGCCCGCCCAGCTCTGCGAAGGCCGAAACCAGGCCGGGACCATTGGTGATCAGCCGCTTGTAAACGGGCCAGGCGTCTTCGTCATGATCCGGCAAAAGCTTGGTATTGACCAGCGCATTGACCGGAAATCCCGACGGGAAGGGCCCGAGTGCAATCGATCCGTCATCCTTGAACGCCCAGGGCGCAATGCGGCTGAGCAAGCCGCTAAAGGGGCGGATCTGATCCGGCACGAAGCCTTTTGGGATGATCAGGCAGGAAGGGGCGCTGGTACGATAGATATAGCCTGGCACGGCCTCTTCGGTCGCTTTGTCCATCCGCCGCGTTTCCGGTGAAAGCATCTGCCGGATCGACGTGTCGAAGGCCGAAAGCCGGTTTTCGATACAGGGCATGTAGGGGTCTTTGGGATCCGCAGCAGGGCAGGCGCTGGGAGATCGTGGGTAGTTTCCGTTGCCGGAGTTTGCCTGCGTACCAGACGTCCCAACAGGCCCGCTTGCCGTATCCTTGCCATAACGCGGATAGGAATAGGGGATCTCGTGCCCGACGGAATTGTTGAGGAGATAGGGCGCCGTCGACCAGAGGCTGATCAGCGAAGGCGGTCGCAAATAGCCGCGTCCGTTACCAGGTGATTGCATCGGCGTTGCTGCACCCGAAACCGGATGGTGCACCGTCACTTCCTTCGGTGCAGGCAGGGTTTTGTACGTCGACGAGGTGAAGTTATCCCAGATATCGCCGGCCAGGCCATTGGTGGCGATGGCACTGCACGCATTGGTGCGCACCAGATCGATCGGCACCCTTCGTTCATTTGACAGATAGTTGTCGACGAGAAAGTCCGGTTTCTCGGCCTGCGCACGCATCAATTGTTTGAACTGCGCCGATTGTGCCCATGCCCAGTAGCGGTCCCAGCATTCACGGTACTGCGGCCCCGCGCCGCCGCCCTCGCAGATCCCCTCGCCAACGCCGAATTCGGCCGGAGCCTTGGGTTGTTTGCTCGAATGGCACGCCGCGCAGTTTTCAGCGAAGACATCACGACCACGGGCTACCTGCTGCTGATCCAGCGCGGCCAGCAGCTCCTTTCCGCCCGGCGCGTCCTTGAGGAGATCGGAGCGACCGGTGACGAGAAAAAAGATCGCCATGTCGGCCGTCATCGTCTCGGTCGCCTGCCAATAGACGGAGTTCTTTTGTGCATCCGGAACGCGGATTGGCGATATCTTCTGGCCACCCAGGAAGGGGCGGAAGTGCAGAAGCCACTCTTCGCTGAACAGCCCGATGTTCAAGTAAACACGGTTGAGCGCCCCAAGCGTGCCGACGGAGTCAGCCCCATCCTTCAGCACCCGCATCGAAGCAGACTTGCCATCCCGCTTGTTGAAGAAGGCATGCAGTGCCGCCGTCTGCGAGTAATCCTGAAACTGCTTGTTCGCCAGCTCGTCGCCGGTCAAATTTTCCCAGCCCGTACCGGATGCAATTCCAAGGCGCGCTACTGTCTCATAGACCGCATTCATCGTGCGAGGGTTGTTGATGTAATCGCTCGAAACGAGCGAGGTATCCAGCGAGCCCGGCGGATTGGTGTGGAACAGCTGGAAAAGGAAATTGCCTTCGTTGGAGGTCGGCTTATCGTCCTCGCCGCGCGGTTGCGTGTTCCAGAAGAAGATCCGGTCCACCCAGAAGTACTGCGCTCCCGGGTTCGAGGTGATCTGCGAAAACTGCGGCCTTTCCACATCCGCCGGCGGCGTGATCGGGTTCGGTCCGACATGGCAGAACGCGCAGGACATGCCGACGCGGTACGGACGCACCAGATCCTTGTCGTTGTAGTAGGAAGGGTCGTTATAGTAGCGGTCGGGGTCCCACTTTTTCGAGGCCTTCAAGTCGAAATCCGGGTTGGGAAACAGGCGCAGCCCCATGACGCCGGTCGGTTCCCCGTAATAGGAGCCGACCGGCAGGGTCACCTCCCGGGCTTCAAACTCAACCGGCTTACCCCGCGCACCCACTTCCACGCCTGGGTATCGCCTGTCCGCGTCCGGATTGCCGCCGAACGGATCGGGAGGCGTGTCAGTCCGGCGCTGGTCGAGCCACAATCCGAAGTGTTTCGGGTCCGGTCCCGTCGCCTCATCGAAGCCCGGCTCATTGACGAGCCCGAGATACCGAAAGCGATTGTCGCGGCCATAGGCCTGGCTCGGATGCGAGGAAACCGTCTTCAGAAGATCAAATGCTCCGATCGTGTTGCGCGCGGCAAAATCCCAGAAGCGATCATTGCCGCCGGTCCAGACAATCCAGGCATTCTGACCGCGGATTGCCGCCTGTCGGATCGCCTCGGGGTCAAGCCCCGTCGCGGCTGCAATCTGGCGGATTTCCTGCGGATACGCCCCTCCCTCAATCCCCTTGAGGAGACCCTTGTCCATCTCGGCGAAATAGGGCTCGGTTGCGGCTGGCAGACTGGAAACGTCGCGCCGCGCAAGCTTGGCCTCGTCCTCGACCTTGCCGAACTGATCGGATGGTGGCTGGATGAGTGACCAGACGACGAAGCCGGCCACGAACAAAAAGAGCACCACCAAAGCGGCAGCGGTCGTGACCAGCCAGAAGAGGAAACGCTTCGCTTTCTTGGTCCAACCGTGCATGCGTCCCCCTCCCCTTTTTCAAAGTGTCTTCAGATAGGCGAGCAAATTGTCCTTTTCGGCCTGCGGCAGGTCCGTGCCCCAGAGATGGCCGCCATTGCCGTTGCCCGGCAGGCTCGTGTCATAGAGAAACCCGCCCGTTTCCGGTCGCTCGGCGCTGACGAAACCCCCGTTCACCGTGTCGACGAGATCGGAGCCGCGATAAAACTGCTTCGGCCTCTGTTCCGGAGATTTGAGGAGATCGGCAAGCGTCGGAACGCTGCCATTGTGGAGATATGGCCCGCGCAACCACAGGCCCGCCATATCGACGGCCACGTAGCCTTCCGCCTTCTGGAAATGCGTGAACCCCCACCGGTAGCCAGTCTCGTAATCGGCATATCGGGACTTCGCCGCGGGGCTCCACATGTCGATGCGATGCCGATCCGTTCCGAGTTCGACAATCGGGATCGGAGATCGGTAGCGCGCACCGTTCGTGTCATGGCAAACGGCACACTGCGCCTGGTAGACCCCCTGCCCCGCATCGACGGCGGAGGCGTCAACCCGAAGGGGATCGTTCGTCTCACGACTACTCTTGAACGGCGAAGGCGGCGGCCGCTGCACCGAGGTGAAGGCGATCATCCGGTCGAGGTTTTCCTGGGTCCGCAGAAAGGTTTTGGAACTCATGCCATCGCCGATGGCGCCCGATACCGCGGTTTCGCGCACATCCGTTTGCAACCCGTCCCAATGAAGCGAGAAGTTGCGAATGTTCGTCGGGGCAAGCTCGCTCATGTTCCACAGCGGCATCATGTCGGAATTGCCGATCGTGCCGTCGTCCGGGAGCTCGAGGTTCTGGAATTTGACGGGGTTGAAAGGATCGATGCGGCCCGGGCCCCAGTCGGGTCGAGTGTCCTGCCAAGCGAACCGCCGCGCCTGATCCTGAAATGCCTTGCGCGTTGCCGGGATCAGAACGAAACGGTAGAGCAACCTCTCATAAAGCGGCATGTCGTAGATCGTGGTGATTTCCCGCATCACCCGGTCCGCGGTGAAGCGGGCATCGGCACCGACCTTGATCAGGAAGCGGATATAGGCCTGCGGATCAACGCGCGTTCCGGCACCGGCCGAGACCAGCACGCGAGGCTCATCGGGTTTCAGCCGGTAGCTGCCCTGATGGCAGAAGGCACAGTTGGGCGAGACGCGATCGATGACACCCAGTGTCGTCACCGAAAAGCCGATCGGCACCTTGTCTCCGGCACGCCAGTACATGCCGAAGGCACCGTAGCCATCCTTGCCGTTCGGCACATGCTCCGGAAAGATCTGCGGCAGCACGCGCCAGATCCAGTAGGGCAGGCCCTGAACCTCTTCATTGCCGATCGAGCCGTGATTGAAAAGCCGGGCGAGATCCTCCGTACGAGGGGCGGCAACCGGGCGGAAAAGAAGAAGATAAACGGAAAGCGCACCCGCCACGACGACGACCAGCAGCGCCAGAAGCCCTTTCCAGAACAGCCGGGTTTTGCGCGCGCTCATGGGCGGCCCCCGTCGGCGAGTTCCTGTTCAAGGCGGCTGATGTTGAGGAGGCAGATCAGCGTCGGGATCGCCACCGAACCATCGAGAAGGACACCGGTGATATAGCCGATCGGCTGGTCGAACACCGTCACGGCAAGCAGGAAGAACACGACGCCGGCTGTGCGCGATGGAAAGACCTGCAGCCAGGCAAATAGCCGGTAGCGGTCGATATCGATCGACGCGGGAATATAGAAGACGGAGAGAATACCTAGCAGGAGGCCCGCGAACTGCGCCCAGATCACCTGGTTGACGACGATGCCGAACAGGGAAAGCAGCCATTCCGGGCAGAAGATCAGCGGCAGCACGAAACACAGGTTCAGGATCACGCCGATCCATACGACGATGGCGTGACGGGCCTTCCAGGTGCTGAGCGAGCGGGTCCTGATCATAGCGTCTTCATGTATTCGACGAGGGCATCCTTATCGGCTCCGGAAAGCTCCGTGCCGTAAGCTTTGCCCTCGTGTCCGCGGTTGGAATTACCGGTTTTTGAGGTGTCATAGAGAAACAGCTGATCGCCCGGTGCCGCATCGTCGGATCGATATCCGACCCGTGCCAGGTCGAGCACCTCACTGCCGCGATACCACCGCGCCGGCCGCTGCGACGAGGGTTCGAGCAGATCGCGCAGCGTCGGTATTGACCCATTGTGCAGATAGGGTGAGCGGGCCCAGATCCCGTCAAGGGGATGGTTCGCATAGCCGTTGGTCTTGTGGAACCGCTTGAAACGCCACGGATAGCCCGCATAGAGCTGGTTCTGTGCGGCCGCAAAATCCGGTGTGTAGGAGGCCCAGCGGCCGCGATCCGTCCCGATATCGGCCAGCGCGACCGTCCGTCCGAGCCGCTTGAAATGATCGGTATTGTAGGAATAGGTTCCGCCTGTCTTCATGCCATGGCAACCGGCGCAGGTATCCGAGAACACCTCCCTGCCGCGCTCGGCAGCGTCGACATCTACCTTTGCCGGAAACTGTGGCGCGGGAAGATCCCACATCCATTGTTCGATGCGGCGGATCGACGATCGATCCACCGTTACCGGTGTCACACCTGCGCCGAGTGCTGCGCTCAGGTTGCGCTCGGCAACCGAATTGTTATTGCCGTCCCAGTGAAGGTTCATTCCCTCCCGCGGGCGTTGCTGCCAGATCGACGGATAATCGGAGCTTCCGTTCAGCGCTGCATCACTGATCGATGCAGCGTCCATCGGAAAGTTGAACTGCAGGCTTTTATAGGGGTTGAATGTATCCACCCGCCCGGGTCCCCATTTCTCCTGCCGCGCAACGAATGTCAGCCGTTTGCCGAGATCTGCGAATGCCGCCTGGAGGCGCGGAAAGATCACATAGCGATACACCACCTGCTCGAACGCATTGAGATGGCCGCCGACTTCTGGACTGTTGATCGCGGCGATCAGCCGGTCGGCGGTAAACCCGGGATCCGACCCGAGGTCGATGAAGAAGAGAATGAATTCCTGAAGCCGCAAATTGTTTGAAGGTGCACCGTAGACCAGATGCCGCTCCGTCTGGTTCGGAAGCGTGTAGGTTCCGACATGACAAACCGAGCAGTTCAGCCAGACGCGATCGACTCCGGACACGATGCGCCTGGAGACGCCGATCGGCAGGTCGTCGCCCGGCTTCTCGTAAAGCATGCCGAAATGACCCCATCCGGCCGGCCCAAGCTTGTCGGCATACATCACCGGCAGCGCCTTGAAGACCCAGTAGGGTGGCCCGGTCGATGCCTCGCTGCCAATCGAGCCGTAGAGGAAATGATCTTCCTGGTTTCGGAACGCGACGACATACTGGTTGACGAAAACGAGCCAGTAGACGATCGCTGCGAGCACAAGCACTGCGATCACCACGACGATTTTCCGCTTGCGCCCGAGGACGATCTCGACCGGGGTCAGCGGATCGTTGAGATCACTCATGGCTCCGCCTCCACCGCCTGAGGTGGTGTCGCCACAACGCTTCCCGGAAAGGCCGGCGGCGTAAACACCGACATCACCTCGTCGATCATGTTCTGATGCCGGGCCTCAAACGTTGACCCGGGATACCGTTTTACCTCGTAGCAGCCGAGAGGGTTCTCCAGATCATTGAGAAGACACTTGTTGCAATAGGTGCACTCGCGGCCTTTGTCCGGGCCATTCTGGGTCTTGAGGATCTTTGGCAAATCATTGTTGGCAATCAACGGTCTTGCCATGCTGACGGCATCGCAGGCGCCGCTGCGGATCGCCTCGCCGATCACATCGGCATGCTGAAAACCGCCCGTACAGAGAACCTTGACGCTGGGATCGATGCCCCGGACCGCTTCCGTGACAGCGCGGGCATAATCGAGGTTGATGCCTTCGATGACTTTCCCCCGCCGGAAACGCCACCAGGCCACAAATGCAGGTCCCAGGACCGGATTCGAAAAGATCGAATAGTTGAAACGCGCCCTTGTGCCTTGCGAAAGCATGCCGTCATACCAGCGTCGCAGGTCGTTCAGGGGCAGATCACCCGGCGGGTTGCGAGGGTGCGGAAAGGTCGACCCGCTGGAAATATGGAAGGCATCGACACCCTTGCCGCCATCCAGCAGGAGGGTACAGATCTTGACCGTCTCGTCGAGCGTATTGCCCTTCTTGATCCAGGGATAGAGCCAGTCGTTGTGATCGACCCCGTTGATCTTCATCTGCAGGTGAAAGTCCTGACCGACCTCGCGGCGAATGGCGCGAACGATCTCCAGCACGAACCGCGCCCGCCCCTCCCAGTCGCCGCCGTATTCGTCGGTGCGGTCATTGATGCCGCTGCTGAGAAACTGCGTGATGAGATAGCCGTTGGCGCCATGCAGCTCGACACCGTCGAGACCGGCCTCTTTGGCCCGGCGCGCGCCCTGGGCAAACTGCTCGACGACAGTGCGAATATCCTCCCTGCTCATCGCTTCGGCGAGCAGGCCGTGAAAGTAATCGCTTTTGTTCGTTGAGCTCAGTCCCCTTTTGTAGAGGTTTTCAGCACCGCCCATGTCCTGCTGGCGGCCCGAATGACTGAGCTGCATCAAGAACCGACAGTCGTGGGCGTGCACCCGGTCGCCGATCGCCCTCCAGAACGGGATCTTGTCATCATCATCGATCATCGCGTAGCGCACGAGGATTCTCCCACGCACGGAAACCGGCGTGAAGGACGAGATGATACAGCCGACCCCGCCGCGGGCGAATTTCTCCTCCCAATTCAGACGCGCAGAGCCGCCGTGACCGTTGTAATCGTCGAACTGCCCCGAGACATTCGATCGGAAAAGACGGTTTTTCACCGTCAAAGAGCGGAATTTCAGCTCCTGGAAGATCTGTCTGGAATTGTCTTCGTGAGTGTACTGCTGATCGTCATGCATCATCGTTCGCCCGCTGAGTTAAGAGGACGCCAAATTCAAAGGTCAGAATTTTTGGATGCTATGCGTAAAATGCTTGTGACTGATGATCACGTTATTGCAATTTTATCGAGCTTGCAACGGGAATATGCAACCTCGAAACCGGCACTAATTCGCGAAGGTGAACTGTCGGGAGTGATCTTCTAACGACGGTTTTTCGAACGTGAGGCAAGCACGTTTCGGATGGAAAAGCTGGAATGGATCCGCAAAACCCCGGGAAGCGCCGACAGGATTTCCTTGTGGATGCGCTCGAACGCGCCGGCGTTTGCAACTTCCACCCGCAGGATATAATCCGAGCCGCCGGTCATCAGGAAGCATTCCTGAATTTCCGGATGTTTCCTCACAGCAGCTTCGAACCGGTTGAGATAATCCTCGGTCTGCCGCTCCAGCGTGATGTTGATAATCACGGCGATGGCGCTCTCGATCTGGCCATTGTCGATCAGCGCCGTATACCCGCGGATGACGCCGGCTTCTTCCAGGAGCTTGACGCGCCTGAGACACGCGGAGGCAGACAACCCGACTTCCGCGGCCAGTGCCGCATTGCTGATCCGCCCTTTCAGACGAAGGAGCCGGAGAAGGTTGCGGTCAATCGCATCTATCGCTTCCATGCATATTCTTTCAAAACACGACAGAATTCACCAGAATATCGGTATTCGTCGCACATCCTGTCATCAAATAGCACCAAACTCACCGAATATTCAAATAATCTGCTCTCACAGGGAGGGCAGCAGCATGGATATTTCGTCCTCGTTTGGTGACGCCGAAGTACAGTTCGTTGCCGAGGGTGCATCGGGATACCTGACAATCGATCTGGGTGCCCTCCGGCGCAACTACGAAACGCTCGTCGCCATGCTTCGACCGGCACGCTGCGCAGCGGTCGTGAAGGCTGATGCCTATGGACTTGGTGCAACGGTCGTATCAAGAACGCTCGGCGATGCCGGATGCCGGGACTTTTTCGTGGCCCAGTTCGTCGAGGCCATCAGGCTCAAGGATACTCTCCCTGCCGATGCACGTCTCTATGTCTTGAACGGACTGCAGCCCGGAAACGAAGAGCGCTGCGCTGCCGACGGCATCATCCCTGTCCTGAACTCTTTGCCTCAGTTGCGCCGCTGGTCTGAGCTCGCCCGTCAGGTTGGCCGATCGCTCCCCGCAGTTTTGCAGGTCGACAGCGGCATGTCCCGTCTCGGTTTGTCGCCGGAAGAATGCAGCATCCTGTCCCGGGAAATGAACGAGCATGCCGGCTTGGAATTCCAGTTCGTCATGAGCCATCTCGCATGCGCCGACGAAGGCGGACACCTTATGAACGGCAAGCAGCTGGCGGAATTTGAAAGACTTTCTGGTCTGTTTCCGGGAATTCGGATTTGCCTCGCCAATTCCGGTGGCATCTTTCTAGGAGGCGATTTCCACCACACGCTGGCGCGGCCCGGCATTGCGCTTTACGGCGGCAACCCGACCGTCGGAGCTCCAAACCCGATGGAGCCGGTCGTCAGACTCGATGTCGCCGTGGTCCAGACACGTACCGTGCCGACCGGAACCCGGATCGGCTATGGCGGATCGCATATTGCTGACCGAGAGATGCATCTGGCAACGATCGCAGCCGGTTATGCGGACGGCCTGCCCCGTGCCCTCAGCGGCACGGGTGCAGTGTATCACGCTGGCGTACGACTGCCGATCGTCGGGCGGGTTTCCATGGACAGTATCATCATCGATGTCAGCGCGCTGCCAAAGGATACTTTGACACTCGGCAGTCTCGTCGAGGTGGTCGGGGAACACCAGACGCTGGAAGCGATTGCCGAGGCCGCCGGAACGATATCCTATGAGATACTCACGGGCCTAGGACACCGTTACCAAAGACTATACCGCCAAGTTCAGCTGCAAGACGTCTAGGGGAATGCCATGAAAGTCATCGTACTCGGCGCCGGCGTCATCGGCACGACCACCGCCTATCAACTGGCCAAGGCCGGCCACGAGGTCGTCGTTGTCGATCGCCAGACAGGCCCTGCGCTTGAGACGAGTTTCGCCAATGCCGGCGAAGTCTCGTTCGGTTACTGCTCTCCCTGGGCAGCGCCGGGCATACCCCGGAAGGCGCTCAAATGGATCTTCATGGAGCACGCGCCGCTGATCCTGCGCCCGAAGCTTGATCGCGCCATGCTGTCGTGGATGTTCAAGATGCTGTCGAACTGCACCTCGGAGCGCTACGCGATCAACAAAAGCCGGATGCTGCGACTTTCCGATTACAGCCGGATCTGCCTTGCAGATGTCCGGAATGAAACCGGGATTGATTACGACGCGCGCATGCAGGGAACGCTGCAGCTGTTTCGCACGCAGCAGCAGCTCGACGCCTCCGCAAAGGATGTCAAGGCGCTGGCGGCCGATGGCATTCCCTATGAAGTGCTCGATCCCGAAGGCTGTATCCGGGTGGAACCGGCGCTCGCCCATGTGCGCGAAAAGATCGTCGGCGGCCTGCTGACGCCCAAGGACGAGACCGGCGACTGCTTCAAGTTCACCAATCTTCTCGCCGCCAAGGCCGAAGCTCTCGGCGTCCGGTTTGCCTATGGTACGACCATCAAACGGCTCGATGTCGAAGGCGGTAAGGTCAGGGGTGTCGTGACGGACCGCGAAACGCTTCGAAGCGATGCGGTCGTGGTCGCGCTCGGCAGCTATTCGCCGCTGGTCGTGAAAGACCACGGCATCGATCTGCCGGTCTATCCGGTCAAGGGCTATTCGCTGACCATCCCGATCAAGGATGCCAGCCGCGCGCCGGAATCAACGATCATGGACGAGACCTACAAGATCGCCATCACGCGGCTGGGCGACCGCATCCGGGTGGGCGGCATGGCCGAAATTTCCGGCTATACGAACGATCTCGGTGCGCCGCGCAGGCGCACGCTCGAACATTCCGTGACCGACCTTTTCCCCGGCGGCGATATCACCAAGGCGTCGTTCTGGTCGGGCCTTCGTCCGATGACACCCGATGGAACGCCGGTGATCGGAGCAACCAAGATCGGTGGTCTCTACCTCAATACCGGGCACGGAACGCTGGGCTGGACGATGAGCTGCGGCTCGGCGCGGGTGATCAGCGATCTCGTCAGCGGCAAAACGCCCGACATCGATGCAACCGACCTTGCCTATGCGCGATACGCGCGCCGCTGATCGGCGTCGCCCGCAAACGCGGAGCCGCGAGCAAGTTCAGGAAAGGCGCTTGTCCGCGAATTCGCTTCTGACGATGCCGTGCCGCTGCAGCTTGTCGTAGAAGGTCTTGCGGGGAATGCCGAGCGCTGCAATCGTCTGCTGCACATCGCCATCGCACGCCGTCAACGTTTCACGAATGATCTCGGCTTCGTATCGCTCCAGCCGCTGGGGCAGCGAACCCGTTTCCGGATCGGCTGATTGCTGAGCGGGAGAGCTTGTCGGATCGAGCCCCAGAACCACACGCTCGGCAAAATGGGACAACTCGCGGACGTTGCCGGGCCAGTGATGGTCGCGCAGGTATTGGCCGATTGTTGGCGTGATCGAGGGCGCTTCCCGATCGAAGCGGGTTGCGGCACGATCTGCGAAATAGCTGAACAACAGGGGAATATCGTCCCGCCGCTCCCGCAGGGGCGGAATGGCGATCGTAACGACGTTCAACCGGAAATAGAGGTCCTCCCGAAACGTCTCGCGCTGAGCCTGATCGCCCAGATCCACCTTGGACGCGGCGATGATCCGCAGATCCACGGGACGCACTTCGTTTGTCCCGAGCGGCATCACCTCGCGCATCTCCAGCACGCGCAGCATCTGCACCTGCGCAGACATCGGCATGCTCTCGATCTCATCGAGAAAAAGCGTGCCGCCGCTCGAGTGCTCGATGCGACCGATGCGCTTTTTTTGCGCGCCGGTGAAGGCGCCCGGTTCGTGACCGAACAGCTCGCTTTCGATCACCTGCTGCGGCAAGGCGCCGCAATTGAGCGCCACGAAGTTCCCGGCGGCACGGCGGCTCCATCCATGCAGAAGACCGGCAACGATTTCCTTGCCGCTTCCGGTCTCGCCGGTGACGAGGACATCGATATCGGTATCGGCGATCTGGCGAAGCATGTTGCGTAGTCGCTGCATGACGGGTGTCTGGCCGATCAACGGGGATTCCTGGCTGGAACTTTGAGCTGCTGCGCGCAGCCGGCGGTTTTCCAGTGTCAGACGTCGCTTTTCAGCAGCGCGCCGGACGCATTGCACAAGCCTGTCCGTCGCAAACGGCTTGGCAAGGAAGTCGTAGACGCCGCTTTGGATGGCCTTCACAGCCATTGGAATATCGCCGTGGCCGGTCATCAGAATGACCGGCAGCTCTTCGTCCAGACTGCGGAGGCGGTCGTAAAGTTCGAGACCATCGAGCCCCAACATTCGAATGTCGGAGACGACGATGCCCGGGAAGTCGGCGGAAATTTTAGACAGGGCGTCCGTGGCCGAGGTGAACGCGATCGGCTCGAAACCGGCAAGCTCCAGCGTCTGGCCTGTGGCGCGCAGGAGATCCGCATCGTCGTCTATCAGGATAACCGGTACCGCGCCCATGTCAGGCTCTGTCATGATCGTTTTCCTCATCAGCTCTCACGAGCGATATTGTAAAGCAGGTCCGTCCATCGCGGCTCTCGACCTCGATGCGCCCGCCGTAATCGGTGACGATGTCTTTGGAGATGACGAGGCCGAGCCCCAGCCCTTTTTCCTTCGACGAGTTGAAGGGCTCGAACAGAGCCTTGAGAATCTGCGGCGCGATGCCGGGACCGTTGTCGCAGACATGCACCAGCACCCGATCGGCAGACACATCCGTCGTCACCTGGATCAGCGCATCCGGCCGGCCCTCAACAGCCTCCAGCGCATTCTGGAACAGATTGATAAACACCTGTTCCAGCCGCAACCGGCTCCCCATCACGACCAGCCCGCTTGGCGGCGGCGTGATCTTCAGCGTATCCATTCGTCCGGTGAAGCGGCTGCGAACCAGCATGGTCGCACCGTCGAAGACTTCCTGCAGCAGGACCGGTTCCGGAGCCGGTCGGCCTTTGCGCGCAAGTGCCTTCAGATCATCCGTAATCGCACCGATCCGTTCCGTGAGAGACGCGATGTGATCCAGATTTTCGACCGCAGTCTCGGCCCTGCCCCGTTCGAGCAGTACCTTGGAATTGTCCGCATAGGCGCGGATCGTCGCGACAGGCTGGTTGATCTCGTGGGCGACACCGGCTGCAACCTGGCCGAGGATGGCAAGCCTGTTGGCATGTACCAGATCCTGCTGGACGGACTGCAGCCGGCTCTCGGTCTGCTTGTGATCCATGATCTCCGCTTCGAGCCTGTCGCGCGCCAGACTGAGGTCGATCGTGCGCGCTGCAACCCGATTTTCGAGATCTTCCCGCGCAAGCCTCTGCTGGGCAATCGCCATCTCAGTCACCTGCCGCCGACGCAGCAGGAAGGCTGCCAGCGCCAATAGTGTCGTTACGGCCAGGATCGCCATCAGCCGCGTTTCGCGAAGCGCATCGGACATCGCCTTCGAGATTGGCAGAAGATATTCGAAGCGCCAGGGGGTGGACGGGATCGGGGTCGTGATCTCCAGGAAGTCTTCTGCTCCCGCGCCTCCCGGAAGAATAGCCTGCAGCGTCCGCGCGTTGTCTCCGACCGGCTGCTGGCGGATGAATGGCAGGGGAAGAAGCGGCGCATCGCCGAATTGCAGACTTTGGCGAATGGCGCCGAGATCGTCCGGATCCAGCGGCTGCGTCGTCATGAACCGCCAGGATGGGAGGCTGGTGATCAGTACGACGTTGCTGGAATCAACAACAAACGAAGGGCGCTGCGAGTTGCGCCAGTCCGCTTCCAGCTGATCGAACTCCATCTTTGCAACGACCACGCCGAGCGGCGCTTCGGCCGGACCGACGCGTTGCGAGATGTAGAGACCGGGCCGTTTGCTGACGCTTCCCAGTGCGAAATGTTCAGCCGCCCCCTCCTGCATCGCCCGCGTGAAATAGGCACGGAACGTATAGTCGTTGCCGACGAAGCTTGTTGGCTCCCGCCAATTGCTCGACGAGATCGCAATCCCGTCCGGGCCAACGACATAGATCACGCTGGCATTGGTCTTAACGACCAGGTCTTCGAGTTTGGCATCCAGTGCCTCTCTCTTCGCAATAGCCGCATCGGCGCTCAAGTCGACCAAAGCGTCGCGGACCTCGCGGTCACCGGCCAGAAGCAACGGTAGCGCCCGCGGTCGCTCGAGGACGGCCTGCAGGAGAGCAACCTTCAAGTCCGCATCCGTTCGAGCCTGCGCTTCCAGTCGCGTTAAAGCTGATGCACGGCCGTAGCGCTCGACCGCAAACCCTGCAGCGACCACGATGCTGATCGCAGCGACGCCAAACACGATCCAGGCCAGCCGAAATTTCCGAACCAGGTGCTCAGCAGGCTGAGGATCGTTTGTGTAGGACATTGCCCCTATGAGCATGATTTCGCACAAACATCAAGGATGGGTGCGGTAGTTCGCACAAATCGTTTTGCGTGACTCCGGGTTAAGATAGCGCCGTCAAGTTAATTCAATAGCTTAGTCGACCCGTGCGGATCTGGCACGTCCCTTGCTCGCCTCAAGTTCGATTCTAAGAACATGCCCCGGGTGGGAACCTAGAGCGGGGCGACTGGAGGACTTTATGGATATCTCGACACCCGCTGCCGGCAAGCCGGCGGCACTGCCATTCTATCGCCACCTGTATTTCCAGGTTATCGTCGCGATCATCGCGGGCATGCTGATCGGCCACTTCTGGCCTGAATTCGGCGCCAGCCTGAAGCCGCTTGGCGACGCCTTCATCCGGCTGGTCAAGATGATCATCGCTCCCGTGATCTTCCTCACCGTGGCAACCGGCATCGCCGGCATGTCCGACCTGAAGAAGGTTGGCCGGGTCGCCGGCAAGGCGATGCTCTACTTCCTGACCTTCTCGACGCTCGCACTGATCGTCGGCCTGATTGTCGGCAACCTGCTGCATCCGGGTGCCGGAATGAACATCGATCCGTCCACGCTGGACGGCAAGGCCGTGGCGACCTACGCAACCAAGGCGCATGAGACGACGATCACCGGCTTCCTGATGAACATCATCCCGGAAACCATCGTTGGCGCGTTTGCCCAGGGCGACATTCTCCAGGTCCTGTTCTTCTCGGTCCTGTTCGGTATCTCGCTCGGCATGGTCGGCGAAAAGGGCAAGCCGGTCACCGACTTCCTGATCTCGCTCACTGCCCCGATCTTCCGTCTTGTTGCGATCCTGATGAAGGCCGCTCCGATCGGTGCCTTCGGCGCGATGGCATTTACCATCGGCAAATACGGCATCGGCTCGGTCGCCAACCTCGCCTACCTGATCCTGACATTCTACATCACCGCACTTCTGTTCGTGATCGTGGTGTTGGGCGCCGTGGCGAAGTATAACGGCTTCTCGATCTTCTCGCTGATCCGCTACATCAAAGAGGAACTGCTGCTCGTTCTCGGCACCTCGTCGTCGGAAGCAGCGCTTCCCGGCCTGATGCAGAAGATGGAACGTGCAGGCTGCAAGCGCTCGGTTGTCGGCCTGGTCATCCCGACCGGTTACTCGTTCAACCTCGACGGCACCAACATCTACATGACGCTGGCAGCGCTCTTCATCGCTCAGGCGACGGGAATCGACCTGTCACTTGGTGATCAGATCCTGCTTCTGCTCGTGGCCATGCTGAGTTCCAAGGGTGCCGCCGGCATCACCGGTGCAGGCTTCATCACGCTAGCTGCAACGCTATCGGTTGTTCCCTCCGTCCCAGTCGCCGGCATGGCGCTCATCCTCGGCATTGACCGCTTCATGTCGGAGTGCCGCGCCCTGACCAACCTCGTCGGCAACGCGGTTGCGACCATTGTCGTCGCACGCTGGGAAAACGAGCTGGACAAGGACATGCTGGACAAGGCGATGGCCGGTGAGCTGACCGGCGATCCGGTAGCCCCTGTCCTGCAGCCGGCGGAATAAGATACGCTCCCAAGCGTCAAACGGGCGGTACCTTTCTAAGGTGCCGCCCTTTTGATATGTGGCCTAACCCAGGAGCGCTGCTGCCTCCCGTAGAGCCACGCCGCTTATACCGGTCTGCAGCATTGCCTTGACCAGAGCCGTGATCGCATCGGCCGCGCTGGCAATCGACATCCCGCCGTCGCGGATGTTCGATATGCAGTTGCGTCGGGAATCGGGCGTGCCTGACCTCGGTTCGTAGGTGACATAGGCGCCAAGACTGTCGGCTGCCGAAAGCCCCGGTCGCTCTCCGATGAGAATGATCGATACCTTGGCCCCCAGTGCCTCGCCGACCGGGTCGGCCAGCGCAACCCGCGCATTTTCAGCCAGAACGATCGGCGCCAGGGAAAGATTCAATTCCTTCAAGCGTGTTTGAAGCGCCTCGATCAGCGGCGTTGCGTTGATTTCCACCGCATTGGACGACAACCCATCGGCGACAACGATGACCACATCGAAATTGTCGCCGCCTTCGGGTCTCACCGAACGAAGCAAATCGACAGACGGTCCGGAAAGTTGCCTGCCAAGATCCGGGCGACGGACGTATGTTCCGCGATCTTCCGCAAGGCTTGTGACCTCGATTGCGCCAAGGCCCATCGACTTCAGACGCTGCGAAAGGCCATCGCGATCCATCCCGCTCCACACCGCCTCGCGCGCCCGTGCGTGATCCATCAGGAACGCGAGTTGCACCTTTGTCGGCTGACCGGCGCCGAAGCGTCCGAGCGATACCCGGGCCGCGGTCATCGACCTGAGATCGAGGCTGCGCTTTTCGGCGTCTTCCACCGGGACAGGCTGATCGCGATCCGTCATGCCGAGGCTCCAAGAAGAGCAAGCTCGGACAGGTGCCGGGTCAGCCGCACCGGATCGTCCTTCAAATAGCCTGCCGGATCGGTGAGCCCCATCTCGTTCAACCATGCTTCGAATTCCGGTGCAGGCGGGCGTTTTAGAGTCTCGCGGCAGTAAACGGCGTCGTGGTGCGACAGAGACTGGTAATTGAGCATGATATCGTCAGCGCCTGGCACGGTGATGACGAAGTTCACATTGGCGGCACAGAGCAGGGTCAGGAGCGTATCCATGTCTTCCTGGTCGGCATCCGCATGGTTTGTGTAGCAGACGTCGACCCCCATCGGCAGACCCATGAGCTTGCCGCAGAAGTGGTCCTCCAACCCGGCGCGGATGATCTGCTTGCCGTTGAAGAGATATTCGGGACCAATGAAACCGACGACGGTATTGACCAGAAGAGGGTCGAACGCGCGGGCGACCGCATAGGCTCGCACTTCCATTGTCTGCTGATCCACACCGAAATGCGCATCTCCCGAAAGCGCGGCACCCTGTCCGGTTTCGAAATACATCAGGTTCGCATCGACAGGGCCGCGTTTGAGAGCCCGCGCCGCGTCATGTGCTTCCCTGAGAATGGCAAGATCGACACCGAAACCTTCGTTTGCCTTTTGCGAGCCGGCGATCGACTGGAATACCAGATCGACAGGAGCCTGTTGCTCGATTGCCCGGATGGCCGTCGTGACATGGCCGAGGCAGCAGGTCTGGGTAGGGATCGACAGACGGGAGCGCAACTCATCGAGCAGGGAGACGATCCGGACGTAATCCTCGATGCTATCGGTTGCAGGATTGACGCCGATCACTGCATCGCCCGACCCCATCAGGAGGCCGTCGACTGCAGACGCTGCGATGCCGCGCGAGTCATCCGTTGGATGGTTGGGCTGGTTGCGCGTGGAAAGCCGGCCGGTAAGGCCGATCGTCGAGCGGAAGCGTGTGACGACCTCGCGCTTGGCGGCGACCGAGATCAGATCCTGAACACGCATGATCTTGGAGACCGCTGCGACCATTTCAGGCGTCAGGCCGAAGGTGACTGCCTCCAGCTGACGCTGTCCCGTCTCGGGCTTCAACAGCCACTCGCGGAACTCGCCGACCGTCAGCGACGAGATCGGTGCGAATGCCGAAAGGTCGTGCTGGTCGGCAATCAGTTGCGAGACCTCGTCGGTCTCGGCCGCGATCAGCTCCTCGGCGAGGAATGCCTTAAGCGGCAGGTCTGCGAGTGTGATCTGCGCCGCAAGCCGCTCTACCGGACCCTCTGCCGCCACCCCCGCAAGCTGGTCACCAGACCGCTCGGGCGTCGCCTTGGCCAAGAGATCCTTCAGATCACGGAAACGAAAGACCGTCTGCTCGATCGTGGTCTGGTAGGGCATCAGGCGATTTACCGGCTCAGAGGAACATCACGTCCATCATCACGCCAGGCTCCGACCGATGCAAGCGGCAAGCGTCATGAAATGAGATCGGCGAGCGCTTTGTGGCCGGCAAGCGCTGTTTCCAGTTCTGGAATCGTGTGATTGCCTTCCCGGAACAGGTTGATCATGACCGCAGCCGCGATACTGACGTCCGGATCGCTCCTCTCGAGATGATACTTCGCTCGCCAATTCTCGAGTACGATATCGAGGACTTCAAGTTCCGTGGGGCCGAAGGTCTTTTCCATAAATGCGGGCATGACAAACTCAAACTTCTCAGTGACGGCCATCATTTGGTCGATGCGATGCAAGCTTCAAGAGGCGGGTCATCACTTTCTTACAAATGAGATAAGTTTCAGGCCCGTGCGGAAAAACCTCTGCAACCGCAAGAAGTTAGTTGCAACGCACAATCCTCGCGGTCACGAGCAACGCACCATCGACAGCGCCGACAGCCCTTTCACTCGTTGCTGCAATGCACAGATCTGACTGTCACGACTTTCAGGAACACAACCCCAGTCAAGATCGCAACTGAAACGAAGCAAGACGCAGAAAGTGCCACGGCGGCGACAACAATCGTCGCAAGGTCGAGACAACTAGTCAGCTAGCACAGCACTTAGGGAAAGCATCATCAACGAGGTTGGCGAACGTCGGCGGATACAAGACGAACGAACCCAGGCGCACGGCAGGGAATGTCCCGCCATTGAGCGATGCGAGAGATGGAGGCGACGGACTTTGCTGTATGGATACCAGTCACCGACGCACAGAAGCCCGGGCCGATCACCCGGACTTCGATTGCAGCACCTTATAGGCAGTGGGACCATGGTGAGACATGACGTCCTCATGCCCGCACCGGAGGTCAGCGCGGGAAAGAGGTTGCAACCGCCTCCAACAAAGCTTTTTATTCGACGGGAACAGCCGCGCCGTCGTCAGGCCGGCGGTAAAATGTCCTGAGCGTGCGTTCATCCTTGCTGGTGACCTGAAGCCAGGCACCCGGAATGTCCGTCAGTTCACGCAGCACGATCGAATGCTCGATGCCGAACAGCCGCGAAAAGCTGCGGCTGTCCCTGGCAACATCGAGTTCGAGCGCAATGATCATCCCCGCCTGTATGCCGCTGAGGCGGGGATCCTGCTGTTGCAGCCTGGCAGTGAGCGCCATAAACCGGTCTGGATCCGGCGGGTTGCCCGTCACGCCGCCTCGCGACGGCGAACGGAGACCATCACCGATTTGGATGTGGGCGTATCGCTCTCTTCGCCCGCGCTTCCGATCGGTACGAGAACATTCAGTTCGGGATAATAGCCGGCGATGCTGCCCCGCGGAATGTCGTAGGGAACAAGGCGGAAATCAGATGCAACGCGGGCGATGCCGTCAGTGTACTCGCAGACGACGTCGACGCGTTCCCCAGCCTTTGCGGACAGCGCCTTCACGTCCTCGGGGTGCATGAAGATGACCTGTCTTTCGCCGTAAACGCCACGATAGCGATCGTCGAGACCGTAGACCGTCGTGTTGTACTGGTCATGTGAGCGGAACGTCTGCAGCGCAAAGTGATCGTGGCGCTTGAGGGCGGCCTGATTGACGGTCTCGGACGGCAGGGCGATGTCGGAGAAGGATGCCTTGCCCGTCGGCGTGACCCACTCACGATGGGCAGCCGTGTTGCGCAGGTGGAAGCCTCGCGGCTTGCGCAGACGCGCGTTGAAATCCTCAAAGCCCGGAATGGTCGCCTCGATATGCTTGCGGATCAGGTCGTAATCGTCGGCCAGAGCCGCCCAGTTGATCATGTCCGAGCCGACGGTGGACGCGGCCATGCCGGCAACGATCGCGACTTCTGAGAGAAGATGCGGCGAGGCAGGCCTGTTGATGCCGGCCGAGCCATGCACCATGCTCATCGAATCCTCGACGCTGACGAGCTGCGAATTGCCGGCAGAGTTAAGATCGATCTCGGTGCGGCCAAGGCAGGGCAGGATGAACGAGACATCGCCCGGCATCAGATGAGAATGGTTGGGCTTGGTTGCGACATGCACGGTGAGTTTGAGCTTGCGAAGCGCCTGCTCGACCAATGCGCTATCGGGCGTGGCGCGGGCAAAATTGCCGCCGAGCCCGATGAACGCCTGTGCGGAACCATCCAGCATCGCACCGATTGCAGCGATCACGTTATGACCGTTCGCACGTGGAACCGCGAAACCAAATTCTTTCTCAAGCGCGTCGAGGAAGGCAGCCGGCGGCTTCTCATTGATACCGACCGTCCGGTCGCCCTGAACATTGGAATGACCGCGCACAGGGCACAGTCCGGCTCCCGGCTTGCCGACATTGCCGCGCAGGAACATGAAGTTCGAGATTTCGCGAATGGTCGCGACCGAGTGCAGATGCTGGGTGATACCCATGGCCCAGGTGCAGATGACGCGCTCTGCCTGCATGTAGACGTCTGCAGCGCGTTCGATCGCTTCGCGGGTCAGGCCAGACTGCGAGATGATCTCATCCCAGCTGGTTGCCTCGACCGCGGCCAGATAGGCGTCGAAGCCTTCGCAGTGTTCGGCGATAAACGCGTGATCGAGCACGGACGGACGGCCGGCTGCAACAGCTGCTGCTTCCGCGGCCAGAACCGCTTTCGACATCCCGCGCACGGCGGCCATGTCGCCGCCCAGTTGCGGCTGAAGATAGTCGCTGGCGATATCGGTCGCGCCGCCACGCAGCATCTGCAGCTTGTCCTGCGGATCCGAGAACCGCTCCAGACCGCGCTCCTTGACCGGGTTGAAGACGACGATCTGGGCACCGCGGACCGCGGCGCGCCGCAGGTCGCCCAGCATGCGCGGATGGTTGGTACCCGGGTTCTGGCCAATCACGAAGATCGCGTCGGCCTTCTCGAAATCCTCGAGCAGGACCGTTCCCTTGCCGACGCCGATCGACTGGCGAAGAGCCACGCCGCTCGCCTCATGGCACATGTTGGAACAGTCGGGGAAATTGTTGGTGCCGTAGGCGCGCACGAACAGCTGGTAGAGAAATGCCGCTTCGTTGCTGGCGCGGCCGGACGTGTAGAATTCAGCGCGGTCTGGGCTGTCGAATCCCTTGAGGATGTCGCCGATCTCGGCGAACGCGTCCTGCCATGTGACCGGGAGATAGCGATCGCTTGCCGCGTCGTAACGCATCGGATGGGTGAGACGACCGTTGAGCTCAAGCTCATAGTCGGACTGACGGCGCAGCTCGGAAACGGTGTGTGCCGCGAAAAATGCCGGTGTGGCGCGCTTTTCGGTCGCCTCCCACGAGACGGCCTTCACGCCATTCTCGCAAAATTCGAACGAGGAGCCATGCTCCGGATCGCCCCAGGCGCAGCCGGGACAGTCGAAACCGTCAGGCTGATTGGCCTTCAGCATTGCCCTTGCACCGGACAGCGGAGAGCCGCTGTTCAGCAGCTGCTTGCCGCAGCTTTTCAATGCGCCCCAGCCGCCTGCGGCCGACGATTTTTTACCGATAAATCCTGTATCCATGCTGCATCTATTTGTCGCGGGGACGATTTGATCAAGCGGCAGAACAGCATGGCTTGATAGGAAATATCTATCGTCCTTCTAAGGGGCTCCGATTTATGGTGGTCCGTCGCGGAACTTCTCATCACCGGGATTGAAAGCGCGGCGTCTGCGGCTATTCTCGCGCCGAACTGAAGCGACATCTAGATACCGAGCGGAACGGCTACGCAGGAGAGAACATGACAGAAAGTGCTGCCATCCATATCGGCTTTGACGATCTGGTCGCTTTGCTGAAGACGATTTTCGTTCGCAACGGCGTATCTGAGCCAAATGCCCAGATCCTTGCCGAAAACTGTGCCGGCTGTGAGCGCGATGGCTCTTTGAGCCACGGGATTTTCCGCATGCCGGGATATGTATCCTCTCTGAAGAGCGGCTGGGTCGATGGCAAAGCCGTGCCGGAGGTGGAGGACGTCGCCCCGGCCTTTCTCCGCGTCGATGCCAAGGGCGGATTTACCCAGCCGGCGTTCTTCGCCGCGCGGTCCCACCTGATCGAAAAAGTCAAAGCCAACGGCGTTGCGGTCCTTGCTATCCGTCGCTCGCATCACTTCAGCGCGCTTTGGCCGGATGTCGAACCGTTTGCGGATGAGGGGCTTGTCGCCCTGAGCGTCGTCAACAGCATGGCCTGTGTTGTACCGCACGGTGGCCACAAGGCGGTGTTTGGCACCAACCCGATTGCCTTCGCCTCGCCGCGCGCGGGCTCTGCTCCATTCGTATTCGATCAGGCATCTTCTGCGATCGCTCACGGCGACGTGCAGATCGCGGCACGCGCCGGGCATGACCTGAAGCCCGGCATGGGTGTCGACCGCAACGGAGAACCGACAACCGACCCGAAGGCAATTCTTGACGGCGGTGCTCTGCTGCCATTCGGCGGGCATAAAGGCAATTCGATCGCGTTGATGATCGAAATCCTCAGTGCGGCCCTGACCGGCGGCTATTTTTCAGGTGAGTTCGACTGGAGTGGCCACAAGGGTGCGCAGACGCCATTCACTGGCCAGTTTTTTGTGGTTATCGATCCCGAGCGGGGCGGCAATTACGCTTTTGCCGACCGTGTTGCGCAGATCTGCGACCTTGTCCTCGATGCCGGTCAAGATCGTCTTCCCGGGGAGCGGAGACATAACACTCGAAAGGCTGCCCTCGCAAATGGCATACCGCTCTCGCCCCAAAACCATGACATGCTGATGGCTCTCGCTACACCCTGATGTCTCGTATTTGCAAATGCAATTTCGCGAATATGAACTTCACCGCGCGGAAGAGAAAAAACTTGTCATCGGGGGTAACTATAACGCAGCAAACCCTTTGCCTTTTGCTTGCAAGAAAACATAAGGAGGCATGTAAGGAATGCTTGGAATCAATTTACATCGACAATCTTTAGCCTGACCTACTACATTTTAACTTGCGCAAATATAAGCGACCCAATTCTCAGGAGATTTCATGCGTATCGTAATGGTTGGATCGGGCTATGTCGGGCTTGTGTCCGGAGCGTGTTTTGCAGATTTCGGCCATGACGTGATCTGCGTCGACAAGGCCGCGGAAAAGATCGATGCCCTGAAGAATGGCGTCATCCCGATCTTCGAGCCCGGCCTTGATGCCTTGGTCGAAAGCAACGCCAGGTCCGGCCGTCTTTCCTTCACGACCGAGCTTGCGCCGGCCGTCAGCGAAGCCGACGTCATCTTCATCGCCGTTGGCACCCCCTCGCGTCGTGGCGATGGTCATGCCGACCTCGGTTACGTTTATGCTGCCGCAAAAGAGATCGCAGCTTCGATCAAGGGCTTCACCGTCGTCGTGACGAAGTCCACCGTGCCTGTCGGCACCGGCGACGAAGTCGAGCGGATCATCCGGGAAGCCAATCCGGATGCGGATGTCGCCGTTGTCTCCAACCCGGAATTCCTGCGCGAAGGGGCAGCGATCGATGACTTCAAACGTCCGGACCGCATCGTTGTCGGCCTCTCGGATGACCGTGCCAAGGCTGTGATGACCGAGGTCTACCGGCCGCTGTTCATCAACCAGTCGCCGCTGCTGTTTACATCACGCCGCACATCCGAACTGATCAAATATGCCGCCAATGGTTTTCTCGCCATGAAGATTACCTTCATCAACGAGATGGCGGACCTTTGCGAGAAGGTCGGAGCCGACGTTCAGGACGTCTCGCGCGGGATCGGCCTCGACGGTCGCATCGGATCGAAATTCCTGCACGCAGGTCCGGGCTATGGCGGATCCTGCTTTCCAAAGGACACGCTGGCGCTGGCAAAGACGGCACAGGACTTTGACGCACCCGTGCGTCTGATCGAGACCACGATTGCTGTCAACGACAGCCGCAAGCGTGCCATGGGCCGCAAGGTGATCGCCGCTGCCGGTGGCGATGTGCGCGGCAAGAAAGTCGCTCTGTTCGGCCTTACCTTCAAACCGAATACCGACGACATGCGCGACAGCCCGGCAATCGCCGTCGTTCAGGCTTTGCAGGATGCCGGCGCGATCGTGTCCGGCTATGACCCCGAAGGCATGGCAAATGCCAAGCAGATGATGGACATCGAGTTCGCAGCGGGACCCTATGAAGCAGCAGAAGGTGCGGATGTCGCCGTGCTCGTGACCGAGTGGAATGCGTTCCGAGCCCTCGACCTCGACCGCCTGAAGTCCATCATGAAAACGCCGGTTCTCGTCGACTTGCGCAATGTCTATCGCGCTCAGGAAGTTGAAGCACACGGCTTTGCCTATACGGGTGTGGGCAAGAGCATCTGAACCCGGGATCCGGCACATGGCGGTGTTGCCTTGAGCGGGACAAGCAAGAACCTTCAAAGCGACCGTAATCCCTGGCGGATTTCGAACGGGGATTACGGCGCATGCGAAAGATGATCCGCTGGTTGACCTTGCGCGCCTCACCGCAACTTGGCGAGCAGCGCAGGCGAAGGCTCGACCTTGGAAGCGAACCGTTACCCTACCCGCTTTACGCGATCGGCGATGTTCACGGCTGTCTTGACCTGCTGAAAAGGGCTGAAGCCGTCATCGCGGATGACATGAGGCGATTGGGACGCCCCGGGCTCGTTGTTCTCCTCGGCGATTACGTCGATCGGGGACCCGCATCGGCGCAGGTGCTCGAACATCTCTCGAGCCCCAGCGCTCTCGGTTTGAAACGCGTGACGCTTTGCGGCAACCACGACGATCTGTTCCTGCGCTTTCTGGAGCGTCCCGAAGCGTATATGCACTGGCTGGAAATGGGCGGCGACAAGACGCTCGCATCCTACGGCGTGGATCTGCAGCATCTGAGCCTCCGCCGCAAAGGTAGCGGCGCGTCTCTCATGCACGTCTTGCAGGAGGCGGTACCTGAAACGCACCGATCATTTCTTATGGATCTGCCTGTCAGCCTCAAGGCCGGCCAAGTCCTGTTCGTTCATGCGGGCGTGGCACCGGCCATACCGATCGAAGAGCAGCGCGATGAGGATATGATGTGGATCCGCGGGGCGTTCCTCAAGCAAGGGCCTGAACTTCCACATCTCATCGTAATCCACGGGCATACGCCGCAGGAAGATCCTGATTATGGGATCGGTCGCATCGGGATCGATACCGGAGCAGTCTATTCCGGAAAACTGACAGTTCTGCGTATCGATGGTGAGGAGATCTCGATTCTGCGGTGAGGACCAAGCCTTCTGCACTCGTTACCATCAGATGCGCTGGCGAGGCCGATCTGCGCCACGACTTCAAGCAGACATTGTTCGCATGAAAAAACCCGCGCCATCGGCATCTACCGTTGGCGCGGGCTCGTTGTTTTGCTTGTCAGATCAGACCGTGCGGCGACCGACGGTCTCCGTTACGACCACGTTCTTCTTCGTCCCGAAGCTGCCACCGACCCAGCCGGCGATTGCACCGAGTGCCAGGGCGATGAAGCCAAGGATTGCACCAGCAGATACGGCAGTTGCCGTGGCTTCTGCGGCTTCAAGTGCCTGCTGCTTTGCAGCTTCGACGTTCTCGCGGTATGTTGCCTCATACTGCTGAACCTGCTGGCGAGCCTGTTCGACCGGGATGTTCTGCGAGCGGGCAATTGCTTCAGCGGCACGGTTGCGGGCATCTTCTGCCTTTGCCTGGTCGCCGGTTACGGCTGCCTGAACAGCGGCAACTGCAGCGTTCTGGAGAGCCTGCGGATCGTTACCGGTTGTGCTGCGGATCTGCTGCTCGATACCGGCCATCGGGTTGGCGGAATTGGCAATTGCAGGCGCTGCGGTCGACGCAGCCGTTGCTGCCGTCTGGCCAACGCCACCGATGACGCTCGACAGGCCGCTGAATGCGCCGCCGACGAGAGCGCCGATCGAGGTTGTCAGCATGTAGAGGACCACGAGCGTTGTAACAGCCCAGGTCGTCAGACCATGGTAACCGCCCGTCGAGTTGCTCGGGCGGCCGGACAGGCGGCTCGAGACGTAGCCGCCGACGAAGGCCGCAATGATCCCGGCGATGACAAACCAGATGCCGCCGGCGATTGAGAAGGTGCTGGCAGTCGGGTTGTCGGAGGTGACCGGATCAAGCACCGCGGCACCAAGACCGACGCCGAGAAGATTGAGCAGGAACTGCACTGCAAGCGCGATGACGACGCCTGCAAAGATTGCTCCCCAGGATACTTTGTTCAATGCCGACGTCGCATTGACTGAGACGCCATGAGTGGTTTCGTGCGGTAGATGGGTTGTGACTGGTGTTACCATGATGGTGATCCTTAAAGCGCCTCACAGACGCGTGAGTGCGCCGTTAACAGTTTCGCGTCATTCAAGTTCCGTCAAAATCGTCGGACATCACGAAATATTGGAACAAAAGCAACATAATCACCTTCGACGGTTAATTCTGAGCATGAGTAATATTTCCGGGGAACAAGCATCTTGCCCGGTGGTTGGGACGAGACCTACAACCAAAGGAATACCTCAATGTTCATGCGAGTTGATCAGCTGCAGGCAAATCTGCCGGCACCGAAACGTGCTGACCCCAATGCTGCTGCAGCACTCCAGGAATTGCTTGGCGGGAAATATGGAGAAATGTCGACGCTTGGAAACTACATGTTTCAGAGCTTCAACTTTCGGTCCAAGGAAAAACTGAAGCCGTTCTACAGCCTTGTTGCCAGTATCACTGCAGAAGAACTTGGCCATGTCGAGCTTGTCAGCAATGGCGTTGGAATGCTCAACAACGGCCCGGACATTCCAGGGGGCGACGAAGGCGACGGTGGCGATATTTCGGGCGCACCCTTCGAGGATATGAAGGATATGCGGTTGGCCGCGGCTTTTCTGTCCGGTGGCGGTGGAGCGGCTCCGATCAACAGCAACGGCGTATCGTGGAATAACGATTTCATCACCAGCACGGGCAATGTCGTCGTCGATCTCTTGCACAATTTCCATCTGGAATGCGGTGCCCGACTGCACAAGCTGCGCGTCTACGAAACGCTGACGGACCCGACGGGTCGCGAAGTTTGCGGCTATCTTCTCGTGCGCGGTTCGGTTCACGCCCATGCCTACGCGTTGGCGCTGAAGAAAATCACCGGCGTTGAAATCGAAAAGTTCCTGCCGACGCCGAACATTCCGCTTTCCAAGATCCCGGAATGCCAGAAATACCTGGATGAGGGTTCGCATCGCCGGCTCTACACGTTCAGCCCGAACGACTACAAGGAAATGGCGGGCATCTGGGGCAATGGCGAAGTCGCCCTCCCGAACGATCCTCCGGGCGAACTCGAAGTGATCGATGGAATGCCCGACGGTGGCAAGATCCACCAGTTGACCGGCGTTCCCTCGGCATTCACGCCGGATTACGCGCCGGAAGAAATGTTCGAGATCGCAGAAAAGCTTTACAAGAAGTCGCGTTAATTCAGTCGGCGGCGGGGACTTTGGTCCCCGCCGTTTTTCACTGGACGTGTCACCCGTCCAGGGTCTGCAGCAGCTCCGAAATCCTGATCGTCGAGAAGTTGGAAACCGTATCGCAGACTGCGTATGGCAATATGATCAGGTCGCCGTGCCGCATTCCACCGCATGTGTAGACGACGTTCGGGACGTACCCCTCACGTTCCGACTTTTCCGGACGAACGAGCGGATCGCGTGACCGGGCGAGAACCTTCGAGGGATCCTTCTTGTCGAGAAGTGCGGCCCCGATCGCATACCGACGGACCGGGCCCACACCGTGTGTGAGCAGCAACCATCCTTCGTCGAGCTCGATTGGGGATCCGCAATTTCCCATCTGCACGAACTCCCAGGGAAATTTGGGGCGCAGGATCGCTTGGCCGCCGTTCCATTCGTGCAGGTCGTCGGAATAGATCAGGTAGAGATTTTCGTTGTCCTGCCGACCGATCATCGCGTAGCGACCATCAATCTTCCGCGGAAACAGCGCCATCCCTTTGTTCATCGCCGCCGTGCCGGTCAACGGCGTCATCTTGAACGAGATGAAGTCGCTGGTCTGCAGTAACTCCGACCGGATGGCCTTGCCGCTGTAAGCGGTATAGGTCGCATAGAACGTCTTTTCCTCATTCTCCTCCGTCTCGAATTCGACAAAGCGTGCATCTTCGATGCCGTTCGACTGAGCTGGTGTCACCGGAAAAATGACGCGTTCGCTGATATGCTGGTCGGCGCTGAAACTGAGTTCGACGCTCTCATCCGATGAGCCTGACAGCGGCGTTTGGATCGTTGGGGTGGATGCAAGCCGTGCAGTCGGTTCTATATCCACGCCGCCATCGGGCGCGATCAGTCCCGTGCGGAACGTCAACGAGGAGACATGCCCCTCGCCGACGGCGCGCAGGCTCAAGACAAACCGGCGGCTACCCTCCGGCACGCCCGATTGATCCGGATGAGCGACGATACTGGGGTTGAACAGTGCCGAGGCTTCAAACGAATATTCGTTGAGGAAGTAGGCCCCGATCAGCTGTCGCTGCGTCGGGCTGAAAACCGTGTGCGGCGCAAAGGCTTCTTCCATCTCCTTCGCGCGTGCTTCGAACGTCGCCAGGAGGTTACGGTGGCGGCCCTCAAAATTCTCGAGCACGTCCGCAAGAAGAAGATCGGCGGCCTGCGGTTCCAGCGCCAGCACCCGATCGACAATAAGGTTCGCGCGGGTTTTATCCGTCGGATTCAGATCCCGGGGTTCGGTAGCGGGCTTGAACGGACGCACGACCACGCGGGAGGAATCGGGTCGTAGGAAGAGCGATTGGCGGTTGACAACAACGGCTTTTGACAAAGCGATCTCATTTCATTTGAACGGAATTCGGGATCAGGCACTCAGGGCGTGCAATTGGGAGGAGGTTGCCGATTGACTGCCGCTCCGCACGATCCTGCGGTATTCGACGAGGCCTAAGAGGTAAGCGAGCACGGACTCGGCCCCCCTGTTCTCGTTGGGGCGTGCGCGATGCAGCCCATCGCGACAACTTCCGGTGTCGATATCCACGAGCGGGACGGAAAGATCATTGGCACCCGTAAACCAGTCCAACGCCATCCGTGCATTGCTTTGCCATTCAGGGCGTTTCTCGGCATGCCAGGCCGTCAGGCAGGCAGAGATGGTTGCGGCCGCCTCGACCGGCTGCTGGTCGAAATGCTGTGGCGGCAAGTCGACATCACCAAAACCATCCGAACCGACCGGGCGGAAATGCCCTGTCCGTGCAGTCTGCATCGTCATCAGCCAGCGCAGGCTTTGCAGGCCAGCCGAAATATGGGTTGGCTTCTCAGCGGCCAGACCCGCAAGGATCAGAGCTTGAGGCAGACGGGCGTTGTCATAGGACAACCCCTCTTCAAACCACGGCCGATCCGGTGTGGCCACACGCGAGAAAAGCGCCATCAGCCGATCTGCAAGAGTGGACCGAACCCGTCGGGCATTGATGTCGTGGCGCCGGGCCGCACAGTATCCGTCCAGTCCCAGCAACGTGAATGCCCATGCGCGAGGAGAGGTGAAATCGACTGCTGTCGGCAGGGCTTCGGCAAACAGATCGGTAGCCCAGCTGCGTCTCGCCGAACTGGTGTCGTTGAGCGCGCACTGTCCAAGCGCCCAGAGGGTGCGGCCATGGCTGTCTTCCGAGCCCTTGTCTTCCAGCCATCGCCGGTCAAAACCCATGAAATTGCGAAAGTGCTTTTGATCCGGGTTCCACGCATGCTGGACAAAGGACGCAAACCGCGTGGTCAGGATATCGGGCAACTGGGTTTCGCCGGAGGCCATGAGAGTGACTGAAAGCAGCAGTGCCCTGGCATTGTCGTCGACGCAGTAACCATGCGACCGGTCCGGGACAGAATGGACGGCATGCTGGAATAGTCCGGTGTCGTCACACATCGACAAGAGGTATGCGAACTGGAGCTCGGGCACACCGGGCGAGCCGAGGGCCGACGGCTTGCGGCCAACTGGCGGGACAGCACCGGGCCGGATTTTTGGCTGGATGACCGCCTCAAACAGCGAGAGGTATCGCTGGCCCGTGCGCTGCCAGGTCATAGACCGACTGGCGGCATAGGCGCGACGGCGTATCGCGTTGCGACTGTCATCGTCGGTCAGCAATGCTGCGATTTCCCGACCGATCGCCTCGGAATCGCCGAACGGTACGAGAACGCCGGAGCCATCCGCAAGGAGCTCGCTCGCGTGCCAGTACGGGGTCGATACAACGGCTTTGCCGAGCCCGAAACTGTAAGCAAGCGTGCCTGAGGTCATCTGGGCTTCGTTGAGATAAGGCGTCGCGTAGACGTCGCACATCGAAATGAAGTCGAGGAGGGTCGGCAGGTCGACGAAACGGTCGAGGAAGACCACATGGTCTTCGATGCCGAGATCCTCCGCACGCGCTACGAGCGACTGTCGATACGTCTCGCCCTCGGTCCGCACAAGATTCGGGTGGGTCGCGCCAAGCACGACGTAGACTGCGTCCGGCCTGCTCTGCAGGATCACCGGCATCGCGTCGATCATGACCTCGATGCCCTTGTTGGGTGACAACAGGCCGAACGTCAGGATAACGGATCGCCCCTCAAAACCGAGTTTCGTCTTCGCCTCGTCCGGCTCGCTGAAGGCGATTTCCGGGATTCCGTGCGGGACGAACTCGATTTTCTCCGCCGGCACATCATAGACTTCCTGCAGCAGCTCGCGCCCCCGCGCGGCCATCACCACCACCTTCGACGAGATATCGACGATATTGTTGAAGACCCGGCGCTGAGATGGTGTCGGTTCGGCAAGGACCGTATGCAACGTCGTTACGACAGGCATCGTCAGCCGTGACAACAGCGCCAGGATATGACTTCCGTCATTGCCTCCGAAGATGCCGAACTCGTGCTGGAGGCAGACGATATCGAATTTCTCAGCGTTCAGGTATTTCGCGGCTGCGACATATTCCGCAAGGTCGTCGTCCGCGATCTGCAGATGGACGCTGTGCGGATAGTCATACACCTGGCCATGATCCGTCATGGCGACAATCGCCGTTTCGACGTTTGCCGAGGTTTTCGATACCGCTTGCTCAAGATCCGTCGTGAAGGTCGCGATGCCGCAGCGGCGCGGCAGTGAGTTGCCGACGAAAGCAATTTTCCTGGTCTGGGTCATGACAGCGTCTCCGTTGAAGGGAACGCTGGAACGTCCGCTAAGGGTTGAACAAAGGTCGTCTTCCTGGGATCCGGCATGTCCCGGAGCGGACCGACGTCCCGCAGCAGGTTTTCCCGGGCGTCTTTGCCGGCATAGGCGAGCAAAGCTGTGATCGGAGCAGCACCGGCTTGTATCGATGCGTCATCCGCTTCCAGGAAAGCGGCATCACCAAGCTTCAGCGCCATCGATCCTATCGACGCTTCGCCCGCAAGGAGAAGGAGCCAGCATTCGCTTTCGGCCTTGAGTTGCCACAGCGTGTTTGCAGGAAGTGTCACCCGCTCAAGCACGAAGAAGTCGCAGGAGACGAGTAGCGTTCTCTCTTTCGTCAGATGACGCATCGGTTCCTGGCGCGGTGCCTGTCCCAGCTGCGCCACTGAAACTGCCTGTTCGATATGGAGTTCACGCGCGCTTCCATGGTCGAAGAGACGGTATGTCGTGTCACTCGCCTGCTGGATTTCGGCAATGACGAGCCCCGCACCGATCGCGTGGATGGTTCCGGCAGGGACGAAGAACGCATCACCCGCATAGGCTTTTTGCCAGTTGAGCAGGCAACCGATCGAACCGTCGGATATGGCGTCGCGCAACTCCTGCTTGGAAACGGGCGTTTTCAACCCGATCCCCACTTCGGCACCGTCGTCAGCAGACAGGACGTACCACGCTTCCGTCTTGCCGTTCCTCATGCCGACGGCCTGCGCGGCCGCGTCATCCGGATGGACCTGGATCGACAGTGCCTGAGACGTGAACAGCAACTTGAGAAGCAGTGCCGAAGCGTCACGGTCTGGACAGTTGCGCGCGTAGCGCAGCTCACCAATGACAGTCGTGCCGTCCGACTGGCTCCACGGCTTCAGTTCACGACGGCCCCACGGCTTTGCTGCGGGCTGCACGCCTAGATGTTCTACCGTCATGATACCTCGTGGGTATGCCGCTAAGATCAGTTCGATCTGAGGTCGGTAGCTGCGCCAGCAAATCAGGTGGAACGGTCGCTATCGCAACGATGTCAGGTTTTGAAACGCGCCCTGGGATATCGGAACCCGCCGGGCCATTCGCGCCGGCAGCCTGTCAGGCTTTGCGCAGGCATACCTGATATAGGGTTATGTCCTACGGATTTCAATTTTTAAATAAAATCAGCCACCAACCGCAACAAAATCAAAATCTTCACGCATCAGAGATTTTATAAATTATAAGTATATTGGTAATTTACTTAGCTGGTACTGATGAGATACGCTTTAAAAGCGCAAAAAATGCAAAGGTTTACTATCGACACGCATTTCTACGACTTAGGAATACGCTGCAACATCTAGCCAGCATCGCCCCAATGACCGGAGAGCTGTTCGGCGCTCCTTCACACCACGTCTTCGCTCAGGACTACCTCAGCATCGTCGCGATGCATCTCGAAAACCTGCCTCCCGATTTCCGAGCTGAAGCCTGCGCGTGCAAACGATGCGAGCTCCTTGGCCTTGCGTTTCTGATCGAGCTCCACTCTCCTGAACGGGCCAAATGCCCGCTTTCGCGCGAGCACGACCGCGGCACGCAGATCGTTCACGTCAGCGACTGCCTCGGAGGCGGTTTCCCGGTCTATTCCCTTGATCACGAGCCGCTGCGAAATCGCGCGTTTCGACCGGCCGCTTCGTTGCGCAGAACGGGTCGCGACTTCTGCGTAAGCCTGATCATCGAGAGCGCTGTTGTCATAGCCGAACTTCACGGCAAACGCCGCAAGCGCCTCGACTTGCGCATCGCCGATGTCTTCGAACTTTTCCCGCGCCTTGCGCGTGATCGCTTGCCGGAGCTGCTTTTCCGTGTGCATCCGTTTGGACAGACGATAGATAGCGGAGTTGCGCGCCCATGACAGCATACGCGTCGTCGGGATATCCGATACGGGTTTTTCATCAAGCTCGTTGCTGCTATCGTCTGGTAAAGGCTCCAAAACCAAGTCCTTGTTCCAGTTGTATCACGCGATACCTGACAATCAGAGAACCTTGTTGTGCCGACCGCGGTCAGGTTTTTTCGAACTGGATACTGGACAAGGGCATCGCAGTTGTCACGACGACACCATCCGGCTCGTAATCGGTCGTGGCGGTTCCGTAAGAGTTCAGACTGGACGCGATGAGCCGAGAGCCAAATCCCTTTCTGGTCGGGATAGCGACGGGTGGCCCGCCGACTTCCCGCCAAGACGAGATCAGAAAATCCTCTCCCTCCCGGACTTCAATTCTCCATGCAATATCGATGTGACCATTGCTCTCGGAGAGTGCGCCGTATTTGGAGGCATTCGTAAAAAGCTCGTGCAGAACCAGCGAAAACGACAGGGCGGCCTGGGGATCAAGCTCGATCTCCGGTCCCTCGATTCGGACGCGGTCTGAACCCTCAAGACCGATGTTGATCGTTGCGGCGTTCACGATCTGGCCAAGCGTCGCGCTCACCCAGTTCTTCTGGAGCAAAATATCGTGTGCCGAGGCGTAGGCCGACATGCGCGACTGGAGCTTCTCGCCGGCATCTTCGAGCGAGGCCGCATTGCGGATCGACTGCGTTGCAATCGACTGCACCACCGAGATGGTGTTTTTCATCCGGTGACCGAGCTCGAGCATGAGCAGGCGTTGCTGGTCGGCCTGTTCTCTTTCCTGCGTTCTGTCGCGAAGGATTTTGATGAAGCCTATGACGGTATCGTCATCGGATCGCAACGCCATCATCTCGCCGGACGCCCAGAAGGTTGAACCGTCCTCGCGCAGATGCCATCGCTCGTCGCTACCACGCCCCTGGCTCAGGGCGGCAGTCATCTCCCGTTGCGGGATGCCCTGCTCGCGATCCTCGAGCGTGAAGAAAGCTGTGGCCGGCCTGCCCACCATCTCGTCTGCATCCCAGCCGAGAACACGCCGAGCACCCTCGTTCCAACTGGTCACGAGACCATCGAGATCCATCGAAATGATCGCGTAGTCGATCGCGCTCTGGACGATGGCTTCGAGATACCGCTCTCTTGAGGAAATCTTGTCTGTGGGTATCTCGATCTTCATCAACTGGTCTTTCGCCATATCGGTCCCAACGTGGTGGCACGAACCAGCTCAACTGGGGAATTTTAGCACTATCTGCAATCCCTATTCAAAGAGGATCGTGGAAATCGTGTGGCACAAGATCGGCCTCCCGTCGAGCCGCCATAGGCGACCCGATCTCGAAGCTGGCGGCGAGACGACAGTTCACATCGTCGGCGTCTCCCGCCCGAGCCATACAGCGGAGGAAAGCACCGACAGCCAGTCTTACAATTCGCCCTTATGAAGAAGGGTGCGAACATCGTCGGAGACCTGGTTGGCGGCTCCCAGCGTCTCGATCAGCTGCGCCTGTCGGCTTCCTCTCAATCCCGCGGTCGTCAGCTGCTTGTCGCGGACATAGGTATAGATGCCGCTCACTGCGAAGGCAGTCGCATGGCTGATCTGGGCTTTCTGGTCGGAGAGCGTGCTCTGGAACAGATCGCCGCCGTAGAACTGCCGACGAGCAAGCGGGCTGGCGAATGCGAGCTCCAACACCGCAATGTGCCGGCGCTCGTCTGGAACAGTATGATCGACGCCGGGAGCAGGCGGTGCGGGTTTTGCGTTGTCGTAGACATCGGGCAGGTGCAGACGCACTTTCATAGCGGCAGGGTCTGAGGAAATCTTCTCGGCAAGGTTCGTCATGAACGTTGCAAAGGCGAACGCATCGCCTGTCCTGGAGCCGAGATGGACGTGGATGCGATCAAGTCCGTCGTCTCCGTTGGGAACCGGGTCGGCGCTGCGATCGATGAGTGTGGTTGAGCCCTTGGGAAGGGCATAGGCAACGGTTGCTGCAAACATGTTCTGCTCGTCCGCAAACAGGATCGAGCAGGCGTCATTGAATTTCTTCTGGTCGGCCGCCGTCTCGAAGCCGATCTCGACGCCGCCGTCCAGGACATAGTTTTCAAATGGCGAAACCCCGTCGATTTCAGGCCAGAGATGCGCGTCCTGTTCGCGGTTGAAGTGGTTTTGTACATACCATCCAAGCCCGGGAATTCGGGAACAGAGCGGGCCATGCACATCGCGCCAATAATTGGCGAACGTTTCGTGCGGCACTTTTGGACGACGAAGGACGGTCGTGTAGGTGTTGATCGCTATGGCGGCATCGCGCGCCGCAAAATTCGTGTCGTTCGATGAAATGGACAAATGAAACTCCGATTCGTTGCACGGGGAGAACATGCAGAGGTTTCGGTTGTTCCTTTTGCCCCAACATTAGAGCCGGCAGACGAGCGGACGCAGGATCATCGCATCGGAAGCGCGCCGTCACCGAGTGACGGCGCGCTTCTATTGCTCCCAAGACCTAGCTTTTATTTTCGCCGCGCGGCCGCGACCTCACCCAGGATGTCATGCAGTTCCGGAAGTGCGTCGAGCTCTTCCAGCATGACGGACAGTTTCGGTTTCCAGTTCGGATAACTGTCGCTCGTGCCAGGGACGTTGGTTGGCTGCTTTTCGTCCGTGAGATCGGCGAGCCGTACAGCCATCAGGAGGGATGGGGTTCTGGCAACGAAGGCATGGGCAGTCGCCGCCAGATTTCTACGACTGGAGTGATCGACCGCCTCCGAACCCATAAGATCGGCCGCCCGGAATGCGGAAAGCACGTCGCGCCTTTCGCTCTTTCTCTCGCTCTTCTGCTGACGGGCAGCGTCTTCCGGCACGAGATCGTTCTTTTCCCGCATCATGACGTCAGCTGCACGCCACCAGCCGGAAAACGTCTGGTGGTCATGGGTTGATACACATGCCAAGGCCAGCGCCGGATACTGGTCGGGCGGATGAAAGCCCTGCTTTCCCTGCTCGTAGGAGAGAATTCTGTAGGAGAGAATGTTGGCTGCCTCCAATTCTCCCTGCAGCCCTTGCGGCAGATTGCCGAGATCTTCTCCGATGACGAGGCAGCCATATGTGTTGGAGAGGTCCGCAAGCGTGTTGATCAACGCTTGTTGGGGGTAGCCGACATAGGCACCCTCTTCGGGGCTTTCTCCCGATGGCACAAGGAAAAGGCGCCGCAGAGCTGCTGCATGATCGATGCGAACCGCGCCCGCGTAGCGCATGACACCTTCCATCGTGGTCTCAAATGGGGACGGATTTCCGGAAGCGATCGCCGAAGGGTGAAACGCTGCAAGCTGCCAGTCCTGACCGTAAACCGCCATGGGATCTGGCGGACTGCCGATGCTGGCACCTTCGACATAGGCATGACGGCTGCTCCAGGTGGCCGATCCGTCCAGTGCCTCGCCGACGGCGACGTCGAGATAGAGGCCGACGCGCATGCCTGCAGCCTTTGCACGAGCTGAAGCCTCGGTGAGCTGCCCATGTGCCAGGTACTGGAGCCACAGGTGGAAATCGACGCGATCGCCGTGCGTTTCCGCAAACAGCTTTACCGTCTCCGACTGCGGATCCTGATATTCTTGCGGCCACGCCTTCCAACCGACGCTGCCCCCAGATGCGACAAGGGTCTCCGAGATCGCCTCGAACAGGGCGTGCAACCTCAGTTCAGCGCCGCCTTCCCGGCAGAAATCCTGAAACGCGGGGTCCTCTCGGCGTTTTTCTGTCGTCCAGATCCTGTAGAGCACCTCGCGCTTGATCCGCGCGACATTCCCGTAGTCGACCAGTTCCGTTCGTTGCAACCGGGCAATATCTTCCTCCAGCTCAGGCGAGCTTGCGAAGCCGTCGATCCGATCGACAGCAATGTAGAGGGGATTGAGAAAACGCCGGTTGGAGGGTTCGTAAGGACTGCACCGTTCGGCAGCGGCCATGAACGGCGCATGGAGCGGATTGAGACCGACGAAGTCGGCACCCCAGCCTGCGGCGAGATCGATGAAAGTGGACAGGTCGTCAAAATCGCCGATCCCCCAGTTTCGGCGCGATCTCATTTCGTAAAGCTGCAGCGCCACGCCCCAGACCCGCTCGCCCTGCAGATCAGGAAGAAAGCACTGGGGTTGACCGGAAGCTTCGACCGAGGTGGCCTGGTCCTGGTCGTTGTTTTGCGGGTACCGCTCCAGCGACTCGAGGATTTTCGCACGGCCGGCTGTCGAAACGGGCACCTCATTGCCCTGGGGTGAGGGTCTTTTGTTTTCGATATCGTAGGCCTCGGAGCTCTTGCCCCGATCGAGCATGGCGTCGTCAATATTCTGCTTCATTAGCCCACCTCGTCAATATTATACGGTCGGCAGGCAAAGCATGCAGCTTTCCTCCAACGTCGATTTCTGAGCCCAAACCGTCTGCGGGTTGAGGAAGTTCCCCGGCGCAATGCCCGGACTAGGAAAGTTTCTGCTCTGCGAGGTACATCACGCTGCAGCGGACGAAATTGCGCTACGAGTCCTGCAGCATTTGCAGGATGACAGAGCGATACTCCGGCATGGCCAGTTCCATTGCCTCGAGGTCTTCCCGGCCAAACCAGCCCAATTCGGAATGCTCGGTGCCGAGCAGGGAAGCGTGTCCACCTTTCCAGAGCGGTACCGCATAGGTGTGGAAGGGCGATTTCTGCTTTTCGTCACGGCTCTCGTACAATGTCGCGACCTTGTTGAAGGCAAGTGGCGTGAGCCCCACCTCTTCCTCGCATTCCCGCACCAGAGCCTCGTCCAGGCCCTCGCCTTTTTCGACATGACCGCCGACCAGATCCCACAAATTTGCCGACCACTTTCGGTGCAATGCGCGCCGGACAAGCAGGATCTTTCCATTTTCGACAAAACCTGCGCATACGATCTTTGCCATTGTTTCTCCTCTGTCCTGTCGAAGCGTTCGCAGGCATTGAGGGAACCACCTGTGGCAAATTCAGTTCCCTGCCCTTGAGACGCATTGACGAGGGAATGAATGGCACCGCCGCAATTTGGAACTATCGAAGAGATCTGGCGCTACCCGGTAAGCTCGCTTGGTGGCGAGCGTTTGACCTCCGTCGAGCTGGGAACGGACGGAATTGAGGGCGATCGTTCATGGTGCGTTGCTGATGCGCAGTCCGGCCATCCGGCGGCGCCCGAGAAAGAATCTCGCTGGAAACCGGCACTTTTCCTCCACTCGAGATCAGGTCGAGACCGGCCTGAAATCGGATTTCCGGATGGGGAGTGGCTGCGTGTCGGAGAGAGAGATACCGATGCGAAGCTGACCCTCTATTTCGGCTTCGAGGTCGAAACGCGTCCCTATGCCGCGACCGGCGATGCACAGACGGCCGTCAACCGTTATGAAGTGAGCCCGGTCCATCTCGTGACGACCAACTCCCTTCGACACTTGTCCACGATCGTCGGAACCGACGATATCGACAGCCGCCGGTTTCGCCCCAACGTCGTGCTGCGAACGCCTGCGGCCGAGGGCTTTGAGGAGAAGTCATGGCTTGGATGCAGGTTGCAGATGGGAGGAGCGACCATCCACATCTGCGAAGAAGCCAAGCGGTGCGGAATGACGCTGATCGCGCAACCCGGGCTTCCCGAAAACCCCGACGTGCTTCGCTCGCTGTTGCGACAAAACAAGCGAAACTTCGGCATTTACGGCGATGTCGAGATATCCGGGAAGCTGACATTGGGTGACCCGGTCGAGATCGTGACGGGCTGACGCCTTAAGCTTGCGCGATGATCAGAGGCGGCGCGTTCGATTTCAGGATCGCTTTCGAAATCACCTCGCCGATATCGCGTGCGCTGGTGATTCCCTGCACGAACGGAAGCTTGTGCAGCAGAAAAGCGATCGAACCGCAGTAGAGGTTGTTCGAGAGATTGTCTTCGAACACCAGACGGAAATCGTCGTCTAGATCGATCCCTCCTGTCCGGACGATCTCCTGCTCGGCGCCATCAAGAGAAAACGCAGCCTTTGTTGCCGCTTTTCGAACGACACCCTGGCCAACGAGCGTCGGGAACGGAATGTCGCGGGCCGACAGCTCGTGCTGTCCTGTGGCGTCGATGAAAGCCTCAAACCGAAGCTCCCGGCCTTCCGTGCGAACGACAGCTCCGCGCTCGACGCTCTTGTTGTCGATCTCGCTGCTGTTTCCGAGCGCTACGATCTCAAGCTTGCCGGTGCGATGGAGAGCGAGCAATCGGCGGATCGATTCATGCGGAACCGTCGCGTAGTCATCGATGAAGACGGTCTTGAAGTGCTTGTGGAACCGCTTGAGGTCATCAGCGTCCAGATGCGGTATCGCCTTCGCAATCACCTCATGCATCCGCAGGATGGCATAGCGCCATTCCACCGTCTGCTTCAGCTTCTTGTTCAGGTCGGCTTCGGCGAGGTTGCGAGCAGCCCAGGCAAACGGGTCGTTGGTTTCCCGAGCGCGGAAATAGGCAGGCGCAATCGTCTCAACGGTCAGAAGTGACAGGCCGATGCTTGCTGCATAATCCGGATCGCAGGCCACTAGCTCCTGCTTGAACAGGTCGAAGATCGTATCCAGAAGATCGAGCTTCCGCGTGGCGATCGCGTTTTCGATCGCCGCTTCGGTACAGAATGTCAGCGGGCGGTACGGGATCTCGCAGTAGAAGTCGGCTTCTGGCAGCACCCCTTTGCGCGACATCATCGTTGCGCGGAAGGCTTCGGTTCCCGGCAGGGGCTCGTATTGAAGATCACCCTGCCCATCGAGCATGAAGGCACCATGCGCAGTCGAGACGGTGATCAGCGCATCGATGCCGCTCAGCGACGTGCCCAGAATGCCGAGATTGCATGGAGGGATGGTTTTGAGAAGCGGTGCCGGCCAGGGCGAGATGAAGTATCCGGGCCGCACCTCGGTGGTCTCCGGCCAGTCGTGGCCCGTTGCCATCACCACGTGATCGAAACCGAATTCCGCCGGTTCGTCATCCAAGGCTTTTACGCTCAACCGGATATCGTCTGCGCGCAGCTCGATATCGACGACACGATGCCGCGCCTTCAGGTGGATGGCGTGGCCGTTGGCGGTGGCGGCATTCAGAAGCTGCTGAAACTGCGCGTGCAGGAACTCTCCTAGAACCACGCGCGGATAAAACTCCCGCTCGCTGATGGCATCGCGTTCGACGCCGAGATGCTGCAACTCCATGTCCGTCTGACGGCGAAGCCACTCGGTCAACGTTTCGCAGATTGGCGGCAGCTCGATGCTGGCAATGTTGGAGAGCATCGCCGCATCGTTAAGATCGGGGCGATAGGGGGTTCCCTTGCCGGGTTCCGCGTCGCTTTCGAAGATGGTGATCTCAAGCGGTTCAGACTTCCCGATGAGGCCCTTCAGCGTGTAGATGCCGGTCGGACCGGATCCGATGATTGCAACTCTCAAAGCCATATGCCCGATCTATCCTTGCAGGAACCAGAAAGTCTGGAGACTGCGCCAACAAGGCTGATGCCTCGAGGTTCCGTCACGACGCAATGATCGCCGCTCCTCGTCAGAATTAAGGTGCGGCTGTATGTCTGCCTGACAGTGGAACCGTTCCCATTTCCGGAAGTTGGTGACGTCGAACATCGCCATCCCGTTCTTCAGTGTCAAAGATTAGAGACGTGCATGAGACCACGGCGTATTGTCGTCATCAGTGATTTTCAGGATGGAAGCTGGAGCGGCGAAGACCTCCCGTCCCCTCGAAGCTTTGAAACGCTATGGTCATCAGGTTCACGCGGATCTCCTCCCCTGTCCATTCCGGATACGAACGACGTGGTTGTCGACGGCGGCTATATCGAGCGGCTTCCACTCGCAGCCCTCAAGGACGGGCTGGTCGATTGCGCGGAAATCTGGACGCATTGGCGCGGCGGTGATCCTCCGCCAGAGTGGCGTTCCGGCAATCCGTCGCTGGTGCGCCGTTCATTCCGGATGAACGGTCCGGAGGCTCCCTTTGCCTCGAACGATATGCTCGGGCATATCGAGGCGTTCGGCGCTCCTGACATACTGTGTGTCTGGGGACTTGGGGTGAGCGAGGAGATCATGCTTGCCTGCCGCGACAGCTTTAAGATCTACAACTCCATCGACGCTCCGGCACTTCGCGTGCCGTTCGAGGTCAGCCGTCATTTCGATCTCGTGATCACGGGAGCGGAGTGGCAGTCGGAGGTTGTTCGCGCCCGGCATCCTGACATGCGCACAGTCGTGATGCCGATCGGACCCGAATTCGCATCCGAGATGACATTCCGGCCGCTGAACCTTCCGAAGATCTATCACGTGATCTATGTGGCCGCCGCCCAGCCATACAAGCGCCACGACATGCTCTTCGAAGCGCTGGGTAAGCTACCGCGGTCGCTTCGGACCCTTTGCGTCTTCGGTTACGGAGAACTCGTACCGGAGCTGAGGCGCCATGCGGACGCGCTGGGCATCAATGTCGATTTCATTGAGCCGCCGGGAATAGCCTTCGATGACGTCAACCGGTTGATGAACCAGTCACGGATCGGCGTCGTCTGCGGTGTCGACGATGGGGCACCTGCCATTCTCACCGAATATATGCTGGCCGGCATTCCCGTCCTCGCCAACAGCGCGCTTCGGTGCGGATTACAATACATTATGCCGGAGACGGGCCGAATGGCTTCAGAGCAGGACTTTCACGACGGTATCCGGGATCTGCTCGGGCTCGCCGACGGGATGAAACCACGCGAGACAGTGCTGGAAAACTGGACGTGGCAGCATAGCATCAGCCGCCTGCGAGATTTGATGAACGACAGGTAACAGAATTATGATGAGCGTCCGGAACTTTGCTGCCCAGGCTTTGTTTGGCGGCATCTGTTTCGAGGTGCTTGATGAACGTTCTGAATTCCTTCCCGCAAACGCCTGATGCCTCCCTGCCTATCGATACGCCGCTCATCTGCTTCTCGCATCTGCGCTGGGACTTTGTCCTGCAGCGGCCGCAGCACCTAATGCAGCGCTTTTCTCAGGATCGTCAGGTCTTCTTTTTCGAGGAATTCATTCCAACCGATCATCATCTTGCCTACCTGGAAATTCACCCATTCGCCGATACGTCCGTCAAGGCGATCCGGCCAAGAGTTCCGCATTGGTGGAGCGAAGCCGAGCGGGATCGGGCGCTTAGCCGCCTGCTCGACGATCTCATCCTGCTTCACGGTGGGCGGCGGCCGATACTCTGGTTCTACACGCCGATGATGTATTCTTTCGCGCAGCATGTGGACGCGGCGGCGGTTGTCTACGACTGCATGGACGAGCTGGCCAACTTCAAGTTTGCGCCGCCTCAGCTGAAAGATATGGAAAACGCGCTGATGGCGCGCGCGGACGCGGTCTTTACCGGCGGGGTGAGCCTCTACGAGGCAAAGCGCGATCTGCATGACAACATCCATGCCTTCCCATCCAGTGTCGATTCGCACCATTTCCGCGCAGCACGAAACTCGGTTGCCGATCCAAGCGATCAGGCAAAGATCTCTCACCCACGGTTAGGCTTCTACGGCGTCATCGACGAACGCCTCGATCTCGACCTGATCCGCGCAGCGGCTGCAGCGCGACCGGACTACTCCTTCGTTTTTCTCGGTCCGATCGCCAAGATATCGCCGTCCGATCTGCCTCGCGCGGCCAATATTCACTACCTCGGGCACAAGTCCTATGCCGACCTGCCGTCCTATCTGGCGGGTTGGGATGCGGCGCTCATGCCGTTTGCGCTCAACGAGGCAACCCGTTTCATCAGCCCCACCAAGACGCCTGAATATCTGGCGGCAGGGCGACCGGTCGTCAGCACAAAGATTGCAGACGTCGTTCGTACCTACGGCGATACGCCGGGCGTGTTTTTTGCCGACGATGCCGACAGCTTTGTCAGCGGATGCGATGCCGCGCTTGCCATTGCCCTCGCCGATACGTCCTGGCTCGAAGCGGTTGACAGGATGCTCGCGCGCTCGTCCTGGGATGCCACGTTCAAGAGCATGGCGATGATCGTCGACCAGACGGCTGTAGATCCTCCATTGCCATCTGCGCTGCTCGGCAAAAACGACATTCTGGTGCATTCCGAGCGTGACTAGGATGCCGCGGATAGTCCTTGCGACGGATAGCCTGGACCCATCGGGCATGGGCGAGCATATGCTTGCCTTGGCGCGCGGGCTGTGCGGGCAGGCTGATGCGTTCATTGCGCTATTGTCGGAAGACCGGGCAGGATTGCTCCCGCGCGCTGCCCGTCTCGGCCTCGGCATCAAACTTGCGGATGACGTCGATGACTTTGCTCAATGGCTGTCCAGCAGCAATGTCGACCTCCTGCATGTCCATGCGGGGATCGGATGGGAGGGGCACGCGCTGGTCGAGGCCGCGAACCGAGCCGGTATCCCGGTCATTCGCACGGAGCATCTTCCTTATCTCCTCACCGACCGCGACCAGCAGGACGAGTATCAGCGACGCACGCGGGATGTCGCCCATCACGTCGTGGTTTCGGAAGCCTCCCGGGACAGTTTTCGCGGGCACATTGCGCCCGACCGACTGACGGTTATCCGCAACGGTATCTTCGTGCCGCAGCAGACGGCAACAGGCGACGCACTTCGTCGCGACCTCGATGTGCGTGACGAGATCGTGCTCGTGACCATTGCACGGTTGACCGCGCAGAAGGATCACAAGACCCTCCTCGAAGCCATGCCGCAGATTCTGGAGGCGCACCCCTCCTTGTGCCTTCTTCTGGTCGGATCCGGCGAGGAACGCGTGAGGCTCGGGGCTTTGGCGGATGAGCTCGGCATCTCCGACCGCATTCGATTTACCGGACATCGCCCGGATGTCGCCAACATCATCGCTCTTGGCGACCTCTTCGTTCTGCCATCGCTGTTCGAAGGCCTGCCGCTTGCGGTGCTCGAGGCGATGTCGCTCGGCTGCCCGGTCGTTGCCACCCGGATCGGCGGCACCGTCGAGGCGCTCGGGGAGGACCATCCGCTTTTCGCCACACCCGGCAGTTCCGCTTCAATGGCCTTTGTCGTCATCGCGGCGCTTTCGGATCGGCAGAGACTTGCGCATGTCGCCGAGGCTGCGCGCGTCCGCTTCGACAATCACTTTTCCGCACATCGCATGGCGAGGGAAACGAGAGCGGTCTACGACCGCTTCCTTTCTCAGCCTGCCAATCTCATGCAAAAGGACCTATCCATGCAGAAGACACGCCTCGCCTTTATCGGCGTTGGAGGTATCGCGCACCGCCATCTCGATGTCATCTCCGGCTTCGACGATGTGGAACTCGTCGGGTTCGCGGATCCGGATATCGGCCGCGCCGATCAGGCCGCAGCGCGCTTCGGAGCGAAATCCTTCGCCCACCACCGCGACATGCTGGACGCCGTCCGCCCCGATGCCGTCTATGTCTGCGTGCCGCCGTTTGCGCACGGGGAACCGGAGCGGGACCTGATCGAGCGCGGCATTCCTTTCTTCGTCGAAAAACCGGTTTCGCTTGACATCGAGACGGCCGAAGAGATCTCGGCTGCCGTGACGGCGAAGGGTCTCGTGACCGGCGTCGGCTACCACTGGCGCTACCTCGACATCGTCGATGAGGCCCGCAATCTCCTCAAGGACAATCCCGCCCAGCTTCTGTCCGGCTACTGGCTGGATAGCACGCCTCCGCCGCAGTGGTGGTGGAAGCAGGACAAGTCCGGCGGACAGATGGTGGAGCAGGCGACCCATCTTCTCGACCTTGCGCGTTTTCTTGTTGGTGAGGTGACCGAGGTTTACGGACGTGCCGGTCACACGGACAGGCCCGAATTTCCGGGCCTCGACGTGCCCACCGTGACGACGGCCGCTCTGACATTCGAAACCGGCGTCGTCGCAAACGTTGCCTCCACCTGCCTTCTCGGCTGGAGCCATCGCGTCGGGCTTCACATCTTCGCAGACCGTCTCGCAATCGAGCTTACCGACCGCGACATCATGGTGGATGTCGGCCGAGGCCGGCCGGTCCGTGGCGCAGACGGCGACCCCGTGTGGCGCGAAGATCGCGACTTCATCGATGCCGTTCGCGGCGGGGAAAACCGGATCCGCTGCCCCTATTCCGAAGCCCTTGCAACGCACCGGCTGGCGCTGGCTGTCGTTGCCTCCGTGCAGGAAGGCAAGCCGGTTTCGATCGCGCCGCCAGAGATGCGCCAGCCCGAGCCTTTGCCCCTGCAATTCCAGCCTCGGCCGGAAGCACCCGCGCCGGGCTTGGCACCGGGCCACCGGATCATCCGCTCGCTCGGCGTCGAGGCCCCCGGGCGGTCCTATTTCTTCGAATACGAGGAAGGCCCTCCCGGCGATGGCCAGGTTCGGCTCGACACGCTCTACACCGGTCTTTCCGCAGGGACCGAACTGACGTTCCTCAAAAACACCAACCCCTATTTCCGCTCGCGCTTTGATGGCGAGCGCGGGGTGTTTATCGAGAACGAACCGGACCTGCACTATCCGGTCCCGTTCCTTGGCTACATGGAAGTTGCCAGGGTCTCAGAGTCGCGCACAGGCGGTTTTGCGCAAGGCGAGGTGGTCGCATCCGCCTACGGCCATAAATCGGGCCACACGGCCAACCCGTTCCACGATCTGCTGGTGCCATTGCCGGCCGAAATAGATCCCGTGCTCGGCGTCCTTGTCGCCCAGATGGGGCCGATTGCCGCAAACGGCATTCTGCATGCCGATGCCGAAGCCTATGGGGCTCACGTGCCCTTCCTCGGTGCGGGCGTGAAGGATCGCCCGGTTATCGTGATCGGCGCCGGCACAGTGGGGCTGATGACTGCCCTGTTTGCGAAATCCCTGGGTGCATCCGAGGTTATCGTGACCGACCCATCGGAGTTCCGCCGTCAAAAAGCGGAAGCGATGGGCCTTCAGGCCATGACCGAGGAGCACGCGTGGCAGCATGCCAAGGCCCGCTGGCATGATGGCGCGATGGGACGCGGTGCAGATCTCGTGTTCCAGACACGTGCGTATTCAGGCAGCCTCAACACGGCGCTGAAAGCCCTGCGGCCTCAGGGCACGGTGATCGACCTTGCCTTCTACCAGGGCGGCGCGGATCAGTTGCGGCTGGGTGAAGAGTTCCACCATAACGGCCTCAACATCCGTTGCGCGCAGATCAACCGCGTTCCGCGTGGTCTTGGTGCGCTCTGGAACCGCGGCCGCCTTGCCCGCGCAACGGTCGATCTTCTCCGGACGCATGGCGACATCATCCGCGAGCAGATGATCACCCACGTCATTCCGATGGACGACGCGCCGTCCTTCCTGACGGACCTGATCGAAAACCGTCCGGAATTCCTGCAGGTTGTCTTCAAGGTGGGCGAATGACACCTGAACCTCAGCCTGTACGGATTCTGTTCGTCTTCGCGTGGTTGGTGGTCGGCGGCGAGGAGACCGAAGTGCGGCTCCTCGCGGCAAACCTCGATCCTGATCTCTACCGGATCGACGTCGTTGCCTGCTTCCGCAAGCCCGGAATGCCGGAGCAGACCCACGAGCAACTGCGGGCGCTCGGGGTCGATGTCGATACGACGCCTTACGATCTGTCCTTCGAAGACACGGTTGGCTATCTGGCCGGCAAGGTTCCTGGATACGACATCGTCGTTTCCAGCCAGAACGTTGCCGACATCTATCCGGCGCTCGAACGGCTCCATCTCCGCCCCCCGCTGATCGAGCATGGCGGTCTTGTTTCGGAGGCGGAAGCTGGCCCGAAGCACCTCACGAGCCGGTATGTCGGCGTCTGCCGCTCCATCCGCGACGCGGCTGCGTCAAGAATGCCCGGCCGTGAGCAGCACGCGCTCGAGATACCCTCGATGGTCGATCTCTCCGAGTTCTATTCGGCGAACCGCTCGGTCATGCGGTCGAAGCTTGGGTTCCGGGACGAGCAGGTCGTCATCGGTTGGGTCGGTCGGCTGGATCCGAAAAAGAATGTCGAAGACTTCATCCATGCCGCCGCACTGGTCGTCAGAGACAATGCGCATGCGCAGTTCGTCATTGTCGGCGGACCCGATGCTTTCATGCCGGACTATGCCGATCACTTGAAGGATCTCACCCGCCGGCTGGGCTTGGCAGACAGGGTCACGTTTTTAGGCGATCGCAAGGATGTGGCCGAGCTTCTGTCGGCGTTCGATATATTTGTCTGGCTGTCGCGCGGCGAAGGCATGCCGCATGTCATTGCCGAGGCAGGTGCCGCCGCCCTGCCCGTCATCGCAACACCTGACAACGGCGCCCAGCAGCAGATCGACGACCAGGTCTCCGGCCTCTTCGTGCCCTATAACGATCCGGCCGCCGTCGCTGACAAGATCCGCTTACTTGCGGGCGACGAAGGTTTCCGCCGTTCTCTCGGACAAGCGTTGCGGCGCAAGGTCGAGGCGAGCTACTCGATCGAGGCCGTGTTGCCGCAGTGGACACAGCTTTTCAGCGACGTCCTTGCGGAGAAATCGCCGCAGGGGCCGACCGGCATCTTCAAATCGTTTCTGATGGGCGGTTTCGAATGCTCGACGCATCGACTACGTCCCGATGACAGCGAAACAACCGGTCGACGCCTGGATATGATTGCGGCAATCGAGCACGATCGCTTTGCGGAGCAGGATTATCGTCAGCTTGCAGGACTTGGAATCCGTACGGTCCGCGATGGTTTTCGCTGGCATCTGATCGAAAAGTCCGGGACCTATGACTGGTCGAGCGTATTGCCGATGATCGAAGCCGCGCAGAAAACCGGCACGCAGGTCATCTGGGACCTCTTACACTACGGATGGCCTGACGATCTCGATATCTGGTCGCCGCAATTCGTCGATCGGTTTGCAGCCTTCGCCGGCGCCTGCGCACGGTTGGTTCGCGACAACACAAGCGAAGTGCCGTTCTACTGCCCCGTCAACGAAATCTCATTCTTCTCGTGGGGCGGCGGCGACGCCGCCTATCTCAACCCGTTCGCGCGTGGTCGAGGATTCGAGCTCAAGGTTCAGCTCGCCCGTGCCGCAATCGCTGCCATGGAGGAAATCCTCTCGGTCGACCCCCGCGCGCGCTTCGTTCACTGCGATCCGGTTATCAATGTCGTGGCGGACCAATCGAGACCTTTCGAGTCCGGCGTTGCTGAAGGTCACAGGCAGTCGCAGTTCCAGGGATGGGACCTCATCGCCGGCCGCATGTGGCCGCAGATCGGCGGTCAGGAGCGGTTTCTCGATATCATTGGCGTCAACTACTATTTCAACAACCAATGGATCCATGGCGGGCCGCCGATCGACATCGGTCATCCCAGCTACAAGCCGCTGAGCAGGATCCTTGCCGAAACCTACGCGCGTTATGGCAAGCCGATTTTGATTGCAGAAACCGGCATCGAGGATGAGCGGCGTGGGCCTTGGTACCGTTATGTCTCGGATCAGGCAAAACGTGCCATGCAGTCCGGTGTCCCGTTCGAGGGGATTTGCCTTTACCCGATCGCCAATCATCCGGGATGGGACGACGGACGGGCTTGTCAAAACGGATTGCTAGCAAGCGTTGTGTCTTCAGGGGGCCGAGCGGTTGACCCCGGGTTGTCGTCGGCGATCCAAGGCAGCATTGATTGAGACCCAACCGCCGAAATATCAAACAAGCGACGGCGGCACGAGTGTGCCGCCGTTTGCTATTAGATCGGTTCGAAGAACGGTTGGCTTAGAAGCCCTTGCCATTCGTCAGTTCCATCCTGATGGTTTGGAGGATGATGTAGACGTCAAGCCAGATCGAGAAATTGGCAACATAATAGAGATCGCAGGCGATGCGAGCCCGGGCTTTCGAAGCACGATCCGTTGGCCCTCGCAGGCCGCGCATTTGCGCCAGCCCGGTAAGACCAGGCCGCATGCTGTGTCGCTGGTGATAATCCGGAACGAGTTCCTCATAGGTAACGCCGGCCGCAAGCATGCCGACGGCGTGGCATCTTGGACCGACAAGAGACATGTCCCCTTTGAGCACGTTGATGAGTTGCGGCAGTTCGTCGATATTGGATTTGCGAATGAATTGGCCGACCCGTGTAATCCGGGGATCGTTCCGAGTTGTCTGTGCGACGCCAGACACATCTCCCCGGTCGGTAAACATCGATCTGAACTTATAGATTTTAATTTTGCGACCGTCCTTCCCCCATCGAATCTGGGAAAACAGCGGTGACCCTCTGCTCTCGGCACGGATGATCGCGCATATCAGGACGAACAGGGGAAGAAGCGTAACCAGGGCAATCAGGGATATCAGCATGTCGACTGCGCGCTTGGCCGCAAATTCCCAAGCCGCAGGCTGATCACTGTATGTAAGCTTATAATTATCATTCGCCGAACTACCGGCGAGGTACTCACTAGCATCCAGTTGTACCACAAGCTCCACAGCACTCAAGGGAACCATCCAATATACGAGAGTTAATATATGACCGTCTTATCAATACTCCATATCTCGATTCTAAACACGAGTCAGCCCGGAACTTAATAAATGGTTAAATATAAAACAAGCAATATTGCTTTATTATTACATATGAAATTAGATTCGATACGTAGATTCGCAGCAACGTGCGGCGAAGCCCTCCGGTTCGTTCGAGAGAACCGTGATATTTTGCGGCGACGACTTGAGAGATCGATCAAGTTATCCGCTGCACAGTTTTAGCTATCATTGCCGCAATAATTTCGTCGCTTCCCGCACAGTATGCACATACCGAGATGTGCGTTGCTTCCAAGCAGAAATCCCCGGGCGCATGAGCGAAGGTTCGGGGAACGCTGCAAAAAAAGGGGACGGGTATACTTACCAAACGGGTAAGACGATCGGGTACAAGATCGACAACGGCAAGATCTGCCTGCGATTTCCGAACGGACAGAAAGATTGCGTGAGCGCCGAAACTGACGGCAAGCGCTCTGAAATGATCGTTAGAAAAGGTGATCGCTCCGACCTACAATCAGGCTCTTGCCGCAGCACTCCAGGACTAGGGTCACATCACTCGCCAACAGCTACGATCCATTCGGCGTGATGTTATTTGTGCCTTGCGTTTTAATCTGAAAAATATACTAGATGTAGATGCAAAGTACGGGTGATTAGAGAGGTTGAGATGGCCGCTTTACACGTAATTTCGAAGTTAACTATTGCGACATCACTCCTCGCAGCTTCGCTCGGGGCGTCGGCATACGCGGCGGATATCATTCAGCGGTCGAGGTATAACGAGACGCAACCGAACACACATCTTGTCCGCTCGAGCTACGTCACAGAGGAATGCGAACTGCTTGAGATCACCTACCGAGAACCGCGCCAGATCGAAATCGTCAGGGTCTGTTACCCGCCGATTTTCTGAGCGCGAAGTTTCTCGGCGAGCGTTTTCATGGTCGATTCGCGGGCGCTACAGTTCGCTTCAATTTGACCGATCACACTAACTGTATTCGAACTATTGTGCGGTACATATTCCTCATCTTGTGAGGGAAAAATGTCGCGTCGTTTCAGAAATTTGTCATTTGCTTTCGGTGTCTCCATTGCTCTCTGGGCTGTCATCATCCAGGGCATCAGCCAGATTGCCGAGCACATCGGCGCGCCTCACGACACGACTGTCACGGCAAGTATCAAGTAGATACGAAACGCAACTCAGTTTGTGACTTGCTGAGCAGGGGCTTTCGGAAGCGGATACGTTCCAACGAGATTGTATCGACTTTCATCCAGCATTTCCCGCTTATATGAAATGGTTGCCGCCGCAATCTCTCTGCGAAAATCTTGCCCGCGCGCCAAGGCGTCTCCGAGCGAAATGGACAAATACGCATCGAGATCGAGCAAGCGTGCTGCAATTGCGGACGCCTGATAGGCGAGCGCTTCCCGTTCGGACAAAGTTCCGAAGCTTATTTTCAGCCGAAATGTCGCGTTCCCTGCAGCCTCCCTACCCCGGATCTGGACGAATATCGATGACTGACGTCCCAAATCCGCTCCCGTCACGAGATAGCTGCATTCCCATTTGGCGCCACCGTCTTCGCGGGTAAACACAGGTTCCACCTCGGCAAGGGCTGCAAGAGTAGCGCACTGCTCGTCAGCACGTATCGGGGCGCGGCCCTTCAAGAGGCGGGCTTTCTTTGCAAAGACCACCGACGCCCCCATGCTTGCCTGAGCGGCGGACTGTGCATTGACAAAGGGCACGCTCAGGTTCGCAACGCTGCTTTGCTGGAAACCCAGCCGCATCAACAAAAGCTTGAGACGCATGTGATCATTGGACAGGAGAAGGCTTGCGCCGATTGCGCTTGAGAAGGCGGCGAACAGGAGCATGAAGACGACGAGACCTCCCGGCCCCCGATGCCTTGCCCCTTCCGCAAACCGCCTATCGTTGTAATATCTGCTCAAGCCAAGAAAACCTCGTGAGCACTTCAAAAAACAGGAAATGTACTTTAGGAAATAAAAACTGAGAACAATCTGGCGTGCATTAGAAATGCGCGAACCCGACTTTCTTATTTACAAAAATGGCAATATCGATCGTTTTATTATTCCAATATTACGTTGGCACTGAACCCGAGCGCATGCGCTAACGGAAAGCATAATATCTCGCTACCGCAGTGCACGCTAGAGGTGTTTTGTTATTCAGCTGCTACTAAACGAACGATGATTCGACCCTAGACGGGGGTATTACAGCCTCCGGCCAAAATCCGTTGGCAAGGGCGCTAGTACAGTTCTAAGGCTCCAGATGTTCAGACGCCTAGTCCGCCTTATCGTCTGAACTCACCGGCTTGCTGGTTGGCGGCGAAACACCTCCGCCGTGATCGGCCGACCACGTCTGCGGCGAGCTGTTATGAGGCTTTGAATCGCCCGCCGTCGGCTCGCGCTTCGGGCTACGCTCGCCCTGCGGGCTCTCTTCCGCCTGTGCCTCCTCATTGCCGGTTACGTCGCGTTTTTCGTCGGTCATGATGTTGCTCCTGTTCGGCGAAACAACAGCTAGAGCACGCAAGGGTTCCGCCCGGGTTTTCCCGGACAACAGATTGCGGCACGATGGCGTCTTGCCGGAAATCCTGCGCAAAGGCTGTGTCATGGTTGCGTCGGGTCATGCGCGAAGAAAAATGAGCAAAATAATCTCGTTTGCCTGTTTTATTTGCTCGATCCTCTCCTCCAACAGCACAGGTTTTCCTAGATAACACCTCATCGAAAGGCCATCAGGCCTGATGCCCGAAAGGAATGACCATGAACTGGCTGAAATCCATCGCTGCTGCCGCCCTGCTGCAGGCCGTTGCCATCACCCCATCTGTCGCTGGCGAAAACCTCGACCAGATCAAGGCCGCCGGCGTGATCAAGATCGGGACGGAAGGCACCTATGCGCCCTTCACTTTCCACGACAGCGCCAACAAGCTGACCGGCTTCGATGTCGAGATCGGCGAGGCTGTCGCGAACAAGCTTGGCGTGAAGGCAGAATTCGTCGAAGGCAAGTGGGATGGCCTCATCGCTGGCATCGATGCCAAACGCTATGATGCCGTCATCAATCAGGTCGGCATCACCGAAACCCGCAAGCAGAAATATGCCTTCTCCGACCCCTATATCGCGTCCAAGGCCGTGCTGATCGTTCGCAGCAATGACGAGGAGATCAAAGGGTTCGAAAGCCTCAAGGGCAAGAAGTCGGCACAGTCGCTGACCAGCAACTTCGGCAAGCTGGCCGAGGCGTCTGGAGCAGAGCTCGTCGGCACCGACGGCTTTGACCAGTCGATCCAGCTGGTTCTGACCCGCCGCGCCGATGCCACGATCAACGACAGTCTCTCCTTCCTCGATTTCAAGAAGAAGCAGCCTCAGGCTCCCGTGAAGATCGTTGCCGAAAAGGCGGATGCGGATTTCTCTGGCATCATCGTTCGCAAGGGCGACGACGAGCTGGTTTCAGCCATCAACAAGGCGCTCGCCGACATCAAGGCGGACGGAACCTACAAGACGATTTCTGACAAGTATTTCGGTCAGGACGTTTCGAAGTAAGAACGGACTGTTCCGTTCTTGAAACTGCGCCATATGTATCGAGATCAGAGCGCTCGGCGACCATCGCCGGGCGTCATATGTTTTGAGGTTCGCCGTGCCGCACTGGCTTCAATTGATGATCGATTCGTTGCCGACACTTCTGTGGGCCGGCGTGCAATTTACGATCCCGCTGACACTCCTTTCCTTTGTACTGGGCCTATCGCTGGGGCTTGTCACCGCGGTCGCACGGTTGTTCGGGCCGTGGCCGGTTTCAGCAATCGCTCGCTTCTATGTATGGATCATTCGCGGTACACCACTCCTTGTGCAGCTCTTCGTGATCTTCTACGGCCTGCCGAGTGTGGGAATTCTGCTTGATGCCTTTACGGCGGCCCTGATCGGCTTTACGCTCAATGTCGGTGCCTACACGTCGGAAATCATCCGTGCAGCCATCTCCTCCGTCCCCAAGGGTCAGTGGGAAGCCGCCTATTCCACCGGCATGAACTGGCGCCAGGCGATGCGGCGCACGATCCTGCCGCAGGCAAGCCGGGTATCCGTGCCGCCTCTGTCAAACACGTTCATATCGCTGGTCAAGGATACCTCGCTTGCCGCGGCAATCACCGTGCCCGAACTTTTCCAGTCCGCGCAGCGTATCGTTGCCACGACGTATGAGCCGCTCATCCTCTATATCGAGGCCGCCATCATCTATCTCGCTTTGAGCTCCATCCTGTCTCACCTGCAGTCCCGGCTCGAATTTCGCTTTGCCCGATACGGCGGCATGCTGGAGGCCAACCGATGATCGAACTGTCGCATATCGAAAAGCGTTTCGGCGACGCCGTAATTCTGAAGGATATCTCTCTCAGCTTTCCGGAGGGCAGCGTTTCGGCTCTGGTCGGACCGTCGGGCGGCGGCAAGAGTACCTTGCTCCGCTGCATCAACCTCCTGGAGCAACCGACCGCCGGAAGCGTCCGCATCGGCGCTGAGAGCGTCGACTTTGAACCCGGCCGCAAGGCGCCGTGGCAATCCATTCAGAAAGTGCGCAGCCAGACGGGAATGGTGTTTCAGAACTTCCAGCTTTTCCCACATCGCACGGCCATCGAAAACGTCATGGAAGGGCTGCTTGTCGTCCAGAAATGGTCCCGCGAAAAAGCCAGGGCGCGCGCCATGGAATTGCTGACGAAAGTCGGCATGGAACACAAGGCCGATGCCTGGCCCGCCAATCTCTCAGGCGGCCAGCAGCAGCGTGTGGCAATTGCACGGGCGCTCGCGCCCTCGCCGAAGGTTCTTTTGTGCGACGAACCGACTTCGGCGCTTGACCCGGAGCTTTCCGCCGAGGTCGTCGACGTGCTCGGCACCCTTGCCAAAGAGGGCACGACCATGGTGATGGCGACGCACGATCTGCGACTTGCCTCGCAGGTTGCCAATCTCGTTGTCTTTCTCGAGGCGGGGCAGGTCGTCGAGATCGGCAGCGCCGAACAGGTCTTTCGCAACCCTGTCCACGAACGCACACGTCAGTTCGTGTCGTCGATCAACGCCGCGCAGACCTTCTCGGCGTAGCCATTCCGGTGCTGCACGCCACTGCTGAAACCGCGTGCGGCCGTTGTTTGCATATTCAAAGACAGGGGTTGCCGAGCGATGACACAGACACGACCGCCACTCGATCCCCTCACCCAGGCGACGGTCACGATCGCCTGGGTGATCGTATTCAACAAGCCATTCTATCCCGTCTATGTCTGGTATCTCGTCGGCAATGGCGTGGCTGCGTCATGCGCTACCTTGCTTGCCGCCCCCCTGTTTCTCGCGATCCCTTTCATTGCTCGCCAATCACCCTTCATGGCGCGGTTGGCGTTGCCAATCGTCGGCACGCTCGACACGTTGTTCGAGACAAAACTGTTCGGGCATGGTTCGGGGACAGCGCTTTTTTTTGGTGCCTGCTTCATGCTTTCCGCACTGTCCTTTTTTGCCCAGGAGAAGTGGTGGCAGCGCAGCATGGCGGCCTTTGTCTTCGCTGTGTTTCTATTCTCGCAGTATCTTCTCGGTCCACCATTGCGGGTCTGGAGCGATCCTGACCTTGCCATCCTGCTCAGGCTCAACATGTTCTCGGTCGCATGCCTGATGGCCTTTATTGCGATACGTTATGCCGGTCTTGAGACCAGACGTGAGCGCCACTAACCATTTGTGATCCCGCGACTGCACAGTGCCTAATCTCCGCAACATCTGGAAACACGGAATTTTCAGGTTTTCCCTAGAGAATGGAGCGGATTGCTGACGACCGTCAATTTTAACAGGATGTCGGAACCTGTCCGCGGTTAAAGCATTATTTTTCGCAACGCTTATGAGGGGCGACGGACTTTATGGCTGTGGAAAAAGATGTTCGCGGCGCAAGAGACGCAGGCGACCGGCTAATCGCCGCCCACGCATCCGGAGATCCGTTCGCAGCAGCTTTCAAAGCAACACGCATGCCGATGATCATCACCGATCCACGCCAGGTCGATAACCCGATCATCTTTTCAAATCGGGCGTTCTCGAAGTTAACCGGGTACTCGGCGCAGGAACTTGTTGGGCGCAACTGCCGCCTCTTACAGGGTCCGCAAACTGACCCTGCGGCTGTTGCCAAAATTCGGGAAGCGGTGTCGCAAGAGCGGGATCTTGCGATCGACATTCTCAACTACCGGCGCGACGGCACGACCTTCTGGAATGCTCTCTTCGTCAGCCCGGTTCGGAACGAAGATGGGCAAGTCATCTACTTCTTCGCGTCTCAGTTGGACTTTACCAACATCAAAAGCAAAGAGGCAGAACTAGCGGCGGCTCGGCATATCGCGGAAGAGGAAGTCGCAAGGCGGACAGCGGACCTGACGGACGCGCTGACAACAAAGACCGCGCTCGTTCACGAAGTCGACCACCGCGTCAAAAACAATCTCCTGACCATCGCCTCGATCGTCAAGCTCCAGGCGCGGATGGCGGAGGACGAAGTGGCAAAGCGGACCCTGTTTTCCGTCCTCAGCCGCGTCGAGGCGCTGAGCACTGTTCACCGCAAGCTTCTGAATGACGATGATGTCGGCCATTTCGATGTTGCAGAGTTCGCAGGCGACCTGATCGTCGATGTGGTCGGTGCGCTTAGGCGATCTGACATTGTGATGACAACCGACCTGCACGAAGTCATCGTCCCGGCTGACAAGGCATCACCTCTTGCTCTTATCTTGAACGAGCTGATCGGTGATGTCGTTCGACGCGGCCTGAGCGATGGGGGCGGCGAAATTCACCTGGAAGTGAGACGCCTGAACGGACACTTCTTGGTAAGGGTCGTCGACACGGTCACCCCCGTTGTCTTTGACCAGCGCGAACACGACTTCGGCAGACTGATGCTAGAGACCTGTGCCAGGCAGCTGGGCGCTGAAATCGAACGGAAAACGGATGGCAAGCGCACAGAAGTGAGCGTTACCCTGATGGTCAATGAGTAAGGAACAGAATTTTGCGCGTGATGATCGTGGAAGACGAGGCGCTGCTGGCGCTCGAACTTGAAACTGAGGTCGAGGCTGCGGGTCACGATGTTGTCGGCCAGGCGGCTTCAAGCTCGACCGCATACGAACTTGCTGAAAAGACTGCGCCTGACTTCGCTTTCGTCGACATCCAACTTCTTGATGGCCCGACAGGGATCGACGTCGGAAAATTCCTTGCTTCGAAAAACGTCCCTTACATATTTGTTTCAGGAAATTTGAAGCGGATCCCGGATGATTTTGCAGGCGCGCTCGGCGCAATAGAGAAGCCGTACACAATGAACGGACTGCAGAACGCTTTGGATTATCTAGCGCTACGGGTCGAAGGTGGGGAAGTATCGAGCCCCCCTCCTGGCCTGATCCTGGCCTCCGAGGTCGCCTGACTGTTTAGAAGCATGGGCGCCGCCCTGTCTAACAGTGTCCATCTATCCGCAGACATCGGATACTGATGGCCTTCGCTTCTCGAAAGTAGGGCCCCGCTGCTGCAGGGCCTCCACTTCCGGGTCTGGTGTAGCGATCAGGCTGCAGCCAGCGCCTTTTCGATATCCTGGATCGAATGGCCCGTAAGGTCCTTGTCGAGTTCGCCAATCAGAACGTCAGACAGCGACTTGTGGTAGCTCTTGCGCATTTCGCCGAGTGTGCGGGGCGCCGCCACGACAACAAGATTTTTGATCTTTCCATCCAGCACATGCTTGTTCAGCATGTCGGCAATGCCGTTGCTGAAACCGTCTTCGTCCTGCTGGCTGTCATCCGGGTTTGCGGAGCTGCTGGAATGGCGTGCACCGGAAGAAATTTTCGAACTGTCGATGTCCGTGGTCGGCATCGCTCTCAGCTTGACGTTTGCTGCGTCACCTTCATTTTTGAAAAGGCTGAGCTTTTCGCCATCGGCAACGGCAACGATCGTGTTCTGTGGTAGCTGCATAAGGGTCTCCATAGTCAGCACCGCCTGCTTCCTTCGAGGAACCAGCCGGTGCATGTTTCGAGGCCTACAGTAATCCCGCAGCGGCGGATCGGTTCCGAGCAAATGACGTGGATAGCGCTGAGTTATTTGATCCTTGACACCCGCCGTACCTGGTCGAACTGTCGCAAATCGGGCACCAGCTGCGACGCGGGTCCGTCGGCTACTGCGCGGTAAAAAACGTCAGAAGCACTTTTCCCTTTTCGCCCAGAAGGCAGACGAAACGATCAGGCTTACCGGTTTCGCCGCCGCGTGCGATATAGGCATCGCCCATGACGACGGTCTTCACCGCGACATTCTCGACCTTGGTATCGGCCGAGCTCACGGCCAGGGTTTCCATGTCGAGCACGAGATCGGTGATGGCGGACGATTTTTCCTGCAGCGCCAGCAAGCCGGTCGATTGGCATGCCTGGGCTGCCTCGTCGTTGTTCGTCTGGGCGTAGGTTGCTCCGGCGGTGAGGCAAAGAGCGGCAAAGGCGGTCACGGAAAGTCGTTTCATAAGGGCCCCCAAGAAAAGTCGGCATTGACTGCGACCTCGAATGCATTTGACCTCGATTTGTTCCCTTCGATCCTGAGGCTAAGCCGCGCCGATTGTGGCACAACAGGATACGCACGGCGTGGTGGCCTTAGCGATTTCCTGCGCCGATCAAGCGCTCGGCTGCCGCTCGGTCATGATTAGGCGTTTGAGCGTGTACCTGTTAGACCTTTGCCAACGGATCGACCGTCATGACATCGCGCTGACCGTCGTGTCAGCTTTCAAGAAAGAGAGATCGATATGGGTTGGAAAACGCCGAAGGTCGAATACGTGAACGGTTACAAGATCGTCGAGGTCGATGGGCCATCCTTCAAGGTGTACGAAGGCGATCGCCAGTTGGGCGATGACTTCCCTTATTCCGGCGAGGCTGCGGCTCTCGCGAATTCTCTGCCGAAGCTGGATATGCCGAAACCTAGTCATGGGTTGCCCTCGTTCCGCTGACGCGGGCCATCGCCTTTTCAATTGACGCATCGCAAGGGATTGGCGATGGATATTTCGGTTCGGCTCACGACTTACCCTGGCCTCGATGATCGGATTGTCATCGTGAGGGCTGGCGACGAGGTCGATGCCGTCTTCGTGCGGACTGATCGGTTCAATGTCCTCGTCGATACGCTTGGCACCCCATCCCTGTGTCGGGAGGCGCTAGCACTGCTCGACGACCAGATGGGCGACCGGCCTCTGCTGGTCATCAACTCCCACATGGACTGGGACCACTTTTGGGGCAATTCCGGGCTTGGCGATCGCATACCGATCATCGCGCACGCCAAGGCGCTGGAGCGGCTGAACGATCCCGCTGCACGAGATAAGCTGGTCGAAAAACAGCGCGACGCACGATTTCGGGATGTCGAGATTGTTGCCCCCAATCTATGCTTCGCTGGCGAGAGCATGATCCTGGATGGCGGCGATCTGGTCCTTGAATTGCTTCACACGCCCGGACATACGCCCGATCATGTCGTGGTCTGGATCCCTTCCATCCGAACCTGTCTTGCGGTCGATGCCGTCGAGTGGCCGATCCCCGAAGTCTGGAGCAAGGATCCTCACGATCTCAAGGCGCTTTGCTGCTCGTTGAAAACAATCCGTGATCTTGATGCCCGCCACGTCGTTCTAGCTCACGGCCAGACCTCCGCACCGTCGATCGTTGAATCGAACCTTGCTTACTTTTCACGACTGCACGACCGCGTCGCCGCTCTTGACGGCTCCGCGTTGGCCAACGCTGATCTCGACCAGAAAGACGGCTTGCGCCTGCGGGACTTCCTGAGCCTGCCAGAGGATATGCCGGGCGAAACGGTAGCGTTTTACGAACGCTGCCATCGGTCCAACCTTTATGCGACAGCGGAAGCCCGGAAGGCCGGTGTCGCTTATATCTGAACTGTCCGTCCTCCGGCACGCGTGTTTGCTCGAACCGGACGGAGCGCGAGAACAATCCTCGTTCCCCTTTTGCGAGTTTCAGACTGCTCGTCACGGAACTCCTGCTATTCCTGTCTGTTGGATAGGACAGAAGAGGAGCACTGCAATGAGTAAACCGGAAGACGATGCAAAGGGTCAGTACGCCCCGTCCCAGGCCGATCGCAAGGCGACAGGGGTTCACAGCGCAAAGCCGACAGTCGTGACGGGCTCTGAAGACGCGACCGTTCACCGCGATGCGCCGGGAAAGAAATCCGAAAAGGATTTTGATCTCAACTATGATCCCAAGGACATGAACGAAGGCAGTTTCCGCGGCTGAAGCATAGCACGCGGTCACCTACCCCAGCAGGATCAGCCGTGGCGCTCCATAAGATCGTCACGCTGCTCCTGCGTCAGTGGCCTGATTTTTTCGCCACGCAGCATCAGGAATAGTTTCGCCGTTTCTTCGAGCTCCTCTGTCGCGTATTGCGCCTCGCGCAGCGATTTCCCGGCAACCACCGGCCCGTGATTGGCGAGCAGAACGGCGTGACTGTCGCGAGCACGCTCCCGCACCGCTTCCGCCAAAGCGGCATCGCCTGGCGGGAAATACGGAGCCATCGGCAGTTTTCCCACCCGCATGACGTAATAGGCCGTCAGTGGAGGAAGAAGATCCTCCGGGTTCAGTCCTTCGATGAGGCTGATCGCGACGGCATTCGTCGAGTGAAGGTGAACGACCGCTGACGCCGTGCTGCGTTCGCAATACATGCACTGGTGCAGGAACGCTTCCTTGGTCGGTTTGTCGCCGGAGACATGCACGCCCTCAGCCGAGAATTTCGAAAGGCGCGCCGGATCGAGCGCGCCAAGCGATGCGTTTGTCGGCGTCATCAGCATATCGCCATTCGATAGCCGCGCACTGATGTTGCCGGTCGATCCGAACGTGAAGCACCGGTCGAAAAGCGACTTGCCAACCGTGACGATCTCGTCGCGAAGCTTTGTTTCCTCGGAAAGAACTGCCGTCATTTCAAAAGCTCCCACGCCTTGAGGAAGAAGTCGGCGGTGCCGAAATTGCCGGATTTGAGTGCAAGCGCCATAGGTTTTCCATCACCCATCGTCAGTGTCCAGGGCACACCCGGGTCGATCTCGCGGCCGATAAACAAGGCGGACGGCGCCAGTGCTCCAACGACGGCGCCTGACGTTTCTCCGCCGGCAACGATCAGCCTCCGGACCCCGTTTTCGCGCAGTCCGATGGCGGTTTTTGCGAGGAACTGCTCGACGATCTCGCCAGCCTTTTCCTGTCCGAGGCTGTCTTGGGCTGCCAGAACATCCTTGGGATCGGCGCTCGAGTAGATCAGTGGAACGCCTTCCTGCGCCAGAGCCCATCTGATCACTTCGTCAACGTCCATACGCCCTTGTGCGATATCGACCGGATCGAGCTTGAGCGTTGACATGCCGGCCTCGATAGCGGCCTTGATCTGGCCCCGTGTCGCCTCTGAACAGGAACCGGCAAGAATGGCGGCTCTCCCGTCCGGCGCCTGAAACTGTCCTGCCGTGATGTCTCGTTGCAAAAGCCCCGCGCGCCGAAAGTTCTCGGGCAGACCGATTGCGATGCCGGAACCGCCGGTGATAAGCGGGAACTCCGCGACTGCTTCACCGATCACGCGCAGATCCTGGTCGGTAATCGCGTCGACGACCACGACGCCGTCACCACGCCGACGCGCCTCGTCGAATGCCGCACGAACGCTCTCGGCACCCTTTGCGACGTTCTCATGTGAGACAAGGCCGACCTGAAGTTTGGATTGTGCCGCCATCAGACGCACCAGCGACGAATCCGTCATCGGCGTCAGGGGGTGATGGCGCATGGGGCTATCCGACAGCAGTTGATCTGCCACGAAGAGATGACCCTTGTAGATCGTCCGGCGGTTGGCAGGGAAAGCGGGGCAGACGATCGTCAGATCCGTCCCAAGCTCGCGTGCGAGCGCATCGGTAACCGGCCCGATATTGCCCTTCGGCGTCGAATCGAAGGTCGAGCAGTATTTGAAGATGATCTGGCGGGCACCGGCCGTCTTCAGCCAACGCAGTGCCTCGAGCGACATCGCGACCGCCACGTCAGCGGGATTGGTACGGGATTTCAGGGCGACGACGACCGCGTCGACATCGCTCAGATCGAAATCGGCGGGCGGAACGCCCACCGTCTGGATCGTGCGCATGCCCTCCCTCGACAGCATCAGGGCAAGGTCCGTTGCGCCGGTCAGATCATCGGCGATTGCGCCAAGCAGCATATCATTCTCCCGTCTTGAGGATGGGCTCCGCCTTCAGGCGGTTGCCCCCTCTACAATTGAAAAACCCGTGTCGATGATCCTTGCCTCCTGCGGACGCTGAGGTGTCTCCAGCAAGGCTTCGATTGCCGTCTTGCCGATGGCAAAGCGATTGGAAAGCACCGTCGTCAGCGGCTTTGGCAGAACCTGTCCGATCTCGAGCCCGTTGAAGCCCATCAACGCGAGACCGTCCGGCACCGGCATTCCGGCCGCCATGCAGTGCATGAAACCGCCCACCGCCATGTCGTCGTTGGAAAACGCCGCCGCATCGATGGCGGCACCGTCGGCAAGAAGACTGGCCAGAGCTCGACGTCCTTCGAGCGTCGAACTTGGCGCCTCTGTCCGATACTCTGCGACCAGCGACAGGCCCGTCTCAGACAAACCTTCGCAAAGCCCCTCATACCGTAAACGCGCGCGCCGATCCGCAGTCCAGTCATGGCCGACATAGCCGATCCTCGAATAGCCGCGCTGAACGAGATGGCGTGCCATCGCGCGGCCGGCCTCGCGATGCGACAGGCCGACCGCAAGGTCGATGGGCCGGTCATCGATATCCATCAGTTCGGCGATCCGCACCCGGCTGCCTTCAAGCATGCGTCTTGCGGCCGTGGTATGCTCGAAACCTGTGGTGATGATCGCCGCCGGATGCCAGGCCAGAAGCGACGAAATAATATCCTGCTCGGTCTCGAGACTGTAATCGGTCACACCGATCATCGGGCGATAGGACGTGCCGATCAGCCCAGCATTTATACCCCTGAGCACTTCGGGAAAAACGATGTTCGACAACGACGGCAAGATGACGCCGATGATCGGCGAAGACGAGGACGCAAGCGAACCGGCAGCCCTGTTAGGGACATAGCCGAGTGCGTCGATTGCCGCATTGACGCGGAGTCTTGTCTCCGGTGCGATCGGCCCCTTGTTGCGGATCACGCGCGAGACGGTGTTCTCGCTAACTTTTGCCAGCCGAGCGACATGCGCAAGCGTCGGCGTCTCAGCGGCCGAGGGCACGCTATCGTCTGCAATCGACCTCCCCTCCCCGTCCAAGTCGTTCTCTCCTCCATTTATCTCAGCGCTAACATATGTCGCTTGAACAGGGCAAGAGGATGTGGTTGAAAACATGTTAGCGCTGAGATTCTAACTACACAGCGCTTCATGGAGGTGCCGCTCATGTCCAGCCCAACCACTATCGCCATCATTGGCCTCGGCTCAATGGGACTAGGCATGGCACGCTCTGTGCTGAGCGCCGGTCACAAGGTTCGCGGCTTCGACGTCAACCGGGACGCGCTTTCGACCCTCGAAAATGAGGGTGGCGTTGCTGCCTCCTCGCCGGGCGATGCTGTTGAAGGCGCTGACATCGCGGTCGTCGTGGTCGTCAATGCGGCACAGACGGAAACAGTCCTTTTCGGCAAGGCCGGGATCGTCAGCGCGATGCATTCCGGCGGCGTCATCGTCTGCTGCGCCACCGTCTCGCCCAGCGATGCGAAATCCTTCGCCGCACGGACCGAGGCAGCCGGGCTGCTTTATCTCGACGGCCCGATCAGCGGGGGCTCGAAAAAGGCGCATTCGGGAGAACTGACCTTCATGGCATCGGGCTCGCCTGAAGCATTCAAGGCGGCGCGGCCGGCGCTCGATGCGATGGCGGCCACCGTCTACGAGCTTGGCAACCAGCCGGGTGTCGGCTCCTCCTTCAAGATCGTCAATCAGTTGCTGGCAGGTGTCCATATAGCGGCCGCCTGCGAAGCGATCACATTCGCGAAAAGCCTCGATCTCGACATTGCCAGGGTCTTTGACGTCATCACCAAATCGGCTGGCAATAGCTGGATGTTCGAAAACCGCATACCGCATGTGCTCGATGGCGATTACAGCCCTCACAGTGCGGTCTCGATCTTCACCAAGGATCTCGGCATTGTCTCCGACATAGGCCGCCAGCAGAAGTTTCCGCTTCCGATCACCGCGGCCGCATTGCAACTCTTCATCATGACCGAGGCCGCCGGGATGGGTCGCGATGACGACAGTTCGGTTGCGCGGCTGCTCGCCCAGATCACCGGGCTTCACCTGCCCGGCATGCCAGAGAAAGAATAGGCCCATGCCGAAGTTTGCCGCAAACCTGTCGATGATGTTCAACGAGCGACCGTTCCTGGAGCGGTTCGCGGCTGCGGCCACGGCTGGCTTTAGCGCCGTCGAGTATCTCTTCCCTTACGACTATCCAGCCGAGGTCGTCGCCGAGAAGCTTCGTGATGCCGGGCTAAACCAGGCCCTGTTCAACATGCCACCCGGGAATTGGACAGGCGGCGATCGGGGTCTTGCGAGCCTCTCCGACCGGCGCGAGGAGTTCGAGTCGTCGCTGGTCAAGGCAATTGCCTATGGCAAGGCGCTCGGAACGCCGCTTCTTCACATGATGGCCGGGATCGCGCCAGCGGATGATCCCACCGCTGCTTCCTGCTATGTGGACAATCTGAAAAAGGCGGCCGATGCAACGGCCGAAGCCGGTATCGGTCTCGTCATCGAGCCGATCAACAAACGCGATATGCCGGGATATTTTCTCAACGACTTCAATCGCGCATTCGATCTCGTGGTCGATCTCGATCGCCCCAATGTCAGTCTTCAGTTCGACATCTATCACCGCCAGATCATGCACGGAGATGTCATCACAGCCTTGAGGCAGATGGCGCCGCGCATCGGGCATATCCAGATTGCGGCGGTTCCTACCCGGCATGAACCCATGACAGGCGAACTCAACGACCGCATGATCTTCGAAGGGATCGACGCCCTCGGCTATCAGGGTTATGTCGGCTGCGAATACCGGCCTGCGGGAGTAACCGAGGACGGACTGGACTGGATGAGTTCGATCTGAACCCGGCTCACCCCTTTACCGAAGTATGCATCCGGCTTGCATCATCCGTCGCTCGTCAGTTCCGCCCTGATCCGTCGCTGTTCTTGCAGCGCCGTCTGGAGTTGCGTCAAGAACGCCTCGACGCCGGGCGTCATCGGCCGATCTCGACGCGTGACGATCCCGTATGATCCCATCACCGCAGGCAGCGTGACCGGGATCTCGACCAGCAGGTTATGGCGGATGTAGAAGTCCGATACGTCGCCGGGCATCACGGCCAGCATGTCGCTCTCGTGCATCAGCGCCACCATCGTCATCATTGACGAAGTTTCGACGATGTTTTGGGGACCGGACAGTCGCATTTCGGCAAAGACGGGCGCCAGAACCTTTCGCATCGGGCTTCCGGCCGGCAGAAGCGTCCAGGGCCATTCGCCGAGCTCGCGCACCGTGACGGACGACCTGCTCGCGAGCGGATGGTCCCGCCGGCCGACGACTTTCAGCGGTTCGTCGATGAGATCGACGTAATCGAAGTCGTTGCGATCGCCGAGCACGATCGGTCGTGCCAGCAGCACATCGAGGTGACCGTTCAACAGGGAGCCAACGAGCGCATCGCTTGTCCCAGCATCGATCGAGACCTGCAGGCCGGGATGCTCGCGCTTGAGCGCAGCGACAGCCTTTGCCAGCAGAAACGGAACGGCGCTGATGACAGCCCCGATCCGCAACGTGCCGGATGCGCCCGACGACAGCGAATCGAGATCCTCCCTCGTCCGGACGATTTCCATCTGCATGAGCCGCGCATGTCTGATCATCACCTCGCCATAGGGCGTTGCGCGCATGCCCCTGGAACTGCGCTCGAACAGCGGATGGCCGACGGCCGCTTCCAGATCCTGAATCAGTTTCGTCGCCGTCGGCTGCGTCATGTTGAGAGCCGACGCGGCTTTTCGCAGGCTCGCGACCTTTCCAAGCTCGACGAGAAGCAGGAGTTGAGTGCTTTTCAGATGGCGCAGGAGCGACAGCCCGCGGTCGAAACGCTCTGATGTCATTGGCGCAATCCATTTCAGCCGGCGGATGCCGTGATCGGAAAAGCCGATCACATGATCTGTATATTTCATTATTTCGGCATAGCCAGTCAACTATATTCCCGGGATGCACGGTGGAGAGGAACGCCGATCAAGGAGGTCGGTGACAACCGGGTGGATGCAAGCCTGATGAGGCCTGCGCCGACAAGTCAGGGAGGATTTGTATCTATGTCCGAAATTGAACAGCAACCCGTTGCCGCTGGCCGCGTGGAGCTAAAGGGTAAAGCGGCAACGAATGTACGATGGTACATCTTCGTCGTCGTTTTCCTGCTCGTTGTCATCAACATGGTCGACCGTACGGCTCTGTCGATCGCCATGCCCAGCATTGCCGCCGAATTCTCGCTCGGCCCCGCCATGCAGGGTCTTATCCTGAGCTCCTTCTTCTGGAGCTATGCATTGATGCAGATCCCCGGAGGCATGCTGATCGACCGCTTTGGCGCACGCTCGGTCATCACGGTGTCCACACTCGGTTGGGGTATCTTCCAGACCATTGCGGGCTTCACGACCGGCGGCATCTCGCTTCTGTTGACCCGCATCGGTCTCGGCGCGGCGGAAGCGCCTCTCTTCCCGGCCGGAGCAAAACTCAATTCGATCTGGCTTTCGAAACGGGAACGGGCACGCGGTGCCGTTTTCATGGATAGCGGTGCCCCGCTCGGGGCTGCCATCGGCGGCGTCCTGATCAGCTGGCTCATCCTTACGCTCGGAAGCTGGCGGCTTGCCTTCATCGTCGCCGGGCTCGTGACCATTCTTTTGGGCTGGCTCGCATGGCGTTACCTCCGTGACAATCCGTCCACGCATCCGGGCATCAACGCTACGGAAATGGATATCATCAACGAAGTGGGGCAACCGAAGTCCGAGGCTACGGAAAGCGAACCGACCGAAATCCTTCGCCGGTCGATCGTCAGCCTCGTGGCAGGTCGCGCCGGATGGGCGATGATCAATTTCGGTTTGCTGACCTGGGGCCCGAGCTATCTTGCGCAGGCGCGCAACTTCAACCTCAAGGAAATGGGCGGAGCGACTTTCGTCATCTTCCTCGCCGGCATGCTGGGTTCGCTCGCAAGCGGCTTCGTCGCCGACAAGATGGTGGCCGCAGGGTTTAAACGATCCGTCGTCTACAAGCTTCTTCTGGGCATCACAGGCCTCGGCGTCGCCGCGACATTCATCGCTCTGCCGCATGTGAGCAGCCCGGTTGCCGCGGTCGCGCTTCTCTCCGCCACGCTTTTCCTGCTCTACTTCGGCAGCCTTTACTGGAGCCTTCCCTCGATCCTCGCGCCTAAGAGCCGGGTCGGCGTCATCGGCGGCACAATGAACTTTGCCGGCAGTGTCAGCGGCATCATCGTCCCGATCCTGACAGGCTTCATCCTTCAATGGACTGGTGGCTCCTATGGCACCGTGCTCGGCTTCTTTGCGGGCTGCGCCGTCGTCTATGTCATCGCCACTCTCACCATCGACTTCAACGAAGGTACTCGTGAACGGAAGGGCAGCTAATTGGACGACTTTCCTCTTTGGGACGGCCCTATCGTCGATGCGCATCAGCATTTCTGGGACCCCGTAGCCAACGACCATCCCTGGCTAAAGCCGGAGGCAAAAATCCCCTTTCGGTATGGCGACTACAGCTCGATCAAGCGGCGCTATCTTCCGCCCGACTACCTGAAGGACGCGGAAGGTCACAACGTCGTGCAGACGGTCTATGTCGAGACCGAGTGGGATCCGGCCGATCCCATTGGGGAAAGCCGATACGCAACCAAGGTCGCGGATGAATTCGGGCTTCCCAATGCCATCGTCGCCCAGGCATGGCTCGATAGGCCCGATGTGGCTGACGTCCTTGCCGATCAGGCAGCGTTCGAGCTGGTGCGCAGCGTGCGTCACAAGCCGGGCGGCGCCGAAAGCGCCGCTGTTGCTGCCGATCACCGAACTCTCATGACCGACGAGACCTGGCGCAAAGGCTACGCCCTTCTCGAGACGCATGGACTGAGCTTCGATCTCCAGACGAACTGGTGGCATCTCGACGAGGCCATGCTGCTGGCACGGGATTTTCCTTCCACGACCATCATCCTCAACCACACGGGTCTGCCATCGGATCGATCCAGCGAAGGGATGAAGGGATGGCACGCGGCGATGGGCAAGTTTGCGGATATGCCCAATGTCTGCGTCAAGATTTCTGGGATCGGCCAGAAAGGGCGGCCTTGGTCAATCGAGGACAACAGCGCCATCATCACCGAAACCATTGCTATGTTCTCAGCCGAGCGGACGATGTTTGCCAGCAATTTCCCGGTCGATAGTCTATGCGGTTCATTTGACACGATCTATTCGGGCTTCAAGCACGTGGCGGCACGCTATTCCCTGAGAGATCAGGCAAAACTCTTTGCGGGGACTGCACGCAAATACTACCGGCTGCCGATGGCGAACGAAGCCGGCATGACCGGCACCGCGCCTGAGGTCGCCCGGACGGCTCTCTTTGGGTAGCACGCAGTCGAAGGCTGAATAGACCTGGCTGCGATCGCGAATCGCCGATCGGGACCTGAATCTAAGGTTGCTGTTGTGCTATCCGCATGACGGTTCCCGGTGCCGATCAGCCTAAGTTCTCTAAAAAAAATCTCGCGATCTGTTCAAACTCGCGTTCGCAAACGCGAGTTTGAACAGTCGGGCTATCGCGTAAAGCAAGAGCAAATCGATTAGATCGCGCTGATCGATCGTATCGCCGCCTGCGCTTCCCTGTCCGCAAAATTTTGTATACAAAATTCTGAAGACTTGATGTGTGCTAATAGATGGCCTATGATTTTCCTCGGATGGAGGAGATTATGGCGTCAGGACGAAGCCCAAAATCAGTCGGACTTGCGCCCGCAAGAGGCGTCTCGGCGAGGCCCAACCGCCACGATCAGAGTGGCTTCAGCGCGCTCGCTTCTTTCTCATTCGAATTCAAAGAACTGCCCGACATCACGAGATCGCAGCCGGCGTCTGCCTGGCCGCTCATTGCCGGGTCGATCTCACGAGGTGCGCCGAGGACGCAGTTCGCTGCCGCTTCGTGAACACGAGGACCGATCGGCTGTAGGCAAACCTGCAGCCATTTCATCTAAAGGAGGAATAAGATGAAGAAGCTATCCGTAGGATTGACATTTGCGGCCGCGGTCGTGCTGGCGGGACAGGCGCTTGCCTTCGAACCGACACGCCCCGTCGAGTTCGTCGTCGCATCCGGCCCGGGCGGCGGCACCGACAACTTTGCCCGCACCATCCAGTCGATCATCGCCAAGCACAAGCTGATGGAAAAATCGATGGTGGTCCTCAACAAGGGCGGCGGCAGCGGTGCGGAAGCGTTCCTCTACGCCCGCAAGAATGAAGGCGATCCGAACAAGCTCTACTTCGGAACCAACAACGCTTATCTCCTGCCGCATGTCGCAAAGCTTGCCTATTCGATGGAGGACCTGCGTCCCGTCGCAGCGCTCGCATTCGACGAATTTTTGATCTGGGTGAAGGGCGATTCCGAATACGCGACGCCGACGGATCTCATCGAAGCCGCGAAAGCTGCGCCGAACATGCTTTCCTTCGCCGGCAGCCAGTCGAAGGACACGGATGAAACCCTGGTCGCTCTGATCGAGCAGACGACGGGCACCAATTTCAAGTATCTGCCCTTTAATGGCGGTGGCGAAGTCGGCGTTCAGCTGGCCGGCGGCCATGTCGCTGCCAACGTCAACAATCCGAACGAGAATGTCGGCCAGTGGCAGGCGGGCGCGATCAAGCCGCTTTGCGTCTTCTCCGACAAGCCGATGGCCAAGAGCGATCCGGTCCATGACGGCAAGGGCTGGGGCGATATCCCGACCTGCGCCTCGAGCGGCGTCAACATTCCGTCCTACAAGATGCCCCGCACTGTCTGGACCGCGGCAGGAACGCCTGATGATGCGGTCGCCTACTACAGCGACGTTCTGAAAAAGGTCAGCGAGACCCCAGAATGGGCCGACTATATCCGCAAGACCTCGCAGACCGGCGATTTCATGTCTGGCCAGAAGCTGCAGGACTTCATTGTTACCAGCGAGAAGAACGCCGTCGGCGTCTTCGAAGCCGAAGGTTGGCTGGTTAAGTAAAATCCTGACGCCAATACGATTTTAGGTCCGGCATGTTCATGCCGGATCTTTCGATCGAGGGAAATCAATCATGCGTATCAAGCGACTCCATGTCGAGATTGTCACCGCCATCACTCTTGCCGCCGTCGGCGCGCTGGGTGCAACAGGTGCCCTGGAACTCGGCGTCAGCTGGAGTGAATCCGGCCCCATGCCGGGCTACTTTCCGTTTTACGTCGGCATCATCCTGATCGTTGCGGCGTTTGCCAGCGCGGCCCAGGCCCTTTTCAGGCTGAGAATGGGCAGCGAGGAGATGCGCGAGACGTTCCTTGAGCCGGAACAGACGCGAAGGGTTCTTTCCTTCCTTCTGCCGATGATCGTCTTCGTCATCGTGACGGTCTTTCTCGGCACCTATATCGGGACAGCGCTGTATCTCTTCTACGTTGCCTGGCGCAACGGCGGCTACAAGCCGTGGATCGCGATCCTGATCGGTGTTGTCTTCTCCATCGCGCTTTATTTCGTCTTCGAAAAAGCGTTCCAGGTGCCGCTGCATAAGGGCCCGATCGAAGAAATGCTCGGCATTTACTAAGCACCCGGAGCTTGATCATGGAAAATTTTGAACTGCTTATGGGTGGCTTTGCGACGGCACTTACGCCGATGCACATCACCCTGATGATCGTCGGCGTCCTTCTCGGGCTGATCGTCGGCGTCCTCCCCGGCCTCGGGGCTCCGAACGGCGTATCGCTGCTCATTCCGCTGACCTTCACAATGGACCCGGTCTCGGCAATCATTCTGCTGGCGTCGATGTATTGGGGCGCGCTGTTCGGCGGCTCGACGACCTCGATCCTCTTCAACATTCCCGGCGAGCCGAGTTCGGTGGCGACCACTTTCGATGGTTATCCGATGGCGCGATCCGGGCAATCGACCCGCGCACTCACGCTTGCCTTCATGTCTGCCGGCATCGGCGCCTTCGTCGGTATCGTCGTCATCACGCTTCTGTCCACCTGGGCGGCACGCTTCGCGCTTCGTTTCGGCGCGGCTGAATATTTTGCCGTCTATTTCCTCGCTTTCTGCGCCTTTGTGGGCATGGGCAGCGCTTCGCCGATCAAGACGGCCGTCTCGCTCAGCCTCGGCCTTCTTCTGTCCACTGTCGGTATGGATACCGTTACCGGATCGCTTCGCCTGACATTCGGCATCGAAGCACTCTTGAGCGGCGTGAGCTTCCTGGTCGTCGTCATCGGTCTGTTCGGGATCGGCGAGCTTCTGGCAACCGTTCAGGACGGGCTGAAATTCCGCGGAGTCGCGTCCCGTATCGATCCGCGCGACGTCTTCAAGACCATGCTGGAGCTGCCGAGATACTTCACCACGATCGTGCGTTCGTCTGCCGTCGGGATCTGGATGGGCATCACGCCCGGTGGCCCGACCGCAGCATCGTTCATGAGCTATGGTCTTGCACGTCAGTGGTCGAAGCCAGGCGAAAAGTTTGGCACAGGCCGTCCCGAAGGTATCGTTGCACCGGAAACCGCCGACCACTCGGCCGGCACCTGCGCCATGCTGCCGATGCTTGCCCTTGGCGTTCCAAGCTCTGCAACCGCAGCCGTTATGATGGGCGGCCTGATGATCTGGGGCCTGACGCCGGGACCGATGCTTTTCACCACGCAGCCAGACTTCGTCTGGGGCCTGATCGCCAGCATGTATATCTCCAACTTCGTCGGTGTCATTCTGGTCCTGTTGACCGTTCCGTTCTTTGCAGCGCTGCTTCGCATCCCGTTTGCAATCATTGGTCCGATGATCGTGGCGATCTGCTTCGTTGGCGCCTATACGGTGGCGAATTCGACCTCCGACCTCTGGCTCGTACTGATCTTCGGCGTCGTCGGTTTCGTCTTCAACAAGCTGGAATTTCCGCTGGCACCATTGGTTCTCGCCATGGTTCTCGGCAGCAAGGCGGAAAGCTCGTTCCACCAGTCGATGATCGCCTCCGACGGATCGCTCGGGATCTTCTTCTCGAACTATCTGGTCGGCTCGATCATGACAGTGGCACTCGCGCTTCTCATCATTCCGCAGAGCCTGAAGTTCATCAAGTACCTCAGAAGCCACAGAAGCGTGGACGCGGCGGCATAAGCCGCGCCCACGAGTTTTTCGTTTCGGTTTAGGAGGGGAACACCATGAACTATCACACCTATTTCGGCAGAGAGTCCGACCCGGTGGAATGCTGCATCGTCGGCACCGGCGGCTTTGGCCGCAGCTTCATCGCACAGAGTTTGAAGACGCCGCTGGTCAGTACCCGCGTCGCGGTCGATCTGAAGGCGCAAACCGCGACAGACGTTCTGCGGGGCCTTGGGATCGATCCGGCCAAGATTGCCCAATGCGCAACCGCGAGCGAGGCGAAGACGGCCTGGGAGAACGGCCTGTATATTGCGGCGGGAGACCTTTCCCTCGTCCTCGACCTTCCGATCTCCGTGGTGGTCGAAGCAACCGGTCATCCGGAAGCCGGGGCGAAACACAGCCGGCTTGCGATCGATGCGGGCAAGCATGTCGCGCTCGTCTCCAAGGAAGTCGATAGCGTCGTCGGTCCAGGCCTTGCGCTGCGCGCCCGCAACAACAATGTCATCGTGACCCCGGTCGATGGCGATCAGCCGAGCCTGTTGATGGGTCTGGTGACCTGGGCGGAAGTGCTCGGACTGGATATCATCGCCGCCGGCAAGGCCAGCGAATACGATTTCGTCTACGACCCAAAACAGAAGACGCTGAGCTCCAACGGCAAGACCGCGTCTGCACATGATTTTGGCGACTGGATCGAACCGGCAACACTGGACCTGTCGACCATCGCGGCAAGACGATCGGAAATCGCAGCGGAGTTTCCGCAGCGGGCAGTTCCGGACTTGTGTGAAATGACGCTGGTTGCCAATGCCACGGGCTTCCTGGTCGACCGGGCCGACCTGCATGTTCCCATCGCGCGGATCACCGAAGTTGCCGATTTCTTTTCCGAGCGTTCGAGCGGCGGGTTGCTCGGCGCGCCAAAGGTGCTCGACGTCTTCCACTGCCTACGGCTTCCCGGCGAACTGAGCTTTGCCGGCGGCGTCTTCGTGACGGTGCGTTGCGACGACGCGGAGACCTGGCAGATGCTGGCGGAAAAAGGCCATGTCGTGAGCCGCAAGGGCGATGTCGCCATGCTCTACATTCCACGCCATCTTCTGGGCGTCGAGGCTGCAACGAGCATTCTGGAAGTCGGCGTGCGCGGCGTCTCCAGTGGTGCGGCCGAGCCGCGGCCGGTGATCGACCTCGTCGCGCATGCAGATGCCGATATCGAAGCCGGAACAGTTTTGACGGCAAGCGGCCACCATCACTCGATCGTCAACGTTTCGGCGCGCATGATCCCGGCCGGCCCGCTCTCGGATGACAGGGCCGTTCCCTTCTATCTGGCAGCCAATCGCACCCTGAAGAGAGCGGTCAGGGCGGGCCAGCCGATCCTTTGCGGCGATGTCGAACTCGACGAGGCATCGGCATTGCTCGAACTGCGGCGCGAGCAGGACAAGGCATTCTTCTAAGCCTCCCAAGGCAATGCGCGGCCGGCGCGAAAGCTGGCCGCGCTTCTCTACGGCCCTGTGGCCGAACTCGCTTCGAGGATAAGCCTTGCTCTCCTATATCCTCGTCTGCGCCATAGGCTTTGTCGCCGGTTGCCTGAGCGGGGTGATCGGCACCGGCGCCAGCCTCATTCTCCTGCCCGTTCTTGTTCCGATGTTTGACCCCGCGCGCGCCATTCCCGTCATGGCGATCGCCGGGCTGATGGCGAATGCCGCGCGTGTGATGGCTTGGCACAGGCATGTCAATTGGTGGGCTGTTCTCGCTTATGCGCTCCCCGGCATGCCGGCAGCGTCCTTGGGCGCTGTCAGCCTGGTCCATCTGCCGGCAGCCATCAGCGGCACTTTGCTCGGCCTCTTCATCATGCTGCTCGTCCCGTTCCGGCGATACATTCGCCACCGCAACATGACCATTGGGCTCGGTGGAATGGCAATCGCCGGTGCCGGAGTCGGGTTTCTGACCGGGATGTTTCTGTCCACCGGCCCACTCAGCATTCCAGCCTTTCTGGCCTTCGGGCTGACCAAGGGCGCCTTCCTGTCGACGGAAGCGGCGGCCTCGATTTTCGTGCAGGCGGCAAAGGTTTTCACGTTCTATCAGGCAGGTGCGCTGACCCATGATCTCGTGATCAGTGGTCTCGTGATTGGTTCGTCACTGATGGCCGGAACGTTCTTTGCCAAACGCTATGTCGTCAGCATGTCCGAGCGCAAGTTTGGCCTGATGATGGATGCCATTACCCTGGCATCCGGCCTTTGGCTGACATGTGTCGGTCTGTTCGGCTGAAACCGAATAGACCTTTTCAGGGTCAGCCGCGGTCGGCGATAAAGCCGGCAGCAAGCTGCGCCACCATGGACAGCGATACAGCGCCAGCATCCGGATGGCCGATGCTCTTTTCCGCAAGCGGACGCGCACGGCCCAGCCGCGGCGTAAGTGCGGCTGTTGCTTCGGCAGCCGCGCTCGAAGCGTCAGCGGCAGCCTTGAAGGCTTCCGGCAGTGACTTGCCGGCCGCGGTCTGCTCCGTCAGCGTCTCAACGAACGGGATAAGTGAGTCCACAAGCGTCTTGTCGCCGATCCGGGCACGGCCGAGCGTGGTTACGGCATCGAGCGCCCTGCGCGCGCCTTCGGCAATCGCCGCTTCATCAGGCACGTCGTTATCGCTCAAGGCGCTGCTCCACGAGCGCAGCAGCAATCCCCAGATCGCGCCGGATGTGCCGCCGGCCCGGTCAGCCCAGGCATCGCCGCCAAGCGCAAGCGTCGTCTGCGCGCCGGCTCCCGCCGATACGGCGGCGGCCATCGCCTTGGCCGCGGCATCGGAACCGCGCTGCATCCCCTGCCCATGGTCGCCGTCGCCGGCGATCGCATCGATGCGGCCAAGCTCGGACTCCTTATCCCTGAGCATGGCGGCAATCCTGCCAAACAGATCGGATATGCAGGCAGCCGACGTCTGCGACGCTTCGGAGGCCGCCGGGATCACCGGGGCAGCCTCGTCATCGGAGAGTACGTCGGTACGCAATTCAGCGACTTCAGGCCGTCCGCGACGAAATGCCGGCGCATCGCAGGGTGCCGCCCAATAGCGCTCAAGCTCTTCATCGAGCCACGTCAGCGTCAGCGAGCAACCCTGCATATCGAGGCTGGTGACGAATTCCCCGGCTTCCGGCAGGACGATCTGAAGATCGGACCCGGTGAGTTTCTTCTGGACGGCGGTCCACAGCACGAAGAGTTCTTCGTATTTTGTCGAACCCAGACCGTTGAGAACGGCTGCGACGCGCGTGCAGCCCTGCGGCCTTTCGGCCAACAGTTTGTCCGTGAGCACATCCGCAAGATCCGTCGCGCTCGCGATATCCTGCTCGCTAATGCCAGGTTCGCCGTGAATGCCGAGGCCGAGAGCCATCCGGCCTTTCGGGACCGTGAACAACGGCTGCTTTGCACCTGGAAGGGTGCAGCCTGCAAAGGCGACGCCGAACGAAACCGTGCGTTCATTGGCATGCCGGGCGATACGCTCCACCTCGTCAAGCGAAAGCCCCGCTTCCGCCGCCGCTCCCGCTATCTTGAAGACCATGAGGTCGCCGGCGATGCCGCGGCGCTTGGCGTGTTCGTCAGCCGACGCACTCGCAACGTCATCGGTCACGGCAATGATGCGCACATCGATGCCTTCGGCACGAAGACGCTCTGCAGCGACCCCGAAATTCAGCACGTCGCCTGCATAATTGCCGAAGCCGAGAATGATGCCGCCGCCATTGTCGGCATGGCGGCAGACACGTGCAACCGCTGCCGTCGATGGAGACGCAAACACGTCACCTGCAACCGCTGCATCGGCCATACCCTGGCCGACATAGCCCGCGAAAGCCGGATAATGACCCGAGCCACCGCCGACAACCACCGAAACCTTGCCATCAGGCACAGTCGTGGCTCGCACGACACCGCTGGTGATGAGGCGTACGTGGTTGGGATAGATCTGACAAAAGCCGGCAAGCGCAGTCGAGGCGAATTCGTCTGGGGCATCAAAGATCGTCGTCATTTAAGCGGTCCTCAAGTACGCGGCAGAATGCGCCGGAGATAGTCGCGGTTGGTCGCGCTGACGGAAAGGCCGTCGCCACCATAATGCTCGCACAGGAACGGGCTGTTGAAGCCGTGTTCCAACGCAAGCTTGATTGCTGTGCGATAGTTGATCAAGCCGGATTCGAGCGGAACCGGGTGGCTGGCGATGAGGCCCGCCTGCTCGTCCTCGATCCGCATGTAGTTCTTGACGTGCCAGTATTTGGCGAAAGGCGCGACTTTCGTCATCATCTGCAGCCAGTGCTCGACCGGCCGATGGAGACGGATGAGATTGCCGAGATCGGCGTTGATGCCGACGTTGGCCAGATCGACTTCCTCGACGAAGCGGACAGAACTGTCCGCCGTTCCGAGATAGGTGTCCTCGTACATTTCGAGGGAAACGTCGATGCCGACCTCTGCGGCGTGCCTGCCGAGTTCGGCAATGCGGGCGACAGCCTTGTTCCACGTCGCGGGGTCATCGGGGTTTTTGGCACCCTGCTCGGTCCAGAACCACAACGCGCTTTTCTGCTTGCCCGTCAGCGGCTCGAAAAAGCCGAAGGAAACGCTCTGCGCGCCGATCTCAGCGGCAGTCTCGATGACGCGGTGGCTGTAGGCGAGATACTCGTCGCCGTGTTTCTCGTCGATGACGCTGCGCCGCGATGTCGAGATCGCCGGGATGGTCATGCCTGCATCTTTCACGACCTCGCAGAACGCACGACGGCGATCAGCCGAAAGATCGGCGACGCGGAGCCAGCTGTCCGTGGGATCGAGTTCGGTAAAGCCTGCATCTGCGACTTCGGCGACAGTCTTGGCCCATTCCTCGACGGTCTGATCCTGAACCGAACGACCGTCCGGCAACATATTGGGGTATTGAATCATTGCGGCCGCGATCGGCCAGGTCTCACGCGTCCACTTGGGAGCTGAACTTGTCATTGTCGTCCTCCAACCGCGACGCCACCGCGCTCTTGATGGCGCAGGGAAGCCGCACACTCTGACATTTGGCAGCCGGCGTTCAAGCCGACCGACATGCGCCAAGCCCGCGTCCTCTCGGGCTGAGATGACCGGCCATTCACGGCCGGTCATTTATGATCAAGTGATCACGCGGCCTGTGCTGCCAGGCGCTGGCGCTTTGCCATACGAGTCGCAAGCAGGATCGCTTCACGGGTCGCGCCGATATCGGCTATTCCCTTGCCTGCGATGTCATAGGCCGTGCCATGAGCCGGCGTGCAAAGCGGGAATGGCAGGCCACCCATCATCGTCACGCCCTTGTCGAAGCCAATCAGCTTCATGGCGATCTGACCTTGGTCATGATACATGGTGAGGACGGCGTGATAGCCTTCCTTCATGGCGCGAAGAAACACGGTATCGGCCGGGAACGGACCCTCGACGCCGTAACCGCGCGCCTTTGCTTCGGCAACGGCGGGTTCAATAATCTCGATTTCTTCCATTCCGAAGCTGCCGCCATCGCCCGCATGCGGGTTGAGACCGGCGACCGCGACGCGCGGCTCATCGATACCGGCGGCCCTCAGGCAAGAAACAGTCAGTTCGAGTTCCGACAGAAGCCGGTCCACGGACAGGTTGGCAGCCACTTCCTTGAGCGGGATGTGCGAGCTGACACGTGCGTTCCAGATCTTTTCGAGAACGTTGAACTCGCGGATCTTGCCGGTGAACGACAGAACGTCCGAGACGAAACGGATTTCGTCATCGTAGCCCGGATAGGCAAAGCGCATCGCCTTCTTGTTGAACGGCGTGAAGCAGACCGCATCGGCCTTTCCGGCATGGGCGAGCTCAAGGGCGGTGCGGAAGTTGCGCGTGGCGAACGTGCCGCCGGCCAGCGTCGCTTCGCCGCGCTCCACCTCTTCCGGAGCGAGATGGCCCAAATCGATAAATGCGTGCTTCGAGCGATCGAGACCCGAAAGATCATCGAGCGAAGCCGAGATCAGATCTGGCTGAACGCCTGCTTCCTGCGCGCCCTTATCGAGAATGCGCCGATCGCCGATCACAACGATATAGGCCTGCTCTCTGATGTCATCCAAAGCCAGAAGCTGTGCGGTCAGTTCGGGGCTGATACCGGCCGGGTCTCCCATCGCAAGCGCAATGGTTGGACGGCTATCGTGATGCTTGGTGATATCCATGGGTCAATTCTCCTACCTCGGTGAGGACGTTTCTAAGCCATCCGGAATCGCAGGACAAGTCTTTTGCATTTTGTATGCAGCATTTTTACGTTTGGTGCCGTTCGGGTTCTGGTATAATCCTGGCGAGACGCTTTGATCATCACGGCGGTCCAGAAATCGAGCTTTCAAAATGAGTGATACACTGCCCGAATCGCCTGTCTCGCCATCCGGCCCCATCCGGCGCACGGCCTTGCACGACACGCTCGTCACTCGGTTGCGCGACATGATCATCGAGGGAGAGCTTGCCCCCGGTTCGCGGATGCACGAAAGCCAGCTCGGCGAACAGCTGGGCGTTTCGCGCACGCCGCTGCGGGAAGCGATCAAGTACCTTGCCAGCGAAGGGCTCGTCGAACTCATTCCAAGCCGCGGCGCGATCGTCAAAAGGTTCAGCGGCAAGGATGTGCACGACATGCTCATCGTTCTGAAGAACCTGGAGGAGCTTGCCGGAAGCCTTGCCTGCGAGACCGCGACGGATGACGATATCGCCCGGGTCAGGCAACTGCATGACGAGATGCGGGCCTGCTACGACGTGAAGGATCGCCTGCGCTACTACAAGCTCAACCAGGCCATCCATACCGAAATCTGTCGGATCGCGGACAACCAGGCACTTAGCAGCGTTCAAGCGCAACTGCAGTCGCGCTTGAAGAGAATCCGGTTCATCGGCCACGAGGGTCCGGACAAGTGGTCGGCGGCCATGGCCGAGCATGAGGAGATGATCGTCGCGCTCGAAGCGCGGGACGGAGAAACCTTGTCCAAGGTATTGGGGCTTCATTTGCTCAATGCGTGGCAGCGCGTCAAAGACGCGATATAGCGCAAGTCGAAATCTCCAGAGCCAACATGGCTGCCACAAAATCACATCCATAATGTTGATTATAACAATATAGGTGTTATATCCGTTTCATCCCACGCGGACGGTCTCGGATGAAGCGCGAAGAACGACACCAACGGATCATCAATCTGCTGATCGAAAAGCGAACCGTCGATCTCGACGATCTGGCGGAGCTTTTTGCCATCTCCAAGATGACCGTTCACCGTGATCTGGACGAGCTTGAGCAGGCAGGGGTGCTTCGCAAAGTGCGCGGCGGCGCAACGATCGACGCAGGTACCCAGTTCGAGAGCGATTTTCGGATCCGCGAACGTCAGGATCATGCCGCCAAGCACGCCATCAGCAAGGCGGCTGTCGATTTGGTCGAACCCGGTATGACCGTCATGGTCAATGACGGATCGATGGCGGCCGTGCTCGGCGAGGCACTGGCCGACAAACGTCCGCTGACGGTTATTACCAACAACGCCGCCGTCATGGAGCGGCTGAAAACCGAGACCGGCATAACGCTGATCGCCCTCGGCGGCGTCTATTCGCCCAAGTTCAACGCATTCTTCGGCGTGGTCACGGAAGAGGCTTTATCGCGGCTGCGAGCCGACGTTGCGTTCATCTCAACCCCGGCCGTCGCATCGGGGCAGGCCTATCACATGGACGACGCCGTGATCCGGGTAAAACGGGCGATGATGGCATCGTCGGCGCGCGCTTACCTGCTCGTCAACCACGAGCGGATTGGCCACACGGCGCTGCATGTCCTTGCCGGTCTCGATCAATTCGCCGCCGTCATCACCAACAATCAGCCTGAGGCCCAACTGCTTCGAGACATCGAAGACACGGGCGTCACACTGACCATCGCATCGTCGGGAGGATCACATCCATGACCACATCGCCAAGCTTCTGGATCGGCACCAGCTGGAAGATGAACAAGACGCTTGCCGAAGCTCTGGAGTTCGCGGCCGCCGTGAAGGCAGCCGATGAAGACAGGGATTCACGCATCCAGCGCTTCGTCATTCCCCCATATACCGCCACGCGCGAGGTCAAGGCTGCGCTTGCCGGAACCTCCGTCAAGGTCGGCGCGCAGAACATGCACTGGGCCGATCAGGGTGCATGGACCGGCGAGATCTCGCCGCTGATGCTGAAGGACTGCAAGCTCGACATCGTCGAGCTCGGCCATTCCGAGCGGCGCGAGCATTTCGGCGAGACGAATGAAACCGTCGGGCTGAAAACCGAAGCAGCGGTTCGCCACGGGCTCATCCCGCTGATCTGCATCGGAGAGACGCTCGCCGATCGCGACAGCGGCAACGCACAGCAGGTCCTTGCGGATGAGGTTCGCGGTGCCCTTTCCAAACTGTCGGGCGACCAGAAGAATGCCGAGATCCTGCTCGCCTACGAACCGGTCTGGGCGATCGGCGAGAATGGCATTCCCGCCACCGCAGATTACGCATCCGCCCGCCATGCCGAGATCATCGATGTGGCGCAGTCCATCCTTGGACGCCGCATCCCCTGCCTCTATGGCGGGTCGGTCAATCCCGGCAATTGCGAAGAACTGATTTCGAGCCCTCATATCGACGGGCTCTTCATTGGCCGTTCCGCCTGGAATGCCGAGGGCTATCTCGACATCCTGGCAAAATGTGCCGCCAAACTCTGAGGAGACATGACCATGAAGCTTGCAATTGCAGGAGACAGCGCCGGCGAAGGCCTGGCAAAGGTTCTCGCTGATCATCTGAAGGACCGTTTCGACGTGCACGAAGTATCGCGTACCGATGCCGGTCCCGATGCGTTCTACGCGACGCTTTCCGACCGGGTCGCCTCCGGTGTCATCGACGGCACCTATGACAAGGCCATCCTGGTTTGCGGAACCGGCATCGGTGTCTGCATCTCGGCCAACAAGGTCCCCGGCATCCGCGCCGCACTGACACATGATACCTATTCGGCTGAACGCGCCGCCCTCTCCAACAACGCTCAGATCATTACCATGGGCGCCCGCGTGATCGGCACCGAACTGGCCAAGGCGATTGCGGACGCCTTTCTGGCGCAGACTTTTGACGAGAACGGTCGCTCGGCCGGAAATGTCCAGGCGATCAACGAGGTAGACGGGAAGTACAACGCCCGCTGAACCTTTTCCGTGACCGGACAATGTCCGGTCACGCCCTCCTCCCCGACTGACAGATGTCGACACAAGATTCACGTGTCCTTTTCCGCGGCCATACCCCGTCGAAGCTCGCTCAACGGGCAGGCCTACGGGCGACTGGAAACCTAGTCCCCACACCCCTCAAAAATCCTAGTGTCTATCGTCTTTCCGGCGGTAGGAACCTTAATGTTCCAAACTACGTTTCTGCGCCACCTGCGGGTATCAGGGGAGGAGAAACGATGATTGAACATAGCGTTTTCGCACAACGCCACTTTGAAACTCCAGCAAAGCAAATCATGTTTGACACGAGAGCGATGGCCGCAGCGCAGCTTGTCGCTTTAGCCGCGCCATTCGATCCGCAGGCATAGGCCACACCTACCCCACCTGCTTTCCGTTTCCGTCAATCTTTCTACAGTTTCTAAGTGCGCTGCCCAGCGGACGATCTCGACCGGAGTGTCAATGTCAGAAACCACCTCGACCAAGCCAGGCGCAACAGCCGCCACCCTTACCCCGGAACAGGCAGAACAGGCACGACGCGCCTATCTTCTCAAACGTTTCTGGGTCAGCGCTCGCGGCTATTGGGGTCGCGATGGCGACAAGATCGCCTGGGTATGCTCGATAACGCTTCTCGCGCTCATCGGTGTCAACGTCGCTTTCCAGTATGGTATCAATGTCTGGAACCGCGGACTGTTCGATGCGATCGAACAGCGGAATGCCGATCAGGTCTATTCGCTAGGCCTTCTGTTTCCGCCCCTCGTGCTTGGAAGCGTCGCGCTCGTCAGTTCGCAGGTCTATCTGCGCATGCTGATGCAGCGCCGCTGGCGCTCGTGGCTCACGAAATCATTGATCTCGCGGTGGCTTACGAATGGACGCTACTACCAGCTGAACCTGATCGGAGGCGATCACCAGAACCCGGAAGCCCGCATCTCCGAGGATATGCGGATCGCGACGGAATCGCCCGTGGATTTCACGTCAGGGGTGATTTCGGCTTTCGTGTCGGCGTCGACCTTCATCGTCGTCCTGTGGACGATCGGTGGCGCGCTGACGATTCCGATCGCCGGAAATTACGTCACCATACCCGGCTTCCTCGTGATTGCGGCGGTCGTCTATGCCATCATCACATCGAGTTCGATCGCGGTCATCGGCCGGAACTTTGTGAAAGTGTCCGAGAATAAGAACCAGGTCGAAGCGGAGTTCCGCTATACGCTGACCCGCGTGCGCGAAAACGGCGAGAGCATCGCGCTGCTGGGCGGCGAAGAGGAAGAGCGCAACGATCTCGATCGGACCTTCGCAAATGTCCGTCAGCAGTGGCGGCTGCTTGCGTGGCAATATATGCGCACGTCCTTGGTCTCGCACGGATCGATGCTCATTGCACCGGTCGTTCCGGTCCTACTCTGTGCCCCAAAGTTCCTCGATGGCAGCATGTCACTGGGTCAGGTCATGCAGGCGGCATCGGCATTCACAATCGTTCAAGGTGCGTTTGGATGGCTGGTCGACAACTATCCCCGTCTCGCCGACTGGAATGCCTGCGCCCGTCGCGTAGCCTCGCTGATGGTTTCGCTTGATGGTCTGGAACAGGCCGAACAGAACGAAACTGTCGGACGGATCAAGCATGGCGAAACTGAGGGCGACACCATGCTCAGCCTGAACGAGGTCTCCGTCTCGCTTGGCGACGGCACTGCCGTTGTCAAGGAAACGCAGGTGGAGATCGGGCCTGGCGAACGCGTCCTCGTGGCGGGTGAATCCGGTTCGGGCAAGAGTACGCTGGTGCGAGCCATTGCGGGGCTGTGGCCATGGGGAGAAGGAAGTGTCAACTTCCGCAAGGGCCAGGAACTGTTCATGCTGCCCCAGAAACCATACATCCCCTCGGGCACACTACGTCGCGCCGTCGCCTACCCGAAACCGGCAGACACGTGGTCGGCAGAAGAAATTCATGTTGCCCTCGACAAAGTCGGGCTCGGGCACCTGCGCGACAGGATCGAGGACGAAGCGCCATGGGACCACACGCTGTCAGGAGGAGAGAAGCAGAGGTTGGCGTTTGCCCGGCTTCTCCTCAACGACCCTGACATCATTGTCCTTGATGAAGCCACCTCCGCTCTCGACGAAAAGACGCAGGACAAAATCATGGAGATGATGATCGACGAGCTGCCCAATGCCACAATCCTGAGCGTGGCACACCGCGTAGAGCTCGAACAGTTTCACAGCCGGAAGATCACGCTCGAGCGCCGGGAGGGCGGGGCAAGGCTGGTTAGCGACGTCGATCTCGCGCCTTACACACGCGGCCGAAACGTCTTGTCGCGACTTCTCGTTCGCCCGATCATCAAGCCGTAGAGGATGTGAATGAGAGTTCGGCTCAGATTCAGGCAACGCCTGTGTAAAAGTCGGAACTGATGCCTCGCCAAAATGTTCAATTGTACGGTAACGTACAGAGAATGTGATGCCGAGGTCCGAAATGAGCCAAGCCGGAGTTATTCTCGTCGTTGAAGATGAGCCCGTCCTCCGATTTATATTGGTGGAGGAGTTGCAGGATGCCGGGTACGAGGTGTTCGCCGCGGTCGATGCAGCCCAAGCCATAGACATCCTGGAGAGCAACTTCGATATCCAACTTCTCCTGACGGATATCGACCTGTTTGCCGAGGGTGAAGGCGTGGAACTCGCTCGGATGGTGCGCGATAGATGGCCCCCGATCCGGATCATCCTCACGTCGGGAAACTGGACCCTTCAACAATCCGAGCTTACGTTTGCAGAACGCTTTATCCCCAAACCCCATGGGCCGGGCGTACTTCTCCAGAGCATCAGAGAGTGTATGCTTTGACATGCTCTTATGGAACCATTTTGCGCAAACGGCGTTATGCAGAGCGACCAAGGGATGACTCCGCGTTTACCGTTACGACGCGAGGGATTGCTTGAGGCGACGAATTCGACTGAGACCTTTGCATAAATGACAATGACCGGGGCCCCGTCCGACGCACGGGATGGAGATACGAAACCCATGCACCGCAAATTGCTTGAATCGTTTTACGGCTACGGTGCCGCAACAACAGTCGTCGCTGTTGGTCTTTTGGCGGTGTGGTTAATTCGGTGACCTCTTGCGCCGTACCGAGGGCTCGCTGACTCATACCGGTCCGCCAAGACGCCGCCTCTGGTTTTGCCGGAGACAGCAGTTGCGCGAGAAGACCGGCTTCTCGGGAATATTATGCGGAAACAACGCTTCGCCTTAGAGGTTGAACACAGACTGTGGCCACCATCCTCCACGCGTCAAACACCGTCTCCCCACCCCTCCCGTTTTCTGTTAGACCCGATCTCCAGACTGAAGCCATTAAACTGAAATGAGCGTAGCCTTCATGTGCCGAACAGCCAGTGAGCCTCTGACGTGATGCAGATCCTTTCAGAGATAGAAGGCGAAATGGCTTCGCGGATTCGCGCGGTCGATTGGAACACAACCAGCTTAGGACCTATCGAGGACTGGCCGATAGAGCTGCAGACCACGCTGGCCTTGTGCCTCAATACCGACCTGCCAACTGCCATCTACTGGGGAGACGAAATGCGTCTCCTTTATAACGATGCGTGGTCGCCGATCGCTGGAGAGAAACACCCGTGGGCATTGGGTCGCCCCGCGTCGACCGTCTGGGCGGACATCTGGGATATCATAAAACCGCAACTCATGGCCGTCGTCGAGACGGGCAAGGGTTTTCGTGTGGCCGATCAAATGCTGCCGATGCTTCGCGGCGGACGCGTTCAGCATACGCATTGGGACTACAGCTTCGCACCGATCTTTTCGGCGGAAGGTCGTGTCGTCGGGGTTTTCAACCAAGGTACCGAGACGACCGCCCGCCTCTCTGCGCAACGGGCGTTGCGGGCGAGCGAAGAGCGACTGGAATACGCACTCGGCGCCTCAGAAACTGTCGGGACGTGGGACTGGGACATCCCGAACGACAGCGTGGTGGCCGACGCGCGATTTGCCAAGATCTACGGCGTTGAGCGGAGCGTTGCCGCCAGCGGCGCTCCGATCGGTGCTTTTTTCCGTCTGGTTCATCCCGATGATCTGCCGGCCCTTCAATCCGCGATCGACGAAGCGCTGAAGACGGGCACTATATTTTCGCAGGAATACCGGCTCGTCGACGCGGATGGTTCCGTCCGGTGGGTGACTGCCCAAGGCCGCGTCACGCTTGCGCCGGACGGTACACCATTGCGGTTTCCGGGTGTGTCATTTGACATCACCGATCGCCGCGTTGTCGAAATCGCGCTGCGGGAGAGCGAGGAACGCTTCCGTGCGATCACCAATTCGATCGACCAGATGATCTGGGCCACGCAACCCGACGGCCACCACGATTATTACAACCAGCGTTGGTACGACTTCACGGGCGTCCCGCAAGGCTCGACAGACGGCGAGGAATGGAACGGCGTATTCCACCCTGACGATCAGGATCGCGCCTGGTCCACCTGGCGTCGCAGCCTCGTCACAGGAGAGCCCTACCACATCGAGTACCGCCTCCGACATCGTAGCGGTAACTATCGATGGGTTCTCGGCCGCGCGCAGCCTGTGCGGAAGGAGGATGGCGAAATCAGCCGCTGGTTCGGGACATGCACCGATATCCAGGACATCGTCGATGCACGCGATATTCTGTCGAAGTCCCGCGAGCAACTGGCGCGTGAAGTAGAAGAAAGAACCGCGAAGCTGGTCGACGCGCAGGACCAGTTGCGCCAGGCGCAGAAAATGGAAGCCGTTGGTCAGCTCACGGGCGGCATCGCGCATGACTTCAACAATATGCTGGCCGTCATACTGGGTTCGATCAGCCTGCTCGAAAAGCGGTTGGCGCGCGGTGAGGTCGATGTCGGCCGCTACATCGAGGCCGCAAAGGATGGCGCAACGAGAGCTGCGTCGCTGACGCACCGCCTGCTCGCTTTCTCGCGACGGCAACCGCTTCAGCCGGAGGTGATCGACCCCAATCGCATGATTGCCGGAATGTCGGAATTGCTGACCCGCACGCTCGGAGAGCATGTTTCCGTGGAAACCGTCTTGGCGGCCGGACTGTGGAAAGTCTATGCCGACAGCAGTCAGCTGGAAAACGCCATTCTCAACCTCGCCGTCAATGGCCGCGATGCCATGCCCCGCGGCGGCAACCTGACGGTCGAAACCGCAAACTCGTATCTTTCCGACGAATACGCGCAGGACAATGCAGTGGCAGCCGGGCAATATGTCATGATTGCCGTATCGGATACCGGAACGGGGATGACGCCCGAGGTTATGGCGAAGGCTTTCGATCCGTTTTTTACCACCAAGGAGGTCGGCAAGGGATCGGGTCTGGGGCTAAGCCAAATCTTCGGCTTCGTCAGGCAGTCGAGCGGGCACGTCAAAATCTATTCGGAAGAAGGCGTCGGGTCATCCATAAAGATCTACCTGCCGCGGCATCACGGTGAGGTTGAAGCTCCCGTAAACATCCAGGGCGTCGTCAAGCAGCCGGGCCGGGGCAGCGTTTCCGAGACGATCCTTGTCGTAGAGGACGACCAGCGCGTGCGCGTTTTCTCCACCGAGGCGCTTCGGGAACTGGGATATACCGTCGTCGAAGCCGCATCGGGCGAGCAGGCGCTCACCTTGATCAGGGCAGGTCTCAAGCCGACCTTGTTGTTTACAGATGTCGTGATGCCGGGGATGACAGGCCGAGAATTGGCCGACGCCGCCAAGGTTCTGATGCCGGAATTGAGTATTCTCTATACGACTGGCTACACCCGCAACGCCGTTGTCCATAACGGCGTGCTGGAGGGGGGAACGCACCTCTTGCAAAAACCCTTCAGCCTCGATCAGCTTGCTGATAAAATACGGAAGGTGCTGGACCAGTAGCCTTCGGGACTGAAGCGGGGGCGGCGTGAGGAGCGTTCGAACTCGGGGGCTGGACCGACGGGCAAGCCTGCCTGCGCACAGCTGCGGTCCGATCAGAGATTGGACAATCGACGAGCGAAATGGGAGGCGGCGGCGCGTACACTCGCGCCGTCATCATTGGCCTGTGATTTTCGCGTATAGCAATGCAACGCTTCGACCCCGTCGGCATTCACCGGATAGACAAGATCGACATGCTCCCTCTTCGATCCCGACCTCCGCTCTTGCAGGGGTTTGGCGGAAAGGCACGGTATCCGTCATTATAGAAGAGGGTCAAAGCAAGCTGTGAAGCCAACCCGCAACCTCATTTTCATTCTTGGCGATCAGCTATCCTTGTCGCTACCGAGCCTTGAGGGTGCCGATCCCACGCAGGATATGATCCTGATGTGCGAGGTGGTGGAGGAGGCGACCTATGTCGAGCATCACAAACTGAAACTCGCCTTCATCTTTTCCGCAATGCGCCATTTTGCCGATGAGCTGCGTGCGAAAGGCTTCTGCGTCCGGTACGTGCGGCTTGATGATCGCGACAATTCAGGCTCCTTCACGACCGAGCTTTTGCGCGCGATTGCAGAGACGTCACCCCGATCGATCATCGTCACCGAAGCTGCCGAGTGGCGCGTTCTTTCCGCCATGGAAGACTGGCAAGGTTTGGTAAATCTGCCGGTAGAGGTGCGGCAGGACACGCGGTTTATCTGTTCGACGACGGAGTTCAAAGCCTGGGCCAAGGACCGCAAGGCTCTGACGATGGAGTATTTCTATCGGGACATGCGGCGCAAGACCGGCCTGTTGATGAACGGTGACCACCCCGAAGGTGGCCGGTGGAATTTCGACAGTGAAAATCGCAAACCTGCCAAACCCGACCTGTTTCGCCCGAAGCATCATGTCTTTCCGCCCGACGCAGCAACGCAGGAGGTTCTTGCGCTCGTCGAGCGCACGTTCCCGAACAATATGGGTTCGACGGAGAATTTCTCGTTTGCAGTGACCCGCACCGATGCGGAGAAGGCAGCCGATGGATTCATCCGCGATTTCCTACCGAATTTCGGCGAAACGCAGGACGCGATGCTGGCCGAAGAGCCGTTCCTGAACCACGCGCTTCTCTCCTTCTACATCAATGTTGGACTGCTCGATCCGCTCGCACTATGCCGGGCTGCGGAGCGCGCGTATTTCGAAGGACACGCGCCGCTGAATGCGGTCGAGGCTTTCATCCGCCAAATCATCGGCTGGCGCGAATATATCCGCGGCATCTATTGGCTGAAAATGCCGGGATACGAGACAAGCAATTTCTTCGCCGCATCCCGTCCCCTGCCGGACTTTTTCTGGAGCGGTGAAACGGACATGGCCTGTATGTCCACAGTGATCAAACAGACGATTACCCATGCCTACGCGCATCATATCCAGCGTCTGATGGTGGTCGGAAATTTCTCGATGCTGGCAGGTCTTGATCCCTACGCGGTCCATCGCTGGTATCTGGAAGTCTATGCCGACGCCTACGAATGGGTTGAACTGCCCAATGTGATCGGAATGAGCCAGTTTGCCGACGGTGGGTTTATGGCCTCCAAGCCATACGCCGCAGGCGGCGCGTATATTTCTCGTATGTCCAATTACTGCGAAAGCTGCCGGTATGACGTGTCGCAGAAAACTGGCGAGAAAGCCTGTCCCTTCAACGCCTTGTACTGGGATTTCCTCGCCCGTAATGCCGAGTCACTGTCGGGCAACCACCGTTTGGCGCAGATGTATGCGTCATGGCGACGGATGTCGGCAGGAACGCAGCAGGCCTATCGCAACAGTGCTTCTGCATTTCTCGGGAAACTGGATGACGGAAGCCATGTTTGACCGTGTGGAAATAGGCCGGCGACGGAGCATCTGAGGAGCGCCCTCGCAGAATGAATGGATCCGATCGCCGACGGGTTCCGTGTCTCTACCCGCAAGAGTGAGCCGGGATCATGCGGAATGGTCCTCCGCTCTCGGAAGGAAAAACAGGGCAGAGGCGAACCGGGTTCACTTGTTCCTTCGAGAACTGGTCGCGACCGACCGTCCTCGAACGATCTGCCGCCCGGTCCGGATGGACGAACCTATCTCCCCGTTTTGTCGCGCAACGATCGACCGAGATGACAATCTTGCGCGTAAGATAGGACCTCATGGGCAAGGACTGGGTTCGCCAAAGGCAAACGCCGCCGCAGGGCAGCGCCTTTCAAGGAGCATACCACCGCAAGATCCGCTTTCAGCGGTGCTGCCGCGAGGGTAAGGCTCGGCTGCGTCAGGCGATTGTACAAGCGGAACCGCGCCGCAATCGTGTTTTCTTCTGCGGGGGCGTAAAGCTGCGACAGCGTGACGAGCTTTGCGATTTCCTCTGGCTGTTCCCCGACCGCTTGCCTGACCATTGCATACCGGACCCAGAAGTTTCCATCACTCGGGAGGCAGTGAAGCGCAAAGCGCACCACGGTCTCTGCCTCCCCAAGCGCGCTCGACCAGTTGTCGTATTCGACATCCGGGCTTTGCGTATCCAGCCGGACGAGCGCAACCGTTACAGCTGCTTTGACGAACTCGCTTTGGCAAACATCGTCTCTGAGAAGCAGTCTCATCTGCGGTAGAGTTCCTTCGAGCAACTCCCGCGAGACCGGTCTGTCGCGTTCAATCTCGGCCGCGATGTGTCGCATGGTCCCGAACCGGGCGTAACGTGAGATCTGTGTTACCGAGATCGTCAGGCTTCCCATGCAGAGCAGGACGACCGCTCCGATGAGAAGCGGTCTGCGACCACGCCGCGTCATTCTCAGCCTTCCTGGTAGTACTGGGAGTATCGCGAGTAATAATATTCGCTGGAGCCATAGGCTCGGTAGAGCTTCATCCGTTCCTGGTCGACCTTGTTCAGCACGACACCAAGACACTTGTCGCGGACATAGGGATCGGAAGCGAGAACCTGACGAACGACCCGGCGTGCTGTCTTGCCCCATTCGGTGACGAAGATGAACCCGTCAATTCGGCCTGCAATGGCGCGGGCATCGACGACCGGGCCAAGAGGCGGCAGATCGATAATGATATAGTCTGCGGTATTGCTGATGTCTGCGAGCACCTGACGCATGCGCGCGGACGACAGCAGTTCGGACGAATGCGGAATGCGGTGACGGACAACTGCAGGCAAGAACGCAAGTTTAGTCCGATCGTTTCGGAGGAAAAGCGACTGCGGATCCTTGTTGTCGATGAGCACTTCGAGAAGGCCGGATTCCGCATGTCTCCCGATCGCCCGCGTCGCGCCCGGGTTGCGCAAATCGCCGTCGATCAGGACGGTTCTGTTTCCTTGCCCCGCCAGCAACTCGGCAAAATTCACCGCAATCGTTGACTTGCCTTCTCCAGGCAATGACGAAACGACGCCGATGATCTTGCAACTCTTGCCGGTAAGCGCGAGGTCTGCAGCAATCTTGGCGCTTCGAAGCGTTTCCGCGAAGGCGGAGAGTGGGTGATCGATGACGTAATTCGAAACGGCATGGGTCTTTCGAACCTGGCCAAAGCCACGACCGTCAGAGCTATCCGGAGCATCGACGGCCTTTCCGGGAGCCACTATTGGCGCGATGCCCAGAAACTCCAGATTGAGAACGTCGCGAACCTGTTCGCCGGTTCTGAAGAAACGGTCCCGGAACTCGCGAAACGCGCCAAGGCCACTCCCGACCGCGGCACCGATGATCACGAACAGCGCCAGTACCAATGGCTTGCGGGGATGGCTCGGACTGTCGGGTGCAGCCGCTCGCGTGATGATACGTGCTTCGGTGACCGGGAAGGACTGTTGCTGTATGGCCTCCTGATACCGCTGCAGGAAGGTCTGGTACATGTTCTTGTAGGTGTCAGCTTCCCGCTCGAGTTCTCTCAGCTGTACCTGGGTCTCGCTCGCGGTGGCGCTGATGCCTGTGGCCTGCGCGACCGAATCCGTCAGGCTCTTTTCCCGGGCCTTGGCAACGTTGAGATCGCTCTTGTAGCTTTCGGCGATACGATTGACCTCTTCGAACATCAGACGGTTGTATTCCGTCATTTCGCTGCGCAGCCTGATCGCTTGAATATGATTCACTCCGAGACGATCGGATATCTGCGCTTCCCGCTTGGAGGCATCGAGATATTTCTGGCGCAGTTCGTTGGAAATGGAACTGTCGAGAACATCCGTAACGATCGCGTCTCCTTGGCCCGAAGCGATGATCTGCGCGATCCGCTGCAGGCGCGCCTCAGCTTTTGCGGTATCGGACTGCGCGACGATCAATGCGCTGTTGAGTTCGGACAACTGCTGGTCAGCAACCAGAACCGAGCCGGCAGCAACGAGGCCGTTGGAACTGCGGAACTTCTGGACGGCAAGATCCGAGTCCAAAGCCTTCTGGCGCAGTTCGGCTATGCGATCCTGCAGCCAGCCGCTTGCGCGCCTGGTTGCCTCATATTTCGAATTGAGCTTGTCAACCAGATAGGCCTCTCCGATCGCGTTGGCGATCTTCGCAGAGAGAGAAGACGATGGAGAGGTGTAGCTGATGCTCAAAACATAAGTGCGACCAACGCGGCTGATCTCCATGTTCCAAAGGAGCGTGTTCGCAGCGGCGCGGCGTTTCGCCTCCACCCGATCGCTGGTTTCGGGTTCAACAACGAACCACGAAGAGACATTTGCCAGCGACCGGAGCGTTCCGGCCATTGTTCCAATGACAGACCCTCCGGCACTCGCAAACGCCGCATCATTCGTAAGGTCGAGCTTATCCACGACGGACAAGGCAATCGTGTCCGATTTCAGGAGTTCAACTTGACTGAGAACGGAACCCTCGTCGTCGACCACGCCACCAATTGTCGAAAGCTGCTGAACGACTTCTCTATTGCCTTGGTCGATCAAGACGCTGACGTTGGACGTATAAAGAGGAACTGCCGTGAATATATACGCCAATCCTAGGACAATAGCGGCCGCCACTGCGGCCGCTACGATCATCCATTGTCGTCTGGCGATCGCTAAAACAGCGTCGAAATCAATTCCTTGAACGGAGCGCTCTAGATCGACATCGTCGCCTTGCAGGCCACCAGAGAAACTCTTGTTATGAATCTGCAAGAAAAACCTCGCTCAATGAAATGCCAGACAGTAGCCGCCTCAGAACGACGCCGTGGACGAACTGCCTTCGACGATCGTCGTCGAGCCGCCGTCTTCGCTCGCGTAATATCCGCTACCGCCGCCGGAAGAGAAGCTGGACGAGCCCGAGCCGGTCGACGCAGTCGTTCCAGCGCCACCATTGCTGCCGCCACCTGGCGTGCCGCCGCCGCCAATCGCGCCAGCGCCACCGGTTGCCGAGCCGCCACCGCTGAGGCCGCCGCCAAGAGACGCAGTCTGCGTTTCGCTGTTGGCCGCGAGAAACGCTGTCTCGAGGGCGCGATTGCCGCTGTCCGCGATAGCATCCTGGATACGGGAGGCATATTCGGGATTGACGGTAGCGCAGGCCCTTGCGGCACGAGCAAGCCCCGCGCCGATCGCGGCAGCCTGACCGGCATTAGCCTTTGCAGCGATGGCAATCAGCGGGGACAGTGCGTCGGCGCTGGATCCGGCGAGCGAACGAGCCTGATTGGACAGTGGAAGTCCGCCAGACGAGAACTGCGACAACAGACTTTCTGGAGCTGCGAGAAACGCGCTGATCTCGGCATCAGACATCCGGGCCGGCGCGACGAAGCATCCCGCCGTTGGCAAAGCCGACTGTGCATGAGCCGAAGAAAGGTCAGCAATACCTGAAACTAGAGCAGTGGAAAGCGCGATACCTGCAATATTACTTATAAAAACCTTAGGCATGACTGTCTCCCGAAGATTACTAAACTAATCAATCCATCGCACAGAAGTAAAAAATCATCAATAGAGAGATTAAATTACTGTTAACTTGTGAATTTGAAGCGACAACTCACGGGGCGAGTTCTCGAACAGCATCGCGGGTGGCGATGGCATCCGACGGAACACCAGCGACAGTCGAAGTCACAGAATTCAGGATGTTGAGGAACTTCAGCGTTTCGACGGAGTCGGAGTTAGACACATAGATCGTGTCCTTATCCTGCATCGGGAACTTCTGGACAGCAAAGAGAGCCGAAGGATCTCTCATATTGGCTCTGAAGATGACGGGAACCATTTCGCCGCTGAACCGACTGGTATCTACGCCCAGCTTAGCCAGGAAGTCTTTCTTGACTGTGCGGTAGAGCATGACCTGCGCCGGATTTGCACGCGAGTCCAGCAATCCGCCCGCCTTCCCCAGTGCTTCACCAAGGGTCAGCTTCGATTCCTCGAAGTCAAACCTGCCATTGAGACCCGAGGCGCCAAATGCAAGGTAGGTTCGACGTTCACGATCGACCAGAATGGTGTCGCCAGGTGCGACATAGATGTTTTCAGACGGCGTGGCGACCAGATAATCGTAAAGGACAGTCGCCGATTTTCCGCGTCTTTGCAGCGTAATATAGGTTTCGATGCCGGGCGAGCTCAAGCCGCCGGCTTCGGAAACGACGTCAAGCACGCGCTCACCAGCTTCCGTCAACTCTATCTTCGCAGGCGAGCGTACGTCGCCCAGAACCGCGACCTGAGCAGACCGGCTGCTGACCTTCGTGATCAACACCTGCGGCTCAATCGCACGGTTAGCAAGTGCATCCTCAACTTGTCGCTGGACGTCCTCCACCGGACGCCCGGCGGCCGGGATACGGCCGGCGTAAGGGACGCTGATCGTGCCCTCCCGATCGATTGTCTGGTTCGGTAGCGACACGTAGTTACCAGGACGACTCCCGGCGTCGTTGGGAATAAACAGGCCGCCGGACTGAGATTCAAAGACAGAGACCTGAACGACGTCACCAACGCCGAGCGGCAAGCTCGGGGCTCCGCCACGGCCGCCGCCGAACCCCCCTTTAAGGGATGTCGCCTTGGTATCCTCTACATAAGCAAGCACAGATTTACTAATGTCGACGAGAGCATAGTCGATCCCGACTGCCTGTGCCTTTTTGGCTGATGTAACCTTTGCAGTTGCCTGCGCCTCCACCTGCCGAGAATCCGGTCCAGAGTTTGGCAGCGCTGTGCATCCCGACAGGAATGACGTCGCCACAAGAACAAAAGTCGATGCGGTTTTGATTTTCACGTGTGTCCCCTTAGAAGCCCCAAGCGAAAATTGCACACGAGATTATTTATTTCTAGTTTAGATTGGAACGTAACAAATAAATCTGGAACGAAACGAAGATTTGTTGCTGATAAATCACATATTTAACTAATAATTATATATATTATTTGTGACTAAGCTATAAAATAGTACAATAGAATTTATCTTACTAATGTAGATGTTTTGGATAAGCTGCATATCTCAAGCAGCAGGCAACTGTTTATCTCGCAGGCTGGCCGCCGACGGCAATTGCCCCGCCACACTTGTTTGGATCGTTCGATTTCGCCTGTTTTTCGACCCGACTTTTAGATCGGCAACGCAGACAACGACGATCGGCGCCAAGGTCGCAGCCACGAAAATGGCGAGGCCGGAGATCTGGATTGAGAAGTCGAAGGCGGAGTGAACGAGAAGCAGCAACACCACCGCGAAGCCGGATTCCGGGACATAACGAAGGCGACGCCTCGCTGCCATTCCTCTGACGAGGCACGATAAGATAAAGGCCAGTCCAAACGCGATAATGAATATGCCGGCGACGCCCAACGCGAAGACCGCTTCGAGATAGACATCGTGGGCACGATTCCAAACCGTATAGACGCCGCAGTCCGGATCGCGATACGCTGTAAAAGCGGTTTCGAAACTTGCCAGTCCGGTCCCGAACGGAAAATGATCGGATACCCCCGAGCCCAATCCCGGCATGATGCAAAAGCGGCCGTCGCTTGCGCCCTGCACTTCTGCTCGGAGCAAAGCTCTGCCAGAAAACGACAGGAAGCCTGCTGCGAATAGGCCGGTTAAAGCAATCGCTATCAGAAATGCGCCAACGCGGATGGATCTAAGGCCGGTACTCCGAAGCGCAGGGACAGGATGCTTGTTCTGCGAAGATCTGAACACGAACAACAGGGTCATCAACAGAAGCGCGGCAAAACTTGCCGCAACCCCGGCCCGGGACTTCGTCAGCACAAGAGCCGTGACCGATACCATAAACAGTATCGCAAAGCTTAGTGCTCCTCGAACTGCCTTTCGTTGATCGAATGGAAGACCCCTGCCTTGATCCAGCGACGTGAGAATTCGCCGGACCCCAACACACCGCAGGTGAGACGAAAGGATTCCATAGTTCAGGATGGCGACAATCCCGAAATAGGTTGCGGCGGTGTTCCGATTGACAAAGAAGCCGGTTAGGCTGTCGAGGTAAGCCGTCTTTGCGATGAAGAGGAGTGTCTTGGGCGCGATCAGGAATTGGGCGATGGAGAGAAGAGCGACAACGGCTCCTGCTATCGCCAGGCCTTTGAGGGTGGCGATCGCTCGTTCGTCGCTGTCGCACAAAATAATCCCGAGCAGAAAGACCTCAACCGGCACGAGGAAACGAAACAAAGATGCCCAGTCATCCGCAGGCGTCAAGGATATTACCGGGGAAGCATCGAGCTGAAACTCGACGAGGTCTCTCCACGACGGTTGACTGAAGATTGCTTCAGGCAGCGGAGTAGTCTGGAAGATTACCCATGCGAAGGCGACCAGAGCCAATACGATAGCGGCTTTCACGGCCGGCTCCCCTGCCTTGGGGATCCCTCGGACGAAGACGGCGATACAAAGTAGGAGAGCACTTGCCAATCCGTAGATAGCGACAGTGGAAATCTGCACGGCGCCAAAATTCAAAAGCGCTAAGGCGAGTGCTGACCAGTGGATAAAAACAATTGATCTATAGACAGCGTTCTTTGGCAGCCACCCCCCGCGGAAATCTTTCATATTAGCCCCAATCCAAATTACGCCCAACACTGGGAATGCTTTAGCAATACCACATCCAGAGCAAAGTATATTTTAGTAGTTTATCACGGTCTTTCGAATCAAAGCGGAAATATGACTTGTGATGATTTAACTATACGCCTACATATACTCTCGCTTTTACCGTTCAAGCGTCTATAGCTACGTTCCATATTTTTATGGTATTGGCTCCCACAATCATTGCTATCCGACCAATCGAAACAGACGCATCATGAAATTTGGAACAAGCGGCCTTCGCGGTCTTGTCACTGATCTCGAAGGCAGAGCGTCGGCGCTCTACACCACAGCGTTCGCACGCCATCTTTTAGAGGCCGGTCTTGCCAAGCCGGGGGATCCGGTTCTGGTGGGACGTGATTTCCGCGCCTCAAGCCCGAGGATTGCGGCAACCTGTATCGGCGCCTTGCAGCGGGCAGGACTGAACGCCATCGATTGTGGGGCCATACCCACTCCCGCGCTGGCACTTTACGGTATGAAGCTCTCGGCTGCCGGCCTGATGATCACTGGATCGCATATCCCGGATGATCGCAACGGTATCAAATTCTACCGTGCCGATGGTGAGATCGACAAACAGGACGAGATCCGGATCACGGCGATCGCCGGCGCCATGGCAGATGAAGAGATCGACGCCACTCCGGGCGAAGCTTCGGATCAGCACGTGGAGGCCGAAGCACTTTTCGTCGAACGGAACGTCATGCTGCTTGCTCCGGATGCATTGGCCGGATTGACTATCGGTGTCTATCAGCATTCCACAGTCGCGCGCGATCTCTTCGTTCAGGTTCTTGAAAAGCTGGGGGCGCAGGTCTTGCCGCTCGGACGCTCTGAGCGTTTCATTCCCGTCGATACGGAAGCCGTCTCTGCCGAGACGATTGCGCTGCTGCAGGGTTGGGCCCCACAATATCATCTCGACGCGATCGTCTCCGCGGATGGTGATGGCGACCGCCCGCTCGTCGCAGACGAAAAGGGGCAGCCGCTCAGAGGCGATCTGTTGGGCCTGATCACGGCAAACTTCCTCCATGCCGAAGTGGTCGCCACTCCAGTCACGTCCAATTCACGGATAGAGGCTGCCGGCGACTATACGGTTGTAAGAACAAAGGTCGGCTCACCATTCGTCATTGCCGCCATGCAGGCGGCAGCCAAGGATGGCAAAACGGCGATCGTCGGGTTCGAGGCCAATGGCGGCACGCTGACCGGCTCCGATTTCACAGTTGCCGGAGGCACATTGCAAGCGCTGCCAACTCGCGACAGCTTCCTTCCGGCGCTCGCGACGCTTTCGCTTCTCACGAACGCCAAGCAACCGCTATCGCGCATCGTTGCCGATCATCCGCTTGCTTTTGCAGCGGCAGACCGGCTGGAAAACTTCCCCGTGGAAACGAGTGCGGCACTGATGGCGCATCTGCGGGCATCCGACGACAATCTTTTCGCTTTCCTCGCGCCCATCGGCTCGGTCACTGCGAAAAGCGAAATAGACGGGCTTCGCGTGACACTTGAGGACGGGCGCATCATCCATCTTCGGCCGTCTGGCAATGCTCCGGAAATGCGCTGCTACGTCGAAGCGCCGGATGAACGGGCCGCCTTGGAATTGTTGGCTCAAGGGCTTGATCTCATTCGGCGTTGGGCGGCAGAACGTAACCGATGACAAATCTCAAAAGCAAAAGCGTCAGTGGAGACTGAGACTATGGTTGGCAAGATCATTCCCGTAATCATGGCAGGCGGCAAGGGCACGCGGCTGTGGCCGTTGTCACGGTCTTCTGCACCAAAGCAGTTTATACAGTTCGTCGGCGACCAGACGCTGTTCCAGTCCACGCTTGCGCGTGTTGCCGACGAGACGCTCTATGAGCCTGCAATCGTCATCACCAACGAAGATTTCCGCTTCCTTGCCGCCGAACAGGCACGCGAGCTTGGCCTGCCACTCACGGCGATCATGCTGGAGCCGTCCGCGCGCAACACGGCACCGGCCGTTGCCGCAGCCGCTGCCTTCGTCGCCGAGAAGTTCGGCGACGACGCGATCTTGCAGGTGCTGGCCTCCGACCACGAAATCGAAGCGGGCAAGGCCTATTTCGATGCCATTCAGACCGCACGCAAGACGGCAGCAAGCGGCAAGCTCGTCACCTTCGGCATTACACCGACCGAGCCTTCGACCGGCTATGGCTATATCGAGATCGGTGACCAGCTCTCAAGCGGTGCGAACACAGTAAAGCGCTTCGTCGAAAAGCCTGCCCTGCCGGACGCTGAAAAGATGCTGGCGAGCGGTGGTTTTGTCTGGAACTCCGGCATCTTCATGTTCCAGGCCGGCGTGGTTCTCAGCGAGTTCGCCCGCTTTGCGCCCGCTGTTGCTGAAGCTGCAAGCGCTGCCGTTGCAAAGGCATCCGGTGACCTCGATTTCTTGCGCCTCGACGAGGCATCGTTTTCGGCCAGCCCGAACATCTCGGTCGACTATGCGATCATGGAAAAGACAGCAAACGCTGCTGTCGTGCCGGCGTCCTTCACTTGGTCAGACATGGGCAGCTGGGATGCGGTCTGGAAGCTGGGCGAGCAGGATGCCGATGGCAATGTCGCGCTCGGCAACGCGACGCTGATCAACACGAAGAACTCGCTCGTCCTGTCGCGCCACGGTCATATGGCCGTGCAGGGTGTGGATGGAATTGCCGTCATCGCCAGCGAGGACGCTGTCTATGTCGGCCGCCTCGACGACAGTCAGAACGTCGGCAACATCGTCAAGCAACTCGCCGCCGCCAAGGCGACTTCGGCTCTCACCGAAACACATCCAACCTCCTACCGCCCCTGGGGTGGCTATACCTCGATCCTCAACGGCGATCGGTTCCAGGTGAAACGGCTGTTTGTGACGCCAGGCAAGAAGCTCTCTCTCCAAAAGCATCACCACCGCTCGGAGCACTGGATCTGCGTCAAGGGCACGGCCGAGGTGACGATCGGTGACACCGTGCAGACGGTCCGCGAAAACGAGAGCGTGTACATTCCACAGGGTGAAGTCCATCGCCTGGCCAACCCCGGCAAGATCATGCTTGAAATGATCGAGGTCCAGACCGGTTCCTATCTTGGGGAAGACGACATTATCCGCATCGTCGACGAGTTCGGACGGGGCTGATCAAGACCCCGCAGACGGCGACGTGCTGCTTGCAGACCGCCTGAGCGAAGTGAATGGCGTGCCGTGGCATAACGGCACTATCCTTTCCGGCGGCTTTTCGAATATGAGAAGGTTACTCATGTTCTCACATCCGGCCTGCATCGCTGCAGGCCAGATGTGACATCGTCTGCAGGTCAGCATGCTTCGCCGCTTCTTCTCTTATTATCAGCCCTATAAAGGCCTATTCCTCCTCGACTTCGGCTGCGCCATCGGGTCCGGCCTCCTCGAGCTTGGATTTCCCATGGCGGTGAAGCTGTTTGTGGACAGGCTTCTGCTGAGCCAGGAATGGCTGCTGATCATCCTCGCGTCGGCTGGCCTTCTCGTCATCTATGTCCTCAATACCGGGTTGATGGCCGTCGTCACCTATTGGGGCCATATGCTCGGCATCAATATCGAGACAGACATGCGGCGGGCGGCGTTCAACCACCTGCAGAAGCTGTCGTTCGGCTATTTTGACAATCAAAAAACCGGTCATATCGTCGGGCGCCTGACCAAGGACCTGGAGGAAATCGGCGAAGTCGCGCATCACGGGCCTGAAGACCTGTTCATTGCGCTGATGACCTTTATCGGCGCTCTGCTGCTGATGTTTTCAGTCAATTGGCAGATGGCGGTCATCACTGCGACCATCGTTCCTGTGACCGCCTGGGCAACAAGCCATTTTGGCGGCCGCATGACTGAAAATTTCCATCGGCTTTTCAGCCGGATCGGCGAGTTCAACGCACGCATTGAGGAAAACGTCGGTGGTATGCGTGTCGTGCAGGCTTTCGCCAACGAGGGTCACGAGCGCGCGCTGTTCGAAAAGGACAACCAAAGCTATCGCCGCGTGAAGCTGGAAGCCTACAAGCTGATGGCCGCCACCAGCTCCATGAGTTACCTCAGCATGCGGCTGACCCAGATGGTGGTGATGGTGACCGGCGCCTATTTCGTGCTCGCCGGCGAGCTGACGGCGGGCGGCTTCATCGGTTTTCTGCTTCTCGTCGGCATCTTCTTTCGTCCGGTGGAAAAGATCAATTCGGTGATCGAGACCTATCCGAAGGGGATCGCCGGCTTCAGGCGGTTTACCGAACTGATCGACACGGAGCCCGATATTGCCGACGCACGGGATGCGGTCGCCGTTGATCACCTGAAAGGCGAGATTGCGTACCGGTCCGTGACCTTCGGTTACACCGCGGCAAAGACTGTCTTCGAAGAGATCAACCTCGATATCCGCGCTGGCGAGACGATCGCGTTCGTGGGGCCCTCGGGCGCCGGCAAGACAACCATATGCTCGCTTCTTCCGCGGTTCTACGAAGTCGTGTCGGGGAGCATCACGATCGACGGGATCGACATCCGCAAGATGACGAAGGAATCCCTTCGCCAGCAGATCGGCATCGTGCAGCAGGATGTCTTCCTGTTCGGTGGTACGCTGCGGGAAAATATCGCCTATGGAAGACTGGGCGCTTCCGAGGCTGATATTGTCGAAGCCGCGCACCGCGCACGTTTGGAGGACATGCTGGCAAACCTGCCGGAGGGTCTCGATACGGTCATCGGTGAGCGTGGTGTGAAATTGTCCGGCGGCCAGAAGCAGCGGGTCGCGATTGCCCGCATGTTCCTCAAAAACCCTCCGATCCTGATCCTCGACGAAGCGACCTCCGCGCTCGATACGGAAACCGAGCGTGCGATCCAGCGTTCTCTTGCCGAACTATCGCAGGGGCGGACCACGCTGATCATCGCCCACCGACTCGCCACGATCCAGGGCGCCGATCGCATCGTCGTCATTGACGATTCTGGGATTGCCGAACAGGGCACTCATCAGGACCTGATCGAACGCAGGGGCGCATATAACCGGCTGCATTCCGGCCAGGTCGGCATGGTCTGACTGGTGACGTAGTGATCACAATCGAACTGACGCTCAAGAACTCGGACTAGCCGATACCGACGTAGCGGGACAGAAGAGACGGATCGGCCCTCAGCGCCTCTACCGGCATCACTGCCTGCGCCTTGCCGTTCTCGACGAAACAGACGCGATCGGCGATCGATAACACGGCTTCCACCCGCTGTTCGACCAGCAGGATTGCTTTCCCCTGATTTCGCAGCGTCAGCACGACATCGCGGATCGTCGCGATCATTGAGGGCATCAGCCCTTCGGTCGGTTCGTCCAATAGGATGACCTTGGGATCGAGGCACAAGGCGCGCGCGGTGGCCAGCATCTGCTGTTCGCCGCCAGACAGCGTTCCGGAAACCTGGCCGAGGCGCTCCTGCAGCCGGGGAAACAGCGAAAGCGTTTCGTCGAGCACGCGCTGCGGACTGCGCCGCGTCATCATGCCGATTTCGAGATTTTCCCGCACGGTCAGCTCGGAGAACAACCGGCGCCCCTGCGGCACATAGCCGATGCCGAAGCGTGGCCTTTCATGCGCCGGCAGCGCCGAAATTTCGGTGCCGTCCAGTCGGATACTACCGGCACCGGCCGTTGCGAGACCCATGATGGCACGCAGGGTCGTCGTCTTGCCCGCGCCGTTTCGGCCGAGCAGGCAGAGAACCTCGCCCTTCACCACAGTCAGCGACATACCCTGCAGCGTCTGGCTGCTGCCGTGATAGACATCGAGATTGGAGACTTCGAGCATATCAACCGGTTCCCAGGTAGGCGGCCTGCACGGCTGCGTTGGCACGGATGTCTCCGGGCGACCCCTCGGCGAGGATTTGACCGTGGTTGAGAACCGTGATCGTGTCGGCGAGTTGCATGACGACGGGCATGTTGTGCTCGATCAGAAGGACCGTTGCAGACGTGGCGATTTCCTTGACCAGCCGGCAGAAACTTTCGATCTCGCTATCCGACAAGCCTTGCGTCGGCTCATCCAGGATCAGGAGTTTCGGCTCCAGCGCCAGTCCCATCGCGACTTCGAGAAGCCGCTGGTGGCCATAGGCCATGGTCCCGGCCTTCTCTCCCATTCGATCCGCAAGGCCAACGCGGTCCAGGGCTTCCTGCGCCTTCTCGGCAATATCAGACCGTTTCGAGCCGGGGTGACGCCTTAAAGCGCTTTGTGCCGACAGCGCCACGTTGTCGAACACGGTCAGCGTCGGATAGATGCTGGTGATCTGGAATGTATAGGCGATGCCGTCGCGCACGCGCTTATGCGCCGGTAGGTTGGTGATGTCCTTGCCCAGGAACTCGATCGAACCGGCGCTCGGCGCGATACGACCGGCCAGCAACGAGACGAAAGTCGTCTTTCCGGCACCGTTCGGACCGATCAGCGCGCGGATCTCGCCTTCTCTGATGGTAAAGTCGACATTGTCGACGGCTTTCAGCCCTCCAAAATGGCGGCTGAGACCTTTTGTCGAAAGCAGGCTCACGGAAGCCATGACAGCCACCTTTCGCGGATCGTCCCGAGAATGCCTTTCGGAAAGAAGAGGACCAGAACCACAAGCGCGACGCCGGTCACGAGCAGATAGGCCTGGGTGTATTCGCTGGTGATGTCGATCATGTAGAACATGAGGATTGAGCCGAGCAGCGGACCAAGGATCGTTCCGGCACCGCCGAGCAACGTGAAGAGCAGCGCTTCGATCGAATACTGGATCGTGGCAAAGGTTGCGCCGACATAGGCGAACATCAGCCCGTAGGCGGCACCGGCAATGGCGGATATCGTGCCTGACAGGACGAGCGCACCGAGCTTCAGCTTGAATGTGTCGAAGCCCAGCATCAGCGTGCGCGTCTCGTTTTCGCGGATCGCGATCAGCACCCTGCCGATCGGTCCGCGGACGACGATGAAGATGACGAGCAGTGTCAAAGCCAGAAGGCCGAGCGCCGTGTTGTAGCGCTGCACGGCATTCGTCAGGTCGATGTGGAGTCCGAGGAGATCGAAACTGCGGGCGGCTGCCGGCATCGTCAGGCCTTCTTCGCCGCGGGTATAGTCGGTGAAGTAGGTGATCGTGAGATAGGCAACCTGGCCGAACATCATGGTGACAATCATGAAGGCGACGCCGGTCGTTCGCAGAGCAATCACGCCGATGACGAGCGACAGGGCGGCACCACAGACAATTCCGATGAGAAACGCGAGTGGCACGCCGAGATCGGTGTAATAGGCCGTCATGCCGGCGCCGTAGAGACCGGCGGCAAAGAACATCGCATGTCCGAGGCTCAGCAGGCCCGTATAGCCGAACAGCATGTTGTAGCCCATGGCATAGATCGCCAACAGCATGACGCGGGTCATGGCGAGGTGGTGATAATCGGGCAGCAAGAACTGGACGAGAAAGAGGGCTGCCAGCACGCCCACGTGAAGCGCGATGACGCGGATGGTGTTTTCGCTTCTCATCGCGCCTTTGCCCCGAACAGACCTTCCGGCTTGAACACCAGCACAAGGGCGACAAGCAGGGTCGAGATGATCTTTGCAAGCGTTGGTGAGAAGAACACCGAAATGATGCCGTCGCTCAGTCCGATCAGGAGGGCTGCGATGACGGTGCCGCGCAGACTGCCGAGGCCGCCAAGGATGACGACGATGAAGGAGAGAAGCAGCGGATCGAGCCCCATCAGGTAATGGGCTTGGCGGATCGGCACGATCAGCACCGCAGCGATCGCCGCCAGCATGGCGCCGGCGGCAAAGACGAAGGCATAGACCCGTTCGATCGGTATGCCGAAGGCCTGCGCCATCTCGCGGTCGAACTGCGTGGCGCGCATGATGAGGCCGAGCCGTGTACGGCTGAGCACGAACCAGACCGCCAGCAGCAACACGATCGCCGCTGCGATGACGAAGAGATTGTAACCGGAATAGCCGAACCACGGCAGCTGGATACGGTAATAGAACGGCGCGGACACCGGACGCGCATCCGGACCGTAGGTCAAAAGGACCGTCTGCTGGATGATGTAGAGCATGCCGATCGTGGCGACGATGGTCGATTCCGGATCGTAATTCAGGCGCTTCAGGATCAGCCGCTCGCTGGCGAATGCGATCGCCCCGACAATCAACGGGCTGATGACGAGCGCCGCGAAAAAGCCGACTGCCGGATGCAGCGAGAACATCGACGCCACCCACCAGGCGACAACGGCGCCGAGCATATAGAATTCGCCATGGGCGACATTGACGACGCGCATGACGCCGAACACCAGAGAAAGGCCAAGCGCCGTCAATGTGAGGACCGCGGCCTGGAGCAGTCCTTCCAGTGTCGCCAACAGCAGAAACGGACCGAACGCCAAACCCTAGCTCCTATGCACGGACACGACTGTCCCCTCGCCTGATTTGCTGCGGTTAGACAGGAAAAACGACGCGGGGTGAAGAGCGAAGGGACCGGTCAACCGATCCCTTCCGAAAGCAGGGGTCAGAGGGACATCTTCGTGTAGTCCGCCGTCACCTCGTACATGCCGTCTTCGATCGAGGTCCGGTGCACGACATCCATCCGGCCGCCTTCGACCTTGGAGATGTTCTGGTGGCCGTAAACCTGATGGTTCTTGCCGTTGAAGATCTTGTTGCCCTGCGGATGGTCTCGGCCTTCCTCGAATGTCTCGATCGCTTCGAGCGCTTCGATGAACTTGGCCTTGTCCTGCGGACCGTTATATCCCGATGTCTGCATCGCCTGCTTGATGGTGAACAGCGTTTCCCACACACCGTACATGTGGGCGTAGGTGGCGATGTCCTTCGGATCGGCGGTGCTTGCGCCATTCTGGTTGACGCCCACGGCCGTGCGATAAAACTTGTCCCATTCGCTCTGGTCCTTCTGGGCATAACGGGGCATGCCCTCCCAGAAGTAGGTACCATCGAGGAAGCCCAGTTGCGGCGTCGAGAGATCGACGGCCTCGACGCTATCGATAAAGCCGAAGATCTGGGGTCGCTGAGAGCCGTAGAACTGACCGAGCTCGGTGACGAAGGTGAGAACCGCCGGACCGACCATGATGTGGTAGAGCACATCGGTATCTGCGGGAATACGTGGCAGGTAGCGCGTAAACGATGTTTCCGTCGGCGGAACGGCGATCATCTCCACGACCTCACCGCCCTGAGCCTTGATGGCGGGCGGCAGATTATCGCGGTGGTCGTAGCCGAAGGCGTAGTCGGGGAAGATCATCGTGACCTTCCTGCCGAGGTTTTGCGTGATCCAGGGTGCTACTGACGTGACCTGGCTGCGAACGTCGGTGATGCCGGGCTGGAAGCAATAGCGGTTGAGGCTGCCCGAGGATACGTGCGTGCCTTCCGATACCACGAGATAGGGCATCTTCAACTCGCCCGCCCGCGGCGCGGCGGCGACGACGACGTGTGAAAACAGCGTCCCGAACACAGCATCGACCTTATGCTGGGTCGCGAACTTCTCGACAACTTCGGCGCCTCGTTTCGGATCCGTGCCATCGTCTTCAACGATCAGTTCCACGGGACGACCGTTGATGCCGCCCTCCTCGTTGATGATTTTGACGGCAGCCCGTGCGACACGCTCGTACCAGCGACCATAGGATGCGCCGATACCGGTGCGGTGGCATTCAAAGCCGAGTTTGATGGGGGCGGAGGTCTGGGCGTGCGAGTATCGGACGAAGCCCGGCGAGACGGAAGAAAGAATGCCCGCACCCGTTGCCGCGCCCATTCCAAGAAGGGTCGTCCGGCGGGTCACCGAGGATTTCGGTGCTGAAGTCTTGTCGGTCATTCGAAATTTTCCTCTCAACGGTACTGACGCCCATCATGCTGATGCGATAGTCGATGGTCTACCAGGTGCCACCGACAATAAGAGCCCTACCATGTCCTATAGCAAAGAATTCCGCTGATCAGGAGACCTGACAGGAGCGGCACGAGGCCCAGTCTGAGCGAAGATGTCGTGGTATGGAATACGCTTCTCCATCCCGGCATGATGTTTCAGCCGATCACGCCACCAGACGCAGGATGAACCCGTTGCCGTCATTTCCCCGAAAACACCGGTTGCCGGCCTGTCCATCGGCGACGGCAGCTCTCTTGTGGACGCTCATGCCCTGCACGGCCAGCGCGCACGGGACGGAACGCGGGCTGGTGATGCTGCTGCCGACCGAATATTACCTGACAGGCGGCGCGATCGTCGTCGCAGTTACCTTCGTCGCATTGCTGCTGGTTCCGTCGCGCTGGTTCACACAGGCCGGCAGTGCCTCCATCACGCTCGATCGCCGGCCGGTGCCGCCGATCGCGATCGTCAGCACGCTGAGCTTCCTGCTTCTGCTGGTACTGATCGCCGCCGGCCGCTACTCAACAGCCGATCCGCTCGAAAATCCTTTGCCGCTTGTCGTCTGGACGCTGTTCTGGGTCGGCCTGACCTTGCTGCAGGCGCTGGTCGGGAACCTGTGGCCATGGCTCAATCCCTGGATGGGACCTCTCCGTATCCTGCGGCGAGCGACAGGCGGTCGGCTTGGTGAAGCTCCCCTGTTGAAGCTGCCGGAGGCCGTCGGTTACATCCCCGCGATCCTCCTGTTTCTGATGTTTGCCTGGTACGAGCTGGTTTCGCTCGCTCCGGAGGACCCTCCCCGTCTCGCCATCGCTGTCTCGGTCTACTGGGTTCTCAATTTCATCGCCATGCTGGTTTTCGGAGAGCGAGATTGGACAGAGCGGGGCGAACCATTCTCGATGTATTTCCGCATGATCGGCATGATCGCGCCGTTTGAGATCAAGCCGCCGAAATCAGGAATATGGGCGAGTGTCCGGTTCCGCTGGCCAGGACAAGACTACGTCGCGGCGGAGCCGCCGCCGATCAGCGCCGCCCTGTTTCTGCTGCTGACGCTCGGAACGGCGTCCTTCGATGGCTTTGCAGAGACCTTCACCTGGCTCTCGATGATCGGGGTGAACCCGCTGGAATTTCCCGGCCGCAGCGCTGTGACCCTGCCGAATACGCTCGGCTTGATCGCCGCTCCGGCGGTGCTCGCAGTGATCTATTTTACGGCTGTCATAGCAGGAGCCCGGCTTGCCGGAGAGGCACGATTAGTCGCTGATCGAAAGCTGATCACGCATCTGGTCTATTCGATCATTCCGATAGCGATTGCCTTCCACGCAGCCCACTATCTCACCCTGCTTCTGATCAACGGGCAGTATCTCTACGCGGCGATCTCGGATCCGTTTGCGCTTGGCTGGGATCTGTTCGGCACCGCGGATCGGCACGTAACGGCATCGATGCTGATCGACATCAGCAGTGTCGAAAAGCTCTGGATGGCACAGACCGCGATCATCGTCACCGGGCACTGCATCGGCATTCTGATCGCCCACATGATTGCGCTCAAGCACTTCGTGAAACCGGCAAGCGCCACCATCAGTCAGGCTTTTCTGGCCCTTGCGATGATAGGCTATACCGTCTTCGGCCTCTGGCTTCTTTCCACCCCGACAGCGGGATGATCGGGGTGGCAACCAATCAGCGGAGGAGAAGCATATCCCAGTGCCCGACTTCGCAGGCCGAACGCGATGCCATCTCGAGACGCATCCGTAGCCAGTCGTCCAGAATCGCCTTCTCTATTCGGTCCGTCTCAGACGCAGCGTTTGCCATGCCGTCAATGAATTGCCGCTGCAATTCGGCTTGATCGCCGCCGAGGCGCCAGGGGCTCTGACCGGTGAGAACCTTGAAGCCCACCTGCTCTGCCAACCGGGACAAGACCGGTTCCGCCGTTGGACCAAGCGCCGGTCCAAAGCCCTTGTCGCGGCGTTGATGGGTATTGAACGCTTCGACAACCAAGGCATCCGCCTCGTGCGCGATCTCCCAGCTGCAGACGCCATCGTAATTGAGCGCCGTATAGAGGCCGATCTCCCGCTCCCAAAGGAGATGCAGGAGACGCTCCAGAAACTCAGCAGAGACCAAGTCGAAAAGCGCCGACGCTGTCACCAGCCTCGCATCCGTGAAGAGCTCAGGCGCCAACCGGCTAAGGTCGGCCTGCAGGCATTTCATCTGGTCGGGCATGTCGAGCCTGTTTGCGGCTTCTTCGAGCAGTTGCAGATCGTTGTCGACAAGCCGCCAGTGCCAGGACGAACTCTGGGGCGCAAGTGCGCGGACAGTGGAGCCGGTTCCGCAACCGAGATCGACGACCGTCGCGCCGTTCCCGTCTGCGGTCACACTTTCGATGGCAGACCGCCGGAGCTCGGGTTCACGCGCAGCATTGTCCGCGGGCTCGCGCAGATCGAGCCAGACTGTGTCGAAGCCACTCATCGCATTTCCTCCAGGAAGTCGGAAAGCACCTTTGCCGTTGCGGGCCAATCGGGCAGCTGCTGGCCCACGGCAAGTGCGCCCGCAGAATAAGCTTGTCGCGTTTCCGGCTGGTCGATCAGCAGCGCCAGAGCTTCGGCGAGCCCGGCAATGTCGCCCGGTTCCACGAGGATCCCGGCATCGTCAGTCACCAAATCCGGTATCGCCCCGCCGCGACAGCCAACGATCGGCAGGCCGCGCACCATGGCTTCCGCAAAGGCCATGCCGTAGCCTTCATATTGGCTGGCGAGTGCAAAAATATCCGCTTGGGCATATTCGACCGCCACATCATCAAGCGCGCCCGTCAAAGTCACCCGGTCGGAGAGCCCGCACGCCTCGATCTGTCGTCGCAGATCGGCAGCGCATTGACGATCCATGTCATCGCTGCCTGCTATCCGGCACTGCCATGGGCGATCGGAGATGCGCTCGAGCGCTGAAATCAACGCCGCATGATCCTTGCGCTGCGTCAGCGATCCGACCGACAGGATCATCACCCCGTCCCCGCCGGTGCTGCCCGATGCAGGCTTTGCCTGCTCCGTTCCAGGCACGGCGACACGCACGAGATCCGGCGCCACGCGGAATTGCGACAGCAATGTCCGGGCGGTGCTGGGGCTTGTGACGACGACACCTTTAGCTGCACCTAGCGCTGTCATCTCGCTTTTTCGCAACCGCTCGGCAACGCCGGCCGGAATGCCGCTTTCGAGTGCCAACGGATGATGGACGAGCGCAATCATGCGGAGGCGGGTCGCCTCCTCCATGGCAGTTGCCGGCATTGCCCCAAATGCAAGGCCATCGATCAGAACGAGACTATCGTCGGCGAGGGCTGCGAGTTTTTCGGCTGTTTCGGCAAGCTCACTTTCGCTCGGTTCCGGAAAGCCGCCGGGAAGCTGCAGGTGCTCGACTGTCCAGCCGATTGCCCTAAGCTCCTCGATCATCCGCCGGTCATAGCCATACCCGCCGCTGCGGGTGTCGATATCGCCGGGGATGGCGAATACCAGCCGTCGCTCCCTTGATGCGGCGTTCAAATCGCAGCCTCATACCAGGCTCGGGCCACATGGCTTTCATGCAGGGTTACCTTGAGGCGGCGGATGCGCACGCCACCCGGACCAAGATCGCCGGCAGCGATACCGGCTTTCAGCTGATCGAAGACGTGCTTGGCGAGCACCTCCGTCGTGGTGACCTTGCCGCGAAAGATTTCGAGTTCGTCGAGGTTCTGGTAGTTGAGCGGCGCAACGATTGCTTTCAGCACCGTCGTTGCAAGGCCGATATCGACGCCGAGCCCGTTTTCGTCGAGATCTTCGGTCATGAAGGCGGCATCGACAATAAAGGTCGCGCCATGCATCGCCTGGGCCGGGCCGAATACCTCCCGTGGCAAGCTATGGGCAATCATCATGTGGTCGCGAACTTCAACTGCAAACATGCGGGGAATGTCCTTTCAGACTAACGGTATCGGATACGGTGGCAAAGGGTGCCGGGATCGGCGAGAATTTGGCAATAGTCTTGGGCAAGGTCGGGAAAGTCCGTCTCGCCGGAGAAGAGTTTGTCGAGGCGGTCATCCGCAAGCAATGCAAGTGCCGCGGCCAGACGTCGCGAAAACGGCCACCTTGCGCGCCTGTGAACCGGTACGTTGCCGACCTGCGAAGCGACGATCGACAGGCGTTGACTGTGGAAACGACCACCTAGCGGAATATTCACGCTGCCTTCGCCATACCACGACATCTCGACGATCCGCGCCTCGAAGCCGGCGAGCGCAATGGATGTGGCAAGACCTGCGGCCGTGGCCGACGTGTGGATCACCACATCGCATCCGCCGTCACCGTCGTTCGCCTGTTCGGGTGATGCAAACCGGCATCCGAAATCTTCGGCAAGACCGCGGCGATCGCCATTGACGTCCACGACGGTGACTTCGGTGCCCGGGATCCTTGCGGCGAGATAGGCAATCAGAAGCCCGACGAGCCCTGCACCGACGACCGCGACCTTGTCTCCAGGAAGAATGCCGGCATCCCAAACGCCATTGAGGGCCGTCTCCATATTGGCTGCTAGCACGGCGCGGGAGGCCGGAACGCCATCGGGAACAGGCACCGCCATCTCCGCCGGCGCGTGAAAGACGTCCTGATGCGGATAGAGGCAGAACACAGTACGGTCGACAAGCGCTTCCGGGCCGTCCTTTACGGTCCCGACAACAGCGTAGCCATACTTGATCGGGAACGGGAATTCGCCATCCTGCAACGGCGCCCGCATGCTGTCGTATTCGCTTTCGGGGACCGAACCGGCTGCCACCAGCGATTCCGTGCCGCGGCTGATGGCGCCGAACAGGCTCTCCACCAGAACATCGCCGTGCCCGAGCGGACCAAGCGGCGTCTCCCGCAATTCAGGCTGGTTTTCTCGCACCAGCCACAATGCTTGCGCTATCGTCATGCCTGGCCATCGCGTGCCGGCTTGGGAAACTTGCCTTCAACTCTGACGGACGGACGACGCCAGAGACGGGCTTCATGCGGAACGAGGCGGGTGAGGACCCGCGGAAGACAGCCCTCCTCGGGAATTGCGAACAGTCCGAGGCGGGTCGTCCAGTAACCGAACCGCTGCGAGGCCGTGAAGACCGTGAACGGGATCGCCAGACAGAGACCGGCGACCACAGGCAGAGCCCAGAAGATCGCGTACCCACCGATCAGGCCCGTTATGATCGTTGCGAGGACAACGCCGATCAATGTCTGAAGGCCCATCGCCTTGACGGCGGTGCCAAGCGTAACGCCGAGCCGGTCGCGGTTCTGACCGCTCCAGGTGACCGAACGTCCAAACAGAAGACCGATGAGGAACACCGAGACATAGACGGCAACGATGGGCGCCATGATCATCGAGGCCAGGAGTTCGATCACCGCCGACAGACCGAAGCGCAATGGTCCGCCATAGGAGCGGATCGCGCCGGGGGTAAGCAGCACATCGACGACGCCGGCGATCTTGGGGGTGACCGACAGAAGAAAGATGGTGATGAACGACCAGAAGCCGAGTTCGATATAGGTCGCATCAAAGCCGCCGGTCACACCCTTCCATGCGGCGGCAAACGTCGCGACGATCCAGGCCGGCGGTGCCACATACATCAGGACCGCCTGAAAAAGCTGGAACCTGCTCAGCGGCTTGAGGCCCGGCTCAAAAAGGAAACGCCAATACTGCATGTTGCCCTGGCACCATCGCAGATCTCGCTTGGCAAACTCCAGCAAGGTCGGTGGGTTGGCTTCGAAGCTCTGTGTCTCGATCGGCAGCACACGAACTTCGTAGCCGCCCCGACGCATATAGGTCGCTTCCAGCTGGTCGTGGCTCAGCACATGGCCGCCCAATGGCGGCGATCCCGGGAGAACGGGCAGATTGCAGTGGGCCTCAAATGCCGCGGCGCGGATCAGTGCGTTGTGCCCCCAGTAAGGCCCGCAATCAGCGCTCCACCATGCGGAGCCGAGCGTGAAAGACCGCATTCCGTGACGCATACCGAACTGGAACATCCGGGCAAAGCCGCTTTCGGCGGGCACTCCGACGACCAGGGTCTGCAGAATCCCGAGCTCAGGTCGTGCCTCCATGGCAGCCACCAGCCGTATCATCACGTCGCCGGACATGACGCTGTCGGAATCCAGCGGCAGGAAAAAGTCGTAGCGGCTTCCGTGTTCCTTCAGGAAGTCCTGAATATTGCCCGCCTTGAAACCGGCATTGTCAGCACGACGACGATAGACCGGCCGGTTACCGCCATCCGCCACGACATGAGCGGCAACGAGATCGAAGCCCGCTTCTTCCAACTGGATGATGTCGGGCTCGGACGTGTCGCTGAGGACGAAGAACCGAAAGTGGCGTTGAAGGCCGGTCGCCTGAAGGCTCTTCTGCATCGCCTCTATCCGGGCAAAGACGGGCCGCGGATCTTCGTTGCGCAGGAATATCGTCAGCGCTGTCCGCGACGACAAAGCGATCGGCTGGCTTCCCTGACCCTGCGGATAGAAGGGGTAGATGCTTTTGGAGGGGTCGCCGGGGCCGTGCTGGAGGACGATCCCGATCACGGCGTTCCAGAACCCAAGCACCGTCCACGGCGTTGCCAGCATGAACCCGATCAGCATGACGGCTTCCGCACCATCAATGCCATCTGGGGAAAGAAGTCGGTAGACGACATACCCAAGCCCCGCGATCGTTGCGAGGTTGAGCGCCAGAACAATACGACGGCGCCACCGGACTGGAAGTCCGGAATATTGGAAGTCGGGACTTCGTTCGGGATCCGACTGCCAGCCCGTTGCACTTTGGTCGGCAGCCATCGCGTTGAGAACGCCTTCTTTTAAATTGCCCATGCGCAACACTTAGGCTGAACCTCCGTCCTAGCAAGCGCCGAGCGATTTCAAATGAAGTTTACCGACGCCGTTGCCCCGCTCCAGATCCGCGCCAGTGCGCAAACAGCCGCAGGTTTTACCGGGATCCTTTTGGATCGTCCGTCACCGCTCGAGGTAGGATGATCCTTCATCCGTCGCCTGGTCAGCTTGCATCGACTTCATTGGGGCGCACCGGAACGACACCGTGCGTCGGCGTTCTTTGCCCGCGTATATTGTATAGATGATCCCCAGAATTGACAGGGTTGCAGTACTGGACACGAAGAAAAACACTCAGTAGAAAGCTGAAGCGACGTTGTCAGACATCGGACAACAGATTGACGGGTGGAGGCCTGATCGATCGGCCGCTTGGAGGATCATAATGACTATACATGGCGGGCTGACGCCCGAACTGATTTTGCCGCAGGATTCCGAGACCGCCACTCTCGTTGGTCGTGTCTGGTCGAAGGCTGCGGACGGCCCCTGCCCTGTCCTTTACCGGAATGGCAGGCTTCTGGATCTTTCGTCGCTCGCTGCGACGCTGTCAGCACTGCTTGAGATCGACGGCCTGGTGGAGCGCCTGACGGCCGCTACCGATTGGACGGATCTCGGCTCTCTCAATGACTTCCTAGACGGCACTGCCGGAACGCTGCTGGCGCCTGTTGACCTGCAGGCGATCAAAGCCGCAGGCGTAACTTTCGCAGACAGCATGCTGGAACGGGTCATCGAGGAACAGGCCAAGGGCGATCCGCTTCGGGCCCAGGAGATCCGTGGTCGCTTGGCGCCGGTGCTGGGCGACAGCCTGAAGGGGCTTGTGGCCGGCTCGGAAAAGGCAGCAAGCGTGAAGGCGCTGTTGCAGGATATGGGGCTTTGGTCGCAGTATCTCGAAGTCGGGATCGGTCCGGATGCGGAAATCTTCACCAAGGCTCAACCCATGTCGGCCGTCGGCTGCGGGTCGCTGGTCGGCATTCACCCGAAGTCGGATTGGAACAATCCCGAACCGGAAGTGGTGCTTGCTGTCACATCCACGGGTGCGATTGTCGGTGCGACGCTTGGCAATGACGTCAATCTTCGCGATTTCGAAGGACGGTCCGCCCTGCTTCTCAGCAAGGCAAAAGACAACAACGCATCCTGTTCTCTCGGTCCCTTCATCCGACTGTTCGACGGCGAATTTTCGCTCGAAGACGTCAAGAAATCGGAGATCTCGCTTGTGGTCGAGGGCCCTGAAGGTTTCGAGATGACGGGCGTTAGCCCGATGCAGGCCATCAGCCGTACGCCGGAAGATCTCGTGTCGCAGCTTCTCAACCGCAACCATCAATACCCTGATGGCGCCGTTTTGTTTCTTGGCACCATGTTTGCGCCGGTCAAGGATCGGCGCGGCAAGGGTCTGGGCTTTACCCACGAGATCGGCGACCGCGTCGAGATATCGTCGCCAAGGCTCGGGCGCCTGGTGAATTGGGTGGAAAATAGTGAAGCCTGCCCGCCTTGGGACTTCGGGCTGACGGCTTTGATGAAGAACCTCGCGAAGCGCAAGCTCTTGTAGCCGCCGCGGTTGATGGGAGGAGGAACCCGATGCAACGAATAAACGATCTCTTTTACCGCTTTCTGGAACTGCTGCTGATCCTGCTTTTGGCAGGCATGGCAATCATGGTGTTCCTCAACGTGGTGCTGCGCTACGGTTTCAACTCCGGCCTCAACATATCGGAAGAGCTGTCGCGCTACTTCTTCGTCTGGCTGACCTTTATCGGTGCTGTCGTTGCGTTTCGCGAACATTCCCACCTTGGTGTGGAGTCGCTGGTCGCCATGCTCGGTCGCTCGGGCCGTATCGCCTGCATGATCATTTCGAACCTGCTGATCATCCTGTGTTCGGCAATTTTCTTCTGGGGCACATGGGTCCAACTGCCGATCAACGCCAGCATGGTCGCACCTGTGACCGGGCTTTCCATGGCGTGGGTCTACGGCATCGGCTTCTTCACCGGTGGAGGATGCGTGCTGATCGCGCTTGAACGGCTGCTTCGCCTGATCACCGGTCGTGTCACCGACGCGGAAATCGCAGCCTTCACGGGTGAAAACATGACGATCGAACAACTGGCGGAGCGGACCTAAATGACTCTTTTCGTCTTTGTTGGATCGCTGCTTGGGGCGATGGCCGTTGGCGTACCCGTGGCCTTCTCGCTGATTTTCTGCGGCGTCGTGCTCATGTGGCACATGGACATGTTCAACAGCCAGATCATCGCGCAGAACATGATTGCCGGTGCAGATACATTCACCCTGCTCGCCATCCCCTTCTTCATTCTCGCCGGCGAATTGATGAATTCCGGCGGTTTGTCGAAGCGTATCATCGATTTCGCGATCGCCTGCGTCGGTCACATCAGAGGTGGTCTCGGGATCGTTGCGATTTTTGCAGCGCTCATCATGGCCAGCATTTCGGGTTCGGCCGCTGCCGATACGGCCGCCCTTGCCGCCATCCTCATCCCGATGATGGCCAAGGCAGGCTATAATATTCCCCGCTCTGGCGGTCTGATCGCTGCCGGCGGCATCATCGCCCCGGTCATTCCGCCGTCGATGGCGTTTATCGTATTCGGCGTTGCCGCGAACGTGTCGATCACCCAGCTCTTCATGGCGGGCATCTTCCCCGGCATCCTGATGGCCGTCTCACTGATCATTACCTGGCTGATCGTGGTGCGCAAGGATAACGTCCAGGCGCTTCCAAAAACCACCTACAAGGAACGACTGCACGCAACCGGACGCGCTGCCTGGGCGCTCGGCATGCCTGTGATTATCCTCGGCGGCATCAAGATCGGCATCGTGACGCCGACCGAAGCTGCCGTCGTTGCCGCCGTCTATGCGATGTTCGTCGGCATGGTAATCTACAAGGAACTGAAGCCCAGAGACCTTCCGCACGTCATTCTGCAGGCCGCCAAGACGACTTCGGTCATCATGTTCCTCGTCTGCGCGGCACTCGTATCGGCATGGCTCATCACGGCTGCGAACATTCCTGCAGAAATCGCCGGCTATATTGAACCGCTGATTGATCGCCCCACGCTGTTGATGTTCGTCATCATGATCCTGGTTCTGGTTGTCGGTACGGCACTCGATCTGACGCCGACCATCCTGATCCTGACGCCGGTTCTCATGCCGATCATCAAGCAGGCGGGAATCGATCCGGTCTATTTCGGCGTGCTCTTTATCATCAACAACTCGATCGGCCTCATCACGCCGCCGGTCGGTGTTGTGCTCAACGTCGTCAGCGGTGTCGGGAGAATACCGCTTGGCAAGGTTACGGCCGGCGTGTGGCCGTTCCTTCTGGCGCAGTCGCTCGTGCTTTTCCTGCTCGTGCTGTTTCCCGATCTTGTGATCGTGCCCGCACGTTGGTTGCATTGACGGCCTGCCATTCAACCTGTTCACATCAACGTCCAACTGGGAGGACTACTATGAAGAGACTGCTTCTTGCCACTACAGCGATCGCGCTTGCCTGCTCCACAGCAGCACCGGCCTTCGCCGAATTCAAGAGCCGCAACATTCGCGTTTCTAACGGCATCAATGCCGACCATCCGGTCGGTAACGGCATCAAGGCCATGCAGGAATGCCTGGACCAGAAGTCCGGCGGCAAGCTGAAGCTGACCGCTTTCTGGGGCGGCGCTCTTGGCGGCGACCTTCAGGCAACCCAGGCCCTGCGCTCGGGCGTTCAGGAAGCCGTCGTCACATCCTCATCTCCGCTCGTCGGCATCATTCCGGCACTCGGCGTCTTCGACCTGCCGTTCCTGTTCCGCGATGCGCCTGAGGCCTACAAGGTACTCGACGGCAAATTTGGCGACGAGATGAACAAGAAGCTCGACGGCGCCGGTCTGGTCAATCTTGCCTATTGGGAAAACGGGTTCCGCAACCTGTCGAACTCCAAGCGCGCCGTCACCAAGTGGGAAGATTTCTCGGGGATGAAGGTTCGCGTCATGCAGAACAACATCTTCCTCGACACCTTCCAGAACCTTGGTGCGAACGCGACCCCGATGGCCTTCGGCGAAGTCTATTCGGCGCTCGAGACCAACGCGATCGACGCGCAGGAAAACCCCTATGTGACAATCGACACGTCGAAGTTCTTCGAAGTGCAGAAATACGTCACCGAGACCAACCACGCATATACGCCTTTCCTCTTCCTCTTCTCCAAGGCGATCTTCAACACCTATTCGCCGGAAGAACAGACTGCACTGCGTGAATGCGCAGTGGTCGGTCGCGATGTGGAGCGCCAGGTGATCGGCGATCTCAACAAGAAGTCTCTGGAAAAGATCAAGGCCGCCGGCCTGGAAGTGAACACGCTGTCGCCTGAGGAGCAGGCTCGCATTCGTGAAAAGTCGCTTGCTGTCTATGAAAAGCACAAGGACCAGATTGGTGCCGATGTGGTTGATGGCATCCTGGCGGAACTTAAGGAAGTCCGTAAGTAAGCATCAGCCTTCGGCAGACGAGCCCGCGACGTTACCGTCGCGGGCTTTTTTCATGGCTATTCGATCGCGATCGGCTGCACCCTTTGGCGCTTCTTCAACGTCTGCTCGCGCAGGAAGATGAAGACGCCGGAACCGACGATCAGTGCTGCACCGATCAGCATTCCGAATCTCGGCATATCGCCAAAGAACAGCCAGCCGAACAGAACCGCCCAGAGCAAAAGCGTGTACTGTAGGGGAGCGACCGTTGCCGCATCCGAGATCTTCAATGCTCTGTTAACGAGAACATGAGCGGTCATTGCTACTATACCGAGCAATGCAAGCAGGCCAAAATCGCGGGTAGAAGCGATCGGCGACCAGTCGAAAGGCGCGAAAGCAAGGCCTGCAAGTGCCGCACCGACGATCTGGAAAAAGACAAGCGTCCGGTCTGGGGTGGCCCTCAGGAAACGACCTGAAATCATCATGAACGCGAAGGCGGCACTGCCGAAGATGGATACGATCGCTGGCGGACTGATCATCGCGCTCGACGGTTCGAGCGTGATGACGACACCGATAAAGCCGATGCCGATTGCAGTCCACCGACGCCAGCCGACTTTTTCGCCCAGTAGCAGTGGCGAGGCCGCGGCGACATAGATCGGTGCTGCGAGCCAGTAGGTCATGACGTCTGCGAGCGGAAGATACATCACGGCATAGTAGAAGCAGAAAACCTCGGCGGTGGAGCAGAACACCCGAAGCGCCTGCATGCCGGGTCGTTCGACCTTCAGCAGCGAGCCGAATCCCTGAAAGAACAGGAAAGGCAGCAAGATGACAAGCGCGGCGAGGCTGCGCAGAAGCACGACCTGTCCAAGGCCATAGCTCGAAACGAGCCACTTCCCCATGGCGTCGTTAAGCGCAAACATGACCATGCCGAGCAGCATGATGAGGGGCCCGGCCATGCGCGCCGAGACGATTTGCTTGGAGATGGATGCGATCATGCCGCGATGCCCTACATGTCTGCGAGGTTTGAGAAACGCCGTGTTACGGTGAAGACCTTGTCCAGGTCTGGATTGAGGTCCATTCCGAGGCCAGGACCAGGCGGAACCGTGATCATGCCGTTCTTCACCTCAGGCAGTGCGGTGACGAGATCGCGGTACCACGTCTTGTAGAAGGCGCGCACACTTTCCTGCACCAGCGCATTGGGTGCGTTAAGCGACAGGTGCGTCGATGCGCCGAGGACAACCGGGCCTGTGCAATCGTGCGGAGCGATCGGCAAATGCCAAGCCTCCGCCATCGATGCAATCTTGCGTGCTTCCGAAAGGCCGCCGCACCAGGAGATGTCCAGCATGACGATGCCGGCGACACCCGTTTCGAGATAATCCCGAAAACCCCAGCGCGTTGCCAAGGTCTCAGATGCCGAGATTGGTGCGGGCGATACGTCGGCATAACGACGCAGACTCGAAAGGCTATCCATCTTGATCGGGTCTTCATGCCAGAACGTGCTGTAGGGCGTTAGCGCCTTGGCGATCTGCATCGCTGGCAGGAGCTGCCACATGGAGTGAAACTCCACCATGATGTCGATCTTGTCGCCGACAGCGTTGCGGATGTTTTCGAATGGCTGAAGCGCTGCATTGAGATCGGAAGGTGAAATATACTGTCCCCTCGTCTTTTCGGCGGCGGCATCGAAGGGCCAGATCTTCATCGCCGTGATCCCCTCCGCCAGCAGCGAATGTGCCAATTCGTCCGCCCGGTTGAGAAACCCGTTGAGATCGTCGTAGTCCGAGCCGGTCGACAGGCCATAGTTGCCCGTGGTCTGGCCAGTGGATTTCTTGATATACTCGGTGCCGGCGCAGGTATTGTAGGTGCGGATTTCCTTGCGGCTGAAGCCGCCCAACAACTGCGCGATCGGCTGGCCCGTGACCTTCCCGAACAGATCCCACAACGCGATGTCGAAAGCCGAGTTGCCACGCACCTCGGCACCCGAGGATCGGAACCCGACATAGCCCACGAGGTCCTGTGCGAGAAGATCGATGGCAAGCGGATCGCGGCCGAGCACCCGCGGTGCAACATATTCGTGAATGTAGCTTTCGACCGTCTCTGCCCCGAAGAACGTCTCGCCGAGACCGGTCAGGCCTTCATCCGTATGAACCAGAACCCAGATCAGGTTTGCGCGCTCTGCAACTCGCACGGTTTCGAGTTTCGTGATCTTCATTGATACCTCCCTTAATGTCCTCCACGACATACCCTCATCATTAGGGGATCGTTTGGACGATAGAAAGGCCGGGAACACTCGTTTCAGTTCGCTTTTGTCTTTATTTGCAACGCGTTAACCCGTCAGATCAAAGTATTCCCCAGGCGCGAAAGCGCCCTCGCCCGGTAAATTCACGAAGATTGAGTTCAGCAGCAATTTTCAGCGCGCCCTGCGGGGTTATCTCCAGTGCGTCGGCAATCATCCCGCTCGAAACAAGCGGGCGCGATAAGACAAGTTCGATTAGCTGGGGAAGCCGCGACGACTGTCGCCGACCCACCAGACGGCGCTCGAGTTGCTGCTTAGCAAGCAACAACCGCTGGTGCTCTTTCATGCCATGCTCCGACGCGAGCGCAATTGCTTCCGTGAAAGCGAGAAGCCTCACCATGCGGTTCCTGCTCATTCTGCGCTCCCGCGACACCTGCCGGAGACCGAAGTTGACCGCGGACAACTGCGTTTCGGTTAACCCGGCTTCGCGCAACACCGCGCTCGCCAGCAAACGTCCAAGCCATGGCGCATGCTTCGACACCTGCAGGTTAGACCAAGCGTCCCACGCAACGGCGGCCCTGAGGAGGGGCGGCATGGACTGCGTTTCGTCCAACACCACCCGCCATTCCGACAGACGAGCGTCCTCGTCCCAGTCCTCGTCATAGATGAGAGCGTCCCGGCCTGGTATCTTCATCGCACGAACGCTTACGGCGTCCGCAAGCAACGCCTGGCTTCGCGCGAGAACAGCATCGATAGCTGCTAAGGGATCCTCGAAATCATCGACACGCGAGATCGTTGCGGGACCTCTCGGTGCCGCCTTGATCTCAATGTCTTGAGCCTCGTCATGACGACCGGACCTCAGCGCAGCAAGACCAACGGCGCTCAATGCCCATTCCGGTTCGCTCGCCGCAATTCGCCGACGCGTTCGCAGTACGTCATGGGCAACTGTCAATTCGTGAGTGGAGGCTCGAACTGCCATCCCTGCGTCATGAAGAACAAGGTCTTCGATATGGACAAGTTCCCCGTCGATCCACAGGGACGAGCAGGCGTCCGAGAATTGGGCGCGACCGATCCAGCCTTGCCGTACGGGGGAACTAGCGATCCGCTCATCGAGTCGTACAACGCCGGCTGTCGCTGCGGAGATCGGTCCGAACAACTCACCAAAGTCTATTTTCGAGAGATCGTAACGCATTGAAAGCGTTATAGTTCAATGCCGTTGTGAAAGCTAGCGTCACGTTCGGTTTCGCTACCGGACACAAGATGGATGCATCCGTGAGATGGAACCGTTTAGTTTCTGGCGTGATGGATCAAGCTAGCATCTGTATGATGATAAGCAAGCACCATAAACACTTATAGACAAGTTAAAGATGGCAAACGTTTAGCGATCCACTCAGCAAAATCTGATACCTTACCCCTGCCCCACTTCTCGTTGTCCGCGGACAACGAGCGCGACTTTTGCTCTCCACAGGCGCAAAATTCATTTGCATTGAATCATTTGTACAAATCGTGCGAATCGGGGCATATTCAACTGCGCAGTTTTCCGAAGAACTTCGCCAATTGCGCAGTTGGAGAGAAAGATGCCGCAGCCAAGCTTGAAAGTCGACGAACCTCAGGAGCACTTGCCAACGACTCTGGCAACAGATGCCCAGGAGCTTGCGCATCAACTTCAGATGCATCAAGCGAAAATCTTCGCACCGACATCTCAAAAGACGATCCGGCCCTTCCAGCCAGCCGAAGCCGCGAGCTTCATCGGCATCGGAGAAGGCTATCTCCGTCAGGTTGCCGCAGAAGGATACGGACCCGAGCCGCTGGCGAACGGTCGGCGTGTTTATCTTCCGACCGACATGGATCGTATTCGTCAGGTTCTCGACGAAAAGAACGGCGTGGCGAAATACGTACCGGCCCGCCGTCCTGGCGAAAAGCTGCAGGTCATTTCCGTCATGAACTTCAAGGGCGGAAGCGGCAAGACGACGACGTCCGCGCATCTCTCCCAGTATCTTGCCCTTCGTGGTTATAAGACGCTCGCGATCGATCTCGATCCGCAGGCGTCTCTGTCGGCGTTGTTCGGGCATCAACCCGAGCTCGATGTGGGCGAAGGCGAGACGCTCTATGGTGCGATCCGCTATGAGGATCCGCGCCCTATTTCGGAAATTGTCCGCTCCACCTACACACCGAACCTGCATATCCTGCCGGGCAACCTCGAGCTGATGGAGTTCGAGCACGAAACACCAAAGGCCATGGCGTCGGGACAGGTTGCGACGATGTTCTTTGCCCGCATCGGCGAAGTTCTTGCCGATATTGAAGACCTTTACGATGTCGTCGTCATCGATTGCCCGCCGCAGCTCGGCTTCCTGACCATGTCGGCGCTTTGCGCCTCGACATCGACCTTGATTACCGTTCACCCGCAAATGCTCGACGTCATGTCGATGTCGCAGTTTCTCTCGATGACCAGCGAACTGATGTCGGTTGTTGAGCGGGCAGGGGGGCGGACAAGCTATGACTGGATGCGTTATCTTGTGACGCGGTTTGAACCCAATGACGGCCCACAGAGCCAGATGACGGGCTTTATGCGCGCCATCTTCGGCAATCGTATGCTTCACAACGCCATGTTGAAGTCGACAGCGATCTCCGATGCCGGCGTCACGAAACAGACACTGTATGAGGTCGAGCGCAATCAGTTCACGCGAGGCACTTACGACCGCGCGATGGATTCGCTCAATGCCGTGAACCTCGAGATTGAAGAATTGATCCGGTCCGTGTGGGGGAGGCGCTAACAGATGGCACGTAAAAACCTGATCGGCATCTTCGAGCCTCCGGCGCCGGACAACAGTTCAGCACCAGCGCCGACACCTGCCGCACCCCCGGCTGCTCAATCGTCACGTCCATTGGCCGGAATGGCACCGGCCGTGCGCAGCGGTGTCCCAGTTGGTGGCATCACGAGAACGCTTGGCAGCATCACGCAGAAGATGGAAAGGGCGCAGGATCTCGAGCGGCAGCTTTCGGAAGGGCTTTCCGTCGTTGAACTGGATCCATCGCTGATCGACAGTTCCTTTGTTTCCGACCGTATGCTGATCGATGGCGAAGCGCTTTCCCAACTGGTCGAGCAGGTTCGCGAGCATGGACAGCAGGTGCCGATCCTCGTGCGGCCTCATCCCGACCAGTCGGGCAGGTTCCAGGTCGCCTACGGTCACCGCCGACTTGCAGCCGTCCGACAGCTGGGCCTCAAGGTCAAGGCGGTTGTCCGCGTTCTGACCGATGACCAGCTGGTCGTCAGCCAGGGTCAGGAAAACAACGCCCGCACGAACCTCTCGCATATCGAACGCGCCATGTTCGCCACCCGTCTCGAGGATCGTTCGTTCACGCGCGATATCATCATGGCAGCACTTGGCGTCGACAAGGCAGCCTTGTCAAAAATGATCAGCCTGGTCCGGGCGATTCCGATGGAAATCATCGATGCGATCGGTCCGGCACCTGAGGTTGGCCGCAGGCGGTGGACGGAGCTGTCGGAAAAGCTCAATGCCGGAAACATTCCAAGGCTGCTCTCGTCCCTTCAGAAGGGCAGGGCAGAGGGAAAGACAAGCGACGAGCGTTTCCAGCTCGCGTTTACACAGTTGTCCGTGAAACCTGAAGATAGTGGCAAGCCGGCTCAAGCACAGCTGAGCGGTCTGCCGGTCGTCATGCGCAAATCGGGAAACCGGTCGACATTCGTGTTCGATGCGAAAAGCGCGCCGGGTTTTGACGACTTCGTCAGCGAACGGCTCACAGAGCTTTTCGCAGAATATAAACGCAACAAGGGAGTTTGATCAGCAAAAGAAAAAGGCCCCCGAACGACCAAGGTCGTGGAAGCCTCTCTCCGATTTCTAGCAAGATCGAGAATCGCACTTCCATGAATCACAGTCAAGAGTCTTTGGCACCGTTTCGGTGAGCGGCTTTCTTTTGCCTGAAAAAAGGTGAGAGAAAATGGAGAGTGGAACTGTAACGACGCCCTTTGGGCGGCGGGCGATGTCGTATGGACTGTTGGCAAACCAACAAAAAGCCAGCGAAATCACATCCGGAATCAAGAGATCGAAGTGGAAACTGTTTCGATCGATCTGCGAATCAAGGTCGTCCCTCGGGATCAGTGACCGGGCACTGACTGTGCTCGACGCGCTCCTGACCTTCTATCCGGGCGATGAACTTAGCGAAGATGGCAATCTCGTCGTCTTCCCGTCCAATGCCCAGTTGTCGCTTCGAGCGCGTGGAATGGCACCGGCAACACTTCGGCGCCATCTCTCGGTGCTAGTGGAAACCGGACTAATCCTGCGCAAGGACAGCCCGAACGGCAAACGCTATGCGCGCCGCAGTTCAGGTGGCAAACTCGATGATGCTTTCGGCTTCAGTCTCGCACCACTTCTGGCACGCGCACGAGAGATCGAAACGATGGCAGCGGAGATCGCTCTTAGCCGTGAACAACTCAAGGCTGCAAAAGAGAGAATTACTCTTTGCCGAAGAGATCTCGCAAAGCTGATTACTTTTGCCGTGGATGAAAAGATTTCCGGTGACTGGGAGCAGGCACAGACAAATCTTCAATGCGTCCTACAGGCAATTCCGCGCGTCCTCACTCTCGATATCGCAGAGCCGCTCCTCACAAAACTCTCGGTACTTCGTGAAGACGTCGTCAACCAATTGAAATTAAATATGAAATCACCAGAGATGAGCGCCAATGAATCTCAAAGTGAGCGCCACATACAGGATTCAAAAACAAATATCATTCCTGAATCTGAACCAGTGTCGAAAGGGCTTTCAACCGAACAAGCACCGGAACACACTTTGGCGAACGGCACAGCAATCGAAGAGATTGACGATCAACGCGATACTCGACAAAAGCGCCCTTGTTTGAGCTCGATCACCACACACAAAGCTCTACCACTCCCATTCGTCCTGCAAGCCTGCACCCAGATCAACGATTATGGGCCAAGAGGTGGGATCGCGTCCTGGAGGGATCTGATTACGGCAGCCTATGTTGTTCGTTCCACTCTCGACATCACGCCAGCTGTCTATGAACGCGCAGCAATCGTGATGGGGCCTGAGAACGCCGCAACAGTGCTTGCCTGCATGCTCGAACGCTCTGAGCATATCACGTCTGCTGGAGGCTATCTGAGAGACCTGACACGCCGGGCAGAGAAGGGTGAATTCGCGACCGCGCCGATGCTGATGGCTCTGATGAGAGGCAGTCGATCGAAGCCTGAAACATACCCAAGCACGACCTCACCCCGACAAGGCCCGACCAAAACCGCTTGGGTTTGCTGATGATGACACCGGGGAATTTCCGGTCGATCACCGTCGACAAAGAGGTCCGCGGAACCATCGTTCGGAGTTTGTGAAACAAAGAGAAACCTCTCCTTCCTGACGGCCAGCGCGTCTGGAGATCGCGTCAACGAGTGTAAATCGAACACACAGGCAAACGTCACATCCGCGTAACATTGGTCCCCTAGAGCTACGCCAAGTCAGCGGCGCGGTTGAGGTCCTCCCGAAACACGCGGCCAGCCGGCTCAAATTTGTTTGTCGATTTCGAGTGGCATCTGACGCGGAACCCCTTGTGTTTTCCGTGAATGCATTCACTCGCCCACAGGAGAGATCCAATGCTTTCTATCAACCGTCGCCATGCTCTGGGGCTGATGTCAGCCGCAACCGGCACCATTGTCCTTCCACGCATGTCTTTCAGCCAGTCGACACGCCCATCGGTGACGATTGCCGTTCAGAAGATTACCAACAACAACACGCTTGATGTCTGGAACGAACAGTCGAACGTTGGCGAACGCGTGTTCTTCCCCAACCTCTGGGAAGGCCTGATCGGCCGCGACTGGATGGGCAATCAGGGGCCTGTTGCTAGCCTCGCGACCGAATGGAAGCGCATCGACGACAAGACGCTCGAACTGAAGCTGCGTCAGGGCGTGAAATTCCACAACGGCGACGAACTGACCGCTGAAGATGTTGCGTTCTCCTTCTCCAAGGAACGCCTGTTTGGTAACACCGAGCCGAAGGGCGGCAAGACCGTCTTTGAAGCCGACAACAAGCCGACCACGGTCAAGGAACTGCCGGCGATCGTTCCCGGTGTCGCTCGTCGCCTCTGGCCGGCACTGGCCGGTGTCGAAGTCGTCGACAAGCACACCGTGCGTTTCCACAATGCAACGCCCGACATCACGCTGGAAGGCCGCCTTTATTCCTTCGGCAGCCAGATCACCAACCGCCGCGCCTGGGACGAAGCCAAGAGCTATACGGATTGGGCTCGCAAGCCGGTCACGACCGGTCCTTACATGGTCTCGGAATTCAAACCCGACGTGTCACTGACGCTCGTTGCGTTCGATGAATACTGGGGTGGCCGTCCGCCGCTGCAGCACATCCGCTTCGTCGAGGTTCCGGAAGTCGCTTCCCGCGTCAACGGCCTGCTCTCCGGTGAATACGACTTCGCCTGCGACCTGCCGCCGGATCAGATCTCCGCAATCAAGGCCGCTCCGGGCCTCGAAGTGCAGAGCTCGACCATCTGGAACCACCGCATTTCCACGTTCAACACGCAGAACCCGGTTCTTGCCAACCCGCTGGTCCGTCGCGCGATGACGCATTCGATCGACCGTCAGGCGATCGTGGAAGCACTGTGGGCTGGACAGACTGTTGTTCCAGCCGGCCTTCAGTTCGACTCCTTCAAAACATCCAACATGTATGTCGAAGGCTGGGCTGCTCCGGAATTCAACCCCGATCTTGCTAAGAAGCTTCTCAAGGAAGCCAACTACAAGGGCGACGCGATCCCGTATCGCCTTCTCAACAACTACTACACCAACCAGACTGCAAACGCGCAGATCATGGTCGAGATGTGGAAGCAGGTTGGCCTCAACGTCGAGATCCAGATGAAGGAAAACTGGGCACAGATCCACGATCCTGCAGGTGTCAAGGGTGTGCGCGACTGGTCGGCTTCCAACTCGATCAACGATCCGATCACGCCACTCGTCGTCCAGTTCGGACCAAACGGCGAAGCGCAGCAGAAGAAGGACTGGACGAACGAGGAGGTCAACAAGCTTTCCGTCATCATGGAAACCTCGACCGACCGCGCCCAGCGCCACAAGGCTTTTGCCCGTATGCTGGAAATCTGCGAGCGCGAAGACCCGGCCTATCAGGTCCTGCACCAGAACGCCGTCTTTACCGGCATGAAGAAGTCTCTGAAGTGGAAGGCAGCACCTGCCTTCGCCATGGACTTCCGTACAGCCAACTGGAACGCCTGATCGTTCTGATGTCTCACGCCGGCCGCGAAAATCGCGGCCGGCGCATCTGCTTATAAAATGGAGGTGCGTTCCATGGTGAAAAACCTTGTGGAACTGCGCGGCCTGAAGGTCGCTTTCGACGGCGTTCAGGTACTGCATGGTATCGATCTCGATATCGCCCGCGGAGAGGCGATCGGCCTTGTGGGTGAATCCGGATGCGGCAAGTCCGTCACCTGGCTCGCGGCACTCGGGCTTTTGCCCGGAAAAGCAACGGTCAGCGGATCAGTCCGCGTCGACGGACAGGAAATCCTCGCACAGCCACGACACGTGCTCGAAGGCGTACGCGGCAAGCGGATCGCAATGATCTTTCAGGATCCGTCCAGCTCGCTCAATCCGGTTCTGCGCGTCGGTCGCCAGATCACAGAAGCACTGGCGATCCATCGCGGCCTTCACGGGGAGGCGGCAAAAGCCGAAGCGCTGCGGCTGCTCGACATGGTCGGCATTCCGGATGCACGCCGGCGCATCGATCTCTTTCCACACGAATTCTCCGGCGGCCAGTGTCAGCGCGTCATGATCGCCATGGCCCTTGCCGGCGAACCCGATCTTCTCGTTGCCGACGAGCCGACAACGGCTCTCGACGCGACGATCCAGGCCCAGATCCTTGATCTTCTCATCGCGTTGCGCGCCGAAACCGGCATGGCGACGATCTTTATCAGCCATGATCTCGGCGCCGTCTCGCAGGTCTGCGAGCGCGCCTGCGTCATGTATGCCGGCCGTATCGTGGAGCAGGGGACGATCCAGGCCCTGTTCGACAACCCGCGCCATCCTTACACGCGCGGTCTCTTCGATGCCATTCCGCGTCTGGATGGTCCGCGCGACCGATTGATCCCCATTCCCGGCACGGTTCCCAATCCACGCGACCTGCCGGAAGGCTGCGCTTTCTCGCCGCGCTGTTCGCATGCCGCAATCGACTGTCGGACCCGCATGCCGGCTCTTCAGTCCACGGATGATGGGCGGCTTCTGTCCTGTCACCATCCCGTCGGTTCCCATCCTCCGATCGGCGTCACGCATCCCGTCGAGGCACGCGTTCTGGAGCCGCTGTCATGAACGACCGTTTCAAAACGCCGCTCATCGAAGCGAAAGGTCTGGTCCGAACCTACGAGGTTCGCCAGGGCATGTTCGGACGCGCGACACCGGTGCGCGCCGTTGATGGCATTGATCTGAAGGTCATGCCGGGAGAGACGCTCGGCATCGTCGGTGAATCCGGATCCGGCAAGTCGACGCTCGGCCGCATGCTGCTCGGCATCGATCCGCCGCAGGAAGGGCAGGCTCTCTTCGAAGGCAAACCGATGCCGAAGCTCGCAACGCCGGAATGGCGTGCATTGCGCGCAAAAATGCAGTTCGTCTATCAGGATCCGCTGGCAGCGCTCGACCGCCGTCTGACGATTTCCGAGCAGATCGGCGAGCCGCTCGCCATCCACAATCTCGTGCCGAAGCCCCATCGGGAAACGCGCGTCGCCGAGTTGATGTCGGCTGTGGGTCTGAGACCCGATCAGGCGGGTCGCTATCCGCATGAGCTTTCGGGCGGTCAGCGTCAGCGCGCCGTCATCGCGAGGGCGCTTGCGTCGCGGCCGAAGCTTCTGGTTTGCGACGAACCAGTTTCGGCGCTCGACGTGTCGATCCAGGCGCAAGTGGTCAACATGCTGCGCGACCTGCAGGAGAAAAACCACATCGCCATGGTGTTCATCAGCCATGATCTGAAAGTGGTCCGCAATATCGCTGATCGCGTCGCCGTCATGTATCTCGGTCGCATCGTCGAAGAAGCATCCTCGGACGTCATCTTCAAGACGCCGCTGCATCCCTATACCAAGGCGCTGGTTTCCAGTGTGCCGGTGCCGGGCAAGCTGCTTCAAGGCCGCGTCATCCTGCAGGGAGAGCCGCCGAACCCTGCCAACCGCCCATCCGGCTGTGCCTTCCATCCCCGCTGCCCGCTTGCCGCCGATATCTGCCGTACCAGCGTGCCGAAGCTTCTGTCGGTTGCCGACGGCCGAACCGCGGCCTGTCATATGGTGACCCGCGCCGAGACGTCGGTCGCGGCCTAAAGGAATTCCTGATGTTTCGTTTCGCTTCCATCCGTCTCCTTCGCGCGCTCATCACCATCCTTGCCGTCATCACCTTTGCCTTCGTCGTGTTGCGGCTGTCGGGTGATCCGGCCCAGGTCATGCTTGGTCCCGATGTTCCGCAAGAATCCGTCGATGCCTTCCGCAAGGCCTGGGGCCTCGATCAGCCGCTGTGGATCCAGTACCTCTCCTATATCCGGGCGATCTTCACCGGCGATTTCGGCGTCTCCATGCGTGACAAGGCCTCCGCCATGCAGCTGGTGATCGAGCGCATTCCGGCAACCCTGCAACTAACGATCCCGGCGCTGTTCCTGAAGGTCGTGATCGGCATCCCGGCCGGCGTCTATGCGGCCCTGCATCGCCAGAGCGCGATCGATCGCGGCGTTATTCTGGCTGCCATTTTCGGCTTCACCATTCCGTCCTTCGTCATGGGCCTGCTTCTGGTGCTGATCTTTTCGATCACGCTCGGGCTGCTTCCATCCGGTGGGCAGGACACGTGGCAGCACGGCATCCTGCCGACGCTGACGATGAGCATCGGCGGTATCGGCATTCTCGCGCGCTTTTCGAGAAGTGCGATGATCGAGGTGATGGGCCAGCCCTATATCCGCACGGCATCTGCCAAGGGGATGAAGTGGCAGGATGTCGTCTGGAAGCATGCGCTGCCGAATGCGGCAGTTCCCATCGTCACCATCGTCGGGTTCATGGTCGGCACGTTGATCGCCGGCGCGGTCGTGGTGGAATCGATCTTCTCCTGGCCCGGCATCGGTCGCCTGCTGGTCGTCTCGGTCAGCAACCGGGATCTCGCTGTGGTCCAGTGCATCCTGCTCCTGGTCGCCGCAACCATGGTCGTGTCGAACCTTATCGTCGACCTGCTTTACGGCTTTCTCGATCCACGGCTTCGCGCCCAGAGCGCTCACTAGAGAGGAGGCCGGTCATGACTGTTACTGATATCGCCCGCCCACAATCGCCCAACCTGTCTCTCTTCACCCGCTTCATCAAGCAGGTCCGCAAGGTTCCGTTCTCCGTTTCCTTCGGCATCGTCTGGCTGATCGGGATGGTCCTGGTTGCAGTGTTCGCAGATGTCATCCGCCCCTATGGCATTACCGCCATGGATCTGCGCGCCCGTCTGTCGCTGCCGGGCAATCCCGCGCATCTGCTGGGTACGGATGAGCTGGGGCGCGATGTCCTGTCGCGCCTGCTTCAGTCGATCCGTGTGTCGCTGGCGATCGCCTTTGGTGCAACGATCATCTCCGCCGTGTTCGGTACCGTGCTCGGCTTTGCCGCGGCAAAGTTTCGGGGCGCGGTCGAGCATCTTGTCCTCGTTCTCGCCGATTTCCAGGCGGCCCTTCCGTTCCTGATCATGTCGCTCGCCGTGCTTGCCTTCTTCGGTTCGTCGATGCCGCTTTTGATTGGTTTGATGGGTTTTTATGGCTGGGAACGCTATGCCCGCATCGCCCGAGGTCTCGCGATTTTGGCCAGCGCGCAAGGCTATGCGTCTGCCGTTGTGCAGCTCGGTGCTACGCCTGGACGCGTCTATCTTCACCACATCCTGCCGAACGTGGCCTCGACGCTGATCGTCTCGATGACGCTGACCTTTCCGGAAATCATCCTGATGGAGAGCGGGCTCTCGTTTTTGGGGCTCGGTGTGCAGCCGCCGGAAACCAGCCTTGGCAACATGGTCGGCTTCGGCCGCGAATACCTGACACGGGCGCCGTGGATCATGCTGGCGCCGGCCTTCGTCATCATGGTGACGACACTTTCCATCTCGCTCGTCGGCGACTGGCTGCGCGACAAGCTCGACCCGACACTTCGCTGATCACATCTGAGGAGCCCACAATGACGAAGATCACCGGCCACCGGGGAGCCCGCAATCTCTGGCCTGAAAACTCCATGACCGGCTTTCGCAACGTGCTGGATCTCGGTGTGGATGCGATCGAATTCGACGTGCATCTGACCGATGCCGGCGAACTGGTCGTCATCCACGACGCGACGCTCGATCGCACGACGGACAAGACCGGCCCGGTCCGCTTGCTGACACCGGACATGCGCGGCGAAACGCATCTCGACGGTTCTGATGACACGGTGCCGACGCTGGCCGACGTCCTTGCCGTCCTTTCGAAATCCGAGGGCAAGCAGCTGCATGTCGAAATCAAGTCCGACGAAGCAAAGCAGCCCTATCCGGGCATTGCGGAAAAAGTCGTCGCGGAGATCGAGCGGTTCGGTCTGGCAGATCGCTGCCATCTGACCTCCTTCGACCTCTCCGTTCTCGAGGAATGCCAGCGCATTGCTCCTGATATTGCGCGCCTCGTGTCCGTCAATGCGGAATGGGCCGACAAGCAGGGCGGCCTCGAACTCTTTCTCGAGAAGGTCGACGGTCTCGGCGATATCATCGCTGTCCATCACGAACTGATGGATGCCGAATGGGAGCTTATCACCGGCAAGCTTCCGCTTGAGTGCCTTTGCGTCTGGACCCTGAACGACGAGGCGCTGATCCGGCGCTGGCTCGAACGGGGCATCGGTCACCTGACCACCGACAGCCCGGACCTCGCGCTCAAGCTGAGACGCGAGATCCAGATCCAATCCGAACCTGCCTGAAAAGGAATACGACAATGAGCCACATCATCGGCACAGGCTTCAACGCCGGCTCCACCAATGGAGAACTTGAAAGCCTAGAAAAGGAACTTCGCATCCTGAGCGAGATCGGCGTCGATACCGTCGAACTCGGCCTGACCAGCCTCGATCTAATCGCTGGCGGACGGATCATCGAAGAACGCGCAGAACGCCTCGTCGCGCTGACGAAGCAGTTCGACTTCCGCTACACGGTTCATGGCCTGGTGTCCTCCAACTTCATGGAGCCGGAAACCTGCCGCTACCAGCTCGACGCCGCCAAGGCGCTTGCGCAGATCTGCGACCGGATCGGTGCCGGCATCCTGGTCCAGCACGGCGGTAACCTCCGTGCCGAGCAGATCTTCGAGCGCGCCGAAGCCGACGCCCGCGAACGCGAAGCGCTGTTCGAACTCGCCGAATTCTGCAAGCCTTACGGTGTTCGGGTCGCCTTTGAAAACATCTTCACCACGGAGCCCGGCCAGTATCGCCAGACGCCCACCCAGATCGCCGAAACGGTGAAGACGGTCGGGCATCCAAACCTCGTGGCGCTGATCGACTTCAGCCACGCCTATATCGAATCGACCTATCGCGGCCTGAACTTCCGCGAGGAACTGCGTGCCATGGCGCCTGTCGCCGGCCATCTGCATGTTCATGACAGCTTCGGCCGCCCGCAGGCTTTCTACAAGGGTTTCCACGTGCAGGAAAACACTGCGCTCGGCATCGGCGATCTGCACATGCCGCTCGGCTGGGGTGACATCGACTGGGAAGATATCTTCTCGGAACTGACCTTCCTGCCCGGCACCGTGCTGATGATGGAAATCGGACGCCGCTACCATGCCGAACAGCCTGCAAGTCTGGAACGGGCGAAAGGCCTTATGGCCCTGAACGACCGCACCGCAGCTATCGCGGCAGAATAACGTCGAAAGGGGCGGGGAGGGACACTTCCCCGCTCTGGCCTTTTGAGGTCCGCCCTTAGGGAACCGTGAGTTCCAGATTGAGACGGCCGGATGCGCCATCGAGATGATCGCGCATGGCGCTTCTGGCACGGGACGCGTCGCGGGCCGCAATCGCGTCGCGGATTGCCACATGTTCTGCGATCGTGACTTCCACGATCTCCTCCAGCACCGCCTTCGCCCTCGCGGCGTTGATGGTGAGCTGGATACGCTCGGCGATGAAGCCGATGAACTGGATAAAATAATCATTGTGGGTCGCGGCCGCGACAGCGCGATGGAAGGCGAGATCGGCAGCGATGCCTTCCTCGGTCCATTTGGCGGCACCGGTCATCTGCGCCAGAACCTCGTCGAGGCGCTTCAGATCATCAGGCGTATGGCTGACGGCCGCAAGCGCCGCCGCCTCGACTTCGAGCGCGAGACGCAGCTGGAACAGGTCGCGGAAATTCTCGGGATCGGAGAGGTCAGCCGGCTCGACGCGGATCATCTGGCGACGATCCTTTTCCGTTGCAAAGGCACCGACGCCCTGGCGTGTCTCCACCAGTCCTTCGTTGCGCAACTGTGCGATGGCTTCGCGAACGACCGACCGGCTAACGCCGAATGTCTGGGCAAGAAGATGTTCGGTCGGCAGCTTTTCTCCGGACGCGATCCGTCCCTCGACGATCTCGCGTCCGATTTCCGCGGCGATCCGGGCCGGTAGATGCGCGTTGCGCCTGATCTGGTTGAAATCCGTCAAAGCCAAGGCCGCCTTCCTGTTCCGGATGATTTCTACGACTCTGCCGATAAATTCAACTGGCATCCCGGGTTCATCACGAGGTCGGGATCGATCGCCCGCTTGATCGCAGTCAGCAACCTGCGTTTTACATCGGGCAGTCTGGTATCGAAATCCATCTGCTTCAGGCGGCCGATGCCGTGTTCGGCGCTGATGCTGCCGGAATATTGGTCCACCACCTCGTTGAGCACGGTCTTGGATCGATAGATCCGTTCAGCTTTGTCCGCTGCCGAAAGATCCGAAGGCGGCAAACAGTTGAGATGAACATTGCCATCGCCGACATGTCCGTAGGACACGCAGATGCAATCGGGCAGGGCGGCATGGATCGCATCTTCCGCATCACGGACGAAGGTGGGCAGTTGCGACAGTGGCACGGAGACATCGCTTCGCATATGCGCGCCCCGCTTTGCCTGTCCCTCGTTCATGCCCTCGCGGATCAGCCAGAGGTTTTTTGCCTGCGCCTGAGAGGATGCGAGTGTCCCGTCGAGGACGAGACCGTCCTCCATCACGCCTTCCAGAAAGCGCTCCATCAGGTCCTGGATGTCGACAAGGCCGCATCCGGATATCTCCATCAGGACATAGGCCGGATAATCGCCCGACATCGGCAACGGCAGGTCGGGGATCGCTTCTCTCGCGAGCGTCAAGGCGAGAGGCGGCATGAATTCGAAGGCCGACATCAGGTCGCAGCAATCCCGGCGGGCGCGACGGTAAAGCGTAATGACGTCCTCGAGTGAGGCAAGGCCGAGCAGCGCAGTCGCAACCTGATCGGGGTAGGGGGTAAGCTTTACCGAGACGGCGGTGATGATCCCGAGCGTGCCCTCGGCGCCGATGAACAGCTGCTTGAGGTCAATGCCGCGGTTGTCCTTGCGCAGGGTCGAGAGCCCGTTGAGGATCGAGCCGTCGGGCAGCACCACCTCAAGCCCGAGCACAAGCTCGCGGGTCATGCCGTAGCGAAGCACGTTGATGCCGCCGGCATTGGTCGAGACGTTGCCTCCAATCCGGCAACTGCCCTGTGCACCAAGCGCAAGCGGAAAGAACATCGCCTTGTCGGCGATCGCGTCCTTGAGTTCGGAGAGGATGCACCCGGCCTCGACGACGGCGGAAAAATCGTCCGCGTCGATATTGCGGATCGCGTTCATCCGCTCGAGACTGATGACGACCTGGCGTACCGGATCGTCCGGTATGCCGCCGAGCACGAGCCCGGTATTGCCGCCCTGCGGAACGATCGCCAGGTTCAACGCGTGACAGGCCTTCACACAGGCGGCGACGTCCTGCGTCGAGCGCGGCCGGAGAACTGCAACGGCGCTGCTGGAAACGTCGCCGTGCCAGTCGCGGCAGTAGCGCGCAATTTCGGTCTCGTCGCGGATCACGATGTCGCTGCCCAACGAGGCGGTCAGCGACATGGCCGGGCTATCCTCAAGATCCAATGCCATGGTGTCTCTCCCTTGGGCTCATCCGTCCGCTCTTTGGAAAGGCGCGGCTTCTTGATAACCTCTTTTTCACCCGGTAAGGCTGGACAAACCATATAAGGTTATCAGACAACCGTACAAGAAAAATCATACCGGGTTCGCAACGCTCTGCGAACTCTTCGGAAAAGGGAGGTTCCATGCATATCTTGATTATCGGCGCGGCCGGAATGGTCGGGCGCAAACTGACGACGCGGCTGCTTCGGGAGGGAGCGGTCGGTGGCGCCGCGATCGAAAAATTGACGCTGGTCGACGTGGTCAGTCCGGAAAAACCCGAAACCACCGTGGCGATCGACAGTTTCGCGGTGGATCTGTCGACGCCGGGCGTCGCCGAAACCCTGGTCGAAGGTCGCCCGGATCTGATCTATCATCTCGCAGCCATCGTCTCGGCCGAAGCCGAACTCGATTTCGACAAGGGTTACCGGATCAATCTCGACGGCACGCGCTATCTGTTCGATGCGATCCGCCTGGCCCACCAGGCTGACGGCTACAAGCCGCGCGTGGTCTTCACATCGTCCATCGCCGTGGTCGGCGCGCCCTTGCCGCTGTCGATCCCGGACGATTTCCACCTGACGCCGCTCACCAGCTACGGCACCCAGAAGGCGATGTCTGAACTGCTTCTGGCAGACTATTCGCGTCGGGGATTTTTCGACGGCATCGGCATTCGCCTGCCGACCGTTTGCATTCGCCCGGGCAAGCCGAACAAGGCCGCATCCGGCTTCTTCTCGAACATCCTGCGCGAACCGCTGATCGGTGAGGAAGCCATTCTGCCGGTGCCTGAAAGCACCCGCCACTGGCACACGTCGCCGCGCTCGGCGGTCGGGTATCTTGTCCATGCGGCGGATCTCGATCTGGCGCAGCTCGGGTCGCAGAGAAGCCTTTCCATGCCCGGCGTCAGCGCCACGGTCGGCGAGCAGATCGAAGCATTGCGGCGCATTGCGGGCGACAAGGCGGTCAGCCTCATCCGGCGCGAGCCGAACGAGATGATCATGAAGATGGTCGCAGGCTGGGCTCCGGGTTTCGAGGCAAAACGCGCAATCGAACTGGGGTTTACGGCAGAGAACAACTTCGACGAGATCATCCAGGTCCATATCGAGGATGAACTTGGGGGGAGGCTGCCATGACTGTCGCAAACCCCTCGAAAAAGATCGCCTTCCTCGGAACAGGTCTGATGGGTGCGCCGATGGCGCGCCGGCTGCTTCAGGCGGGATATTCTCTCACCGTCTGGAACCGCAATCCGGATAAGGCCAAGGCGCTGGAAAGCGATGGCGCGACGGTCGCGCCGTCTCCGGCAGAGGCCGTCGACGGCGCAGATATCGTCATCACCATGCTGACGGATGGCAAGGCCGTCGGCGACGTGCTGTTCGAAAGCGGTTGTGCCGAGCGTCTGGCTAAGGGCGCCAAGGTGATCGACATGAGTTCGATTGCGCCTGCCATTGCCAAGGAACATGCCGCAAAGCTTGAGGCATTGGGCATCGCCCATGTGGACGCGCCGGTGTCCGGTGGTGTCGTCGGAGCGGAGGCTGGCACGCTGGCGATCATGGCGGGCGGCGATGCGGATGTGGTCGCAAGCCTCCAAGAAGTGTTCACGGCAATGGGTCGGGTAACGCATGTGGGCCCGAGCGGAGCGGGACAGATCTGTAAGCTCGCCAACCAGCAGATCGTTGCGGTCACGATCGGTGCGGTCGCCGAGGCCATGATCCTTGTCGAGGCCGGTGGTGCTTCCCGCGAAGCCTTTCGCAACGCGATCCGCGGCGGCTTTGCCGATAGCCGTATTCTCGAAATCCATGGCCGCCGTATGGTGGAGCGGGCGTTCGAGCCGGGTGGTACGGCAAAGAACCAGTTGAAGGATCTCAACGCCGTCATGGACGTGGCCGACGCCCTTTCCCTCACGCTGCCTCTGACCAGTGGCGTCAGGACAGAGTTTACCGATTTCGTCGAGGGCGGCGGCGGGCCGCTCGATCACAGCGGATTGCTCCTTCATCTCGAAAAGCTGAACCCGTAGTTCTTTCGAAAGGCTTGACCCGGCTGGCTGAGGCGATACCTGATAGGCTGTCGATTGAAACGAAGCGCTGAGGGGGATGCTTTTGTCAAAAGATACCGGGGAAAAGACCCAGGCCTGGAAAGCTCTTGCCGAGCGGGAGCTGAAGGCTTCACCTGACACGCTGGTCTGGCACACAGCGGAAGGCATCGACATCAAGCCGCTCTACACGGCTGACGATCTCGAGGGGATCTCGCATCTCGATACGATGCCTGGGATCAAGCCTTTCGTGCGCGGTCCGCGGGCGACCATGTATGCCGGTCGACCCTGGACGATTCGCCAATATGCCGGTTTTTCGACGGCGCAGGCTTCCAATGCCTTTTACCGGCGTAATCTGGCTGCCGGCCAGAAGGGCTTGTCCGTCGCCTTCGACCTTGCCACCCACCGCGGCTACGACAGCGACCATCCGCGCGTCGAGGGCGATGTCGGCAAGGCCGGCGTCGCGATCGACTCGGTCGAGGACATGAAGATCCTGTTCGACGGCATTCCGCTGAAAGACATGTCCGTGTCGATGACCATGAACGGTGCGGTGATCCCTATCCTTGCCTCTTTCATCGTCGCCGGCGAGGAACAGGGTTGCGAGCGCTCGCAGCTTTCGGGCACGATCCAGAACGACATCCTCAAGGAGTTCATGGTCCGCAACACCTATATCTATCCGCCCGAACCCTCGATGCGGATCGTTGCGGACATCATCGAATACACCGCAAAAGAAATGCCGCGCTTCAACTCGATCTCCATTTCCGGCTATCACATGCAGGAGGCGGGTGCGACGCTGGTCCAGGAACTGGCCTTCACGCTGGCCGACGGTCGCGAATATGTGCGCGCCGCGATCGCCAAGGGCCTCGATGTCGACGAGTTCGCCGGACGCCTGTCCTTCTTCTTCGCGATCGGTATGAACTTCTTCATGGAGGCGGCGAAGCTGCGCGCCGCCCGCCTTCTGTGGTCGAGGATCATGGAGGAGTTCGCGCCGAAGAAGCCGGGCTCGCTGATGCTGCGCACCCATTGCCAGACGTCAGGTGTCTCTCTTGCAGAGCAGGACCCGTACAACAACGTCATCCGCACGGCATACGAGGCAATGTCGGCCGTGCTCGGCGGCACCCAGTCGCTGCACACCAACGCGCTCGACGAGGCGATGGCGCTGCCGACCGAATTCTCCGCCCGCATCGCGCGCAACACGCAGTTGATCCTCGCCCACGAGACAGGCGTCACCAAGGTCGTCGATCCGCTGGCCGGCTCCTATTATGTCGAAAGCCTGACCAGCGAGCTTGCGGAAAAGGCCTGGGCGCTGATCGAGGAGATCGAGGCGCTCGGCGGCATGACCAAGGCTGTGGCCGACGGTCTGCCGAAACGGCTGATCGAGGAGGCGGCGACGCTGCGCCAGGTCAAGGTCGACCGCGGCGAGGAAATCATCGTCGGCGTCAACAAGTACAGGCTTGAGACAGAAGACGATATCGACATCCTCGCCATCGACAATACGGCCGTGCGCAACGGCCAGATCGAGCGGCTGGAAGACGTGCGCCGCAAGCGCGATCCGCAAAAGGTGGCAACGACGCTTGCAGCCCTTGGCGACGTCGCGACGTCGGGCCGCGGCAATCTTCTGGCGGCTGCGGTCGAGGCAGCGCGCGCGCGTGCCACGGTCGGTGAGATGTCGGACGCGATGCGCAAGGCGTTCGGCGATCATGCGGCCGTGCCTGACGTGGTCAGCGATATCTATGGCCCCGCCTATAAGGGCGACCCGGAATACGAGACGCTGACGAAGCGCCTTGCCGAATACACATCGTCCAATTCCAAGCCGCGGATCATGGTCGCAAAGCTTGGCCAGGACGGCCACGATCGTGGCGCAAAGGTCATCGCCTCGGCCTTCGGCGATATCGGCTTCGAGGTTCTGGCCGGCCCGCTGTTCCAGACTCCGGACGAAGCTGCGGATCTGGCGATAAAGCAAAAGGTCCAGGTGGTCGGCATGTCGTCGCTGGCCGCCGGACACAGGACGCTTGCCCCGCAACTGGTCGAGGCGCTCAGGCGCAAGGGTGCGAAGGATACCATTGTGGTAGTCGGCGGCGTCATTCCGCGACAGGACTACGACTACCTCCTCGAAAACGGCGTCGCTGCCGTATTCGGGCCCGGCACAAACGTCCTCGATGCCGCCAACGCCGTGATCGATCTCCTCGAAGGAAAACGCCGGAATGTGTGAGGCACAATGATCGGGAAGCTTAATCACGTGGCGATCGCGGTACCGGATCTGGCCGCGGCAGCCGATCAGTATCGCGGCCTCGGTGCTTCGGTCTCCGCACCGCAGGATTTGGCCGAGCACGGCGTGACTGTCGTGTTCGTCGAACTGCCCAACACCAAGATCGAGCTTCTTCACCCTTTCGGAGAGACGTCAACGATCACGAGCTTCCTGGACAAGAACCCGTCCGGCGGCATTCACCATCTCTGCTTCGAGGTCGACGACATCAACGACGCCTCAGCAAGGATCATCGAGACGGGCGCACGGATTCTAGGTGACGGTCAGCCGAAGATAGGCGCACACGGCAAACCGGTGATCTTCGTTCACCCAAAGGACTTTCAAGGCGCGCTGATTGAGTTTGAGCAGGCCTGACGGGCGAGAGACACGGAGCATGAGGCTTTCCGGTCAAAGCAACCAATCTAGTCGCTCATACCGAAGCCGGTATCTCCTGAAGCCACGGGTGACGGTCTCTGTCCGAGACCACGTAGCGGGCTATGTCATCGGCATAGCTTGCCGTCAGGTCGAGATCATCCCAGCCGTTGAGGAGCTTGGTGCGCCAGACGGGCTCGATCTCGAAGCGGAAGACATGGTTGGCGAGCCGGATTTCGCAGGTGTCGAGATCGACAAAGGCACGGTCCTGTCCATTTTCCAGCAGGGAAAGAATGGTCTCCGCATCCTCTTCGGTCACCCGCGCCGGCAAGAGGCCGTTGTTGACGGAGTTGGACGCAAAAATGTCGCCGAAGCTCGGTGCGATGACACAGCGAAAACCGTAGTCGACAAGCGCGTAAACGGCGGCCTCCCGCGAGGAACCTGCGCCGAAATTCCGGCGTCCCACGAGGATTTCGACGCCTGCGCGGGCAGGGTCGTTCAACGGGAAATCCAGGATCGGATTGCCTTCCCCGTCGAAGCGCATGTCATACAGAAGGTACTGGCCGTAGCCCTCCGATCGCGAGCGCTTCATGAAGCGCGCCGGGATCAGCTGATCGGTATCGACGCTTGCAAAAGGCAGTGGCGCAGCTTTTGCGTCGAGGGTCTTGAACGGTCTCAACTGCGGCCTCCCATCAGATCACGAACATCGGTCAGGTGACCGGTCACCGCTGCCGCGGCGACCATGGCCGGCGACATCAGGTGCGTGCGTGACTTCGGCCCCTGTCGGCCTTTGAAATTTCGGTTGGTGGTGGAGGCGCAGCGTTCGCCCGGTGGAACGAGATCACCATTCATGCCGACACACATCGAACAGCCGGAATCGACCCATTCCAATCCGGCATCCACGAAGATCCGGTCGAGGCCCTCTTGTTCGGCCTGGTGTTTGACAAGCGACGATCCTGGCGATACCAGGCCCGGAACGGCAGATTTTCGGCCGGAAAGCACGGCTGCGGCTGCTCTGAGGTCTTCGATGCGGCTGTTGGTGCAAGAGCCGATAAAGACGCGGTCGACCGGAATTTCCGTCAGAGGCATGCCGGGTCTCAGTCCCATATAGTCGATCGCTTCGCGCGTATGGGCAGCGCGTGACTCGTCGGTCATCGCGTCCGGCATGGGTACCGCGGATGTGATCGGCAGCGCGTCTTCGGGGCTGATCCCCCAGGTGACAACAGGTGCAATCTCGCTGCCGTCAATCACCAGCTCGCGCTCGAAGGAAGCGTCGCCGTCGCCGCGCAGGGAAAGCCAGGCTTCGGCTGCACGTTCGAAGAGATCGCCCTTCGGTGCGAGCGGACGGTTGCGCAGGAAATTCACCGTCGTAATGTCTGGGGCGATAAGGCCGCAACGCGCGCCGCTTTCGATCGAGAGGTTGCAGAGTGTCAGCCGACCCTCCATCGACAGCCCCTCGACCGCCGAGCCGGTGTATTCGATCGCATGGCCCTGGGCGCCATCGGCACCGATCGCGGCGATCATCGCTAGAGCCATGTCCTTGGCGGTGATACCGGGCCCAAGCTTGCCGTCGAAGCGGACCCGCATCGATTTCGGCTTTTTCTGCCACAGGGTCTGCGTCATCAGGACATGCGCCACTTCCGAAGCGCCGATGCCGAAAGCGATTGCACCGATGGCGCCATGCGTCGAGGTGTGGCTGTCGCCGCACACGATTGTGGCGCCGGGCAGCGTGATCGCCTGCTCCGGGCCGACCACATGGACAATGCCCTGGCGCGGGTCGTTTAGTCCGAAGATGCGGACATCGTTGGCAAGACAGTTCTCCTCCAGCTGGGTAATCATCCCCGCGATGGCGGCATCGATCTTGGACATGTCGCGTACCCGCGTCGGCGCGTAATGGTCTACGATACCGAAGGTGAGGTCCGGCCGGGAGACCCGCGCGTTCTTGTCCTTCAGCTTGTTGAAACCGTGGAACGACCCTTCGTGAACCAGGTGCCGATCGATGAACAGCAACTGCTGACCATCGGTCTGTGATGCGATCACGTGGTTCTGCCAGATCCTGTCGAACAGTGTCTGTGGACGGTGTTCCCTCGGCATTATCAACTCCTCAAGGCCGGCTAAGGCCCTCAAAACCTGTATTGAGATTAAGACAGATTCAATTTGCAAATCAAGCGATGATGACAGACGATCCGAAGTGTTCGAATTCTCGTGAAGGGTGATGCATGTTTTCTCCTCAATGCCTTGAAGGCCGCGTCGCCATCATCACCGGAGCCGGCGGCGACATCGGGCGAGCGATCGCCAAGAGGTTCGCCGGGGCGGGCGCAAGCGTCGCAATGCTCGATCTCGACGCCGTTCCAACCGACGGTTTTGACCCGGATCGCTGCCTTGCAATGCCATGCGATGTTGCCGATCCGGCTTCGGTCGAGGCCTGCATCGACGCGGTCGCGAGCCGCTTCGGCCGTATCGACATTCTCGTCAACAACGCCGCAACCGAAACCCCGCTTGGCACCGTCTGCGACATACCGTTCGAAGGCTGGCGCAAGACACTGGATGTCAATCTCACGGGCGCCTTCCTGATCTGCAAATTCGGCGTGCCGCATCTCGCTAAACAGGGCGGGGTCATCCTCAATATCGCGTCCCAGCTCGGACATGTGACGACGCCCGGGCGTGCCGCTTATTCGGCCAGCAAAGCCGGTCTGCATTCGCTCACTCGCAGTCTTGCGCTCGATCATGCCGACCAGGGCATTCGTGCCGTCAGTCTTTCGCCGGGTGCGGTGCTGACGAGCCGCGTCACCCGACAGGCCGGCAGCGAGGCGGCGGTCATCGAAGCGCTTGCTCCGCTTCATCCGATCGGCCGGATCGGCACACCGCAGGAAATTGCCGCGACGGCGCTTTTCCTCGTCTCGGATGATGCAAGCTTCATCACCGGCACCGACGTGCTGGCCGACGGCGGTTATACGGCGCGGTAGTTCACGAGGCATTGGTCTGATCGGCAAGCCAGCGGACATAGTCTGCGCAGGCCTCGTCCGGCGCCATGAAGCGGAAGCCGAAATCCGTTTCGAATTTCTTGGCCGAGACCGCATGGCGACGTCGGGAGAGATCGTCGTTGAAGGCGATCGCGCTGTCGCTGCCATCTGCCTTTCCGTCAGCATAGTACCAGCCCGGATAGGCTTTCGCCAGAAGCGCACTGAGTCGGCTTACATGCCAGGTTTCGCCAACACTGAGATTGTAGAGATCGGACGGTAGGCTTTCCCGCGTTGCAAGCAGCGCAAGCGCTTTTGCTATGTCTCGGCTGCTCGTCCAGTCTCGGGCACCGCCTATAGGCAGGAGAACATCCTCACCCGCCACGGCCTTGGCGGCGATCTGGAACGGCGGGCTCATCGTTTCGCGCACGCCGGTTTCATGCTCGTGCGGCCCGAACACCGCCGTGATGCGCGCCCGCACAGTGGACATGCCAAAACTTTTCCCCGCTTCGACAACCAGTCTCTCGCTGGCAAGCTTGGTAAAGCCGTAAAGCGTCGCGGGCATCGGGTTCGTCTCTTCGGTCACGGCTGTACCATCGAAGGGTGCCGCGCCGTAGACGGCGGATGAACTCGGGTAGACGAAGCGGCGGATGCCGGCTTTTCGACCCTCCTCAAGCAGGATCGCGACCGAGACCGTATTGACGTCGAAGGCGTCGCTTGCCGATGCGATGGCGCTGTTTGGCCCAAGGGTAATCGCGGCGGCATGGATGATGCAGCTAATGTCGTGGCGCGAGAGAATGTCAGCGATCGCCACGCGATCGCGGACGTCCGCCAATTCGACCGCGACACCCGGCTTTGCGGCAAAGGCTGCGGGAAGGGCGCGATCGTTGAGGGCAACCACCGGTTCGCCAAAGGCATTCAGCACCTCGATCAGGTTCAACCCGAGGAAGCCACCGGCACCCGTTATCAGAATGCTCATCGAGTGTTACTCCTTCCAGATCTCATAGGTGTCGAGCGGCAAGATGGCCGTGATAGACGGCTTCAAGGGCCGTGCGGGGCGCAAGGTTGTCGCCGATCTGCCGGACGGGCACGTCAAGATGACGGAGCTGCTGGAACAGGGACTGGTCCGCGAAATTGTGCTCGGCTGCAACGAGACCGGTGAACCCCATATGCAGCTCGCTCTCGCCGGTCGAAAGATCCTCAACCGTCAGGGTCTCGCCGTCGAAGGCTGTAACCTTCCGGAGCGTTGAGAGCCTCACCTTTTTCTCGCGCAGCCGTTTCAGGTTTGCGAGTGTCGAGTATATGGTCGTGCGCCAGGCGATGCCGCCAGCCGGCGAGAAGAACGTCACCGTTTTGCCGATGTCGGCGAGATGTTCCGCAAGCGTCAGTGCGGCCCATTCGCCAGTGCGGTCGAACAGAGCCACGTCGCTTCCGAGCGCTGCCGGATCAGCGAGGGCCTCGACGATCGTGAAGGCCGTTCCGCCACCGGCAAGTTCTGCGCGAACCGGCATCGAACCTGTCGCCAGAAACACTGAATCGGCGGCAAAACCGGCAATCGATGCGGCATCGGCATGCTTGCCTGTTATAACCGTCACACCGAACCGACCCAGATCGGCAATCTGGTCCTCCATCAGCGTTCGGAACTCAGCGCGCTTCGGCATCTTCACCGCGTCGCGAAACTGACCGCCGAGATCGTCCTGCTTTTCCCACAGCGTCACGATATGGCCGCGCTCCGCTGCCGTACGCGCCGCCTCCAGCCCGGCCGGCCCGCCGCCGACCACAAGCAAGCGTTTGGGTTGTTGTGCGCCTGTCGCGGCAAGTTCCGCCCATTCGCCTTCCAGCCCGGCACGTGGATTGACCAGACAGCGGATCGGCAGGTTCTTTTCCAGCATCCCGGCGCAACCCTGATTGCAGGCAATGCAGGTGCGGATTTCGTTCATTCGGGCTTCGACCGTCTTGTTGACGATGGCCGGCTCGGCAAGGTGGGCACGCGCCATACCCACCGCATCCGCGCCACCGGCCGCAATGATCGCGTCGGCTTCCGCCAGTGTGTTGAATCGACAGACGGCGAAGACGGGAATGTCGTGGCCTTCGCCGCGTAAAGCGATGCGGATCCGCGCCGGCAACGACCGGAATGGTTCCGGATCGATTGCCATGTCGGCCATCTGCGAAGCGAGCGAATAGGAGGCGTGATAGGCGGAATGCGAAACATTGAAGAAGTCGATCTTCTCGGCCCCCGCAAGTGACACCGCGGTCCTCTCGGCCTGATCGATGGTGATCCCGCCCTCAACATACTCATCACCACTGAGGCGAATACCGAGACAGAAATCGCGGCCGACTTCCGCCCGGACAGCCTGAAGCACCTCCAGCGGAAAGCGCATCCGGTTTTCCGGCGAGCCGCCATACGCGTCGTCACGTGTGTTCGAAAGCGGGGACAGGAACTGCTGCAGAAGGTGCCCATGCGCCATCTGCAGCTCGATCCCGTCGAAGCCAGCCGCCACGAGATGGCGCGCGGTCAGCACATGCCCGTCGATGACCGCATCCATGTCGGCGCGATCCATCGGGCGCGGGGGCAGAGCGGATCTCGCCCACGGAATCGGCGACGGTCCAAAGGAGACGGTCCGCTCGAAATCGCCCTCAACCTGCCGGCCGAGATGGATGATCTGTCCAAGGATGCGCGCGCCTTCCGCTTTGACAGCGTCGGTGATCCTGCGGAACGGTTCGATACAGGCAGGGTCGAAGCCACAGACTGCCTGCGGCCGGCCAAGCGAGTTCGCGTGAACGCGGATGGATTCAAAGATGATCGCACCGACACCGCCCCTCGCACGTTCACGGTGATAGGCAAGGTGGCGCTCGCTCGGCAGGTGGTTTTCGCCGAAATTGGTCGTGTGCGCCGGAACGAGAATGCGGTTGCGAAACGTGAGATTGCCCACGGCAAGCGGCGCCATCGCACGTGAAAACTCGGTTCCGGCAGATCTCTCTTGCATCGCACAATCTCGCATGTTGCACTGCATATAGGCAAATACGTCTGCTGAGTGTTTTATGGGCATTGACGAGATCTGTCAGCCGTTTTATACAAAACCTGTATTAAAAATAAGATAGATTGGGAGCTCACGTTGAGGCCGGCGACCGAACCCTTGAAGACTCAGAAGGTCTATCTTCTGCTGCGGGACAAGATCGTTTCGGGCGAGCTGAAGGCCGGCATGCGCCTGCCGAGCGAGCTTGCGTTGGCTGAACAATACGGGGTTTCGCGGGTCACAGTCCGGCTCGCGCTCGATCTACTTTCCGCCGAAGACCTGGTCGACAAGCGGGTCGGATCCGGCACCTATGTGCGGGGCTCCAACTTTGCCCAGATGGCCACGGCCGACCTGTCGAATGCCTTTGCGCACCTCATAGAAATGGGGCGGACAACGGCGGTCAAGCTGATCTCTTTTGACTATATCGAGGCGCCCGAGAAGGTTGCCGAGGCCTTGCATCTCGAAGACGACGAGCGGGTTCAGAAGTCGGTGCGCGTGCGCTCCTTCGACGACCTTCCCTTCTCGTACCTGACAGCCTACGTGCCCGAACGTGTCGGTCGAGAATATTCGCGTGAAGACCTTGCCCATATGGCTCTCCTTGAGCTGATGGAAAGAGCCGGCCTGCGTGCTGAAACGGCGTGGCAGGAAGTGGGTGCGGTTCTTGCCAATCCGGAAGTGGCCGAGGCGCTGGGTATCGGTGTGGGCTCGCCCCTCATCGCGCTGACCCGCGTCGTCTACGGCAAGGGAGGGCGCGGCATGGAGTATCTCCAAGCGCTCTACCGTCCCGATAGATACAGCCTGCAAATGAACCTCGTACGCAAGGGCACTGAAGGGAGCCGGCACTGGAGCCCTACGTCCGAGGTCTACCGTAACGAGCGGGCATCCGGCCCCCGCAATCCTAAGAGGGTGGTGAAGGAATGAAGAAGCTCACGAACTCGGTCTCCCGGCGCACGGTGCTGAAAGTTGGCGGTGTCTCGGCGATGGTCCTTGCGGCACCCGGTCTCAGCCGGGCACAGGCACCGACGGTCAAGATCGGTCTGCTGCAGCCGATGACCGGTGGCTTTGCCGGAGACGGCGATCTGGCACGGATCGGCGCGGAATATGCGATCAAGGAAATCAACGATGCCGGCGGCATCAAGTCGCTCGGCGGCGCCAAGCTCGAACTTCTGATCGGCGACAGCCGTTCGAATGCCGAAGCCGGCGCCCAGGCGACCGAACAGCTGAAGGCGGATGGCGCTGCGATCGTCGTCGGTGGTTTTGCCAGCGGCATTTCCATGACCGCGACCCAGGCCGCGGCCCGCTACGAGCTTCCCTTCATCATCGACTGCGCCGTCTCCGACGCGCTGATGACCCGCAACCTCAAAAACGTCTTCCGTTTCAACCCGAGCTTCTCGATGGCGGCCGACGTCGCGCTGAAGAACCTCGTAACTATCAACGACGCTTCCGGCAAGGCCGCAAAGACTGTGGCGATCGTCCATGAAGACGGTCTTCTCGGCTCGGGCCTCGCCAAGCTGATGCAGGCTCGCCTGCCTGCCCTCGGCTTCGAAGTGGTCGAGGCGATCTCGCACCCGACACCGGCGCGCGACATGTCGAATGTGGTTCTGCGCCTGCGTTCGCTGCAGCCCGACCTCATCATTCCCTCGCATTACTTCAACGAATTCGTGCTGTTCGCCCGCACACTGCAACAGCAGCGGGTCAAGCCGAAGGGCGGCATCTATGCTCTCTTCGGCGGTGCGGCTTCCAGCTACCGGTTCGTCAAGGAATTCCCGGAAGCGGCTGAAGGCGTGATGGACGTCAACCACTGGGGCGATCCCAAGAACCCCACCAACGACAAGCTGATGCAGGCCGTTCAGGCCGCCGGCAAGTTCTACGCCTACAACGCGCCGATCAACTATTCGGTTGTCAAGGTCGCAGCGCAGGCGCTGGAATTTGCAAAGAGTGCCGAAAGCGGCGCGATCATCGAAGCCTTGCAGAAGAACGAGTTCGACAGCGGCGTGATGCCCTACGGCAAGTCGAAGTTCGATGCGACCGGCCAGAACGTCAACGCGCTTCCGCTCAATACCCAGGTTCAGGGTGGCCAGATCAAGGTCATCTATCCGGACCAGTTCGCCCAGGCCAAGCCCAAGTTCCCGGCCAACGGCTAATCCATACCCAGCGAGTGCGGCAGTCCCGGGGCGGCGTTTTTGTCCCGGGCCATTCCGGCAAGCCCTTCTTCGAAGGAAAATCATGTATTCGCCGACAATCATTTTCGAAGCGTTGATGAACGGCCTGATGCTCGGTGCCGTCTATGCGCTGATCGCCCTCGGGCTCACCCTCATCTATGGCGTGCTGCACATCGTCAATTTCGCCCACGGCGCCTTGCTGACGGTCGCGATGTATCTCGTCTGGCTGGCCTCTGACAGGTTCGGCCTTGATCCCTACGTGGCCATCCTCGTCGTCACGCCTATGATGTTCGCGATCGGCTATTGTCTGCAGCGCTTCATTATCGGTCCGGCCAGCCGCGGCTCCGACAACGGCATATTGCTTGCCACCCTTGGTCTTTCGATCGTCATCCAGAACCTGCTTCTCGCCGGGTTCAATTCCGACACCCGCACGATTGCGACAGATTACGCGTTCGAGATCGTGCCGCTCGGTCCGCTCCTTCTCTCGCTGCCGAGAGTGATCGGGCTCGGAGTCTCGGTCGTGACCGCCGTACTTCTGTGGGCGATCCTCAACCGCACCGATATCGGCAAGGCGATCCGCGCCGTTGCCAAGGAAAAACTCGGGGCCAGCCTTGTTGGGATCAATGTCGCGCATGTCTACGCCATGACGTTTGCGATCGGCACCGCCTGCCTGGCGATTGCTGGCGGCCTGCTGATGCCCTCGTTCTATGTTAGCCCCACGACAGGGGCGGCCTTTGTTCTCGTCGCTTTCACCATTGTCGTTCTCGGCGGCATGGGATCGATCCCCGGCGCCCTGATCGGCGGCCTTCTGATCGGCGTCGTCGAAGCCATTTCCAGCCTCTTCCTCGGCGATAGCCTCGGCCAGATCGGTATCTTCCTTATTTTCATTCTCGTGCTTCTGGTGAAGCCCACCGGCCTGTTTGGAGCACGCGCATGAAGAAGAACTTCGAATTTATCGCGGCCCTTGCCTTTCTCGGCGTGGTCGGCATCGCCGCCATTGCCGGGCTGCCGGGCAATATTCTCAACCTCTTGATCTTCATGATGATCATCGCGCTGACGGCGCAGGGCTGGAATGTTCTCGGCGGCTATGGCGGGCTCTCCTCCTTCGGACACGCGGCCTTTTTCGGTACTGGCGCCTATACGACGACGATCCTGCAGACCAGCTTCGGCATCAATGCCTGGGTCGGCCTTGTCTGCGGCGTCATCCTCGGTGCGGCCGTCGGCGCCCTGATCGGCTTTCTGAGCTTCCGGGCAGGCCTAAAAGGATCCTATTTCGCGCTGATCACGCTGGCATTTGCGGAAGTGCTGCGCATCCTCGCCAACAGCTGGGATTTCACCGGTGGCGCTGCCGGCATGCTGGTCTCGATCAACAACGGCTTCGCCTATCTGCAATTTTCCGACCGCCGCTGGTTCCTGCTGATCCTCATCGGCTTCGTGGCAGGCGGCCTGCTTCTGACCCGTTGGCTGGAACGATCCGCTTTTGGCGCCTATCTCATTGCGCTTCGTGAAAACGATCAGGCGGCACAGGCGCTCGGCGTTGATATCTTCAAGATCAAGATGCAGGCGATCACGCTGTCTGCCGCAATCACCGCGCTCGCCGGCTGCCTCTATGTGCAGAACTTCCTCTTCATCGATGCCAATGTGGCCTACGGCTCCTGGATCTCTATCGAGGCCTTGTTTGCCGCGATCGTCGGTGGCGCAGGCACGATGCTCGGGCCGCTGATCGGCTCGGTCCTGCTTTTGGGTCTCGGCGAAATCACCAAGTCGTTTTCTGGCGGCATCGCCGGCGTCGATCTCGTCGTGTTCGGCATCATCCTCATTCTCTGCGTCGCTTTCGCGCCGAACGGGATCAGGGGTTTCGTGGCGGATCTCTGGTATCGGCGCAAAAGCCGCGGCAAGGCGATGTGAGGGGCATGACCATGTTGAAAGCGCACAATCTCACCAAGCGATTTTCCGGGCTTCTCGCCGTCGACGATGCAACGATCGATGTGGCGGAGGGTTCGATCACCGGGCTGATCGGTCCGAACGGGGCCGGCAAGACGACACTGTTTGCAATGATCGCCGGCTTCTTCAGCCCCAATGCGGGAACGGTCACGTTTCAGAACGAGGACATTACCGGCGAGAAGCCGCACCTGAGGGCGCGTCGCGGATTGGCGCGCACGTTCCAGATCGTCCAGCCTTTTGCGGGTCTCGACGTTCGCGACAACATCGCCGTCGGTGCCTTCCTTCACACCAAGGATCCGGCCGAGGCGAGACGTCTTGCGACCCTGACGGCTGAGAAAGTCGGTCTTGGCCACGAACTCGACAAGCTTGCCTCGGGCCTCACGATTGCCGGCCGCAAGCGGCTCGAACTGGCAAGGGCGCTGGCGACGAAGCCGAAGCTGTTGCTGCTTGACGAGGTGCTGGCGGGTCTCAATCCATCCGAAATCCGCGATGTTTTGCCGATCATCCGGCAGATCCGCGAGGAGGGTGTCACGATCCTGATGATCGAACACATCATGCAGGCGGTGATGAACCTCTGCGACACCGTCTACGTGCTCTCGCAGGGCAAGATGATTGCAAGCGGCGAGCCGCGTTTGGTGTGTACCGATACGGCTGTCATCGAGGCCTATCTCGGCCACGGCGCTGCAGCGCGCATCAAGGCGGAAGGGGCAGCCCATGCTTGAGATCGCAGACCTGCGCGCCGGCTATGGCGGAACCGAAGTCCTTCGCGGCCTCAGCCTTTCCGTCGGCAAGGGCGAGGTGGTCGCCGTGCTCGGATCGAACGGCGTCGGCAAGACCACGCTCAACAAGGTTCTGTCAGGGGTACAGCCCGCCCGCAGCGGCTCGGTGCGTTTCGACGGCCGTGAGATACTGGGCACCAGCGCTCGCGATATCGTCGCATCCGGCCTCATCCACGTGCCGGAAGGTCGCAAGATCTTCCCCAACCTCACCATTCTGGAAAATCTCGAACTCGGTGGCTATTGCCGGCCGAAGCGGGTCCGGGCCGGCAATATCGAAAAGGTGTTCTCGATCTTTCCGCGGCTGAAGGAACGGACCCGGCAGTACGCGGGCACGCTTTCAGGCGGTGAGCAGCAGATGCTGGCGATCGGCCGCGGCCTGATGAGCGAGCCGAAGCTGCTGATCCTCGACGAGCCTTCGCTCGGCCTGTCGCCGCTTCTGGTCGAGGAGATGTTCTCGCTCATCCGCCGCCTGAGCGACGATGGCCTGCCGATCATGCTGGTGGAGCAGAACGTCATGCAGTCGCTGGACCTCGCGAGCCGGGCTTACATCCTGGAGAACGGTTCGGTCGCACTATCAGGCGATGCCGCCGAACTTCGCGACAATCCTGAATTGAAACGGGCTTATCTCGGCCTTTGAGCGACAAGCACACGGCCCAGAGAGGCCGGCAAGAACAAGGAAACATACCATGAGTCTCAGCCAGGATTTGAAGAGCGGCATTCCGATTGTCGCGCCTGGAGTGTTTGACGCCCTCACGGCGTCGATCGCAGCGGGCGCCGGCTTTCGCGCAGTGTATTTGAGCGGCGCGGCCATCGCCTACACCCATCTTGGGCGACCCGATATCGGCCTCGTGTCGATGGCGGAAGTGGCCGACCGGATCGCGATGATCTGCGACCGGATGACCGTGCCTGTCATCGTCGATGCCGACACGGGCTACGGCAATGCGCTCAACGTCCAGCGCACGGTGCGGCTGTTTGAAAAGATGGGCGCCCAGGGCATCCAGCTCGAAGACCAGACCACGCCGAAGCGCTGCGGGCACCTGAACGACAAGTCGGTCGTCTCCACCGGAGAGATGGTTGGAAAGATCAAGGCGGCCGTCGACGCCCGCGCCAACGAACAGACGCTGATCATCGCGCGCACCGATGCGCTGCAGATGGAAGGCATCGATCGGGCGCTGGAACGCGCGCATCTTTATGCGCAAGCCGGTGCCGACATCCTGTTCGTCGAGGCACCAAAGAGCGGCGAGCAGCTGGGCGACATCGCCGGGGCGCTGAAGTGCGTCAGGCCACTGGTCGCCAACATGGTCGAGGGCGGCACGACGCCGATCCACAACGCGGCTGAATTGTCCGACCTCGGCTTCCAGATCGTCATCTTCCCGGGCGGTATCGTCCGGGCAATGGCGAAGACCGCGGTCGATTATTACGCCTCGCTGGCCGCTGCCGGATCCAACGCGCCGTTCGCCGACCGGATGTTCGATTTCAACGGGCTCAATGCGCTGATCGGCACGCCCGACATGCTCGCGCTCGGCAGAACCTACGAAGATGCCGATGGAAAAGACAGACATGAAGAGGATGCGGCATGAGCTCGCAAGCTACCGTCACGACCGATGCCGGGACGCTTGATCCCGTGACTTTGGCGGTCCTTAAGGGCCGGCTGGAGCAGATTGCAGACGAAATGGACGCGACGCTCTATCGCTCGGCTTTCAACCCGACAATTGCCGAAGCCAAGGATGCCTGCCACGGCATCTATCACGCCACGACCGGCGACACGCTGGTGCAGGGCACGTCCGGCCTGCCCATCTTCGTCGGAGCCATGGCGTTTGCCGTGCGCGCCGTCATCTCCAAGGTTGAGCGGGAAGGTGGCTTGCAGGAGAACGATACGTTCATCTTCAACGACCCTTATGAAGGCGGGACGCATCTCAACGATTTCCGTCTGGTGCGACCGATCTTCCGAGACGGCAAACTGTTCTGCTGGATGGCCTCGGTCGGTCACTGGCTCGACATCGGCGGTAACGTCGCCGGCAGCTACAATCCGAAGGCGGTCGAAAGCTTCCAGGAGGGTGTGCGGATCCCGGTCGTCAAGCTGATCTCCGCGGGCACGATGAACAACGACATCATCGAAATCCTGTCCGCCAATTCCCGCGTTCCGATGTCGAACTGGGGCGATCTCAATGGTCAGCTCAATGCGCTCGATCTCGGCGAGAAACGGCTTGGCGCTCTTCTCGGTGAATATGGTCCAACGACAGTCGATGCGGCTTTCGAGGCTTTCTCGAACCGCGCCGAAGCGCTGATGCGCTCGGCGATCGCTTCGATCCCGGATGGCACCTATTCGTTCGAAGACGTGCTCGACAATGACGGCATCACCGACGAGATGCTGACGGTGGCGCTCGACCTGACGATTTCCGGCGACACGATGGCGCTCGATTTTTCGCGGTCCACCCAGTCGGCCCAGGGTCCGATCAATATCTCGCGCTCGACGACGATTGCCGCCTGCTACGTGGCGCTGAAGCACATCTTTACCGAAGTGCCGGCGAATGCGGGTTGCCTTCGCCCGATCTCGTTCACCATCGTCGATAATTCCCTGCTCGGCGCAAATGCTCCAAAGCCGGTTGCCGGTTATACGGAAACCATCCTGCGCCTGATCGGCGTCGTTCTCGGCGCCATTGCCCAGGCTGATCCGGCGCGTGCAACTGCTGCCCCGTTCGGCACGATCAACGCATTGTCGCTCGCCGGGTACAGGGCAGACCACAAGCGATGGGTGATGTTCTCGTTCTTCGGTGGCGGTCTCGGCGGCAATCCGATGTCCGACGGCTTGAACCATGCCAACAACCCGATTTCGACGGCCACCATTCCACCGGTCGAGATCCTGGAAGCCGCCTATCCCGTCATGTTCACGCAATGGGCGCTGCGGCCGGATTCGGCCGGTGCCGGCACCCATCGCGGCGGCGTCGGTTCTATCTATGAACTGGAGCTTCTCACCGGCGGCGACGTGGCGCTGCTCGGCGAACGCGGCAGACGCGCGCCGTTCGGCGTCGTCGGCGGAGAGTCAGCGGCATTGAACCGGTTCTCCTGGCAGACGGAAGACGGCGGCGAAGCCGTTCCGCCGATGGCGTCGAAGATCACCGATCTGAGGCTGAAGCCCGGCAAGCGGATCCGGTTGGAAACGCCGGGAGGTGGCGGCTGGGGCGATCCGCATGGGCGCGACCCGGACAAGGTTCTGCATGACGTGCGCCTCGGCTTCGTCAGCACCAGTCAGGCGGAAGCCCTGTACGGCGTGGTGATCGGCGCAGATGGCGAGATCGATCACGAAGCAACCGACAAGCTGCGCAAGGGAGTGGCCGCGTGAGCGATCTGGGAACAACAAAACAACAAAATGAAAAACTGGGCCAGTCGGGATTGGGCAGGATCGTTGGCGTCGATGTCGGCGGTACCTTTACCGATCTCTTCTATTTCGATGAAGCTTCGGCGAAATTCCGCACCAACAAGGTCCCCTCCAACCGCGGCGATGAAGCTGTGGGCTTCCTCGATGGTCTGAAGGGTTTCGGCGCCATCGCTGACCTCTCCTCGATCGTGCACGGCACGACCGTCGGCACCAACGCTCTTCTTGAGCGCAAGGGCGCCAGGGTCGGTCTGATCACCACCGAAGGCTTTCGTGACGTACTGGAAATGCGACGCCGGGACCGGCCCAATACCTGGGGCCTGTGGGGCGATTTCATCCCCGTCGTCGAACGCGACATGCGTCTGGAAGTGGCGGAACGCACGCTCGCCGACGGAACGATCCGTCTGGGCGTCGATGTCGATGCCGTCCGCGTCGCTGCCGAAAAGCTGAAGGCGATGGGTGCGGAGGCGCTCGCGATCGTTTTCGTCAACGCCTATGCCAATCCCGAAAATGAAGAGCGTGCGGTGGAAGCCGCCCGTGCGGTCTGGGACAACGAAAACCTCGCCTGCTCGACGCAGATCCTGCCCGAAATCCGCGAGTTCGAGCGCACGTCGACAACGGTTCTCAATGCGTACCTGCAGCCGGTCGTCGGCTCCTATCTCGGCAAGCTGGAAACGGCACTGGCAAGCGAGGACTTCGCCGGCCGCTTCCATATCGTCCAGTCGAACGGCGGCGTCATGTCGACGGAGACAGCGCGCAGGCTTCCGGCCCGTACAGCGCTGTCCGGTCCGGCGGCAGGCGTCATCGCCGCAGCCGCGATCGCAAAGGCGGCAGGCTTTCCGAACGTCATCACCGGCGATCTCGGCGGTACGTCCTTCGATGTCTCGCTGATTGCCGACGGCAAGGCGGCACTCGCGGCCCAGACGACGATCGATTTCGGCCTCGTCATCCGCACACCGATGATCGAGATCACCACGATCGGTGCCGGCGGCGGTTCGATTGCGCATGTGGATGCGGGCGGCCTGCTGCAGGTCGGCCCCGAAAGTGCCGGTTCACGGCCCGGCCCAGTTTGCTACGGTCAGGGCAATACCCGTCCGACGCTGACGGACGCCAATGTCGTGCTCGGCCGTATCAACGCGGACCGGCCGATCGGCGGCAAACTTGCCCGTCTCGACGTGGAGGCCGCCAAGGCCGCGATCGACCAGCATGTGGCAAAGCCGCTCGCTCTCGGTGTGATGGAGGCGGCCGAAGCCATCGTGAAGATCGCCGACAGCCGTATGGCTGGTGCGATCCGGCTGATGTCGATCGAGCGCGGTCACGATCCGCAGAAGTTCGCGGCCGTTCCCTTCGGCGGCGGCGGAGCGCTGCATGTCTCGGCGCTGATCCGCGAAGTCGGGCTGAAGGCGGCGCTTGTGCCGCGTTATCCTGGCGTGACATCTGCTCTCGGTTGCGTCATCGCCGACATCCGCCACGACCAGGTCCAGACCTTGAACCTCTCGCTCGAGGGCATCGACGTTGCGGCGATCGATGCCCGCATGGTCGAGGAGGCCGGCAAGGCGCGCGCCGTCGTCGAGGATGCTCATCTGACGGTCGAGCGGATCGATACGCTGTTCGAGCTCGACATGCACTATGTCGGTCAGACCCATACGGTTCGCGTCACACTGCCGGCAACGATCAGCGGAAGCAAAACCGATGTCAGCCAGGCGATGATCCAGCAGGCTTTCGAGGATGCCTATCAGGCAAGTTTCAGCCGGCTTCTGCAGGGCGTTCCGATGCGGATCGTCAATCTTCGCACCAGCGCGATCGGCATTCGTCCGAGCTTCGATCTGAAGGCGCTGGCCGCACCAACCGACACGACAGTTGCCTCCGCAACGACCGGCTCGCGACAGGTCTGGTTCGACGGCGCCTGGCATGAAACGACGATCTACGATCGCCTGCAACTGCCGGAGAGTTCGGAAATCCAGGGCCCGGCGATCCTCGAGCAGCCGGATGCCACGACCGTCGTGTCGCCGGAATTCAAGGCGCGCGTGGATCTCTACGGAAATATCATCGTGGAGCGGAAATCATGAGCGGACATTCGATACCCATCGAGAAGACGGGTCTGATCATCGTCGATCTGACCAATGATTTTCTGGCCCCCGACGGCGCCTATGGCCGGGCCGGGCAAGGGGCGCCTGAGATCGCGGCATTGCCGGAACGCATCAAGCCACTTGTGGACGTGATGCGCGCAAAAGGCGGCTATATCATCTCGGCGCAGTTCACGCTGGTGCCGGCCAAGGGTGGCGAGCCGATCATCTCGCCGCACTTAAGAGAACTTCGGCCCTTTCTCGGCAAGGGCGATTTTGCGCCCGGCACATGGGGCAACAGCCTGATCGACGATCTGGCGCCGGCCGATCTCGTTGTCGAGAAAGTCGCCTATTCGGCGTTCTACATGACCCGCCTCGAATGGGTCCTGCGCAAATGCGGCATCGAGAAGCTGGTGGTCGGCGGCATCGTCACAAATGGCGGCGTCGCATCCACGGTTCGCGATGCGCATGTCCGCGACTTCGAGACGATCACTCTGTCAGATGGTTCGGCCGCCTTTTCGCAGGAAACGCATGAGACCGCGATCGCAGCACTGAAACCGGTGAGCCGGATCGCGACGATCGAAGACATGATCGCCGAGTTCGACGCGCGATGAGAAAGGTCGAAGTCTCGGACCGGGAATTCGAGGTGATGGTGCCGCTTGTCGTGATCGGCGCAGGTGCCGCCGGCATGATTGCAGCGCTCTCCGCCAAGACGGAAGGCGTCGATGTGCTTGTGCTGGAGCGCGATCCGCTGCCGCGCGGCTCGACGGCGCTCTCGGCCGGCCTCATTCCGGCAGCAGGCACGCGCTGGCAGCGCGCGATCGGTGTCGAGGACACGCCGGAAGCCTTCGGGGCGGATATCCTGCACAAGGCGGATGGCGAGCCGGATGTGGATCTCGTTCGGTTGGTCACCGAAACAGTCGGACCAACGCTGGAATGGCTGGCGGAGGACCACGGTCTGGCGTTTTCGCTGGTCGACAACTTCCGGTATCCCGGTCACTCGCACCTTCGAATGCATGGTCTTCCCTCCCGGTCCGGCGAGGAACTGATCGATCGTCTGCGCGACGCCGCGGAAGAAGCCGGCATCGATATCCTGACGGAAGCGCATGTGGACACACTTGTCGTCGGTTCCGACGGCAAACCGCGCGGCATGACCCTGTCACGACCGGATGGGTCCCGGGAAGACATCGGCTGTGAGGCGTTGATCCTTGCCTGTAACGGTTATGGCGGCAATCCGGCACTGGTCGCCCACCACATTCCGGAGATGCGGGATGCTCTTTATTTCGGCCACCCGGGCAACCAGGGCGATGCGATCGTGTGGGGTGACGCGCTGGGTGCTGCGACGCGGCATCTGAGTGGTCATCAGGGCCATGGATCGGTCGCCCATCCTGCCGGGATCCTGATCACCTGGGCGACCGTGATGGAAGGCGGCTTCCAGGTGAATGTCGCAGGCGAACGCTTTTCCAACGAGGCGAAGGGGTATTCCGAGCAGGCGTCCAACGTGCTTGCCCAGCCGGAAGGGATCGCATGGACCGTGTTCGACACGCGGATCGCCGAGATTGCCGGCCAGTTCGAGGATTTCAGAAGCGCCGAGCGTATGCATGCGATCATCGAGGCCGATACGATCGAGGCGCTTGCGGAGCGGATGCAGGTCTCGCCGGAGAACCTGGTGGCGAGCTTCCGCGCTTTCGAGAAATGCAAAGCTGTGAGTGGGACGGACCCATACGGTCGCTCTTTAGCGGACGTCCCACCGCTCCGAGCACCCTTCAAAGCGGTAAGGGTCACCGGCGCACTCTTCCACACCCAGGGCGGGCTTGTTGTTGACGGCGAGGCACGTGTGGTTCGACGCGACGGTTCGACCATCGCAAACCTTTTTGCCGCCGGAGGCGCCGCCTGTGGCGTATCGGGCAGCAAAGCGAGCGGCTACCTGTCCGGGAACGGTCTCCTGACTGCAGTGGCGCTCGGACGCATTTCAGGTCTTCGCGCCGCCGCTTCCCTGCGCAACTGCTAGAATCAAAGGACAGCCGGAAACATCTCGTTCGTCACAGTTACCGTACCCAACCCGTCCATCTCTTGTTTCCACGCCAGTTTGCGCTAAGTCAAAAGTCGCAAAAGGAAAAAACATGATCGACGGCTTGAGTACAAAGGCGAGGACAGGCGTTCGGGGACTGGACGATGTATTATCGGGCGGTTTGACTCGCCGCCATGTTTTCCTGCTCGAAGGGACGCCGGGCACGGGCAAAACTACGATCGCCCTGCAATTTCTTTTGGAAGGCGCAACACTCAAGGAGCGCTGTCTTTATATCAGCCTGTCGGAGAGTGAGGAAGAACTGCGGGAAAGCGCGCTTTCGCACGGTATCGAATTCGGGGATTCGATCGAAATCTTCGAGCTCGTCCCCCCGGAAAGCCTGCTTGACGCAGACCAGCAGCAAAGCCTGCTTTACTCCTCAGATCTGGAGCTCGGCGAAACCACCAAGCTGATCTTCGAGGCCTTCGAGCGTTTGAAACCGCAGCGTGTGGTGATCGACAGCTTGTCGGAAATCCGTCTGTTGGCACAGAGTTCTCTCCGCTACCGCCGCCAGATCCTGGCCATGAAGCATTTCTTTTCTCGATCCGACGCCACAGTCCTTTTGCTCGACGACATGACGTCGGACAATCTCGACAAGACCGTCCACAGCGTCGTTCACGGCGTTCTTCATCTCGAGCAGCTGGCTCCCGACTATGGTTCGGAACGCCGCCGCCTGCGGGTGATCAAATATCGCGGCCAGGCGTTCCGCGGCGGCTATCATGATTTCGTCATCAAGACCGGAGGCGTCTCGGTCTTTCCGCGGCTGCGTGCGATCGAGCACAAGACGGCATTCGACCGAGCTATTTTGAAAAGCGGCATTGCCGAATTCGACGATCTTCTTGGCGGTGGTATAGAGCGCGGCTCGAGCACGCTGCTCATCGGACCTGCCGGTACCGGCAAAAGCCTGTTCGCGCTCCAGTTTGTAGCAGCTGCCGTGAAGCGCGGTGAGAAAGCAGCCGTCTTCATATTCGACGAGGAGCTCGGCCTGTTGTTCTCGCGTACGAAAGCAATGGGGATCGAGCTCGAGAAGATGCGCGACGACGGCGCTATTCACATCGAGCAGCTGGATGCGGCCGAGCTTTCGCCGGGGGAATTTTCGCAACGCGTGCGGGATCGCGTGGCGACCTTCAAGGCCGGGACAGTCGTGATCGATAGCGTGAACGGCTACCAGGCGTCGATGCCCGAGGAAAACGCGCTGATCCTGCACGTGCATGAACTGCTGCAATACCTCAATCGGCAAGGCGCCAATACGTTTCTGACAGTTGCCCAGCACGGGCTCGTCGGAGACATGAAATCCCCGGTCGATGTCACCTACCTCGCCGATACAGTTATCCTGCTGCGCTATTTCGAGGCACTGGGCAGGGTTCGGCGTGCAGTCTCGGTCATCAAGAAGCGAACCGGTCGGCACGAAGAAACCATCCGCGAGTTTCGCATCACCGATGCAGGGCTGACACTGGGCGATCCGCTTTCCGGTTTCCAGGGCGTGTTGCGCGGTGTACCGACGCTTGTCGGCGAAAAGCAGCAACTGCTGGAGCTTTCAAACGAGGACGAAAGCCATTCCTAACAGAGATGCCGTCGGCCTCATTCATGCCCCACACGGTCGCGATGCGCAGATTGCGGCATCCCTCCTGAAGGAAGCCGGTATCGCTTCGAAGGCGGCCCCGGACCTGTCCGGTTTCGTCGACAGCCTTGACGACAACATCGCGCTCGCTGTCATCACCGAGGAAGCTCTGCGCTCCGCCGACCTGCGCGCCATCTCCCAGTGGATCGAGAACCAGCCGAGCTGGTCGGATCTACCTTTCGTCATTCTGACAAACCGCGGCGGTGGTCCGGAGCGTAATCCCGCAGCTGCGCGGCTGTCGGAGGTCCTTGGCAATGTCAGCTTCATCGAGCGCCCTTTCCACGCAACGACATTCATCAGCGTTGCCCGTTCTGCCGCACGCGGGCGTCGGCGCCAATATGATGCACGTCTGCGGATGGAAGCTCTCGACGAAGGAGAGCGGCGTTTGCAGACAGCACTCGAGGCCGGTCGGCTCGGCGCTTGGGAACTGGATCTTGCAACCGATGTCCTGAGCACGTCTGCGACCTGCAAGAGCATTTTCGGACGCGGTCCGGAAGAGGCGTTCACCTATCAGGACCTTTTTGCCAGCATCCATCCCGATGACCGGCAACGCGTACAGGATGCTCATACCGCAACAGCCGAGAGCGGTGAGGATTATTCTGTCGAATACCGCACCGTCTGGCGCGACGGCACCGTGCGCTGGGCAGAGGTGCGGGCACAGCTCTACCGCGACCACTCGGGCAAGGCGGTCAAGCTGGTCGGCGTATCCGCCGACATTACCGACCGGGTCATCAACGAGAAGCAGCAGCGGCAGATCAACGAACTGCTTGAAGAGCGTGTCGCCGAGCGGACGCGTGAACTTGAACAGGCCCATTCGGTCGTGATGGACGAGGTGTCGCAGCGTGAGCGGGCGGAAGATCAACTGCGCCAGGCGCAGAAGATGGAGGCGATCGGCCAACTGACCGGCGGCGTCGCCCACGATTTCAACAATCTGTTGATGGCAGTGCTCGGCAATCTCGAATTGCTCCGCAAGCTCGTTGCGGGCGATCCTAAAGCCGAACGCCTGATCGATGGCGCCCTTCAGGGTGCAAGACGCGGGGCGTCGTTGACCCAGCGGCTGCTCGCCTTTGCCCGCCGCCAGGATCTGCAGATCGGTCCGGTTGACCTTGGCGCCCTGATCGGTGGCATGCGCGACCTTCTCGAACGCTCGGTCGGGTCGACCATCCTCGTCGAGACCTCGATACCGGATCATCTGCCGAAGGTTTCGGCAGATGCCAACCAGATCGAACTGGCGCTTCTCAACCTTGCCGTCAACTCGCGTGACGCCATGCCCGACGGTGGCACGCTGCGGATCAGCCTCAGCCAGGAAGAGCAGAGGTTCTCAAACGATACGCTTGCAGCCGGGCGTTACGTCGTGCTCTCGGTCAAGGACGAAGGCCAAGGCATGGACGAGGCGACGCTGCAGAAAGCCATCGAACCGTTTTTCTCAACGAAGGAACTGGGCAAGGGAACGGGCCTCGGATTGTCGATGATCCACGGCCTGGCGTCCCAGTTAAAGGGAGAGTTGAAGTTGTCGAGCAGGATCGGTTCCGGCACTACCGCCGAATTGTGGATTCCGGTCTCTTCCGCTGCCGAGCAGCCGAGGCAGGCCGAGGCACCATTGCCTCCGGCAGAATATCAGGGCGGACCCAAGCGTATCCTGCTTGTCGACGACGACGTCCTCATCGCCATGAGTTCCGCCGACATGCTGCTGGATCTCGGACACGACGTTGTCGAAGCCCATTCCGGCAAGGAGGCGCTGGAGCATCTGGGTAAGGGACCAAAGTTCGATCTGATGATCACCGACTACTCCATGCCTGGCATGACCGGGGGCGAACTCTCGAAGGCTGCACGAGCCTTGCTGCCCGAATTGCCAATCCTGATCGCCTCCGGCTACGCGGATCTTCCGCCTGGCGTTGATCTCGAGGTTGCGCGGCTCGGAAAGCCGTATACGCAGGCACAGCTGGCGGAACAGATCGGCAAGCTTACGTCGCCGCGCTAGTTGCTCTCGCAACCGGGCGCGACGTCATAAAGCTCAAAGGGTCAGAAACTCGGCGCGGCTATTCCGCCTGCCCGTCGCCACCCAGCGGCAGTTCATCCGTGATCACTTCGAACCTTGCCAGGATCGCCGGGCCGAAGGCCGTCGACAACGCGACATCGGTCGCATCGCGACCGGTCGCCATCAGGATCCGGCCGATACGAGGTTTGTTGTGACGGGCATCGACAGTGTGCCAGCGGCCGCCGAGATAGACTTCGAACCATGCACTGAAGTCCATCGGATTGTGATCCTTGGGAACACCGATGTCACCGAGATACCCTGTGCAGTAGCGTGCGGGAATGTTCATGCACCGGCACAGGGTGATCGCCAGATGCGCGTAGTCCCGGCACACGCCCGTCTGGTCGTTGAAGCCGCCGAACGCGGTCCGCAGCGAATCAGCGTTCTGATAGTTGAACGCAATGCGGTTGTGCGCGAAATCAAGAATGGCCTTGACGCGCGGCCAGCCCAGATCAGTCGAGGAAAACGTGTTCCAGGCGAAGTCTGACAGACGGTCCGTATCGCAATAACGGCTGCCCAGCAGGAACACCAGAACGTCGTCGGGTAGATCCTGGATGAGATGCTGCTGCGCATCTTCCGGGATCGGGTCCGGGAGCCCGGTGTCATAGATCTCGAACTCGGTCGAGATCGTCGTCAGGCCGGGCGGTGCAACGATGCGGCTGCAGGCGTTCCCGAAGACATCCTGATAACCCCAGGCTTCGATCGGTCTGTCGAAAGTCAGCACCTGTTCGGTCAATAGATCTACGCGACGGGAGGGGTGGATATTCAACGCCAGAAGCATGGCAGTCGGCTGTTGGCATTCATAGCCCAAATGAAAACCGGCGCGTATCCTCATGAAGCGATGTCTCCTAAATACCGTTGACGAGATGGCAGCAATGCGGCAATGCCCGGGCGTTGATACGGTTCCGTTTAGCCATGAAGTTTGGCCTGGAACTCGTCGGTCGTGACGTTGACCTGCACTGACATGCTTTTGAAATCTTCCGCCTCACCGTCATAGCTGCCACGAAGCGGGATAGCCTGTTTCGGGTCGCGGGCGACGCCGACGCGAATGAGGTCGCGGTTACCGACAATGCCGTTGGTCGGATCAAATTCCACCCATCCGGCTCCCGGCAGGTAGACCTGGCACCACGCGTGGGTAGACCCGCCTCCAAGCGTCGTCGATCCGTCGCGATCGGGAACGTAGATATAGCCGGTGACGAAACGTGCAGCGAGGCCGAGGGCCCGTGCGGCTTCCATCATCAAAAGCGCAAAGTCGCGGCAGGTCCCGCGACGCAGCTGCAGCGTCTCGAGCGGAGCCTGGGTGCCGTGCTCATGGCGACGGGCATAGACGAAGCTTTCACGGATCGCGTAGCAGAGCGTCATCAGCAATCGGCCGGTCTCGGTCGGCTGGCCGGGTTTCACGAACTGCCGCGCCCATTTGCCAACCTCGTCGTTGGCATCCGGGTAATGGCGACGGATGGTGCATTCCAGATCGAACGCTTCCACCGGGTCATAGGTGAAGGGATAGGTGAGGGCTTCCTCGTCGATCTGAAAATCCATCGCGAGCTGCGGCGTATGATCGAGCCTGATGGTCGTTTCGAACTGGAGCTTCTGAGACGCACCCTCAAAACCGACCAGCGCCACGCAGTTCCCAAACACGTCATGGATCCAGCGGACATAGGCAGGCTTTGGAAAGACCTCGAGGCGCGACACGAGCAGCGTCTGGTCGAAACTGTCCCTTGGTCGGAACAGCAGCCTGTGTTCGCCGAACTCGACCGGCTTATGATACTGGTAGGACGTAAGGTGACGAACCGAAAAGATCGTCATGCGATCACCGAGCCGAGTTCGACTGACATTGGGTCAGATCGGAAAAGTACATCATGTCGGGACGATGAGCGATGGCGCTCAGCAGAAGTCTGTTCATTTGAAATTCTCGAGATCTAGCATGATGGATTGTGCGTTTTTCGCCTTGTAGGCAGCCTGGGCCGCCTTCAGGATCTTCGGTCGTAGCGCATCGAAAGAGGCAAGATAATCATCGCTGACGGCAGTTCTTTCAACAAGGTTGCTGCTGAGAACTTCAGCAGCGACGAAGAACCGAACCTCGAACATGCCGTCATGACCCAGAAAGCGGACGCGCCTTTTCGATTCATCGTAACTGCGCGCGGGATTTGGGAAAGAAAGTGTCATGGCAGCCTCTGTCGTCAGCATGGCTCCGAATGTCGGACTACCACGTTTGCATGTCGGGTATCTTGCTGCCATCCGCTTAGTCGATGATAACAAGCCCAGTGACGTTTCGCAGGTAACCGGCTTTTTTGGTCCCGCAGTCCGTATTGAGGCAGCGCCGCCAATTTTCCAAACGCCGGATCGATGGCATCCTATGCCGACGAACCATATGACTAGGTCACGTTGAGCCCCCGAAGTCCAACGCGAAATGGCGAGCCTGCTGCGACAGACCGCATTTCAAGCCTGAATGGGCGGGGGGAGGCTTGGGGTGGGCAAACCGGTCTCAGCTCGAGGCCGGAGCAAAGCGTGCAGTGATCGCATGGCTGTCGGAAGGGTAGCTGAACCGCACCGACGTCACGGGGCCGGAAACGTCCCAGGTCTTGCGTTCTACCACGAGGCAGGCAGACTGCGGCGGGATTTCCAGCCGCCTTGCCAGCTGTTCGTCCGCAAGCTGGGCCAAGATCCGATGTTCCGCAGCGGTCCATGGTATCTGCGCGATCAGCCACTTGCCCGGTGAAACCGTCGAGAAATCCATGTCCTTTGCCTGCGGCACGGTCTTCAGATTGATCAGTCGTTCCTCGAGACAGAACGGCTTCCCGTCGGCGAAATGCAGGCAGACGACGTAGATGGATTTTTCCTTGCCGGCGACGCTCAGGCGCAGCCGGTCCGTTGCCACAGTCTTCCGCTCCCGGCATTCCTCCATCCGGAAATGGTAGTCCTTGTTCAGGGCGCGGACTTCATCTTCGATGTCGTAGATCTCAAGAATGGCAGCCTGGTTGCGCGGCTGGGCAACAAAGGAGCCCGATTTCTTGCGCCGCTCGATCAGCCCGGCATTGGCAAGCTGGGTCAGAACCTTGTTCGCGGTCATCCGCGAGACATTGTAGTGCTTGGCGAGCTCGACCTCAAAAGGGATCCTGTATCCCGGGGGCCATTCGCCGCTGACGATATTGTTCTCGATGTCGCCCAGGATCTTCTGGTGCAGTGTGCCCACCGCACGCGTCGCCTTGATCTCTTTTTCTCCGGTCAAGGCGAAGTCCTTCGGCTCTCTGCGTCAAAAGGGTTCTCCACCATATCCGGTCAGCCGGCGTCAAGCAGAGCGGCCATCACTGCCTGGAACCTCGGCAGGATCGTCTCTCGGCTCACATGCCGACCGCCCGTCACCAGCTTCTTGCCCGCCGCCCAGACGCAATCCACCTTGATCGTATCAGCGAAGATCCACTGGTCGAGAACCTGATCTGCCGAAAGGTAGGGGGCGGCCTCAAGGTCGAGCGAAACGAAATCCGCCGATGCACCTGATACGATGTCGTCCTGCGACTGCAATGCGCGGGCGCCACCTTTCAGCGCTTCCTGGAACAGGCGCGCACCCGTCGATTGCTGCGGTAGTGCCACGACGTTTCTCGAGCGTAGTCCAAGACGCTGCGAATATTCGAGCTGCCGAAGTTCATGCGCGACCGAAATCGAGATGTTCGAGTCCGAGCCGACGCCGAACTGGCCGCCTTCCTCGAGGAATGCCGGCGCCGGAAATATGCCGTCGCCGAGATTGGCTTCCGTGATGGGGCAGAGACCGGCGATGGCTCCTCGGCGTGCCATGTCGCGCGTTTCCGCCTCGGTCATATGGGTAGCGTGGATCAGGCACCAGCGCTCATCGACCGGCATGTTGGCGAGCAGCCATTCGACGGGACGTGCGCCCGACCACGCGATACAGTCCTCGACCTCTTTCGTTTGCTCGGCGATATGGATGTGGATCGGGCCTCCACCTGCCATCGGCAGAACGTCCCGCAGTTCTTCCGGCGTCGCGGCCCGCAGGCTGTGCGGCGCGATGCCGAGTTGGCCGCCGGGAAGTGATGAAGTAATCTTCCGGCATTCCTCCATCAACGTGGAAAAGCTCTCGACCGAGTTGATGAAGCGTCGCTGGCCCTCCGTCGGTGCCATTCCCCCGAAACCGGAGCGGGCGTAGAAGACTGGCAGCAGGGTGAGGCCGATCCCGGTCGCAGCACTTGCCGCACCGATCCGCGCCGCGTGCTCCGCGATATTGGCGTAGTGGCGCCCGTCACGGTCGTGATGCAGGTAATGAAACTCGCCGACGCGGGTAAAGCCCGCCTCCAGCATTTCCATATAGAGCTGCGCTGCGACCGCCTCGATATCGTCAGGTGTCATCGACAGGGAGAATTTGTACATCAGCGTGCGCCAGCTCCAGAAGCTGTCGCTTGTCGATCCGCGAACCTCCGTCAGTCCTGCCATGGCGCGCTGGAAAGCGTGGCTGTGGAGATTGGCCATGCCGGGCACGATCAGCCGGTGCCGCTCGTCGGTGGCCGCAGGCATGGCGCTACGCTCGATCGACTGCACGGTGCCATGCTCGATCTTCAGGCGAGTGTTGCTCGCCCATTCCCCGCCGATCAGTGCGCTTTCTGCAAAAATGGTGTTCACTGCCAACTCCACTCGTCGGTCCCGTCTGCGTCCAGCAGGCGCCTGCAAATTCTTCTTGCCATGGGTTTTTATGTATATACATTAAAACAAAAAGAGGAAGGCTTCGTGGTCGAGAATAGTGATAATTCACCGGTGGCGCCAACCAGAACGCTGTGGCGCAACGCCCGGCTGCTCACGCTTGCCGACGAGGCGCAAGGCCTTGCACTCATCGAGCACGGTGCCATTGCCGTAGAGGATGGCCGGATCGTGTTCGCTGGTCCCCAGTCCGATCTGCCGTCGACCTTTCTGGGAGCCGACAAGATCATCGACGTGGAGGGCAGGGTGATCACGCCTGGCCTGATCGACTGCCATACGCATCTGATCTTCGGCGGCGATCGCGCGATGGAATTCGAAATGCGGCTCGAAGGGGCCACCTATGAAGAGGTCGCGCGCGCAGGCGGCGGCATCGTCTCCTCCGTCAAGGCGACCAACGCTCTTTCCGTCGACGGGCTTGTGAAGGCGGCCTTGTCAAGGGTCGATACGCTGCTCGCAGAAGGCGTTTCGACGCTCGAGATCAAATCCGGTTACGGCCTATCGATCGAGGGCGAACTGAACATGCTGCGCGCCGCCCGGGCGCTCGAAAAGATCCGCCCGGTCCGCGTCGTCACGTCGTTCCTCGGCGCCCACGCAACGCCGGTCGAGTACCGCGGACGCAACGGCGACTACATTGCCGATGTCGTTCTGCCGGCAATGAACCTTGCCCATGCGGAGGGTCTGGTGGATGCAGTCGACGGTTTCTGCGAAGGCATCGCGTTCTCGGTTGCGGAGATGCGGCGTGTGTTCGATCACGCGACGTCTCTCGGCCTGCCCGTAAAGCTGCACGCCGAACAGCTTTCCAATCTCGGTGGTGCTGCGATGGCTGCATCCTACGATGCCTTGTCCGCCGATCATCTCGAATACCTCGATGCCGAAGGTGCGGCCGCGATGGCGGCGTCGGGCACGGTTGCGGTTCTGCTGCCGGGCGCGTTTTATGCGATCAACGAAACGCAGAAGCCGCCGGTCCAGCTGCTGCGCGATGCCGGCGTCCGGATCGCGATTGCGACCGATAGCAATCCCGGCACGTCGCCGCTCACCTCGCTGCTGCTGACGATGAACATGTCGGCGACACTCTTCCGGCTGACCGTCGAGGAATGCATCGCCGGTGCGACGCGCGAGGCGGCGAGGGCGCTCGGTCTTCTCTCCGAAACCGGCACGCTGGAGGCTGGCAAATCCGCGGATTTCGCCATCTGGAACATCCAGCGACCCGCCGAGCTGGTTTACCGCATCGGCTTCAACCCGCTTCATTCGAACGTCTTTAGAGGTCAACAGCTATGACGATCACGCTTCACCCCGGCAGCGTTACTCTGGCCGAGCTTTCCGATCTCTACTGGAACAATGGTTCGGCGGTTCTCGATCGCTCCTTCGATGCCGGCATCGAAAAGGCGGCGCGACGCATTGCGGAAATCGCTGCCGGAAACGCACCGGTCTACGGCATCAACACCGGCTTCGGTAAGCTTGCCTCGATCAAGATCGACAGTGCCGATCTCGCCACCCTGCAGCGCAATCTCATCCTGTCGCATTGCTGCGGCATCGGCGCGCCGCTGCCGGAAAATGTCGTGCGGCTGATCATGGCGCTGAAACTGATCTCGCTCGGCCGCGGCGCGTCCGGTGTCCGGATCGAGTTGGTCCGCCTGATCGAGGGCATGCTGGAAAAGGGCGTCATCCCGGTTATTCCGGAAAAGGGCTCGGTCGGCGCATCCGGCGATCTGGCACCACTTGCCCATATGGCCGCGACGATGATGGGCGAAGGAGAAGCCTTCCTGCAGGGAGAACGACTGGCGTCTGCCGATGCGCTCGCCAAGGTGGGTCTGACACCAGTCGTGCTCGCTGCCAAGGAAGGGCTGGCGCTGATCAACGGTACCCAGACCTCCACCGCACTGGCGCTTGCGGGCCTGTTTCGCACGCATCGCGCCGCCCAGACGGCACTTGTTACAGGCGCCCTGTCGACAGACGCGGCTATGGGCTCTTCCGCGCCGTTTCATCCCGACATCCACACCCTGCGCGGCCACAAGGGACAGATCGATGCCGGTGCCGCACTTCGCAACCTGTTGGAAGGCTCCGAAATCCGTGCGAGCCACATCGAAGGCGACGAGCGGGTTCAGGATCCCTATTGTATCCGTTGCCAGCCACAGGTCGACGGCGCCTGCCTCGATCTGTTGCGGTCCGTGGCAAGGACGCTGGAAATCGAGGCGAATGCCGTCACCGACAATCCGCTGGTTCTGTCTGACAATTCCGTCGTCTCCGGCGGCAACTTTCATGCCGAGCCGGTCGCCTTTGCCGCGGATCAGACCGCGCTCGCGATCTGCGAGATCGGTGCGATCGCTCAGCGGCGTATCGCGCTTCTGGTCGATCCTGCCCTCTCCTATGGACTGCCGGCATTTCTCTCGAAGAAGCCGGGTCTGAACTCGGGCCTGATGATCGCCGAAGTCACATCGGCGGCGTTGATGAGCGAGAACAAGCAGATGTCGCATCCCGCCTCGGTGGATTCGACGCCGACCTCCGCCAATCAGGAGGACCATGTGTCGATGGCCTGCCACGGCGCCCGCCGCCTGCTCGGCATGACCGAAAACCTGTTCGGCATTCTGGGGATCGAAGCGCTGACGGCCGTCCAGGGCGTGGAATTGCGCGGGCCGCTCAAGACCAGTCCTGAACTCGAAAAGGCCGTCGAAGTGTTGCGGGCCTCCGTCCCTGCGCTCGAGGATGACCGCTACATGGCGCCGGATCTCAAGGCCGCAAGCGAACTGGTCGCATCCGGCGCCTTCGCCCAGGCCATCTCGCCGGGCATCCTGCCGGTCCTTGAAGTTTGATTATCAGAAGAAATTGGGGAGCCACGTCATGACCAATCCACGCCACAACATTCGCGATGTCCGCTCGCCCAAGGGCAGTGAGCTCAATGCGAAAAGCTGGATGACCGAAGCGCCGCTTCGGATGCTGATGAACAACCTCGATCCCGATGTTGCGGAAAACCCGCATGAACTCGTGGTCTATGGCGGCATCGGCCGGGCCGCCCGCACTTGGGACGACTTCGACAAGATCGTCGCGACCTTGAAGACGCTAACGGAGGAGGAGACGCTTCTCGTCCAGTCCGGCAAGCCGGTCGGCGTGTTCCGCACCCACAAGGATGCGCCGCGCGTTCTGATCGCCAACTCGAACCTCGTGCCGCATTGGGCAACCTGGGATCACTTCAACGAACTCGATAAGAAGGGCCTGGCCATGTACGGCCAGATGACCGCCGGATCGTGGATCTATATCGGCACACAGGGCATCGTTCAGGGTACCTACGAGACCTTCGTGGAAGCTGGCCGCCAGCATTATGGCGGCAGCCTCAAGGGCAAGTGGATCCTGACCGGCGGCCTCGGCGGCATGGGCGGCGCACAGCCGCTTGCCGCGGTCATGGCAGGCGCCTGCTGCCTCGCCGTCGAATGCGATGAGACCCGCATCGATTTTCGTCTGCGCACCCGTTATGTCGATGCCAAGGCGAAGACGCTGGACGAAGCGCTGGCGCTGATCGACCAATGGACCAAGGCGGGCGAAGCGAAATCGGTCGGTCTGCTCGGCAACGCTGCCGAAATCTTCCCCGAACTGGTCGCCCGCATGAAGGCCGGAGGCGCTCGCCCGGATATCGTCACCGATCAGACATCCGCCCATGACCCGCGCAACGGCTACCTGCCGGTCGGCTGGACCGTCGAGGAAGCCAAAGCCAAGCGCGAAAGCGATCCGAAATCGGTGGAGGTCGCGGCCCGCGCATCTATGAGGGCGCATGTGGAAGCGATGGTCGCGTTCTGGGATGCCGGCGTGCCGACGCTCGACTACGGCAATAACATCCGCCAGGTCGCCAAGGACGAAGGCCTGGAAAATGCCTTTGCCTTTCCGGGCTTCGTCCCGGCCTATATCCGTCCGCTGTTTTGCCGCGGCATCGGCCCGTTCCGCTGGGCGGCGCTGTCGGGCGATCCTGAGGACATCTACAAGACCGATGCGAAGGTGAAGGAGCTGCTGCCTGACAACACTCACCTGCACAACTGGCTGGACATGGCGCGTGAGCGCATCGCCTTCCAGGGACTTCCGGCGCGGATTTGCTGGGTGGGTCTGGGGGATCGCCACAAGCTCGGTCTCGCCTTCAACGAGATGGTGAGAAGCGGTGAACTGTCCGCGCCTGTTGTCATCGGCCGCGACCATCTCGACAGCGGCTCCGTCGCGTCGCCGAACCGCGAGACGGAAGCGATGAAGGACGGGTCTGACGCCGTCTCCGACTGGCCGCTTCTCAACGCGCTGCTCAACACCGCATCGGGTGCCACCTGGGTGTCGCTGCATCATGGCGGCGGTGTCGGCATGGGATATTCGCAGCATTCCGGCATGGTCATCTGCGCCGACGGAACGGATGATGCAGCCCGGCGGATCGAACGTGTCCTGTGGAACGACCCTGCGACCGGCGTCATGCGCCACGCCGATGCGGGATACGAGATCGCGATCGACTGCGCCGAAGACAAGGGTCTTCGCCTTCCCGGCATCCTCGGGAACTGACGCGCATGCGCATCCTGCCTGCATCGGACCATAAGCGGATGCCCTGGAAGAACGGCAAGGGCGAGACGGTGGAGATCGCCGTCTTTCCCGAGGCTGCGTCGGTCGATGATTTCGACTGGCGTATCAGCATGGCGACGGTGGCCGAGGACGGCCCGTTCTCTGTGTTCGCGGACATAGACCGGACCCTCAGCATTTTGACGGGCGACGGGATCGAGCTTTCGGTTGAGGGCGAGCCCGATCGTGTCCTGCGCCTCGACACGCCGCCCCACGCGTTTCCGGCCGATGCAGTGACCAGCGCAAGGCTACTCTCTGGCCCGATCACCGATCTCAATGTCATGACCCGGCGCGGAAAGTTTATTCACGGCGTGACGATGCTCTCCGTCAGTCAACGCGTCATTACGTCGAACGGTTCGGACGTGACCCTGGTTCTGCCGACGTCGGATTTGGTTCTGAAAGACGGCACATTGCTTGGCGCGTATGATGCGATCCTGCTGCATCCGGGCGATTCGGAGATCGAACTTAGTCAGGCGCCATCAAGCCGGACTTTTCTTGTCCGCATCGCCTCACGGCAAAAAGCCTCGGTTTCGTTACAGGTTTGACGCATTTGTGAAGATGCCGTGAGGCTGGCCACAGCGATCGCGCTAAAGAACCGGAAACGCGATATTTCGTCTCTTTCGGGTGATCACATCTGACCGGTTCCAGACCGGGTTTGGCGGAGGCGACGGCGCAGAAGCTGAAAGTTTTAACTTTCCGGTAACCGCCTCCTCCCCCTATGGGATCACTTACGGATGCATTCGTACCCGTATTTCCCTTGCCATTCCCAACAGGAGACGAGATGTCCTTCAAACCTTTCGCCCTTGCGCCTCTCTTTGCAGCCGTGATTGCCCTGCCGGCATTTGCCCAGCCGAGCCCGACGATGCTGAGGCAGTTCGGCGACTGGAACGTCTATTCCTATCAGGCGGGAGCTTCGAAAAGCTGCTACGTCCTGACCATTCCGAAACAGGCGACGCCCGCAAGCGTCAACCACGGCGATAACTTCTTCCTCGTGGCGCCCAAGCCTTCGGGCAGCGGATATTATCCGCAGGCCATCATGGGATATGATCTTCAAAACAGCTCACAGATAACGGTCACGATCGATGGCAAATCCTTTGCCATGACGCCGCGGGGCAACTCCGGCTGGACGCAGCAGGAAAGCAATGATTCCGCGATGATCGACGCCATGCGTACGGGAAGCAATATGACCCTTCAGGCGGTCTCGGGGAGAGGCACCCGCACATCCTACACGTTCTCGCTCAGCGGCGTGACCGCAGCCCTCAACCAGGCCGGTCAGTGCAACTGACGTCGATCTCTTAAGATCCCCGATGGGTGGAGTGCGAAACCGGCATTCGCCCATCGCCAATCTTGACGAGCTCGTGCGGTCAGCGTCGGCGGATATAGGCGAATAGCCGCTCGGCCGCGTCTTCGATCTGCTTCGGGTCGCGCAGAAAACAGGCTCTCATGAAGGGGGCGCCGCCGGGGCCGAATGCGGTGCCCGGCGCCATGCCGACGCCGGTTTCATCGACAATCCTGAAGGCTTCGGCGCGGCTGTCTGTTACGCCGTCGATCTTCAGGAATGCATAGAGCGCGCCTTCGGGCTTTCGCGTTTCGACACGGTTGGTGGCGACCAGCGCGTCACACAGAATGTCGCGCGAGGTTCGGGCCCGCTCGACATTGGAGCGAATGAACTCGTCGCCAAGGTCGAGTGCCGCAATCGCGCCCTTCTGCATGAACTGCGCAACGCCTGACGTGGAATACTGTATGAGATTGGTGAGCGTCTGGCCGATCTCCGCCGGCGCCACCACCCAGCCGATACGCCAGCCGGTCATGCACCAGTTCTTCGAGAACGAGTTGGCAAAGATGATGCGGTCTTCCGCGTCCATGACATCCATGAACGACGGTGCCCGCGTGCCTTCGAAATAGTAGAGCCCGTAGATCTCGTCGGCGATGATCCAGAGACCATGGCGGCGCGCAAGGCTAAGGATTGCCTCGAGATCATCCTTCGTCGCGGTCCAGCCCGTCGGGTTGGATGGCGTGTTGATAAACAGCGCCCTGGTTTTCGGCGTGATCGCAGCTTCCAGTCGGCCCGCATCGAGCACCCACCGGCCATCGATGAAATCGAGGACGACAGGCACAGCCTTTGCCTCGGAAACACTCGCGGCATGGGCAGCGTTCGGCCAAGCCGGTGACAAATAGATCACCTCGTCGCCGGCCGATGCGACCGTCTGGATCGCCAGCACGATCGACTGCATGCCCGATCCGGTGACATAGATGTTGTCGACCGAGAGATCGGCCGTGTAGTGGCGCTGGTAGTAGCGCAGGATTGCCTGGCGAAGCTCCGGGATCCCTTGCGTCCAGGTATAGAATGTCTCGCCTGCGAGAAGCGCGTCGCTGGCCGCGCGGGTGATGAAGTCGGGCGTCGCAAGGTCGCCTTCGCCGATCCACAGCGGCATGAGGTTGTCACGACCGCGTGCATAGGTGACGATTTCGCCAATACCGCTACGCGGAGCGGCCGCAGCGCGGGCGCTGATGTCGGGTCGGATGATCGTCATGCGAATCTCGGCTGAGTATGGCGGGGAACTATGCCTAGGCCAAGTTCCGACGTACGGTCAACCGGTTGCAGGCCGCATCGGACACGGAACCTTCGGTCCGAAAGCGTTGATTTGGCGATGGTTTCGACGGCTCTTCGGGCGTGCCCGGTTTCGCCACCGGGGCGAAGGTCAGCGCCTCGATCAGGAAATACGCAGATTGGACAAGTTCGTCTTCGCCCATGTCATCCTCGAACTGCGGTTCGTCTTCGGAAAACTGCTCTTCAGGAAGGATTTTCATAAGGATGCGGTGCATTGCTGATTCAAGAACCGCTGCTTTACGCCGATTGGTCGAAAAAGGCCATGCGCGGATTGGCGCATGGCGTTGATTCGGTATCAGATGCGGCGCATCGCCTCGATAAATAGCTTGGCCTTGGCCGCCACCGACGCAACATCGTCACCCGGCTTGTAAAGCGATCCGCCGATGCCGAAGCCGTTCGTGCCGGCGTCGATAAAGGATTTCATGTTGTCAGGCGTAATCCCGCCAACGGCCAGAACCGGCATATCCTTGGGCAGAACCGCCCGCCAGGCCTTGATGACCATGGGCGGGATCGCTTCCGCCGGAAAGGCCTTGATGCCGGTCGCACCGGCGCCGATCGCCGCAAAGGCTTCAGACGGCGTCGCAACGCCCGGCAGGCTGATCATGCCGCGCGAAACGCTCGCTTCGATGACCGAGAGGTTCGCGTTCGGCGAGATGATGACAGTTGCACCCGTCGAGGCAACGTCTGCGACCTGAGCGGTCGTCAGCACCGTTCCCGCACCAATCAGCGCCCGGTCACCGAACCGCTTCTGCAGTTTTTCAATGCTCTTCAGCGGTTCCGGCGAATTGAGCGGAACTTCGATGATCCGCCAGCCGGCTTCGATCAGCGCCTCGCCGATCGGCTCGGCCTCGTCAGGCGTGATGCCGCGCAGGATGGCAACCAGATTGCAGGCTTGCAGCGCGTCTTGGAACGTCATCGATCTATCCTTCATTCGTCAGTTGCAATTGTCCGGCGATCAACTGGACGCCGCGCTTGGCGGCATCGGTTGGGCCTGGCTCTATATCTAGATCAAATAGCGGCGCGACTCGGCTGTAGCGGCTGTTCAGCACGTTGTTGCCGACGATGCCGATGGCTTCACCGGGTTTCAGCCAGCCTGCCGCGCGGGCCTGACGGAACTCCGAACCGATGACGAGACCGGAAACGTAGTCGCCGATATCTTCGGGCGTGAGAACGCCGGCCAGTACACCCGTGCGGGCGCTGAAGACGGCAGAGAGAAATGCGTCGGCAGCACGCGCGTCGCTTGCGGCAAACCCGGCACCCCGGTCGAATGCCTCCCAGCGCGGCTCGGCGCCGGGCATCGGCTCGGATGCCTTGGCGATGAAGGATTGCTTGGTCAGCAGTGCGAAGATTTCACCCGTCGCATAGGTCTGGAAACCGGCGATGCGGCCGTTCTCGACGCGCGCCCACTTGCTGTGGGTGCCCGGCAGAACCAGGGTCCGGTTCTTGTCCAGCCCGAAGCCGACGATCTGCGTTTCCTCACCGCGCATCACGTCCGGAAACGGCTGTGCCGCGGGATCGCGCATGCCGGGCAGGAAGGTGACGATGGCGCCGTTGGCAAGCGTGATCTGCCGCGTGCCGGCTGCCAGTTCGGCAAGACCCGCGGGCGCATCGACGTAAGGCACCTCGATCCAGCCATTGCGGCTGGTGATCATGCCGCTCGCGAGGACTGGGATTGCGCCGTGCGCGTCGAACCATGCCCCGACCGTTTCCATCAGGGCGGCCTCGAAGGCCCCATCCTTAACGAACTGGATGCCGCCGCTTGTCGTATCCCGGGTATCGAGCGTTTCGCCCGTTTCAGATACGAGCGCGGCACGGAGCGAACTCGTGCCCCAATCTAGGATGATCGACTTAGGCTCTGGCATCTCTCGGTTTCCTCCCCGAACATTTTGGCCTTCGATAGCGCGGGCAGGCCCGCCTTGTCGAGAGTAAGTGCTGCGAAAAGTCATACTTTTGAGGAGGGGCTTGAGGTTTGTAAATCGAGTCTTAGGCTTCGGGATCGAGGATGCAGCACTGTTCCGGTACAGGCACCAGAACGGCACTTGTACCAGGGTTGAAGGGTTCGGACAGCGCTCCATTCGCAGTGATCTCTCCAGCGACGGTCTCGCATTTATACTGGTAGGCGCGGCCGAGATAGGTGCGGGTGCCAAGGGTCGCGGGAATACCGTCGCCGGACTGCCGGGCAACAAGGCCGTCGGCGCGGGTGGCCAGAACGAAATCGTCCTTGATCGGACCGAAGACATCCTGCGAGAACGACAGTTTCGCGCCGCCGGCAGCCTCGGCTGTGACGGTTGCGCCGTCGCGGGAGACCACCTTCATCGGAATGAGGTTCTCGAACCCGACAAAACTGGCGACGAAGGCGTTGGCCGGTTTGCGGTAGAGGACTTCGGGCGTGTCGAGCTGCATGATGCGGCCTGCATTCATGATCGCCACGCGGTCGGAGATCGAGAAGGCTTCTTCCTGATCATGGGTGACATAAAGCGACGTCGTGCCGTTCGCCTTCTGCAACTGGCGGATTTCGACGCGCATGTCCACGCGCAGTTTGGCATCGAGGTTCGAAAGCGGCTCATCGAACATCAGGAGCGGTGGTTCGATGACGAGCGCGCGGGCCAGTGCCACGCGTTGCTTCTGGCCGCCTGACAGCGCCGACGGAAGGCGGTCGGCCAGGTGTGAAAGGTCGACGCGGTCGAGCATGCTCCCTGCCCGCTTGGCCCGATCAGGTTTGGCAATGCCGCGCTGTTTCAGACCGAAGGCAACGTTCTCCATCACCGTCAGGTGGGGGAAGAGTGCGTAGTTCTGGAACACGAGCCCGATATCGCGGGCATGAGCGGGAAGCGTGGTGAGGTCGCGATCGCCAAGTCGCACGCGGCCGCTGGTCGGCTCCAGGAAGCCGGCGACGATCCGTAGTGTCGTCGTCTTGCCGCAGCCGGATGAGCCAAGCAGCGACACGAGTTCGCCGGCCGCGACCGAGATCGACAGGTCCTTGAGGACTTGTGTCGATCCGTAATGGGCGGAAAGGTTTTCGATGGTGAGCGATACGGTCAAAAGGGTTCTACTCGTCTTACTTGGTCAGGAAGGTGAGGCCGAGCGTGGCTTCGACTATGGCCATGACGCCAACCGTCACCAGCATCAAGAGCACGGAGACGGAGGCGATGGTGGGGTCGAAGAACTGCTCCATATGGGCAAGAATCTGGATCGGCAGTGTGGAAATCCCGGGACCGGTCAGAAACACCGAGATCGACACGTCGTTGATCGAGGTGATGAACGCGAGGATGAAGGCGGCAATGACGCCGGCGCGAATGTTCGGCAGCACCACCGTCATGAAGGTCTTGAGCGGCGGGCAACCAAGGCTGATCGCAGCTTCTTCGACGGAGAAGTCGAAGGCAGCAAGGCTCGCACCGACGACGCGAACGGAGTAGGGCAGCACCAGAAGCGCATGACCGAGGATCAGGCTCGGATAGACCGGCAGGCCGAAGCCGATGGTAATCGACTTCAGAAGCGAGAAGCCGAACACGATTTCCGGGACCAGGATCGGCAGGACGAACAGCGTGGAAAGCCATTTCGGCAGTTCGACGCGGTACCGGTTCAGCGCATAGGCGGCAGGAATACCCATCAGCAGCGACAGCGCCGTTCCGAGGATCGCCACCTGGAAGCTGGTGATCGCCGTGTTCCGGAAGGCGGAGATCTCGAAGATATTGGCAAACCACCGCAGGGTCAGACCCTGCGGCGGAAACGTCAGGTAGGACGTGTCGGAAAGCGAGGCGCCGACGATGATGACTAGCGGCGCGAGCAGGAAAAGGAAGACGAGGGCGGCGAAGGCGCCGAGGAGGGGATGGATGCGTGTGGTCATCTTGTCATACCGCCATCGGGTTGAGGCGCCGCGCCATGCGGCTCATGATCGTCACCACGGCGATGGTGATGACCACCATGATCGCTGCGATGGTGGACGCACCCACCCAGTCGAAGGTGACCATGGCGCGCTGATAGAGCAGCGTTCCCATCATCATCATCTGCTCGCCGCCAAGCAGCTGCGGCGTCGCGTAGGAGGTGAAGCTGCCGGTAAAGACGAGGACCGCGCCGACGATGAGGCCCGGCACGGCAAGCGGCAGGATGACCTGGAAGAATGTGGCGATCGGCGTGGCACCCAGAGAGGTTGAGGCTTCGACCACTTCGCGTGGAATGCCCTCGAGCACACCGGTCAGGGTGAGGATCATCAGCGGCACGAACAGATAGACCATCGCAACGATCACCGATCCCTCGGTATAGAGCATCGACAGCGGTTCGCTTATGATGCCGAGCGAGAGCAGCGTGTCGTTGACGATGCCGTTCTTGCCGAGGATGATCAGCCAGGCAAATGAGCGAACCACGACGCCGGTCAGAAGCGGGAAAACCGCAGCGATGATGGCGACAGACTTCAGCCGCCCCGGCATGCGGGCGATCACGTAAGCCGTCAGAAAGCCGATGACCAGCGAGATCGCGGTGGTGATGAGGGCGATACGCAGCGTACGGTAGAGGATATTGGTGCGGAAGCCGCTGTTGAAGAAGGCGGTGTAGGTCGAAAAGGCGCCTTTCGGCTCACCGAACGTGGTGGCGATGGTCAAGAGAACCGGAATAACGAGAGCGACGACGACAGCAATCGTCGCCGGCATCGTCAGCCCCCATTTGGCAAAACGCTTCATGTGTAGTCTTTCAAAGTCCCTGGCTGCCGCCACCGCCGTCAGGCCGCGGCTGTCTTGAAGAGCGGATGTGCTCCGCACTCCCTGCCCGGATCAGGCAAAGCCGTCTCCTTGGATCGAGGAGAGGGCTCGTCATCTGCGAGTGGGATTACTGGCCGAAAACCTCGTTCCACTGGTCGATCCAGTCGGTCTTGGCGTCGTTCAGCTTGGCGTAATCGATGCGGCCGAGCTTTGAGACCTGGTCAGCGCCATAGGTCCACATCTTGGCCTGTTCCGGCGAAAGCTCGACCTTGCTGTTGATCGGCGCATCGACGCCCTGTTCCGCTTCCTTCTGCTGGACTTCTTTGGACAGAACGAAGTTGATGAACTGGTGCGCCAGCTCGACGTTCTCGGAGCCCTTCGGAATATTGACCATGTTCAGCGTGGCGATATCGCCTTCCTTGAGCGTCGCCCAGGTCATGGTCTTGACGGCGGCCTGCATCGAAGCAAGTGTGAAATCCTGCGCCAGGGCCACGCGCACCTCGCCGGTCGAGATCAGGTTCACCAGTTCGGAACCCGTATTGTAGTTCTTCACTACATTGGGCTTCAACTCGCTGATCGCCTCGAAGGCCTTTTCGGAATCCTCATAGGCATCGACGCCCGCATGCTTGCCGGCCTGCAACACGACCATCGGGCCGGCCGTGGTGGTGATGCCCGGCAGCGAGACCGAGCTCTTCATGTCGGCGCGCCAGAGATCGGCCCAGGAGGTGATCGCCGGATCCACCTTGGCGCTGTCATAGACGAGACCGACGCGGCCGATCGTGTAGGCCGGACCATACTTGCCCTGCGGATTGCGGCCGAGTTCGTAGATTTCCGAAAGGTTCGGGATCTTGGACGCGTCGACTTCCTGAAACAGGCCCTGTGCGACGCCGAGCTGGGAGAAGCTGTCCGAGAGGTAGATCACGTCCACGCCCTTGCCGTCGCGCAGCTTCAGCTTGTTCAGCCGGTCGGCATTGTTGCCTGTTTCGAAAACGATGTCGCAGCCGCAGATCTTCTTGAAGGGCTCGATGATGTTGGCCTTCATCTTGTCGCCGTTATAGCCCCACCAGGAAATGGTGAAGGTCTTCGTCTGGGCACTGGCCGAGGCGACGCCGGAAAACGTGGCAAGAATTGCAAGCGCTGCAAACTTGGTGAGGCGATGAGCCTTCATGAGGTGATCCTTTGTCGAACAATCGGTGTTGAATTGGCTGCTCGGACAGCGCCGAGCGTAGTACGACAGTATTTTTTCATCGCTTTCCCCGCAAGCTCAATAATTGTGCACGCGCAATATCCATGTGGATACGCACTGCAATAGGAACGCACGTGTGGGCGTTTTCCCTCTTGCAGCTCTAGTGGCTAGAGGTTGTAGACACGAGAGGTGATCTGAGAGGAACGGCAGGGAACCAGCACGATGACGGCAGTAAATCAGGCGCGATACAAGGTCGGCGGTATGGACTGCGCCAGCTGCGCCACCAAGATCGACACGGCTGTACGCCGCATGGCCGGCGTCGAGGATGTTTCGGTATCGGTTGCCGCGGGCACGATGACGGTCAGCCACAATGACAGCGTCGATCTTAGCGCCGTCGAAAAGCGTGTTTCCGGTCTCGGTTATCCGCTGAGACAGCTTTCGCAGCGAAACCGCTCGGACGAGCTGGTCATCCCCGTTGCGGATCACGCCGACCCTCATGCTCACGATGATGGAAGCAAGCACGATCATTCCCATCATAAGCGGGAGACAGCCGCCACTGAGGGCCTGCACGGCCATGACCACGGTCCGATGGAGGGCCCATGGTGGAAATCTGCCAAGGGTCGACTGACCATTATGGCAGGCCTGGCATTTGCAGTTGCCTATGGGCTCGGCCACCTGTTTCCCGCTTACGAGACCTATATTTTCACAGCCGCGATGCTGACCGGTCTCGTGCCGATCGCGCGGCGCGCGATCATGGCAGCGCTCGCCGGCACGCCGTTCTCGATCGAAATGCTGATGACGATCGCAGCTGTCGGCGCCGTTGTGATCGATGCATCGGAGGAAGCAGCGGCGGTCGTCTTCCTGTTTCTCGTCGGTGAATTGCTGGAAGGCGTTGCGGCCGGAAAGGCACGCGACAGCATCAGAAGCCTCTCCGCTCTGGTCCCGAAGGAAGCGCTCCTGGAGGAGGGGGGCCAGACGCGAACCGTGCCGGCCGAAAGCCTTGCGATCGGTTCGATCATCCTGGTCAGGCCCGGCGACCGGATATCCGCCGATGGCGTCATCATGTCGGGCCAGAGCGCGGTCGATCAGGCGCCCGTGACGGGCGAAAGCACGCCGGTTGCCAAGGGCGTCGACGATGTCGTGTTTGCCGGCACCATCAACACCGATGGCGCGCTTCGGGTGCGTGTCACCGCCGCTGCGCAAGACAACACGATTGCCCGCGTCGTTCGCCTCGTTGAGGAGGCGCAGGAAAAGAAGGCGCCGACCGAACGCTTCATCGACCGCTTTTCGCGGTACTATACGCCCGGCGTCGTTGCGGTTGCCGCTCTGGTCGCCATCCTGCCGCCGCTCATTGCCGGTGGTAACTGGAACGAGTGGATCTACAAAGGGCTTGCCATTCTGCTGATCGGTTGCCCCTGCGCACTTGTCATCTCGACGCCTGCGGCGATCGCTGCGTCGCTTTCATCCGGTGCCCGCCGTGGCCTCCTGATCAAGGGCGGTGCGGTGCTCGAGACACTCGGAAAGCTGACCGCCGTCGCCCTCGACAAGACCGGCACGCTGACCGAGGGACGGCCGCAGGTCACCGATGTCATTGCTTTCGGCCACAGTGCCGATGAAGTGCTGCGGTTTGCGGCCGCGCTGGAAATCGGCTCCAGCCATCCACTTGCAAAGGCCATCCTCGCGAAAGCTGAAGAAGACGAAGTTGTCATTCCGCAGTCGAGTGATGGCAAGGCGCTCGGCGGAAAAGGTTTGACAGCAGAGGTCGAGGGACAGGACGTCTTCTTCGGCTCTCCCAAGGCTGCCGCCGAGCGGGTGTCGATGTCGATGGCGCACAGCCGCCGGGTCGCAGCGCTCAACGACGAGGGCAAAACCGTCTCCGTGCTGATCGTCGGCAGCGTGCTCGCCGGTGCGATCGCCATGCGCGACGAGCCGCGCGCCGATGCCAAGGCTGGGCTTCTGGCTCTCACCGAAGCGGGCGTGAAAACGGTCATGCTGACCGGCGACAATGCGCGCACGGCAGTTGCAATCGGGCAGGAGCTGGGGATCGAGGTCCGCGCTGACCTGCTCCCGGAAGACAAGAGCCGTATCGTCGGCGAACTGAAGCGTGACGGTTTCGTCGTCGGCAAGGTCGGGGACGGGATCAACGACGCACCGGCCTTGGCGGCGGCAGATGTCGGCATCGGCATGGGCGGCGGCACGGATGTTGCGCTCGAAACCGCCGACGCCGCTGTGCTGCATGGCCGGGTGGCCGATATCGCAGCAATGATTGCCCTGTCGAAGAAGACGATGCGCAACATCCATCAGAACATCACCATCGCGCTCGGTCTGAAGGCGGTGTTTCTGGTGACGACGGTGATCGGCATAACCGGGCTCTGGCCGGCGATCCTCGCCGACACCGGCGCAACCGTGCTGGTCACGATCAATGCGCTGAGGCTGTTGCGGAAGTAGATGAGAGCCCTACGCCTCCGGGCGCAGGGCTCTCTAAGACTGAAAACTTTTCGTCATGGCATCCGGTGCAGGATGGCGAAGGCTTCATACGGCTTGAGAACGATCGTCTCCGAGAGCGCTTCGATCGGCTGTTCGTTGGAGATGAGGCAACTGCCGGATACGCGCAGCTCTTCCGGCAGATCCAGACTTACCTCGCGGGCTGAAAAACTGCCGATGACGACCAGCAGGTCCCTGTCCAGTTTGCGGGTGTAGACAAAGACGTCGGGATTGTCGTCGAGCCACGACTGGTATTTGCCGTAGACGATGACCGGATGGGATTTCCGCAAGGCAATCAGCTGGCGGTAATGGTTCCAGACCGAACGCTCGTCGCTCATCGCCACGTCCGCATTGATCGACGCATAGTTCGGATTGACGCCGATCCAGGGTTCTACGGTGGAAAAACCGCCATAAGCTGCGCTGTTCCACTGCATCGGCGTGCGGGCGTTGTCGCGGCCGTTCGCGTTGGCGCCCATGATGAAATCCTCAGGCGAACGGCCGGCATCCACATGCAGCTGATACATGTTGAGCGTCTCGATATCGCGGTACTGCTCGATCGCGCTAAACGGCATGTTGGTCATGCCGATTTCCTCGCCCTGATAGATGAACGGCGTGCCTTTCAGCAGATGCAGGACCGTCGCCAGCATCTTGGCGGATCCGACGGGAAAGCCTGTAGCGTCACCATATTTCGAAACGGCACGCGGCAGGTCATGATTGCCCCAGAACAGGGAATTCCAGCCGTCGTCGGCCAGCGCGTTCTGCCATTTGGTCAGCACCGACTTCAGTTCGACGAGGTCGAAGGTTTTCGGCTGCCATTTGCCGTAGGTTTCATCCCATTGGCGGGTCACGTGTTCGAACTGGAACACCATCGAGAGTTCCTGCCGCTCGCGACCGGAATAGAGAAGTGCCGATGCAGGTGTGGCACTCCACGCCTCGCCGACGGTCAGGACGTTGCGGCCACCGAAGGTCTCGCGGTTCATCGCCTGCAGATATTCGTGCAGGTGCGCACCGTCGGTCACCACGCCCTGGTCCACCTGTTTGCCGATGTAGTCGATGACATCCATCCGGAAACCGGAAATGCCGCGTTCCAGCCACCAGTTCATCATGTCATGAACTTCGGCACGGACCTTAGGGTTTTCCCAGTTCAGATCGGGCTGGCGGCGCGAGAAGAGATGCAGGTAGTATTCGCCGGTCGTCTCGTCGAGCGTCCAGGCGGGGCCGCCGAATGTCGACTGGAGATCGTTGGGCGGTCCGCCGTCAGGACCCGGCTTGCGCCAGACGTAGAAGTCACGAAACGGATTGTCGAGAGAGGCTCGTGAGTTCTGAAACCACGGGTGTTCGTCGGACGTGTGATTGACAACCAGATCGAGCAGGATGCCGATGCCCCGGCGCCGAGCCTCGGCAACCAGCAGATCGAAATCGGCAAGCGTTCCGAATTCCGGCGCGATATCGCGATAGTCCGATATGTCGTAACCGTTGTCATCCATCGGCGATTTGAAGATCGGGGAGAGCCATATGACGTCGATGCCGAGGGACGCGATATAATCCAGTTTCGAGATAATGCCCGGAATATCGCCGATGCCGTCACCGTTCAGATCGCAGAAGCTGCGCGGATAGATCTGGTAGACGGTCGAGCTATGCCACCACTGCCGTTCGAGGGGTGGCGCCGCTTCCTGGACAAGTGCTGCCAGCTGATCCTCGAGCTGATCCCGTAACTGGTCCATCCATGTCTCCTTGAGATATATTCGACAACCGAACGCCAACGCCGCATGGAGAGTTCCAAACGAGCGTCTTCCGGATCAAATCAAGACTGCCTGGACGATCGTGTGGCGCCCCTCGCGGGCTCATTGCCCTCACCTGACGACCTCGTGACTGAAGTGTTATCGATTTCGCCTCTCTAGACGTCATCCTGCAGGGCTCTGAGCACCTCCGTAAAGATTGCATTCAGTATTTCCCGGTAAGGTCCCGTTAGTAAACGTGCGGCGCTGATCGTCTGCTGCACGGATTCCGTTTTGTATCGAGTACGGGTTCCTTATGCGTCTTACGGCTGTATCACTGCTCGTTCTGGCCCTCGCTGCGACTGGATGTACCTCCAGCAGCGATCTGGAATCCGCTGTGCCCGCTTCATCCGGGTCTGCAAAGACGTCCCGTCTGGCTGCAAGAACGGCTCCGCTGGTTCCCGCTGTCGACGTCGGGACGACGGCCGGCATTCCGTCACCACCGCAAAAGCCATTGGCGTGGGGCGGGCCTGTGCCGCAGTCGCCGGCGTTCCGCAACATCGCGCCGGGTCCTTCGGTCGAAGCGCCAGGCAATCCGATGGTCACCACCGTCGGCATGCCGATGCCGGCTCAGCGGCCCGTATCGGCGCTCACTCCGGTTTCCCTGCCCGACATGAGGCCAGGCCTCGGGGTTTCGCCGGGTGGCCGCTCGCGGATCTACAGCCACAGCTTCCGCGATGCCAAACCGATCAATTTCGGCAAGGTCTCGCCACGAAAGATGTCCGTTCACGGCGTCGACGTTTCTCGCTGGCAGGGCGATATCGATTGGGCAAAGCTGCGGACGCAGGGCGCCAACTTTGCCTATATCAAGGCGACCGACGGCGGCGATCATCTGGATCCGATGTTCAAGACCAACTGGCGCAAGGCCAAGGAGGCCGGCGTCAAGCGTGGCGCCTACCACTTCTTCTACTGGTGCCGCGTTGCGAGCGACCAGGCCGAATGGTTCATCCGCAATGTTCCGAAAGATCCCGACGCTCTGCCGCCTGTGATCGACGTCGAATATAACGGCGAGTCGAGCTGCAAAATGCGTCTATCGCGCGCCAAGGTGCTCGAAAAGATGCAGGTCTTCATGGACATGCTGGAGCGTCATTACGGCAAGCGGCCGGTGATCTACACGGCGCCGGATTTCTACAAGGACAACCTGCGCGGCGAATTCCTCAACTACCCATTCTGGCTGCGCGCGGTCGCTCAGCATCCGTCGGTGGTCTATCCCGATCGCAGATGGGTGTTCTGGCAGTATTCCGGATCCGGCCTCTCGCAGGGCGTCGAGGGTAAGATCGATCTCAACGTCTTCCGCGGCGGCGAGGGTGATTGGCATGACTGGGTCGCCCGCAACTGAGGGGATCGACTTCAGACGATAATCGGCGAGCGCCCCGCGTCAGCGTCTGATGCGGGGCGTTTTGCTATCCGGGATATGCAGGTTCCGCTGACGCCATCGCCACTTCGGCTTAGCGCGTCTCTACCTCCGCAGCTGCGGCACCCTCCTGAGCGATATCGATCTTGGCCACGACGGACATGCCGGGCACAAGGCGGTCCGTCAGGGCCTGATCGGTATCGATGGCAATGCGCACCGGAATACGCTGAGCGACCTTGGTGAAGTTGCCGGTCGCGTTGTCGGATTTGATCACGGAGAATTCCGAGCCTGTCGCCGGGGCGAAACGCTCGATCGTTCCCGTGAACGCCTGATGACCCAGAGCATCGACCGTGAATGTCACGCGCTGGCCGACGGTCATGTTCTCCAGCTGGGTTTCCTTGAAGTTTGCGACCACCCAAACGTGATTGGGCACGAGCGAAGCGACCTGTGTCCCAACGGAAACATATTGACCGATGCGGCCGGTCACCTCTCCAAGGGTTCCGTCCTGCGGTGCGATGATCCTGGTGTTTTGCAGGTCGATCCGCGTGAGTTCGACCGCTGCCTTGGCGCTTCCGACGCTCGCTTCCAGCGAACGACGACTGACCACGATCGTGTTGAGGTCCTGTTCAGCCACCAGTTCGGTCGCCTGTGCCTGGTGGAGGCTCGCCTGCGCCTGGTCATAGGCGGCGCGGTTCTTCTCCGACTCGCTTTGGGTGGTGACGTTGTTTTTGAGCAAAGTCTCGGTGCGCTCATAGGTCAGCTTGGCCGCGTTAAGTGCTGCCTGCGCACTTTCGATGCCGGCCTTTGCCGAGACGATATTGGCCTCCGCCGATTTGCGGCTTTGCTCGGAATTGTCGAGCGAAGCTTGAGCGGTGGCGAGTTGCGCCTCTGCCTGTTCGAGCTTCTGGGCATAGATGCGGTCATCGATCTTGACGATCAGATCGCCCTTCTTCACCTTCTGGTAGTCCTGCACCGGCACGTCGACGATGACGCCCGCCAGTTGCGGACTGAGCAACGTCACCTGTCCGCGGACATAGGCATCGTTCGTGGTCTCGACCGTGCCGTGGAAGGGGGGCAGGTTCCAGGCGTAAAGCACGATAAACACGCCGACGATCCCGACGATCAGCGCGACGTATGTGGAAATGGATCTGAAGGCAGCGTTCATAGCTCTGTTCTTTTTCTAAAGTGTATCGAATTGACGGTCAGGCCTGCGTGGAGGCAGACGCATGCGGTATGAGCCGATCGCGGTGGGTCCACGCGAGATGGCATACAAGCATCACGATCGCGCCGATTGCGATCAGGAAAGTCACGTAGAAGGCGTCGTTATAGGCGAGCACATAGGCTTGTTGCTGAACGGCCTTGGCGAAGGTCGTGGTGCCCTGGATCGTGCGCTGGGTCAGATCGGATGTCGACCGCGCGTAGGCGCCGACATACTGCTGGATTCTCGCCGTCACCATCGGATCGGTCGGCAGCAGGCGGGATGTCAGGATCGACGAGTGATATTGCTCGCGCCAGGTGACAAAGGTGCCGAACAAGCCGCTGCCGAGGAACGCGCCGACCTTCTGGGTAAACAGGAAGACGGCGATAAAGCTGATGACGTAGGTCAGGCCCTTCTTCAGCGCGGCGGCAAAACCCACCGCCATGGCCGGCGGTAGAAACAGACCGCTTCCGAATGCGATCATGGCCTGGCTGACATACATCTGTTCGGGACGGGTCAGGACTGTGGATTGGCTGTCCATGTAGCATCCCGCCGCAATCAGGATCAACGCGACGAGGTGGATGAAGCCTTCCCGGCCGGGCTTCATCACAAGCGCGCAGACGAGGCCTGAAATCACGCTGGCAATCAGGATCGCCCAGTAGAGCCCAGCCATCTGTTCGTTGAACAGCCCGAGCTGTTTGAAGAAGTTGATCGCGCCTGTGGATTGCTCGGTCAAAAGCATGCGGAAGACCAGGAGAACGCCTGCAAAATGGATGATCTCGCGAGAGGTGATCCAGCGCACGTCGATGAGGTTTGTCTTGCGGTTGAGTTCGATGATCGTCATCAGAACGCCGGTGACGATCGCGACGACAAGCAGCCAGCCGAGCCAGTCCGCTTCCAACCACCAATACAGGCGGCCCATGGTGAAGACGACGGCAAGGCATCCCATGCTGGTGGCCAGAAGCGCATAACTGACAAAGTCGAGCGGCGCGATCACCTTGGCTCTTGGAGGCGAGGTGAGTGGCAGCAGGAACACAAGGCCGAACACGATCAGTGCGAGGCCCAGTTCCAGAAGGTAGAGGCCCTGAAGGTCGCGCTCGTCGAGCAGCGATGGCGACACGAGACCGGCAATCGGCGTTGCCAGAAGCAGACCGATCAGCGCCAGACAGATACCGATATTCAGCTTCTTCTCCGGCGGAAAGATCTCCAGCATGTAGAGAATTGCGATGGAGGAGACAGGCGCGGCCGCGGCTCCCGCAAAAAACCGGAGGGCAATGGCAACGCTGAGATCGTTCACCCACAGATGTGCCAGGCTGATGATCACGTAAGGGATAATGGCGATTTCGCAGAAGTTGCGGATACCGTATTGCGTCCGGACCTTGAACAGGAACAGACCAAGGCTGGCGTTGGGAAACAGATAGGCGGCCACCAGCCAGGACGCTTCGGTCTGGGTCGCTTCCATCGGGCCGGCAATCTGCTGGAGGTTGGCCGAAATCAGACTTGTGCCTAGGCCCTGCATGACCGCCGCGGCAATCGACGCGAATGCATAGAGGAGCGCAATCGGAAGCGGTTTCGGAACGAAAGCCGGGGGGGCTACAGGCGGCGCAACGGCAGGGGCCGCATCCTGCACAGCTGAGGCGGCCGATCGCCCCGCATCGGGGCTCGCATCTGAATTTTCGACGTCGTCTTTCACGACTGTTGTGTCACGTGATGACATTGAAGCTCTCCAGATCGGCAAGATTGGTGCCGATCGCGTCCAGAAGGTCGTTGGCACGGCGGATATCGTCGTGGTCGAGGCCTGCAAAAATCTGTTTCCGGATCTGGTCCGCGAGGGAGCGCACGAAGTCTGCCTGCTCCTTGCCGTGGGACGTCAGCGAGATCAGTTTCGCGCGTCGGTCGCCGGGATCGGGCCTGCGCTCGATCAGGCCGTTCTGTTCCATGCGGTCAAGCAGCCGGACCAGTGTCGCCTGCTCGAGCTCAAGCTCAAAAGCAAGCTCGGTCTGTGTCATGCTCTGCTTTTTAGTCAGCCGAAACAGCGCACGGGCGCGCGGATAGGTCAGTCCTTGGGCGGTGACCTGCTGATTGAACGCCGTGCGGATTTTCCGGCTTACCTTGGTAAGCGATTCCAGAAAATCAGAGCTTGCGAGATCCTGATCCATAAAAGGTTAGTGTGCTAAGTTTATGATGACCATTAGTTAGCATGCGTACTATTCCGGTTCAAGGTCGAGACCGCCATGTCTGCCGGCTTTAGCAACGCCATTATCGCATTGCGGACCCCGTTCTGCTGCATGGGTCCGAAGTGTCCGCTCCCATACTGACGTGCCTATTCCATAGAAAATGCCGCGCTCTTGGGAAGCGCGGCAGGACTTATCGCTGTATCGCAGAAAACCTGCGGCCAGCACTTGGTGTTAGCGGCAAACCTTCGTTTCTTTGATGATCACGGCACCGTGACGCATCGTCTTGACCTTCTTCACGACGCAACCGCGGCGCTGATGATGACGGTCACGTTCGCGCATTATGCGCGGCGGCGGGGGTCCACGACGGTCGTCGGTAACGATCGTAACGCTCTGAGCCTGTGCAAAAGGTACAAATGATACAGTCGATGTAATAGCAATAGCGGCTGCGATAATAAAATTCTTCACGTTTCCTGCCCTCCTTGATGGCGGACAGTAACGCGAATGTCATCGACTGGTTCCACGCCTTTATATCTTAGCGAAGAAGGCTTTGCCCGCCGTCGACGAAGATCGGCGTCCCCGTGATGTGGCGTGAGCGATCGGACGCGAGAAACAGCACGACGTCAGCAACATCATCACTTTCGCCTGCCTTTCCTCCGGTGATCGGAATTTCACCTGCCGGGAAAACGACAGGGACAGCCGTTTCGTCCTTGCCGCGAAGGCTTGTATTGTCGTCGATGCTTGTCCCGATCGATCCCGGGCAGATCGCATTCACGCGGATCCTGTGCTTGCCAAGTTCGAGTGCCAGTTGCTGCACCATCGCAACCTGGGCAGCCTTGGTGGCCGAATAGGCGGTAGCGCCCGGCGTTGTGAACGTGCGGTTGCCGTTGATCGAGGAGATTACAACGACCGACCCGCCCTGTTTCTTGAGATGCGGCACGGTGACGTGAAAGGATAGGTAGGTGCCGCGCAGGTTGACGCGGATCGTGGTGTCCCACTCGTCCGGTTTCATGTCGTCGATCGGGGCCCAGACGCCATTGATACCGGCGTTGATCACAACGATGTCCAGTTGGCCATAGGCTTCGACCAGATGATCAACCGCTGCTCTCATTGCGGCTTCGTCCGCAACGTCGGCATCCAGCACGAGGGCGTCGCCGCCTCCGGCCGTGATTTCGTCAGCCGTCTCTTCCAGTTCGCTGCGCGTATGGCCGAGAAGCCCGATTCTGGCTCCCGATTGGGCCAGCTTGAGCGCTGCCGCCTTGCCAATTCCAGATCCGGCGCCAGTGACCAGGGCGACCTGCGTTTTCAATTCCATGAGCACATTCCTTGCTGCGACGCGAAAATCAGCGAAGGGCAAACGGCAAACGTAAATCGTGGTTCCCAATCCGGACGTCAAAAGTGACCGCATGCAGAGACCCCGGTCGCCGGCGTCTCTTAATAGGGGCTCTAGGATCAAGGGCAGCGTCCCGCATTCGAGCCCGTCACAGTTCTCGTTAAGGCTCCGCCGGATCCTGCTTTGGAGGAGGGGAACTCCAAACGCGTTTGCGACGTTGGGTAGCAATCTCAGATGGAGCCAACCCATGCGCTTTCGCCGCCCGATCATCGCCTGCATCGCCAGCCTTCTCAGCTTGCCCGTATCGGCACAGGAGTCTTCCTTTCTTCCGACGCTCAAGGGCAGCTGGACCGGCGTTGGCACCGTCGTGACGCGCATCGGCGCAAAGCCGATCAACGTGACGTGCAAATTCGATATGTCGGGTGGGCGCACGGCGTTTTCGATGGATGGCACCTGCCGCGGCCTGCTGGTCGTCCAGCGCAAAATATCCGCCACACTTCAGGAAAGCGGCAATGGCTACCGCGGCACCTATACCGGCCCTTCCGGTCAGCCTTCGACCCTTTCGGGAAGACAATCCGGCAACCGGATCAATCTGTCCGTCCGTTGGGCACGTGTCATCAACGGCGATCGGACTGCCAATATGACAATCGAATCGCGCGGTGCTGGCAGCCTGCGTCTACAGACGGTCGACAAGGATCCGACTACGGGCAAGACCGTCGTAACCAGCAGCATCAATTTAACCCGGTAGGCGCTCGAAAGCGCCTCGCCACGCACCTCGACCGCAGAGCGGGGAAATGAACTTTTCGCTGCACTGCACGTTGTCGTGCGCCATTGATCATTCGGAGAGATAATTTTGGACATCATCCGCATCCTTTTTGCCTTCCTCCTGCCGCCGCTTGGCGTGTTCCTACAGGTCGGCCTCGGCCTCCACTTCTGGCTGAACATCCTCCTCACCCTGTGCGGCTTTCTTCCGGGTATCGTGCACGCGCTGTGGGTCATCCTGAAGAAATAACAGGATCGCGGCGCTTGACGCGCCGTCGCGTCTCACTCGGACTTTCGCGATACTGCGCCCTGTAGCTGCGCGATAAGGCGGAAGCCGAGTTGAAACCGGTCTCGGCGGCTATGTCGGCGATCGTCCCTGAGGTCTCGATGACCCTTCGTCGGGCTGCGTTCAGACGCAGGGCAATATAATGAGTGTGTGGTCCCACACCCATCGTTGTCTGGAACATGTCTTGAAGATGCCGGGCGCTTACACCTACGCGCTTTGCGAGCCTGGTGAGAACCAAGGGAGCATCGACAGTCTCCTCCATCAATCGCACCGCCGCCTGAACTCTGGCGTCGCGTCCCTGTCTGACGGAAGTGACGGCCGAACCATGCTCGCGGTCTAGGCGGTGACCGTATTCATAGAGAAACAGCCTGGACACTTCGAGCGCAAGCGTATGGCCATGGGCCCTGCGGATCAGTTCCAGCATCAGGTCGAGCGTCGGAACCGGTCCGCCTGTCGTAATGCGCTTGCTGTCGATCACGAAGCGGTCTCGAACAAGCTCGACCTCCGGATAAACCAGCGAAAAGGCCTCCAGATCCTCCCAGTGGATGGTTGCACGCGACCCGTTCAGCAGGCCAGCCTCTGCCAGCACGAAGGTTCCGGTCTCAATACCCGCGATCAGGCTGCGATGTCTCGCTGTGCGAGCAAGCTGCGCCTTAAGGTCGTTCGTGACGCTTTTCTTCCAGTCATAACTCGACAAGACGAACAGCGGGTCCGTTTCCCTTGCCGGTCGAAACGCGCCAGCCACCGCGATCGGTATTCCGCATGTCGTGTCGACCGGCGTTCCATCAGGAGAATGCAGTGTCCAGCGATAGAGGTCGCCCCCGGCAATGCGATTTGCAGCCCGCAACGGTTCGATCACAGACGCCAGAAGGATGAGGTTGGTCTCTGGCAGAAGAAGGATATCGAAGTGCTGACTGGGGGCCTTTTGGCTCATTCACCGTAATCCGTGCTGATTGCCGATAGTGTATGAAATGGCTCCGATAATGCAAAGCATTCCATCCGCCTCTCGGTCGTAATACGCTCAATCAGAAGGAGCATATGATGCCGCTTGAGATGAACCGCGAGGTTTTCATAACCTGCGCCGTGACGGGTGCCGGAGATACGACATCACGATCGTCACACGTGCCCATCACGCCGAAGCAGATCGCCGATTCTGCGATAGACGCGGCGAAGGCGGGAGCCGCCGTGGTTCACTGCCATGTGCGCAACCCGGAAACCGGTGCCGCGGCCCGCAATATCGAACTCTACCGGGAAGTGACCGATCGCATCCGCTCGGCCGATGTCGATGTGGTCCTGAACCTCACCGCCGGCATGGGCGGCGATCTCGTGTTCGGCAATGTCGAAGCGCCGTTCCCGGTCAATCCTGATGGAACCGACATGGCCGGCGCGACCGAGCGTGTGGCGCATGTGGCGGAGTGCCTGCCGGAGATCTGCACGCTCGACTGCGGCACCATGAATTTTTCGCTCGGCGATTACGTCATGACCAACACGCCGTCGATGCTGCGCGAAATGGCACGGCAGATGACGGCGCTCGGTGTGCGTCCCGAGATCGAGGCTTTCGATACCGGCCATCTGTGGTTTGCCAAGCAACTCGTCGAGGAAGGCCTGATCGAGGATCCGGTGCTGATCCAGCTCTGCATGGGAATTCCATGGGGCGCGCCCGACGACCTGAACACGTTCATGGCCATGGTCAACAACGTTCCGAAAACCTGGACGTTCTCGGCCTTCTCGATCGGCCGCAACGCGCTTGCCTATCCGGCGGCAGCGGTGCTGGCCGGCGGCAATGTGCGGGTCGGTCTTGAAGACAATCTCTATGCCGGCAAGGGGCAACTCGCGACCAATGCGCAGCTCGTCGAAAAAGCGGTCGGGGTGATCGAGGGCATGGGCGCAAAGATCATCGGCCCGGCCGAGGTGCGCGAAAAACTCAAGCTGCAGAAAAGGTGACCGGCATGAGCAAGATCAAGAAGGCAGCCTGTATCGGCGGCGGTGTCATCGGTGGCGCCTGGGCCGCGCGTTTCCTGCTTGGCGGCATCGACGTTTCCATCTTCGATCCGCATCCCGATACCGAGCGCATCGTCACGGAGGTGGTTGCCAATGCGGAGCGCGCTTATGGCATGCTTACGATGGCGCCGCTGCCGCCTCGGGGAATACTCACGTTCTGCGCGACGCTGGAGGAGGCGGTCGCAGGCGCCGACTGGATCCAGGAAAGCGTCCCGGAACGGCTGGACCTGAAGCGTGGCGTGCTGACGAAAATCGATGCGGCCGCCGATCCGAAGGCGCTGATCGGATCGTCCACTTCAGGACTGATGCCGACGCAACTGCAGCGCGACATGCGGCATCCCGAGCGTATGTTCGTCGCGCATCCCTACAACCCTGTCTACCTCCTGCCGCTGGCCGAACTGGTCGGCGGCGAACGCACAAGCCCGGAGACCCTGCTTCTCGCCCGCGAGCGGCTGGCGCCGATTGGCATGAAGGGCGTGATCCTCAAGAAGGAGATCGAAGCCTTTGTCGGCGACCGTCTGCTGGAAGCCTTCTGGCGCGAGGCGCTGTGGCTGATCCATGACGATATCTGCGATACCGAGACACTCGACGATGTGATCCGCTATTCCTTCGGCATGCGCTGGGCGCAGATGGGACTGTTCGAAACCTACCGCATTGCGGGTGGCGAAGCGGGCATGCGGCATTTTCTGGCGCAGTTTGGCCCCTGCCTCGCCTGGCCCTGGACCAAGCTGACCGACGTGGTCGATCTCGACGACGCTCTGGTCGACAAGATCGCAGCCCAATCGGATGCCCAGTCCGGCGCCTATGGCATCCGTGATTTGGAGCGGATCCGGGATGAAAACCTCGTCGGAATCATGCAGGCGCTGAAGGCCGGCGACGGCGGCAAGGGCTGGGGCGCGGGCAAAATCCTGTCCGAGTTCGAGACGCATCTCTGGTCCGAAGGTGGCGGAAACGGCAAGGGGACAAGCCTGTCCGTCGACACCTCGGCCCCGCTGCGGCTGGTCGATACCAAGGTCAACGCCGCCTGGGTCGATTACAATGGCCACATGACGGAGCACCGATACCTCCAGGTGTTCGGCGACACGTCCGATGCCCTGCTGCGCCTGATCGGCGTCGACTTCGCGTATGTCGAGGCGGGCCACAGCTATTACACGGTCGAGACGCATATCCGGCATCTGGGCGAGGCCAAGCTCGGCCAGGCGATCTACGCCACACTGCAGATCCTGTCCGTCGACGAAAAGCGCGTCCGATTTTTCTCGACCATTCACGACTCGAAGACTGACGGCATCATCGCGACGGCAGAGCAACTGATGCTGCATGTGGATGCAAGCGCCGGCAAATCCGTTGTCGCTCCTCCGGAAGTGATGGCAAAGCTTGCGCCGATTGCGCAGGCGCATGCCAAGCTAACGTTCCCGGACGGGGCAGGCCGCTCAGTCGGGCAGAAAAATTAGCTCAGCGGAAGCGTTAGGCGGCCGGAACAATAACCGCATCTCCTCTGTTTCTGACAACAAGGAGAGATGCGCCATGACCTACGAGTTAAGGGCCGTCCGAGGCGATCAGATCATTCGGGAAAGTTTCCCAACGGCGCAGGATGCCGTCTCTTCGATCGATGCGTTGCGGGGACAGGGGGTGCGGGTGGAAGTAGCCATCGACAGCACCGCAGTCCAGCCTGATACACTGACGGATTCGGAACGGCTGATCATCGTGAAAGAAGGCCGGAGATCCGCGGCAAGCGGCAACACGCTGGACACCTGCCCTTACACGGATGATCTTGACCGTCGCGCGCTTTGGCTGGAAGGATATCAGGATCCGAGCTGATTGATTTTTCTGCCGGACGATCACACGTATCGCAATAAGGCAAAAATCATGCAGATTCGTCCGTTTAGCGCCGGGGACACCGATGAACTTGCGGGACTGCTCGAGGAAATGCAGGACTATTACGGCGTGTTCTGCCCTCCGCGGGACGCAATCGTCGCGGGGGTTCTCAACCGGCCGCTCAATACCGAGATCATCGTCGCCGGAACCAGCCGCGTGATCGGCTTTGCCGCCTTCGCTTCGATCTTTCCCGGTCCCGGCCTGGTGCCGGGCCTGTTCCTCAAAGAGCTTTTCGTCTCAGGTTCCGAGCGGGGCCAAGAGGTTGGTATCAAACTGATGCAGCGGCTTGCAGCGATTGCCGTCGAACGGAAGTTTGGCCGCGTCGATTGGACGGCGGCGCGCACGAACCAGCGGCTTTTGAAGTTCTACGACGACCTTGGCGGCGAGCGGAAGGAAACCCACATCTTCTACCGTCTCGAGGGTGCGAAACTGAACGCGCTGGCTGAACGGAGCTAGCTTAGAAAGCGCCGTCCTATCCAGGAAACACGGAGAGCCAGCACCCTCGCTATGACATTCCTGCCACAGTTTGACCCGCTTTTCCGTTCCGGGCAACTCTTGCTTTGAGCAAAAGAGTTCAGCCGTTGACTTGCAAAAGCCCTCCCGATAATTCCTGATCAAAATAATCATGATTTCTTTTCCGCTTGGTCTGCAGCGGCGGGGCTTCGTGGCAGGAATTTTAGTACGAGGGGAATTTCGCGTGGCGTTTCGGTCAAGACCTTTTCAAGTCAATGGTTTTTCACGGATTTCGATGGGGCGCCGGGTAAGCGCCCAACGGATAGCGCTTCTTTCCAGTGTGGCAATCCTGCTGCCGCTGCAGGCTCTTGCACAGACAGCTGATGCCACCGGCACAACGCTCGCGCCGATTGTGCTCGAAAGCGGTGGCAGTGGAGTGGGTCCCGATGCGACGATCGTTGCCAAGGCTTCCCGTTCCAGCAGCAAGACCGATACCCCTCTGCTCGACGCGCCCGCTTCGGTTTCCGTCGTGACGGAAGAAGAACTGGAAAAGCGCGGCGTCACGACGCTCGACGAGGCTCTGGCCTACACGCCGGGTGTTTCGACCGACATCTACGGCTCCGATAATCGCTACGATCACTATCTGATCCGCGGGTTCTACTCGACCGGCAACGCGACCTATCGCGACGGTCTCCCGATGTACACGGGTGGCGATTTTACGACCAACCGTATCGAACCCTATGCGATGCAGCGCATCGAAGTGCTGAAGGGTTCCAACTCGTCTCTGTTCGGACTGTCGGGACCGGGTGGTATCGTCAATGCGGTGACCAAGCTTCCGCAGGACGAGAAATTCGGCGAAGTCTACACGACACTCGGCGACGGTCATGTCGAGACTGGAACCGATTTCGGCGGCCCGCTGGATGCAGACGGTATCTGGAGCTATCGTTTGACCGGCAAGTGGCAGAATGCCGACGCAGGGATCGACGAGACCGAGGACGATCGCATCTACGTCGCGCCGGCGCTGACCTGGTCTCCGACCGCGGATACGTCCTTCACGCTTCTGATGGACTACAACAAGCGTGACGGCAGCACGTCTCACGGCATTCCGCTCGGCTCCGGCATCGATTCCGAGACCTATCTCGGCGAGCAAGATTTCGACAACATGGACGTAATCGAGAAGAATATCGGTTACCAGTTCCGCCACGATTTCGGCAATGGTCTCGAGTTCCGCCAGAACGCCAGGTACACCAAACTCGATGTCACCTACGAGAGTGTCTACAATTCGGCTGATCCAGCCACGAGCCGGAACGCTCTTGCAGTCTACGGCGAATCCACGCGTTTCCACATCGACAACCAGCTGCAATACGAGGCGAGCTTTGGTGCCTTCGACAGCCGGACGCTGTTCGGCTTCGACTACGGTCGCGACAGCAACGAGGAAATGCGGTTTGACGGTACTGCACTCGGCGTCGGCGATATCCGCAATCCGGTATACTGCGGTCGAAGCTGCGTGTCATTCGGTGCCGGCGTTGCGTCCGAGTCCGATCTCACGACCAAGGGTCTCTATATTCAGGAAGAGCTGACCTACGACGATCGTCTGATCTTTACCGTCGGCGGTAGGTATGACCATGCCGAAACTGAAAGTACCTCCTACGGCACCGACTACGACGCGGTCGACGAGAATTTCTCCAAGCGAGCCGGTGTGACCTACAAGGCCACGAGCGAAGTCTCTGTCTACGCCAACTACTCGGAATCCTTCCTTCCGGTTGCGGCCAATCGCAGCTACTTCATCGGCACCCCTAAACCGCAGGAAGGCAGGCAGTACGAAATTGGCATCAAGTATGAGCCGACCGGCATCGATGCGCTCTTCACGGCGGCGCTGTTCGACCTGACGCAGACCAACGTCGCACAATGGGCACCGGACTATTCGGCTCAGTACCAGGTCGGAAAGATCAACGTTCGCGGTCTCGAACTGGAAGCCAAGGTCGCGCTGTCCAATCGGATCAACTTTACCGCCGGATATTCCTACCTGGATGCAGAGATCGAGGAGGATGTCGACCCCACTCTCGTCGGCAACCGGCCGTATCTCGTTCCCAAGCACATGGCGTCGGCATGGTTCGACTACACGCTTCCCGGCAACGGCGCGCGCGGCGATCTGACGCTCGGCGTTGGCGGACGCCTGGTCGGCAGTTCCTATGCCGATAACGCCAACACGGATCCCGTTCCTTCGAGGGTCCTGTTCGACGCAGCCGTGAAATATCAGATCCGCGACAACGTCGCTCTCTCGGCGAACGTCACGAACCTGCTCGATAAGGAATATATCAGCCAGATCGACGGCTTCAGCAACACCGCCTATTACGGCGATCGCCGTACGGTTCTCGCAACGCTGAAATACACTTGGTAACCGGGCTTCGCCTCAATGGGGCACTCGAACTGTGAAACCTGATTATACCAAGACATGACTGTGGAAAGGACCGTTTACAGATGCCTATCTGCCAGACAGCGATCGGCTTCGGTATCGTTGCACCCACGAGACGACAGGTTCTGACGGCTATCGCGTCGGGGTTTGCCGCTGCGGCGACCGGAGGCCTTCCTGGTGTCGCGATGGCGCAAGACGAACTTCGCTTTGTTCATGCCTTCGGTGAAACGGTACTGCCGCAGCCGGCCAGGCGTGTGGTCTCGCTCGGGTATTCCACCCATGATCCTCTCCTGGCGCTGGGTGTCGTCCCTGTCGCCACGCGCCAATGGTTCGGAGGCTATCCCTACAACGTCTGGCCTTGGGCCCAGGCGCTGATGGGAGATGCCCAGCCGCAGGTCATCTCGGGTGAAGTGTCAATGGAGATCGTCGCTTCGCTCCAACCGGACCTGATTATCGGCATCGGATCAGGTATCTCGCAGGCCGAATACGATATCCTATCCCAGATTGCGCCTGTCCTGATGCAGGAAAAGGGCGATCTCGCCTATGGCACCACCTGGGACGCCCAGACCCGCGTCATCGGTCGCGCGGTCGGCAACACTGGCAAGGCTGAGGAACTCATCGAAGGCGTCAAGTCGAGGTTTGCGGACATCAGGACACGGCATCCGCAATGGGCGGAACAGACCGCTGTCTGCGCCTACAATTTCGGCGGAGAAACCGGTGCCTTCATCGGCACCGATACCCGCGCGACGTTCCTGAAGGAATTGGGTTTCAGGCCGCCGCCAGCACTCGCCAACCTCGAAACAAACGAGGGTTTTTACGCCCGGCTTTCCCCGGAGGATCTTTCCAGTCTCGACGCGGACCTGCTGATCTGGGTCTCCACGTCCGATGCCGTGCCGGACATCGTCTCAATGCCGATGCGCAAGACGCTGAAGGCTCATGTCGAGGGTCGTGAGGTTCTGGCCGGAGCGCTTCTGGCCGGAGCGTTGACCTTCGGCAGCGTTCTTTCCCTGCCGTTCGCGCTCGAGCGGCTCGAAGCGGAGATCGGGTTGGCTCTGGACGGGAAAGTCGAGACACAGGTTCCGTCAAGCGTTGCCGCCGGGCTTGCCCCGTGAAATCAGCCGCCGTCCTTGGCCTGATTTTCCTCTTCGCCGTGGTGCTGACACTTGGCGTCGGGGTGCGCGATGTCACGCCTATCGATGTGTTCCAGGCAATCTTTGCATATGATGAGAGCGATCCGGTCCATATCGTCATCGGTTCCGTCCGAATGCCGCGCCTTGTCGCGGCGCTGATCGCCGGTGCGGGCCTCGGTATCGCCGGCACGATCATGCAGGCGCTCACTCGTAATCCGCTGGCGGATCCCGGCATCATGGGCGTCAACTCCGGTGCCGCCTTCGCAGTGGTGATTGCGGCTTTGCTGACAGGGCGGTCCGATAGTGGCTTGATGTCTGCCATGGCCTTTCCGGGCGCAGCACTCGCCGCCGCCGCCGTGTTCATGCTGGGCGGTGGACTACGCGGCGATGCAGGCCCCGTCCGGCTGGCGCTCGCGGGCACAGCGCTCAATGCGATGCTTCTGTCTCTGGTCTCGGCCATCGTCCTTGCCCGCAACGAGACGCTCGAAATTCTCCGTTTCTGGATCACAGGATCGCTGGCACAGGCTGGCGCGCGTCCGCTCGCCGGCATGGGGAGCGCCGCTGCCATCGGTATCGGGGTGGCTCTCCTGATTGCGCCGCGCATCGAGGCACTTTCACTCGGGTCTTCGCTTGCCCGCGGGCTGGGCACGAAACCGGCGCGCGTGCAGGCCGGAGCTCTCGTGGCGATCACGCTGACGACGGGTGCTGCGGTCGCGGTCGCGGGCCCCATCGCTTTCGTCGGCCTTCTGGTTCCGCCCCTGGCGCGGCGCGTCGCCGGACACGCCCTGCGGTTCGAGCTGATGGCGGCCGCTGTCATCGGCGCGTCGATCCTGCTCTATGCGGATACGCTCGGGCGTATCCTTCTCGCGCCATCGGAAATTCGCGTCGGCATCATGACAGCGCTGATCGGGGCTCCGGCTTTCGTCATCATCGCACGGCGGCTTCGTCCCGGAGCGACATCGTGACGGCGCGCGACAATGGTCGGGCGAGGGGTGGCGGCATGGCTGGCGTCGTCCTGCTGGTTGGCCTGCTGCTTTCCTCCATTCTCGCATCGCTCATGCTCGGCCAGATCTTTTTGACACCGCAGGATCTGTGGACCGGTCTATGGACGGGGACCGGGCCAGGAGCGCTGACGCTGCGTGTCCTGCGAGGCCCGGGAATTGCGACGGCAGTCGGTGTCGGGGCCGTTCTCGGCGCGTCCGGCACGATCTTCCAGATCCTGCTGCGCAATCCGCTGGCGGCGCCGGATGTGATGGGTTTCATGCAAGGTGCTGGCCTTGCGGTGATCTGCGGCGTCGCCTTCGGCCTTTCCCTGCCGCTGCCATTTCTGGCCGCCGCCGGCGGATTGATTGCGGCTGTCATTGTTGCGGGACTTTCTTACCGGCGGCACGGTACGCAGGCGGCGCTGACGCTTATTCTCGTCGGCCTCGGAATGGGTTTTTTCTGTTCTGCTGCAAGCAGCTTCCTGATGACCCGCCTGCCGCTCCAGGAGGCTGCGGATGCGCAGCGCTGGCTTGCAGGCTCTCTGGCCGCCCGCAACTGGGGACATGCGCTTCAGGTTTCCGCCACCGGCGGCGTTCTGTTTGCTTTGCTGGCCTTTCAGGTGCGCTCGCTCGGCCTGCTCGAACTGGGCGATGAGCTTGCAACGGGTCTCGGCGCGCGTGTGCGCCGGTCGAAATATCTGCTGATCGCCACGGGTGTGCTGCTGGCCGGCGCCGGTGTCGCCGTGGCGGGGCCGGTGCCGTTCGTGGCGCTGATGGCCGGGCCGCTCGGCTCGCGGATGACTAAGGCCAGCAGTCCGGGATCGCGGCTTGCAGCAGCCGCCGTCACAGGTGCCACAATTACTGTACTCGCGGATCTCGTCGCGCGCTCGCTTGTGCCGGGTCTGCAGCTACCGGTCGGCGTGATGACAGGGATCATGGGAGCGCCCTATCTACTGTGGCTGCTCTCGCGTGAAATGGAGACTGGAGACCTGTGACAGGCAAGGCGCTGAAAACCGAACTCCTGACCCTTGGCTATCGCGACCGGATCGTGATCCAGGATCTGTCGCTCACACTGCCGGACGGCAAGATCACGACCATTCTCGGGCCGAACGGATGCGGAAAATCGACGCTTCTGAAAGCGTTGGCACGGCTTATCCCGCCGCTGCACGGCACTGTGACGCTGGGCGGGGATGATATTGCGAAGATCGACACGAGAGCTCTCGCACGAAGGCTCGCCATCCTGCCGCAGGCATCCAAGGCCCCGGAAGGCATCAGTGTGTCTGATCTGGTGCGGCGAGGCCGCACACCCTGGCGCGGACTGCTCGCGCCCTGGAGCGAGACCGATGCGATCGCCTGCGAACGGGCGTTGTCACAGGTCGGCCTTGCCGATCTCGCTGACAGGCCGCTCGACGAACTGTCCGGCGGCCAGAGGCAGCGGGCCTGGATCGCGCTCGTGCTCGCACAGGATACGCCCTACCTTTTGCTCGATGAGCCGACGACATGGCTTGACCTCAGCCACCAGATGGACGTGCTTTCCGTGCTGCGCGAGCGCAATCGCAACCACGGAACGACGGTTGTGGCCGTACTGCACGATCTCAATCTAGCCGTCCGGTTTTCCGATCATCTCGTGTTGCTCGGCAGTAACGGACTGGTGGATGTGGGAAGCCCCGAGCAGGTCATGACGGAAGCCAATCTCGACGCGGCTTTCGGTTTGAAATCAATGATCATTGCCGATCCGGTGACGGGAAAACCGATGGTCGTCCCGCGGTAAACTGGTCGATGCCGGCGGCATGCCGACAAGCCTCGCGCCAGAAACGTGATATATATTCATATCACGCGGAAGATCTCATTCATAAAAACTAACAGTGATTGTTTTCACTTAAGAATTTGGACTGTTTATTGCCGCGAAGCAAATCCGTGCCGGATTCACGAATCTATACTGTTGCGCTAGATTCTGCTCAGCAAATGATTCGCCGTCACGATGCATTTATCTAGTGAGGCCACATTGGACGCAGTAAGCCACAGGTTTGAAGACCAGAGTTCTTCAGTCGAATACTGGGCCATGAACAGGGCCCATCAGATTGTTGTCCACCACGGTATGAGCCTGATCGAAGCCGCGCAGTGCCTTGACCGCAAGCGAACCAGCGCAAACACCTACGCGCTCAGAAAAGCGATCATGGATTGCCTTGTCGAAGCGCTCACACAAGGCACCCAGCAGGAGGTGACGCCTGCAGAATGAGTCTCATCACTGAGAGTTGAAGTCGAGTTCGCGCAACGGCATCGAAGCTTTTCATTCCTGTGTTACTGTTTTCAGCAGTACAAACGCAGTGATTGGAGTGCAGATGCTTGCAACACTCGCGATGCTGATCAGCCTGTCTTCGGCTGCAACGCCCGTCGTACAATCGCCTGCCACTGCGGGCGGTCCGTCCGGCGAGGTCGATGTCGAACTCGTCCTAGCCGTCGATACCTCCCGTTCCATGGATTTCGAAGAGGTCGCCATCCAACGCGAAGGCTATATCGAAGCTCTCCAGCACAGGGAATTTCTCGATGCGGTTAGGTCAGGCATGACCGGCCGCATTGCGATCAGCTATTTCGAATGGGCTGGCGGGGTCGTGCCGGGGTCGGTCATCGACTGGCACGTGATCGAAAATGCGCAGGATGCGCTCGTCTTTACGCAAAAACTGGCAGCGCGTCCGATCGAGACACAGAGGCGGACGTCGATTTCCGCGGCGATCACGCAAGGGGCGACGATGATCGTCTCCAACCCGCTGAGGGGCATGCGGCAGGTCATCGATATCTCGGGCGATGGGCCCAACAATTCCGGCAACCCGGTTGAGCCTGCAAGGAACAAGGCGGTCGAGGCCGGAATCGTCATCAACGGTCTAGCTCTGATGCTGCGACCGTCAGGTGCACCGGGCGGCCTGGACAAGTATTACGCGGATTGCGTGACGGGTGGTCCGGGCTCCTTCGTTCTCCCGGTTCACCGCATCGAGGATTTCGCAGTCGCGGTGCGCCGCAAGCTGGTGATGGAGGTGAGCGGCATCACGCCTCCGGAGAAAGTCATGAAGATTGCGTCCGGGCCGAAAAGCGATTGCATGATGGGCGAGAAACAGTGGCAGGACATTTTCGACCGTTAGACCGGGACTCAAGACGGGGCAGTAAGCATCAAAGCCGCGCGGACCAGCTTTTGACGTGGGCCGCAACCGTCTTCAGGTGATCGTCGGCGGAATAGCCTGAAACGGTTTTTCGCGGCTTCAGATCGTGATCGCCATCGGGAAGCCACAGGAGTTCGATCGCGTCCGAAAGATCGTAGCCTTTGACCTCCTCTTCGCTGCCGAGCGGGTCGCGGGTTCCCTGGCAGATCAGCGTCGGCGTCTTAAGGTCGCTCAGATGTGCGGTGCGGAGCTTGTCCGGTTTGGCCGGCGGGTGGAACGGATAACCCAGGCAGAGGAGACCGGCGATCCTGCCATCGGCAAACTCCTGGTCGGCAATCATGCTGGCGACGCGTCCGCCCATGGATTTTCCGCCTATAACCAGCTTCGATTTCCCTTCCAGATCGCCGATGGCCTGGCGGTATTCGTCCTGCAATCGTTCGGCTTTCGGTGGCGGCCTTTTGCTGCCGCCCTCCCGCCGCGCCGCCATGTATGCGAACTCGAACCGCGCCACGCGAAACCCTTCGGCAGCGAGAGCCTCAGTGACGGCTGTCATCGCGCCTGAATCCATCGGGGCGCCTGCGCCATGCGCAAGAAGGATGGTCACCGGCGCGTCTTGTCGTCCATCGATCAGAAATTGTGTCGCCATCGTCAAGAAGCCCTTCCGCAAACTGAGGATAAGTCCTTTTATCGGCAGACGGATAGCTAGCCAATCGGGGCCATGTTCCTATCTATGCCATTCAGGCGTGTAAGCGAAAGCGACCGGTTTGGGCGGAACTGCCAGTATCGAAAACAGCAAGACGCAAGCCGATGGCGAATTGCGGCGCTTTCTCGTGGGCCTTGGCCGGGGTGCCGCGGGCGCGATGCTGTTCGGCATTCCCATGCTGATGACGATGGAGCTGTGGGAACTGGGTTTCTATATCGAGCAATCCCGGCTCCTGATCCTGCTCCTCTTCAACATCCCGCTCCTGATCGTGCTTGCGCATCTCATCGGGTTTGAGCGGACCTCTACCTTCTGGCAGGCCGTGCGCGACGCGTTGACGGCCTTCGCGCTCGGGATCGTCATGAGTGGTGCGGCACTTGTGATGCTCGGCGTGCTGAAGGCCGATATGCCCATGGCAACCATCATCGGCAAGATCGCCATCCAGGCGGTGCCGGCAAGCATCGGCGCCATGCTCGGGCGCTCCCAGCTGGGTGGAGAGGATAACGCTGACGACGAGGACGACGAGACGTCCCAGTCATCAGATGCCGTTCCCGACAGTCTTTCGACGAACTACGTGCGCGAGCTGTTTCTGATGGCGATCGGTGCGCTGTTTCTCAACCTCAATGTCGCGCCGACGGAAGAAGTCGTCCTGATTTCCTACAAGATGATGAACTGGCACGGGGTGCTGACGATCCTGGTGTCGATCGCCATCATGCACTGTTTCGTCTACGCGGTGTCTTTTCGCGGCGGGCACAGAATGCCGGAAGACAGCTCACGCTGGCCTATCTTCTTCCGCTACACGCTTCCCGGTTATATGGTCGCGATGCTGGTCAGTCTCTATGTGCTGTGGATCTTCGGCCGGCTGGACGGCATGGCGGCAACGCCGGTGCTGATCTCGGTCATCGTCCTCTCATTCCCGGGGGCGATCGGCGCTGCCGCGGCCCGACTGATCCTTTAGCGAGGCCCTGATGAAAGACACGAGCGATATCGGCAAGGTCACCGAAAAGGGTGAGGCACACTGGATCGAATGGGTCACTGCGATCGTTTCGACGCTGATTGTTGCGGCCGTCCTTGGCTGGGTTGGCTGGCGCGCCGTAAGTGAGGAGAAAGTCCCGCCCGCGTTCCGTATCGAGATCACCGAACGCATGCCCGTCGAGGGCGGCTACCGCATCCGGTTCGATGTTTCCAACAGCGCTAACCGAACGGCGGCAGTGGTCGTCGTGCGCGGCGAGGTCATGGATGGTGAGGCGGCCATCGAACAGGCGGATGTCACCTTCGATTACGTTCCCGCGCAATCGAAAGCCTCGGGAGCCATCCTTTTCGCCCGTGAGCCGCGTCAGGATCAGATCCGGTTGCGGACGATCAGCTTCACCGATCCCTGAACGGACGCCGCCAGCCGACCATGGCTTTTCGACGGGCGCCGCCAATGCAATCCACTCACGTTCTGGAATCCGGCGTGACATTTCGTGTAGCGATGACGGGATCGATTCGGAGTCATGTGCGTTTATGTTCGCTGTCTGCGACCGACCAAGAGGTGAGTTCGCGGTAAAAGAAGAATTAAATGGAGTACAGGGATGAATAAGACTTTCGCCGCGGCTGTTGCCGCCCTGCCGATCGTTCTCACCGCAACGACCGCCTTTTCTGCAGACGTGATTTCGCGCAGGGATGCACCATACCAGGAAGCTGACCAGCGCGGCGGCGTCCGTATCGGCTATCTCGATTGCCAGGTCGGCGGTGGCGTCGGTTACGTCATCGGTTCCGCCAAGGAAGCCGAATGCACCTTCTCGTCCACGATGGGCAGTGAGCCGATCGATCAGTACACCGGCGTCATTCGCAAGATGGGTGTCGATCTCGGCTTTACCACGCGCAGCCGCCTGATCTGGGCAGTCTTCGCACCGACCGCTGGCTATCACCACGGCTCGCTCGGCGGCCTCTACCAGGGCGCAACGGCTGAAGCGACTGTCGGTGCAGGCATCGGCGCCAACATTCTCGTCGGCGGCACATCCGGTTCGATCCATCTCCAGACCGTCAGCATCACCGGTCAGCTCGGCCTGAACGTTGCTGCGACAGGTACTTCAGTTACGCTGACCCCAGCCAACTGATCTATCGGCCAGACGTCAAGTCATTTGGAAGGCCGCCGGGTAACTCCGGCGGCCTTTCCATGTCTGGTAGCAACCTCTTGAACCGGTCCGCGCAAAACCATATTTTGACCCTGTCGCTTGGAAACAGCGTGCAGTTTGCGATCAATCAATTCGGCTAGGCGGCCGCGCCCCTACCGCGACAAGATAAGGATCGGCATCATGGATATAGAAAAAATCTTGGCGTCCGTCGTCGCGGTACGCGCCTCCATTCCCGATAACGCGTTCACGGCCGATGCTCTCGGCGTCCGGCGAGAAGGCAGCGGTGTGGTCATCCGGGAAAACGGTCTTATCCTGACGATCGGCTATCTGATTACCGAGGCCGATGACGTGTGGATCACGAGCCGTGATGGCCGCAAGGTCCCGGGCCATGCTCTCGCCTACGATCAGGAAAGCGGCTTCGGTCTCGTGCAGGCCTTGGCGCCCTTGGAACTGCCTGCGCTCGAGATCGGGGATTCCGACAATGCTGCTGTCGGAGATCCGATCGTTTTTGCGGACGGCGAGGGCCAGTATGTGCGCGGCAATATCGTCGCCAAGCAGGAGTTCGCCGGATACTGGGAGTACCTGCTCGACGAGGCGATCTTTATCACGCCGGCGCATCCCTCCTGGGGAGGCGCCGCGATGGTCGATGCCGAAGGCCGGTTGATCGGCGTCGGCTCGCTACGGCTGCAGATGAGCAAGGGCGGAGAGATCGCCGATATCAATATGGTGGTCCCGATCAACCTACTGGCTCCAATCTTGGATGACCTGCTCAACAGCGGCGAATTCAAGCGCCAGCCGCGCCCTTGGCTCGGCGCGTTCTCGGCAGAAACGAATGGCGACGTCGTTGTCATGAGCGTCACCGAAAATGGCCCGGCCGCAAAGGCAGGGCTCAAGCGTGGCGACGTCATCTCGGAAATCCGCGACGGTGAGGTCGACGGGTTGGCTGACTTCTACCGCAAGGTTTGGGAAAGCGGTCCGCCCGGTGCCGAAATTCCCATGCGTGTTCTCCGTGACGGCCGCGAAGCCTGGCTTCGCGTGAAATCGGCGGACCGCAACGACTTCCTTCTGAAACCGCAGCTGCAGTGAACGACAGCCGGATTACCGGATCAGGATCGCCCTGAAATCGTTGACATTCGTGCCCGTCGGGCCGGTGACGAACAGGTCACCGGTCGCTTCGAAGCCGGTATAGCTGTCGTTGCGTGACTGAAGCGCGCGTCCATCCTGTCCGGCCGCGATCAGTCGCCTTGTCGTGCTGCCGTCGCAAAAGGCGCCGGCGTTGTTTTCGGAGCCGTCGATCCCATCCGTATCGGCTGCGAGCGCAGTGATCTCGAGGCCGTCGATAGCGAGCGCAAGGGCCAGTGCGAATTCGCCGTTGCGTCCGCCACGTCCGCCGTCGGAGCGCAGCGTCACAGTCGTTTCGCCACCTGAGAGAAGCACGGCAGGCTTGGCGAACGGCCGGTCGTGCTTTGCAATTTCCCGCGCAATCGCTGCATGAACGAGCGCCACATCGCGCGCTTCACCTTCGATGGAATCCGACAGGATATGCGGCGTCAGGCCATGTGCCAGCGCTATCTCGGCGGCGGCCTGCAGCGAAACGCCGGCCGAGGCGATGACGTGGTACTCGTTCCGGGCGAAAACCGGGTCTGAAGGATCGGGAGCATCGGCTGCGGGCGACGTCAGATGCGCCATCATGGCCCGCGTAAGATTGAGTCCGTAGTTTTCGACGATGGCCAGCGCATCGTGCCGCGTGCTCTCGTCAGGGATTGTCGGGCCGGAAGCGACAAAGGCCGGATTGTCGCCGGGAATGTCGGAGACGATCAGGCTGACGACCCTGGCCCGGGTTGCTGCTGCAAGCCGGCCACCTTTGATCGTCGACAGATGCTTGCGGACAACGTTCATCGCTGAAATCGGCGCGCCCGATGCCAGCAGGATCTCGTTGAGCGCGATCTCGTCATCGAGCGTCAGTCCCTCCGGTGGCGCCGGCAGAAGGGCAGAGCCGCCGCCGCAGACCAGTGCAATCACCAGATCCCGTTCCGTCAGGCTGGAGACCGCCTCCGTGATCCTGACGGCAGCGGCGAGACCGGCCGCATCGGGCACCGGGTGAGACGCTTCCAGAACCTCGATAAACCGTGTTTCGCAACCGTAGCCGTAACGGGTGACGACGACGCCCGAGAGTTCGCCGGGCCATATCGTTTCGAGCGCAGCGGCCATCTGGGCCGCGCCCTTGCCGGCACCGACAACGACGGTACGGCCGTCTTGCGGCTTCGCTGGCAGGTGCCGGCTGATGCCGGTTAGAGGATCGGCTGCCTTTACCGCTGCGCGGAACATCGCCTCCAACAATTCCCGATCCTGCATTCCACGCTCCCTCATGCCTTTATTCGTCCGTTCGATCACGGTGACTTGCGGTCGTCAATCGCGTTTGCCCGCCGCCCCTGCAATGTCGCGCGCCGCCTGGCGGATCGTCTGCATCAGAATATCGAGCGGCGCAGGGACGCCGGCCTCGGCCTTGAGGGTCAGCCCCACCGGACCCTTCGTCTCCGCCGTGTCGATGGGCAGCGTTGCCAGCAGGCCGTGGGCGATATCGGCCGCCACAACGCCGTGGGAGATGATCCAGATAGCGTCGCTGGTCTGGACGAAGGCGCGACCGAACGTATCGGAAACCGTCTCGATCTGGACCGGGAGATCGGTAATGCCGTGGGTGATCAGAAACTGCTCGACGACGGGCCGAATGATCGATCCGCGCGTCGGCATCAGGATCGGGAAATGACCGAGCGTCTCAAAGAGCGACTGTTTCGCCTCGAGCAGAGGATGCCCGGTGCGGACCGCAAACACGACCTGTTCCGAATAGAGATGCTCGAAGCTCAACCCCGCCATTTTCTCGGGCGCCGCAAGCCGTCCCACCACCAGATCGAGATCGCCGAGGCGTAGCTGTTCCATCAGGACGGCATTCTCGCCCGTCACGATCTTGACCTGGCCGCCTGCATTCTCGGCAAGGAAAAGCGTCATTGCCAGCGGCATGATGTTGCTGGCGACCGTCGGGAGCGCGCCGATCCGCAGCGGCATTGTGTCACCAAAGCGGGTGGTGGAGACGGCATCCATGCCCCTCTTCAAGGAGGCGAGCGTGGTTCCGGCGTGGCGCAGAAACACTTCCCCTGATCGCGTCAAGCGCAGACCGCGGCCTTCGCGCTCGAACACCGTCACGCCAAGCGCCTCCTCCATCTCGCGAATGGTCTTCGTCACCGCCGGCTGGCTGACATTCAGCACCTTGGAGGCCTGCACTACACTCTTCTGCCGGGCGACCTCGACAAAGGTCTGCAGGTGGCGGAACTTGATCTTCAGATTGTCCAAATTCATAACCCATGGGTTAAGCAATGGCCAAAAATTATCATTTTACTTAACCGCATGCCAGTGCGAACACTGTGCCCAGGAGGATTTGGTTCATGCAGTTTGTCGATCTCGACGGCGTCGCGGTTCACTACGATATCGACTGGGCGGGAGATAACCGGCCGGTCGTGGTGCTCGTGAATTCGCTCGGTACGGATAGCCGTATCTGGCATCACGTTGTCCCCAAGCTGGCAGGCGACTACACCGTGTTGACCTACGACAAGCGTGGTCACGGGTTGTCGGATCTTGGAAACCCTCCCTATTCCATCGAGGACCTCGCCGGAGAGCTTGCAGCGCTGCTCGATCATCTCGGCCTGTCCGATGTCATCGTCTGCGGCCTTTCCGTGGGTGGATTGATTGCCCAGAGCCTCTACGTGTCGCGGCCGGATCTCGTTCGCGCGCTGATCCTTTCCAACACGGCGCACAAGATCGGGACACCGCAGATGTGGGCTGACCGTATCGGCGCCGTCGAGCAAAACGGGATCGGCAGCATTCTCGAACCTGTCATGCAGCGATGGTTCACCGCAGCATTCCGCGAGCCCGGAAATGCCGCCTACAAGGCCTATTGCAACATGGTGGTGCGCCAACCCGCCCTCGGCTACAGCGGCACATGTGCTGCGATCAGCAAGGCGGATTACACGGAGCAGGCAGCCCGGATCGCGGTGCCGACGCTTTGCATCGCAGGCGATCAAGATGGATCGACCCCGCCCGAACTGGTGCGGTCGCTTGCGGATCTCATTCCCGGTGCACGCTATGAAGTCATCGAAGGCACGGCGCATATACCCTGTATCGAAGCGCCTGGCGCCTACGCGGCCTTGGTCCGCGGCTTTCTCGAAGAACTGGAGTCCTGAACGACATGGCAGAAGCTTCCATCCCGTCGGAACGCTACAAGCAGGGACTGGCGACGCGCCGCTCGGTTCTCGGCGAGGCGCATGTGGACCGCGCTCTTGCCAACGAGACGCCGTTCGACCAGCCGTTCCAGCAGTTGATCACCGAAGGCGCCTGGGGCTCCGTCTGGTCTCGCGAGCAATGGTCGAAGCGCGAACGGTCGATGGTGACGATCGCGCTTCTGGCCGCACTCGGCCATGATGAAGAGGTGGCGATGCATATCCGCGCCACGGCCAATACGGGAGCGACGCGCGAGGATATCTGCGAGGCGCTGATGCATGTGGCGATCTACGCAGGCGTGCCCGCCGCCAACCATGCTTTCAAGATCGCCAAGGCCACCTATGCCGAAATCGATGCGGCAAAGCCTGCTGCGGAGGAGCAGAAATGAGCAACGCACCACCAGAAACGACACCCTTTTTCGCACGCGACAGGGACCGGCACCCTCCGGCATACACACCAGGCTACAAGACCTCGGTGTTGCGCTCGCCGCAGCGGGCGTTGATCTCGCTCGAAGGCACGCGCAGCGAAATCACCGGGCCGGTGTTCGGCCATAACATTCTCGGCGAATTCGATAACGACCTGATCGTCAACTACGCCAAGCCCGGTGAATCCGCGATCGGCGAGCGCATCATGGTCTATGGCCGTGTGCTCGATGAACGGGGCAGGGGCGTTGCGGGGGCTCTCGTCGAATTCTGGCAGGCCAATGCCGGCGGACGCTATCGCCACAAGAAGGAAAGCTATCTTGCACCGCTCGATCCCAATTTCGGCGGTTTCGGCCGGGCGATCGCGGATGCAGAGGGCTATTACTGTTTCCGGACGATAAAGCCCGGTCCTTACCCCTGGCCAAACGGCGTCAACGACTGGCGTCCGGCGCACATCCATTTCTCGGTATTCGGGCACGGTTTTGCCCAGCGCCTGATCACCCAGATGTATTTCGAGGGCGATCCGATGATCTGGCTCTGCCCGATCGTCAAGACGATCCCGGACCGGCACGCGATCGAAAGCCTGATCGCACCGCTCGACATGAATGCCTCGATCCCGCACGATCTGCGGGCCTACAAGTTTGATATCATCCTGCGCGGGCGCCGCTCGACCCTTTTCGAAAATCGTCTGGAAGGCAATTGATCATGGCGCAGCCGCTGAACTACCTCAAAGAAACGCCATCCCAGACCGCCGGGCCTTACGTGCATATCGGTTGCACGCCGAATTTCGCAGGCCTTGAAGGCATCTACGACCAAGATCTTGGGTCCGGGCCGATGGCCAGCGACAAGACCAAGGGCGAACGGATCACCATCAGGGGGGTTGTCTATGACGGTGCCGGCGCACCGCTGAAGGATGCGCTGATCGAGATCTGGCAGGCCGACGCGGACGGGATCTACAACAGCCCGTCGGAAACGCGCGGTGCAGCCGATCCCAATTTCCTGGGGTGGGGCCGTTGTCCCGGCGATATGGCAACCGGCGAGTTCGCGTTCGAAACGATCAAGCCCGGGCGGGTGCCGTTCCGGGACGGCCGGCTGATGGCGCCTCATGTCACGTTCTGGATCGTGGCGCGTGGCATCAATCTTGGCCTGCAGACGCGGATGTATTTCTCCGACGAGGAAACCGCCAATACGGAGGATCCGGTCCTTGCCCGCATCGAGCATCGCGTGCGGGTGCCGACCCTGATCGGGCAGCGGGACGGGGATATGGTTCGCTTCGACATCCATCTCCAGGGTGACAAGGAAACGATATTCTTCGATATCTGACGGCTACTTTCGAGAAAGACCAGCAAGGTGACAATTCCGGCATGACCGTTTCCGCATTCGAACATCCCTTCCTGTCTGGTCTGCTCGGCGATGAGGAAGTGTCTCGGCATCTGTCTCCGGAGGCCGAGATCACGGCGATGGTGGCGTTCGAAGCGGCTCTCGCCACCGCGCAGGCAAAAAGCGGTCTGATACCGCATGCATCCGCGCAGGCGATCGCTGCGGCATGCGCGTCGTTTTCGCCTGATATGTCCAAGTTGAAGCAGGCGACCGGCCGCGACGGTGTCGTCGTGCCGGAGTTGGTCCGACAGCTGCGTAGTGTGATCGGGGATGAGGCGGCCCCGCATGTCCATTTCGGCGCGACGAGCCAGGATGTGATCGACACCGCACTGATGCTGCGCCTGAAATCGGTCGCCACACTTCTGTTAGGGCGACTGCAGGATCTGGCCGAGCGGTTCAGTGAACTGGACCGGGCGAACGGTTCCCGCGCGATGATGGGGCATACGCGCATGCAGGCGGCTTTGCCGATCAAGGTATCGGACCGCGTGGATGCCTGGCGCCATCCGCTTATCCGGCAGAAACATCTGCTTGCCGCCTTTGCCGAAGATGGCTTTGCGCTGCAGTTTGGCGGTGCCGTCGGCACCCTGGAAAAACTGGGTGATCACGCGGCTCAAGCGCGCGCCATGATGGCCGCCGAGCTTGGTCTTGCCGATGCTCCGCAATGGCAGAGCCAGCGGAGCAGGCTTGCCGAGTTCGCCGGCATCCTTGCGACAATTTCTGGAAGCCTCGGCAAATTCGGACAGGATATCGCCCTTCTCGCGCAGATGGGGGACGAGATAACGCTGTCTGGCGGGGGGGCCTCGTCCGCTATGGCGCACAAGCAGAACCCGGTGGCGGCCGAAGCGCTTGTCGCTCTTTCGCGCTACACAGCGGTTCAGCTTTCCGGCATGCAACTCGCCATGGTCCACGAGCAGGAACGCTCGGGCGCTGCCTGGACGCTGGAATGGCTGGTCCTGCCGCATATCGTAATGGCGGCGGGTGCGGGCCTGCGGCTGGCCGGCGAGCTCGCTTTCAACATCACCGCGCTCGGCCGCGATGCCCCGCGCGATATTTGACGAATAGCAATCGGCTGACACGCCGATTTCGGTTTTACATTGCAGCACCGCATGCAATCTTCTCGCAACGTTACATCGGGAGGCGATGCGACACATGGCACGGGAGAGCCTAATGAAGACGCTGATTTCAACTGTTTTCGCACTGACCTTGATGTCGGGAGCCAGCTATGCCGAGACCATCAAGGTCGGCGTCGTCGGTCCCTTCTCGGGCCCTTTCGCGCTGCAGGGAAAAAACTTCAAAGCCGGTATCGATGCCTTCTTTGCCCTGAACGGCAAGAAGGTTGGCGATAACGAGATCGAGGTGGTCTATCGCGACGTGCCGACCGCCGATCCCGCCAAGTCCAAAGCGATGTCGCAGGAGCTGATCGTTCGCGAGAAGGTCCAGTATCTCGCCGGATATTATTTCACGCCAGACGCGATGGCGGCGGCCCCCATGCTGCAGCAGGGCAATGTGCCGATGGTTGTCATGAACGCCGCCACGTCCGCAATCGTGAACGCGAGCCCTTATGTGGTGCGCACCTCGTTTACCACCTGGCAGACGGCCACGCCGCTCGCCAAGGTCGCCAAGGACGGCGGCGTTACCAAGACGATCACGCTGGTCAGCGATTACGGCCCAGGCGCCGATGCCGAGACGGCTTTCAAAACAGCGTTCGAGAAAGAGGGCGGGCAGGTTGTCGAATCCATCCGGATGCCGCTTTCGACAACGGATTTCGCACCCCTGATGCAGCGGATCAAGGATTCCGGCGCGCAGGCGCTGTTCACCTTCCTGCCATCCGGCCCGCCGACGCTTGCCTTCGTGAAGGCCTATAACGACACCGGCCTCAAGGCAGCAGGCATCAAGTTCTTCGCGACGGGCGATCTGACGCAGGAATCCGATCTTCCCGCCCTCGGTGAAGCCGGCCTCGGCCTTACCACCAGTTTCCACTATGCGGTGTCGCATGACTCTGCGGAAAACAAGGCTTTCGTCGAAGCGGCGCAGAAGGCGATCGGCAACCCCGCCGAACTTTCCTTCCCGGCCGTCGGCGCATTCGATGGCATGCATGTCATCGCAAAAATGATCGAGGCAACCGGCGGCAAGCAGGATGCGGCCAAGGCCGTCGAGGCCGTCAAAGGCCTGTCATGGACCAGTCCGCGTGGACCCGTCACGATCGATCCGGCCAGCCGGCACATCACCCAGAACATCTATCTGCGCAGCGTCGAGAAAGGCGCAGACGGCAAATACTTCAACAAGGAAATCCAGACCTTCGAGAAACAGGGCGATCCGGGTCTGGCCTTCGCCAAGAAGTAGGCGTTCCGGCTGAGAGCTGCTCCGGCCTGTCAATGGGTTTGTAGGACCAACCCAATTGTCAAAAAGGCCCTGCTGAGCCCGTGTTCAGCAGGGTTGGAAAGCCTTCGAGTTAGGATGCCCGGCTCGCCGACACGTTCACAGCATCCGTTAGTTTGCAAAGCGCCATTACCCTTCTTACTCATGTCGAGCGGATCGTAGGCGTCCTCAGTCGGGCTACGCGTCGGAGAACCCAAACGGAGCCTCCGTCCTCCGATAGTTGTCCGGAAGTACCTGCCGTCCAATCGGCGGTTCGGCACGAGAAGTGCATTCTGTGCGCTGACAGAGCTGGCACGCAATGCCGATAGGCGTCGGCTTATGTGTCTGAGGGTGCTCTGAGGCGTAGACAAGCCGGTCTGCATATCGAGCCTCACAGACGATCGCGATCGCGCGGTCGACGCTCGGAAGGCCGTGGCTGCCACCGCCCGAGTGCACGGTTCGAGCTATCGAGAAGAACCTTTGGCCATCAGGCAGCTCCATCCATTGTGTCACGACCCGCCTTGGAGAGGTAAACACCTGATGGACCGTCCACAACGGACAGCCGCCGCCGTGTCGTGCAAAGGGAAAGGCGCCGCTGTTCAGTCTCTTGGAGACGTTTCCGGCAACGTCGACCTTTATGAAGAAGAAGGGAACTCTCTCGTGTCCGGGCTTCTGGAGCGTCGTGAGCCGGTGCGCAGTCTGCTCGAAGCTCGTCCCGAAGAAACGAGCTAATGAGTCTAGATCGTATCGGCGAGCCTCCACAGCTTTGGCAAAGGCAGCATACGGCATCAGGATTGCCCCCGCGCAATAGGCAGCGATAGCTCGATGAGCAAGCCGCTCCGAATTCTGCGATTCGAAATTCCCTTCGGCAACGGTGCTTGCAATCTCGTTCTCAAACTCGAGGTAGGCGAGCTGCTGCGCCATCTGGAAATTCTGGCTTGAATGATCCAGAGCTTCGTTGAGCAGCAGTTCCTTGCGATGCCAGTCAAGTCGCCGGAGGGATCCTGACATCACCTCTGCGGGAAGCCTTCGGACTTTAAACCCGTGCTCGTTCTGGAGGAAGGCTGGCAAACCGCCGCCCTGGCTTACCCGGCCCGCCAGCTTTTCCGACAGCGTGTCCAAAACCGGGAAGTAGTTCTTTCGGGCGGCTAGAAAGCTTCTGACGGCGGCGATGGAATCCCCTTCAAACGGGCGTCCATCGTTTGTCGTGTGTTGGCGCCGGTCGGCTAAAGCGAACTGCTCCTCTTTGTATGCCGTGTAAAGTCGCAGCAGCGCTTCAGCAAACCCGGGAAAGCTGTGTGCGATATCCGCGATATCGACCGCATTCAAATCGATGTCAGTGAAGATCGCGTCTCGTGCTGCAAGCCGTAACTGCGCGACAAGATCCTGGCCTGCGTCAGCGGTAAATTCGCTAAAATCGATCTTATATGCCTTGGCCAGTCGCAGCAGTATTTCAGCTGTCACCGGGCGCTGATTGCGTTCCATCAGCGCGACATAGGATGGCGAGATGTCGAGGTCGCTCGCCATCTCTACCTGCTTCAGGCCCAAGTCCCGGCGAAGTCTTCGCAAGCGCGGCCCAAGGTAAACACGATTATCCATACAAGCATTACAGCATTACGAAGAACTTCTGTAAAGTTTGACAGCTTGACTTCAGCGTGGCTCGCCATGGCCTTACCGGCTGTTATCCTCCCATGGACAGAAACATTGGAGGGTCTCATGTCGTATCAAAAGCTACTCGAAGAAGCCGAGCACCTGATTGGTGGGAATGAATGCTGGACTGGAATGACACCCGAGGCCGTTGCGAGGATGAGGCTTCAGAACCGGTTCAAGACCGGCCTCGACATCGCCAAATACACCGCCAAGGTCATGCGGCGAGACATGGACGCGTATGATAACGACCCGTCCAAGTACACGCAGTCGCTCGGGTGCTGGCATGGGTTCATCGGTCAGCAGAAGATCATATCGATCAAAAAGCATTTTAAAAGCACGGAGCGGCGCTACCTTTACCTCTCCGGCTGGATGGTCGCCGCGTTACGCTCGGAGTTCGGGCCGCTGCCAGACCAGTCGATGCACGAGAAGACGACCGTACCGGCATTGATCAACGAGCTTTACACGTTCCTGCGGCAAGCCGATGCTCGTGAACTGGGCGACATATTCCGGCAAATCGACAAAGCCCGGGAGGCAGGCGATGCTGTCAAGGAACGGCAGCTCACCTCCGCGATCGATGATTTCCAAACGCACGTCGTCCCGGTCATAGCCGATATTGATGCCGGGTTCGGCAATGCCGAAGCGACCTACCTGCTCGCCAAGAAAATGATCGAGGCAGGGGCCTGCGCTCTGCAGATCGAAAACCAGGTCTCCGACGAGAAGCAGTGTGGTCATCAGGATGGTAAAGTTACCGTCCCTCATGAAGACTTTGTCGCGAAGATCCGTGCGTTGCGCTACGCCTTTCTCGAGATGGGAGTGGACGACGGCGTCATCGTGGCTCGCACGGATTCTTTGGGCGCCGGGCTGACCAAACAGATCGCCTTTTCGGTCTCCGAAGGCGATATCGGCGACCAGTACAATTCGTTTCTGGATTGCGAGGAGGTCGGCGCGGGCCAGCGATCGAACGGTGACGTCCTGCTGACCCGTGGCGACAAGGTTCTTCGTCCGAAGCGCCTCCGCTCGAACCTCTACCAGTTCCGACCCGGCACGGGTGCCGATCGTTGCGTGCTCGATTGCATCAATGCGCTCCAGAACGGCGCGGACCTTCTCTGGATCGAGACCGAGAAACCGCACATCGAGCAGATCGCCGGGATGGTCGACCGCATCCGCGATGTCGTTCCGAACGCGAAGCTCGTCTATAACAACTCGCCTTCCTTCAACTGGACGCTGAACTTTCGGCAGCAGGTCTTTGACGCGTGGGTCGAGCAGGGTAGGGACGTTTCGGCGTATGACCGTGCGAAGCTCATGAGCGTCGACTACGACGGTACGGAACTCGGCAAAGAAGCTGATGAGCGGATCCGGACATTTCAGCGTGACGCAGCAAAGCGAGCAGGCATCTTCCATCATCTGATCACCCTGCCGACCTACCACACGGCGGCGCTTTCGACCGACAATCTTGCGAAGGATTACTTCGGCGATCAGGGAATGCTTGGCTACGTCGCCGGCGTTCAGCGCCAGGAGATTCGCCAGGGGATCGCAGCGGTGAAGCACCAGAATATGGCCGGTTCGGATCTGGGCGACGATCACAAGGAATACTTCGGTGGCGATGCGGCGCTGAAGGCGGCTGGAGAGCACAACACGATGAACCAGTTTGCAGCTTGAGCTGCAGGATCATACGCCTCGAAGGAGCGATGCTCCTTCGAGGTACACTTTCAACGGAGGAGCTGAAATGTCGACAAATACTGAGATCAAGACGTCACAACCCGAACGATCGAGAGCCGTCTTCTCAAACCAGGACTTCGAACTGATCCGGGTCGCGATCAGTCACTATCTGCAGGAAATCAAGGAGCAGCCGGAAGCGGTAAAATACTCGAACCTGTACCACCGGCTCGGTCGCGTTGTTTGAACCCGCAAAGCAGCACCGGTGATAGAGACCATCGGTGCTGCACTCGATGCTGGTGCTTGGGGCCGATTGCTGTGGAGCGTTCTGGATTGGCTTACCCAGCGAGATATTTCGCCGAATATATCCCTTGGCAAAAATTCCGCGTACGATATATCGAGATGGATATCTTGCTTATGCTTGGGAGCGCGATTGGATGAATGGTAAGACTCGACGTTGCTATGTTTTTCAAGGGTTGATGACCGTCCTCGTAGTCTCCCTGTCTCTCGCCGTGCTGGCTGCTCCGGCCGCGGCGGATGAGAAGGTGACGGTGTTTGCTGCAGCCAGCATGAAGAATGCGCTCGACGCTGCCAACAAGGCCTATGGCAAGCCGGTGACCGCCTCCTATGCGGCAAGCTCGGCGCTCGCCAAGCAGATCGAAAGCGGTGCGCCGGCAGACGTGTTCGTCTCCGCGGATCTCGACTGGATGAACTATCTGTCCGGCAAGGCTCTGGTGAAGGAAGACACAAAGTCCAACTGGCTCGGAAATCAAATCGTGCTGGTCGCGCCCAAAGAGAATGCCGCACCGGTCGATATCATCAGGGGTCTCGACCTTGCCCGGCTTTTGAACGGCGGCAAGCTTGCCATGGGTGAGCCGAATTCGGTGCCTGCGGGCAAATACGCAAAGTCGGCGCTGGAAAAGCTCGGCATTTGGTCTTCGGTCGAAAAAAGCGTCGCCGGTGCCGAAAGTGTGAGGGCAGCGCTCGCGCTGGTGTCGCGCGGCGAAGCGCCTTACGGCATCGTCTATGCAACCGATGCCGCTGCCGATCCGGGTGTCGCGGTGGTTGGAACCTTCCCTGCGGACAGCCACGCGCCGATTATCTACCCGATTGCGATTCTCTCGGATTCAAAATCGCCGGATGCCGCGGGTTATCTCGATTACCTGAAGTCCGCCAAAGCCGCGCCTTTCTTCGAAAAGGAAGGCTTTACGGTTCTGAAGTAAGCCAGTTTGACTTGGGCCCCTTGGGCTGATGTCTGAAGGGAAGCAGCGTTGGACTGGTTGGTACTCAGCGAGGAGGAATGGACGGCGGTGCGCCTGAGCCTTCGGGTCTCGAGCGTGGCCGTCCTTGTCAGCCTGCCCCTCGGCATTCTCGTCGCCTATGTCTTGGCGCGCGGAAAATTCTGGGGCAAATCGATCCTCAACGGCATCGTGCTTCTGCCGCTGATCCTGCCGCCTGTTGTGACCGGGTTCCTGTTGCTCATCGTCTTCGGAAGACGTGGCGTGGTGGGCTCGTTCCTCGCGGACTATCTCGGCATCGTCCTCTCCTTTCGCTGGACGGGTGCCGCCCTTGCCTGCGGGGTGATGGGATTTCCCCTGATGGTCCGCTCGATCCGGTTGTCGATCGAGACTGTCGATCGGAAGCTGGAGGAGGCGGCCGGAACGCTTGGCGCCAGTCCCCTCTGGGTCTTCCTGACCGTTACCCTGCCGCTCATTCTTCCCGGCATTATCGCCGGTATGATCCTCGCCTTCGCAAAGGCCATGGGTGAATTCGGTGCGACGATCACATTCGTATCCAATATCCCCAGCGAAACGCAGACGCTGTCGGCAGCGATCTACACGTTCACGCAGGTTCCCGGCGGTGATGTCGGCGCCATGCGTCTTACCATCGTAGCGATCGCGATCTCGTTTGCGGCGCTGCTCGCGTCCGAATTCATGGCCTATCTGGTCGGACGAAAGGTGGCGGTCGAATGACGATGATCGTGGACGTGCGGCAGTCGTTCAAGAGCTTCGTGCTCGACGCATCCTTCACGTCGACAGGCGGCGTGACGGCGCTGTTCGGCCGCTCGGGATCCGGAAAGACATCGCTGGTGCGCGCCATTGCCGGCCTCTCCAAACCGCAGCGCGGACGGATCGAGATTGACGGCGATGTCTTGCTGGATACCGAACGTGGCATCTTCGTGCCAATGCACAGGCGTCGCTTCGGATATGTCTTCCAGGAAGCACGGCTCTTCCCGCATCTAAGCGTCCGTCAGAACCTTCTTTACGGAAAATGGTTCGCGCCCAAGTCAGGGCAGGTCGGAAATATCTCGCATGTCGTCGAACTGCTCGGCATCGGTCCGCTCCTCGAGCGTCGGCCGGGCAATCTTTCCGGTGGCGAAAAGCAGCGCGTGGCGATCGGCCGAGCGCTTTTGTCGTCACCCAGACTGCTCCTGATGGACGAACCACTCGCAGCGCTGGACGACGAGCGAAAGGCCGAAATCCTGCCCTATCTGGAGCGGATGCGCGATGAGACCGCGATGCCCATCGTCTATGTCAGCCATTCGGTCGCGGAAGTGGCGAGGCTCTCGGACCGCGTCGTGATGATGAGCGACGGTCGGGTGGAGATATCAGGCACACCGTCGGACGTGCTGTCCGGCAGCCAAGTGCTGGCCACAGAGCGCCGCGAAGCCGGCGTGGTGCTTTCCGGAACCGTCGAAGCAATCGATTCGGCGCATGGCTTGGCGACTGTGCGGCTTTCGTCCGAAGTTCTCGTCGTTTCGAACGCGCGGGCGCAGGTTGGACAGAGCGTCAGGCTCCATGTGCCGGAGCGAGATGTGATGCTCGCCACCAGGAAACCCGAAGGCCTGAGCGCCCTCAACATTCTGGAAGGGCAGATCGCCCAGATGGATGCTGAAGGGGAGGGCATGGTGCGCGTCAAGATCCGGTGTGGCGAAGACGTGGTTCTTGCCCGGATCACCGGCCTGTCGGTGCAGCGCCTTGCACTTCAAACCGGACTGCCCGTCTATGCGGTGATCAAGACCGTCGCCCTGGCACGGTAATTGGCCGGGTAAGCTGTGCCCGAAATAAAAAGGGCCAGCGCTGGCTGACCCTTTTCGTCTGTCTATAGGCTTTAACCCGTTCGATCAGGTCGCGACACCCTGCGGGCTGTCGGCCGACCTGTCGGGTGCACGGCTGAGCATCAGGGCGACGATCGTGCAGATGGCACCCGAAATCAGGTATCCACCGATGAAGATGATGCCGAACTGGCTCGCGAGACCGAGCGCGGTCAGTGGCGCAAAACCTGCGCCGACCAACCATGCGAGGTCGGAGGTCAGGGCCGAACCGGTGTAACGGTAAGGCTGGCTGAAGCGCGACGAAACCGAACCGGAGGCCTGACCAAAGGAAAGGCCGAGGATGGCAAAGCCGATGATGATAAACGCATCCTGGCCGGTACCGCCCGCATTCAGCAGGAACGGCGCCGTAAAGCTGAAGATGGCGATGATCACCGCACCAATGATCAACTGGCGGCGACGACCGATCCTGTCTGCAAGAAGACCGGAGATCACGACCGTAACGAGACCGAGCAAAGCACCGATGACCTGGACGAACAAGAATTTCCCGGCGCTCTGGCCACCGAAAAGTGTCACCCAGCTCAGGGGGAAGATCGTTACAAGGTGGAACATCGCGAAGCTTGCAAGCGGGGCAAAGGCGCCGAGAACGACGTCGCCCCCGTGAACGCGCAGCACTTCCAGAACCGGCTTTGCCTGCAATTCGTGCGCTTCGAGCGCATCGCCGAACTCTTTCGATGCAACAATGCGCAGACGAGCAAACAGGGCCACAACGTTGATGGCAAACGCGACGAAGAACGGATAGCGCCAGCCCCAGCTCAGGAAGTCGGCGTCGGAGAGATTGAAGACGAAATAGCCGAACAGGACGCTCGCGAGCGCAAACCCGAATGGCGCGCCGAGCTGCGGGATCATCGCGTAAAGGCCGCGGCGGTTCGGGGGTGCATTCAGTGCCAGCAGCGATGCAAGACCGTCCCAGGCTCCACCCAGCGCAAAACCCTGGCCGAGACGGAACAGCGCCAGCAGAGCCGGCGACCAGTATCCGATCGTCTCATAGCCGGGCAGGAAGGCGATCGAGGCCGTCGAGCCACCGAGCACGAGAAGCGCAATTGTCAGCTTCGTGCCGCGTCCATAGGTACGGTCGACCCACATGAAGACCACCGAGCCAACAGGACGCGCGATGAACGCGAGCGAGAAGATCGCAAACGAGTAAAGCGTGGCGGTGACCGGGTCTCCGGCAAACGGAAAGACCACTCGAGGGAAAACCAGGACCGAGGCGAGGCCGTACACGAAGAAGTCGAAAAATTCCGACATTCTGCCGATGACGACCCCGATAGCAATATTGCTCGGTTCGACCGGCTTGTCGTCGTGGATCTGCCGGGCATCCCGTTCCATCTCTGTGGATGTAGGATTGGCAAGTTGGCTCATGAATGTGTTCTCCTGCACGTCTGTTTCCACATGAGAATGTCGGGCGTACCAGCTGTCAATCAAGACGTCGCGCAAAAAGCATATTTTGGGCGGATTTTGGTGTTTTCTGAGGCACCCATGGCAACAGATGGACATTGAGGCGGAGTTGATGTTTTTGCAACGACCATCATCAATCCACACACCCCGCTTGCATTGCAGCGCGAAAAAGTTATTGCACTGCGACGAAACACCTCATGGAGATCAGTTGCTTGCTCCGTTAGGCCGACTGGACACATCGAAAGTTTCGAGCAGACCAATGTTCCCAATGTTGAAACGTCTCATCCAAATCGCTTTGCTGCCGCTTTTGGCCACCCTTTCGGGCTGCAACCTCGTCGTTATGTCGCCATCAGGCGATATCGCCAGGCAGCAGGCAGATCTGATTATCGTCTCGACCGTTCTGATGCTGCTGATCATCGTGCCGGTCGTGTTTCTCACGCTCTACTTCGCCTGGCACTATCGTCATGCGAACACCACAGCAAAATACGATCCGGAATGGCATCACTCGACACGGCTCGAAGTGGTTATCTGGGCCGCGCCGCTGGCGATCATTGTCGCGCTCGGTGCGATCACCTGGATCAGCACCCACCGTCTCGACCCGTATCGTCCTCTCGACCGCCTCGATGCGGAACGTCCGGTTCCCGCCGAAACGCGGCCTCTGACGGTTCAAGTCGTGGCGCTCGACTGGAAGTGGCTGTTCTTCTATCCGGAATACGGCATCGCCACGGTCAACGAGATGGCCGCACCGGTCGATCGCCCGATCACGTTCGAGATCACCTCGAGCTCGGTGATGAACTCGTTCTACATTCCGGCGCTCGCCGGCCAGATCTACGCGATGCCGGGGATGCAGACCAAACTGCACGCCGTCATCAACAAGGAAGGCGAGTTCGAAGGACTTTCGGCAAACTACAGCGGTGCCGGGTTCTCGCACATGCGCTTCAAGTTTCACGGCTACACGGCCGAAGGCTTCGACGGCTGGATCGCAAAGGTCAAGCAGCAGGGTACCGCACTCAACCGCGATGCCTATCTGAAGCTTGAGAAGCCGTCCGAGCGCGAGCCGATCCGCTACTTCGCGGCGGCCGACAAGGATCTCTACAGCGCGATCCTCAACATGTGTGCCGAACCGGGCAAGATGTGCATGAACGAAATGATGCATATCGACATGATGGGTGGTGCCGGCACCGAGAGCCACGAGAACCGCGCGAAACTTCAGTATGACAATCGTCGTATCGGAGATGCGGAAGGTACAAACGCCGCGACTTTCCCCGCGACTGGCACACCTGCCAAGAGCGATGAACAGCCGCACAATGAGCAAGGTCACGGCAACCACTCGATGCCGGACACGAACAATGGCGACGCCGATCCGGCGCCTGCGCAGATCAACAATTAACGGGTTGTCCCATGTTTTCCAATCCTGACATCCTGAAGTTTATCTTCGGAAGGTTGTCCTTCGAATCACTGCCGTTTCACGAACCGATCCTGATCGTGACGTTTGCGGCCGTGTGTCTGGGCGGCATCGGCGTGGTGGGTCTCATGACCTACTTCAAGCTCTGGGGGCCATTCTGGCGCGACTGGGTTTGCAGTGTCGATCACAAGAAAATCGGCATCATGTACATTGTGCTGGCCATCATCATGCTGTTCCGCGGCTTTGCCGACGCCATCATGATGCGTGTACAGCAGGCCATCGCCTTCAACGGCAACGAGGGCTACCTCAACTCTCACCACTACGACCAGATCTTCACCGCCCATGGCGTGATTATGATCTTCTTCGTGGCGATGCCCTTCGTTACCGGTTTCATGAACTATATCGTGCCGCTGCAGATCGGCGCGCGTGACGTCTCGTTCCCGTTCCTGAACAACTTCTCGTTCTGGATGACGACGGCCGGTGCGATCATCATCATGATCTCGCTGTTCATCGGCGAGTTCGCACGTACCGGCTGGCTGGCCTATCCGCCACTGTCGGGCGCCGATTACAGCCCGGGCGTCGGGGTCGATTATTACATCTGGGGTCTGCAGGTGGCGGGTGTCGGCACGACGTTGTCGGGTATCAACCTGATCGCGACAATCGTGAAGATGCGTGCTCCCGGCATGTCCTTCATGAAGATGCCGATCTTCACCTGGACGGCACTCTGCACCAACATCCTGATCGTTGCCTCGTTCCCGATCCTGACCGCAACCCTCGTGCTGCTGTCGCTTGACCGTTACGTCGGCACCAACTTCTTCACGAACGACCTCGGCGGTAACCCGATGATGTACGTGAACCTGATCTGGATCTGGGGTCACCCGGAAGTCTACATCCTGATCCTTCCGGTCTTCGGGATCTTCTCGGAAATCGTTGCGACCTTCTCCGGCAAGCGCCTGTTCGGCTATGCCTCGATGGTCTACGCGACCTGCGTGATCATGATCCTGTCCTACCTCGTGTGGCTGCACCACTTCTTCACGATGGGTTCGGGTGCTTCGGTCAACGCCTTCTTCGGCATCACCACGATGATCATCTCGATCCCGACGGGCGCGAAGATGTTCAACTGGCTGTTCACGATGTATCGCGGTCGTATTCGCTACGACGTCCCGATGCTCTGGACGGTCGGCTTCATGGTGACCTTCGCCATCGGTGGTATGACCGGCGTCATGCTGGCTGTTCCGCCTGCCGACTTCGTGCTCCACAACTCGCTGTTCCTGATCGCCCACTTCCACAACGTCATCATCGGCGGCGTGCTGTTCGGCCTTCTCGCAGGCGTCAACTACTGGTTCCCGAAGGCGTTCGGCTTCAAACTGAACCAATTCTGGGGCAAGGTATCGTTCTGGTTCTGGTTCGTCGGCTTCTACTTCGCCTTCATGCCGCTCTACGTTCTTGGCCTGATGGGCGTCACCCGCCGCGTATCGCAGTTCGAAGATCCGTCGCTGCAGATCTGGTTCATCATCGCAGCCTGCGGTGCAGGTATGATTGCCATCGGTATCGCCTCATTCATCATTCAGATCGGCGTCAGCGTCTGGAAGCGTGATGAACTGAGGGACGAAACCGGCGATCCGTGGCACGGCCGTACTCTGGAATGGTCGACATCGTCGCCGCCACCGGACTACAACTTCGCCTTCACTCCGGTGGTCCACGATCACGACAGCTGGTACGACATGAAGAACCGCGGTTATGCGCGTCCTCTTCAGGGTTTCAAGCCGATCCACATGCCGAAGAACACCGGCACCGGCGCGATCCTCTCCGGCATCAGCGTGGCACTCGCCTTCGGCCTGATCTGGTACATGTGGTGGCTTGCTGCCCTGTCCTTCATCGCCATCATCGTTGTGTCGATCGTCCATACGTTCAACTACAACCGCGACTACTACATTCCGGCGGACGACGTTGTCGCGGAAGAGAACAAGCGGACCGAACTGCTCGCTAGGCAGGTGTGATAACCATGAGTGCTTCTAAAACAGAGACGGCGGAAAACCCGCAATTCTACCTGGAAGAAGATCATCATCCGGAGAACAGCACCAATCTTGGGTTCTGGCTCTATCTGATGAGCGACTGCCTGATCTTCGCGATCCTTTTCGCCACCTACGCTGTCGTCGGCCGCAATTATGCGGCCGGCCCATCGCCGGCGGATCTGTTCGACCTGCCGCTCGTCGCGCTCAATACCGCGATGCTGCTGTTCTCGTCGATCACCTACGGGTTCGCGATGCTTCAGATGGAGCGTGGCGCCAAGGCGGAGACACTGTTCTGGCTGGGCGTGACCGGCGTGTTCGGTCTCGCCTTCCTGGGCATCGAGCTTTACGAATTCAGCCATCTCCTGCACGAAGGTGCCGGCCCGCAGCGCTCTGCGTTCCTGTCGGCGTTCTTCACGTTGGTCGGAACCCACGGTCTGCACGTTACCTTCGGTATCATCTGGTTGGTCACGCTGATGGTGCAGGTTTCCAAGCATGGCCTGATCCCGGAAAACCGCCGTCGCCTGATGTGCCTCTCGATGTTCTGGCACTTCCTCGACGTCATCTGGATCGGCGTCTTCTCCGTCGTTTACCTCATGGGAGTCCTCGGATGACCGACAAAGCACCCGCGCACGAAGATGCGCACGCAGCGCATCACGCCCATAGCCACGGGCACGAGGCGAGCCACGGTTCGCTGAAAAGCTATACGACCGGCTTCATCCTGTCGGTGATCCTGACGGCGATACCGTTCTGGCTTGTGATGGGCGACGTCTTCGACAACAAGGCTGTCACCGGCGCTCTGGTTATGATCTTCGGCGTCATCCAGATCGTCGTGCACATGATCTACTTCCTGCACATGAACACCAAGTCCGAAGGCGGCTGGACGGCGATGGCACTGATCTTCACGATCGTCATCGTGGTCATCGCTCTCTCCGGCTCGCTCTGGGTCATGCACCATCTCAATGCAAACATGATGGTCATGTCGCCGGAGATGATGAAGAACATGCCTTGAGGCGGTCATGAGACCGGTTGAGACAGACACCAATAAAAGTGGCGCGGGTCATTCCGCGCCACTTTCCCGTTCTCGCTCCCATATCATGCGGGCATTTCTGGTCTTCGCGGCACTAATTTTCGTGGCGCTCGGATCCTGGCAGGTTCAGCGCCTGTTCTGGAAGCTCGATCTCATCGCAAGGGTCGACGCCCGTGTGCATGCAACGCCGGTGGCACCTCCGGCAGCCGGCCAGTCACCTGACGATATCGAATATCTCCACGTCGCCATCTCCGGGTCCTTCGATCACACGAAGGAAGCGCTGGTTCAGGCCGTGACGAAGCTCGGGCCCGGATACTGGGTCGTGACGCCGCTGAAGCTTGAAGACGGCAGGACGATTCTGATAAATCGCGGCTTCGTGCCCCCTGACCGCAGGGATCCCTCAACCCGGGTTGAAAGCCAGACCGTCGGCGAAGCCGCCGTCACAGGTCTTGTCCGCCTCTCCGAACCCGGCGGCGGCTTCCTGCGCGAGAACGATCCGGGCAACGAGCGTTGGTATTCGCGCGATGTCGCAGCGATCAGCGCGTCGCGTGGTCTTCAGGGCGTCATGCCCTATTTCATCGATGCGGACGCAACGTCGAACCCGGGTGGCTATCCGGTCGGCGGCCTGACCGTCATCCAATTTCCCAACAGCCATCTGAGTTACGCACTGACCTGGTTTGCGCTCGCAATCATGTCTCTCGGTGCTGCGATCTTCTTCGGACGCTTGCAGCGCGCGGCCGGTTGATCCGCAACGATTTCATCTTGAGGAGAACGCGCCTTGGATACTCCCGCCATCAACGATATTGGCCTCGATTCTGATGTCGAGATCGCGGTTCGCCAGGAACTGACGCTCGTTGCACTTGGCAAGCTGCCGGCGGATACAGCGCTCCGGGTAGGGCGGCTGCTTGATGTCAGCACCCGGACATGGCGCACCGATCAGGAAATCATCATCAAGGGCCGCCGCATTGCCTATGTCGGCGATGCAGGATCCTATCCGGGCACCGTCGCTCACCGGGTGCATGAACCCGATCTGGCTGCCATTCCAGGGCTTGGAGAGGTGCACAAGCATATCGAAAGCTCGCATTTGACACCGGAATGGGAAGCAGCACTCGTTCTTCCCCGCGGCAATACCTGGACCTGTGAGGCAAGCCATGAGTTTTCGAACGTCAACGGTGCAAAGACGCTCGAATTCTGGCTGAAGGCCCGCGCGGCCGGTTCGCCGCTCAAGATCTTTCCGCTGCCCGGCTCGGCCGTGCCGCCCACAGGTTATGAGCACGGTGGCGGCTATCTCGGCTACGACGAGCAGAAGCAGTTCATGACCGAAAGCCTGATGGTTGCGGGTCTCGACGAGGTGATGGACTGGCCGGGCGTGTGGGACAGAACCAGCCCTTCCTACGACCGCCTCTGGGGCATGATCCGAGCAACGTTCGAGAAGCGCGGAGTCGTTGAAGGTCACGCGGCGGGCATTCGCGACATCCCAACGATCAACGCTTTCGCCGCGGCCGGTCTGGCATCGGATCACGAAGCCTGGACGGTCGAGGAGTTCTGGGACAAGCTGACCCGCGGCCTGTTCATGGAACTGCGCCCGCACAGTTTGCCGGAGGTCATCGCAGGTCTCCTCGAGAAGGGCCTCGCCGACTGGTCGCAGATCGCCCTGACGACCGACGATCGCAGCGCCTCCGATACTCTGAAACTCGGCGCCACTGCTTACAACGTTCGCCTCGCCATCGAGGCAGGCCTTGCGCCCGAGATAGCCATCCAGTGCGTGACCATCAATCCGGCCCGTCACATGCGCCTTACGCCGTGGGTGGGCACGATCGCGCCCGGACGTTATGCCGATATCGTGCTTCTCTCCGACGTCGATAAATTCGAGATAGCCAAGGTCTGGGCCGATGGCATCCAGGTCTCTGACGACAAGCGCTATCTGCCCGAGGTGCCCAAAATCGACTGGCCAGACTGGGCAACGAAGACCATCAATATCGGCCGCGAGCTGACAGCTGAGGATTTCGCAATCGCCGCTCACCCCGGACGCGAGACGATGACGGCTGCCGTGTTGCGGCCGTTCCACTGGACCGATGATTTCCTGACCATCGACCTTCCTGTCCAAGATGGTCTCGTTCAGCGGGATGCCGATCGCAACATAACCAAGTTCTCGATCATCGACCGGTTTTCGGGCAAGGGAGCGGTGTCGAAAATGTTCTGGCTCGGCTGCGGGCCGCGGACCCCGGATACGGGGCTTGCCTGCTCCATGGCACATGACAAGCACAATATCTGGTGCGTCGGCTCATCGGATGAAGCCATGGCCGCAGCCGTTAACGCCGTCGCTGCCAATGATGGTGGCTGGGCACTGGTTCGCGATGGAAAGGTCGTCGCGCGGGTTCGCTACGAGGTGGCGGGGCTGATGAGCTGCCGGTCGGCCGACGCTCTGCATGAGGAGATGCAGGCGCTCTATGCCGAGGGTGAAAAGGTCGAGTGGATGTTCGAGCCGAGTTTTCATCCGCGCTGGTCCGCAGGTTTCCCGGAGCGTCTCGCCTTTGCGACGCTCACCTGCGCACCCTGGCGCTGGGTTCTGGTCGCCCCGAGCGATTACGCGCCGGAGGGGCTCGTCAACGTCCAGACAGGCAAAACCCATCCGGTCGTTTTTTGACGCCGCTTCACGCTCCGAGCTTCGGCCAGGTATCCGAAAGACGGTAACCGCCCGGCCATGGGTCCGACGGATCCAGCATCAATTGATGCGTTCCGATAATCCAGGCGCGGCCGGAGATCAGCGGATAGATTGCCTCGCGATCACCGACACGCGTCGTCGACTCGATACGGCAGTGGAATTCCGAACCGATGATCGAGCGGCCGATATCGGTCTCGCCGATTGCCATCTCGCCACGCGCATGGAGAACCGCCATGCGCGCCGAGCAGCCCGTACCGGTGGGAGACCTGTCGATCTTGCCCGGCTGGATGACGACGGCGTTTGCACCGCTCAGCACGCCGTTTTCCCGGGTGAGGGGAGTTACAATCTGGCAGAAGGAAATGTGGTCCCAGCCGGCATTGTCCGGATGGGTAAAGCCGATCTGCTCGTTGGCAGCCGCGGTAATCTTCACGCCCGCTTCTGCAATTTCGCGTGCCTCGTCGGGTTTCACCTCGAACCCCAGTGAACCCGCATCGACGATGACGAAACTGTCTCCGCCATAGGCTGTGTCGACCGTCAGTGTTCCGAAGCCGGCCACTTCCAGCGACACTGCGAGCTTGTCTGCAAAGGATGGCACGTTGCGCACCGTAATCCGTTCGGCCTTGCCGTCGCGGCATTCCGCTGTGACCTCGACCAGGCCGCCTGGCGCTTCGAGCGTCATGCGTGTCACCGGCTCGGTCATGGGAATGATGCCGGTGTCGAGCAGTACGGTCGCAACACAAATCGAGTTGGAGCCGGACATCGGTGGCGTGTCAGCGGGCTCCATGATGATCCAGCCCATCTGGGCGCGCGGATCCTTCGGCGGCACCAGCAGGTTCACGTGCCGGAAGACACCGCCACGGGGCTCGTTCAGCACGAAGTTGCGCAGCGTTTCGTCACGGGCGATGAAGCGGGACTGGTCCCAGAGTGTATCGCCCGGCGGCGGGAGTACACCGCCGACGATGACGTCCCCGACTTCGCCCTCCGCATGGCAGCTGACGATGTGGATGACCTTTGATGTGCGCAACGCGACCCCCCGGCAGATGTTACCGCTTGGGTGTCATCAGGTAATGCCCGACGCCCCAGACCTCTCCCTTGTCATGGCCGAACAATCCGGCAGTGGCAAGGAAGAACAGACGCCAGCGGCGCTGCCAGAGGCAGGCGTCCTTGCCGTAGACATCCTTCAGGATCGGCTGGATTTGCCCGATCTCGCGATCGAAATTTTCAAGCCAGTGCATCGCGGTGCGGCGATAGTTGAGACCCGACCAGCGCCAGTCTTGTTCGACGGTGAAAATATCATCGAAACGCCGCGGCAGGTCGTGCGCGGGCATGATTCCGCCGGTGAAGAAATGGTGGGCAATCCAGTCCGCTGGGTTGTCGTGCTCGAACCGGTAGGACCGATCCTTGTGGGTGAACACGTGCAGGAACAGCTTTCCGTCGGGCTTCAGCCAGCCTCTTGTGCGCTCCATAAGGCCTCGCCAGTTCGACATGTGTTCGAACATTTCCACCGAAACGACCCGGTCGTAGGTCTCATCCGTCGAAAAGTCGTTCATGTCGGCGGTGATGACGGTGAGGTTGTCGAGCTTCAGCCGCTCGATTTCGCTGAGGATGTGTTGACGCTGCGGGGCCGAGTTGGAGACGGAGGTGATCCGGGCATTGGGAAAATGCTGGGCCATGTAGAGCGACAACGAACCCCAGCCGCAGCCGAGCTCGAGAATGTCCATTCCATCACTCAGTTCCGCGTGACGCACGGTCTCGGCCAGCGCGTAGGATTCCGCTTCCGCAAGCGTGGTATCGTCAGCCAGATACAATGCGCAGGAGTATTTCCGCTGTGGACCGAGAGCGAGGCTGAAGAACTCTGGCGGGAGTTCGTAATGCTGGCGGTTGGCATCATCCGTATGGGTGGCGATCGGAAAGTCGGCCATCGACCTTGCGAACGCGTCCTCGGCGGTTGCCGGCGTGGAGGCCAGCTTCCGCTTGGTGCGACCGCATAGAAAGTCGATCCCGGCAAGCGTCACGCCATCGCTTAAGGGTGCTCGTTCAGCCGTATTGATGGCAAAGGCCAGCATGTTCATCGTGGCGTTCCCTTATTGTGTTGAGAGTTTGGATCGACGGGGACCGGGGAAAAATGCGTTGACGCGCGCCTGGACGGCACGGAACTGGTCACCCCGGGATTTCAGCATGTGTTCCTCGAGCGGCGGAATGCCGGAGACGTGCACCAGCAGCCAATACATCATGACAGGCGCGAGGAGCGCGATCGCGGCAAAGCCCAGTGCGGGAAGCGCCATCAGCGGCCAGCTGCACCAGAACAGCCATTCGAAAAAATAGTTGGGGTGGCGGGAATAGGCCCAAAGCCCCTTCTGGCAGATTTCCCGCTTGGCTTCCGGGGTCTTCCGAAACTTGGCAAGCTGCGCATCGGCAACCATTTCACCGATAACGGCAATCGCCGCCACGGCAAGCGCCAGCAGATCGCCCACCTGCGGATACTCCGCCGTGTTCGAAGCGGCGCAGTAGACGGCAAGCACCAGAATGAAGGCGGCAACCGCCTGGATCTGGAGAAAATAGAAAAGGCGGAAGGAAGCGCGATCGCCCCATTCCTTGATAAGCTTTTCGTAGCGGGGATCCTCGCCACCGAGCCGCGTGCGGGCGCCAATATGAAAGGCAAGCCTTAGCGACCAGGCCGCAACGATGACGATCGCGGTCACCCGGCGCTCGACGGGACCGGCCGCCAGATAGGCCGCAGCCACGCCGCCGACGCCGACGGCCAGCGACCAGATCGTGTCTATCCAGCCGCTCGCACCCGTCGCGCGTTGTACGGCCCAGGAGATTGCCATGGCCAGTGACAGGCCTATCGCCAGAAAAATGAGGTGAATGTAATCCATTGGTCTCCTCGAACGTAGAAAGCCCGACACGTTCTTTGTGTCCCTCTACGGCTGACATAGCCAATCAGTTTCATGGGCTTGGAAAAAATGTCGCAAAAAGAAGTGATATTGCGTGAAACTCTCTATCTCAATCTCTCGTAATGATTACAGAGCCCACAGGGCAGGTGATCGATTGCTTTGGGAGCTGGGGGAATTGTATGGCATTTCGTGAGACGCATAGGACCTCGGGACGTCGACGCATCGCAGTTGTCGGCAGTGGAATATCCGGCATGTCCGCTGCATGGCTTCTGGCCAAGGCCCACGATGTTACCATGTTCGAGGCAGCCGATCGTATCGGCGGCCACAGCCATACCGTGGATTTCGACGCATCGGGAAGAACCGTTTCCGTCGACACCGGCTTCATCGTCTATAACGAGGTGACCTATCCTAATCTGACGGCGTTGTTCCGTCATCTGGATGTTCCAACCACGGCCTCCAGCATGTCCTTCGCCGTCTCGCTCGACGATGGCGGTTTCGAATATTCTGGTGGCACAGGGTTCGGACTGTTCGCCCAGAAGTCCAACATCGTCAGCCCACGCTTCTGGTCGATGATGCGCGATCTCGTCCGCTTCTACCGCAATGCTCCCCGTGATCTGTCGACGATGGGCGGTTTGTCACTCGATGACTACCTTGACCGACATCACTACGGACGGGCGTTCCGCGACGACCATCTCTACCCGATGGCGGCTGCGATCTGGTCGATGCCCGCGGGTAAGGTGGGTGAGTATCCCGCGGTCAACTTCGTCCGTTTCTGTGGCAATCACGGGCTGCTCGAACTCTGGAACCGGCCGATCTGGCGCACGGTGACGGGCGGAAGCCGGGAATATGTGGATCGCCTGACAGCTGACTTTCGCGATCGCATTCGCCTGTCGACGCCCGTCCAGGCGATCAGGCGAACCGGTGGCGGTGTTGAAATTTCCACCGGACCGGACGGATGGCAGGCATTCGACGAGGTGGTGATCGCCACCCACGCAGATCAGGCACGTCGTCTTCTGTTGGACGCTGATGACCACGAGACACGCATTCTGGGTGCCTTCCGCTATTCCCGCAACGAGGCGATTCTGCACAGCGACCAGAGCTTCATGCCGAGGCGCAAGGGCGCATGGTCCAGCTGGAATTATTCGGCAAAGACCGGCGAGGCGCAGGTCCAGCCTGCCATCACCTACTGGATGAACAAGCTGCAGCCGCTTGGCGATGCGCCGCCGACCTTTGTGACGCTCAATCCCCCGCGTCAGCCCCGCAAGGACGCCGTCATTCGGCGCGAGATCTACGAGCATCCGATCTTCGACATGGCAACCGAGCGGGCACAACAGGAAATCTGGTCGCTTCAGGGTGTTCGCAACACATGGTTCTGCGGCGCCCACTTCGGCTCGGGCTTCCATGAAGACGGCCTCCAGGCAGGCCTGGCGGTCGCGGAAGATCTTGGCGGCGTTCGGCGCCCCTGGAAGGTCGCCGAGGAAAGCGCCCGGATCGTGCGCCGGCCGCTCGGCGCTACCGTTCCGATCGAGGTCACGGCATGACGGCTTCGTTTCGGTCGGCGCTTTATCCCGGTCATGTCACGCATGCACGCATGCGGCCGAAAGAGCATCGGCTGGCCTACAGGATCTATTCGCTGCTGATCGATCTCGATGAGCTCGACGCGCTTGATCGCGGCCTGAAACTGTTTTCCGTCGACCGGTTCAATCTATTCTCGTTTCGACAAAGAGATCGCGGCGACCGCTCGGGATCCGATCTTCGGGGCCAGATAGAGCAATGGATGCGCGCCGCAGGGCTCGAGCCTGATGGCGGGGCGATCAAGCTTCTCACCATGCCGAGAATACTCGGCTGGGCCTTCAATCCGCTCAGCATCTTCTTCTGCTACGGACGCGACGGCGAGGTGAAGGCGATCCTGTGGGAAGTGGATAACACATTCGGGGAACGCCATGGCTACCTCATCCCGGCCGATAATCGTGTCGGCGGCGAGATCGTCCAGCACTGCGACAAGGCATTTTATGTCTCTCCGTTCATGGACATGGACCAGCGCTATACCTTTCGCGTGACGCCGCCGTCCGAACGGCTGTCGATCAAGATCGATACATTCGATGCCGAGGGGCCGATGCTGACTGCCCGTCATCTCGCGCACCGCCGTGATCTGACAGACCGGGCGCTTCTGAAGGCCTTCTTCGCCATTCCCTTCCTGACGCTCCGGGTCGTCGGCGGCATCCATTGGGAGGCACTGAAAATCTGGCTCAAGGGCGTGCGTTTGCGCAAGCGTCCAAAGCCACCGGGAAACCCCGTCTCCGTCACTCCTGCTGCTCCCCTACGCAAAGTGGAAATCCATGAGCCAATCTGACGAATTCACCTCCGTAACGACCGATCGCAAACCCGGAGCTGGCGTTGCCGGCTTCGGTGCGCGGGTTGTGAACCGGCTGCTGAGCGGTATCCGCTACGGTTCCATTCGCGTTGTGCTGCCTTCCGGTCGCACCATAGAGATGGCCGGGCCGGAAAAAGGGCCGGACGCCGTTATCGTCATCAAGCGCTGGCGGATGCTGAGCCGCGTTCTGCATGCGGGCGACATCGGTTTTGCGGAAGGATATCTCAAGCAGGAATGGACGACACCTGACCTTACCAATGTGATCCGGTTTGCGGCGCGCAACCGGCATGGGCTGACGCTTGCGACCCATGGGGGCTATCTCGGCCGGATCGCGGTTCGCCTGTCGCATCTTCTCAACGCCAATACCAAGCGTGGCAGCAAACGCAATATCGAGGCGCATTACGATCTCGGCAACGAGTTCTACGCTGAGTGGCTAGACCCTTCGATGTTCTATTCCTCGGCGCTCTACGAGCATCAGGGACAGTCTCTCGAAGATGCCCAGCGTCAGAAACTCGAGCGTATCCGCGAAAAGCTCGCCATGAGCCAAGGCGACAGCGTGCTGGAGATCGGCTGCGGCTGGGGCGCTCTCGCGTTGGATCTCGCACAGAACGTCAATGCCCGGGTCACCGGCCTTACTCTTTCTCCTTCGCAGCTGGCCTTTGCAAACGAGCGCATCCGGCAGGCCGGCGTCGACAGACAGGTCGATCTCCGACTGCAGGACTACCGCGATACATCAGGGCAATTCGACCGGATCGTCTCGATAGAGATGTTCGAAGCGGTCGGAGAGGCCTATTGGCCAGCTTATTTCGACACCATCCGTCGCTGTTTGAAGCCCGGTGGCCGTGCGGTTTTGCAGGTGATCTCGATCAACGAGGACCGCTTCGATTCCTATCGGCGCAATCCGGATTTCATCCAGAAATACGTGTTTCCGGGAGGGTTTCTTCCCTCGGACAGCGCGTTCACGGCAGCCGTTGAGAAATCCGGGCTTGTCGTCAGCGACATCGAACATTTTGGCGCGTCCTATGCGCGGACGCTGGCCGAGTGGCGGACGCGGTTTCACGCCGCCTGGCCGAAGATTGCGGAACTCGGTTTCGACGGCCGTTTCCGTAGGTTGTGGGACTACTACCTTTGCTATTGCGAGGCTGGCTTCGAGGAGGAAGCGATCAATGTTGGCTTCTATACGATTGAACATGCGTAATCTGGGTTTGCGAAGCGGTGCTGTCGCAGCACTCTTGTCACTGTCGGCAGGGCCGCTTCTTGCCGCTGATCTGGACGGCAACTGGGCTCGTGGCGACGGCAATGCCAAGGTCGAGATTGCGCCTTGCGGCGCCCAGATCTGCGCCACCAACACATGGATCAAGCCCGGATCGGGAAGCGAGAAGGCCGGCGACAAGCTGGTCATGACGATCGACCGGACAGCTGACGGCTCCTATTCCGGTACCGCCTTTGATCCGCAACGCAACATGACGTTCAAGATCACGGTCGTTGTCGCGGAAAAGAAGATGACGACGAAAGGCTGCGTTGCTGGCGGTATTCTTTGCCGTGCCGTCAACTGGTCCCGCATCGACTGACACAGAAAGAGGGAACGAACCCATGGCGAAGATCTCGCTGAAGACGCTGGCTCTTGCCTACATCACCACGTTCATCGTGTTCGGCGCGATAGACTCCGTCTGGCTCAGCACGATGACAAGCCTGCTTTACCGGCCGGTCATGGGCGACATGCTTCTGCCGAGTTTCCGTCTCGCGCCTGCCGTGATCTTCTACCTTCTCTACATCGGCGGACTGACGCTGATGGCAGTGCGTCCGGCCCTGATTGCAGGCGGTGTCGGAGCAGCGGTGCGGCAGGGAGCGGCGATCGGGTTCATGTCGTACATGACCTACGATCTCACCAACCATGCGGTCATGAAGAACTGGTCGACGCTGCTTTCAGTGGCCGACATCATTTGGGGTACCTTGCTTTCGGGTCTCGCCAGCGGTCTTGCCACCTGGATCGTTCTGCGGTTCTTCAGAACAAAACACCACTAGCGTTCGAAAACAATATGGCCGGGAAATCCCGGCCATATCTTTGAGCTATTACTGTTCAGGCTCTTCGACCGCGGTCGGCTGACCGCGCTGGTCGAGTATCTCTCGTTTGCCCACATGGTTGGCCGGGCCGACCAGCCCATCCTTCTCCATGCGTTCGACAAGCGATGCGGCCCTGTTGTAGCCGATCGACAGGCGGCGCTGGATGTAGGAGGTCGAGCACTTCTTGTCGCGCATGACGACCTTGATCGCCTGCTCGTACATCTCGTCCCGGTCTTCCTCGCTGATCGCGGACCTGTCGAAGACCGCCTGGTCTTCCTCCTCGACCTCTTCACCCTCTTCGTCTTCCGTGACGCTGCCGAGATAGAGCGGCTGACCTTGCGTCTTCAGATGCGCAACGATGCGCTCGACTTCCTGGTCCGACACGAAGGGACCGTGAACGCGGGCAATGCGTCCGCCGCCCACCATATGTAGCATGTCGCCCTGACCGAGCAGGTTTTCCGCGCCCTGTTCGCCAAGGATGGTGCGGCTGTCGATCTTGGACGTCACCTGGAAAGAGATACGGGTCGGGAAGTTCGCCTTGATCGTACCGGTGATGACGTCGACCGAAGGCCGCTGCGTCGCCATGATCAGGTGGATACCGGCAGCACGCGCCATCTGCGCAAGCCGCTGGATCGCACCTTCGATCTCCTTGCCGGCCACCATCATCAGGTCGGCCATCTCGTCTACGATGACGACGATATAGGGCAACGGCGTCAGGTCCATGTCCTGCTGCTCGTTGATCGGCTCGCCGGTCTGACGGTCGAAACCGACCTGGACGCTGATCGAGATGACCTCGCCGGATGCGGACGCGGCCGCCACACGGGCGTTGAAGCCGTCGATATTGCGAACGCCAAGACGCGACATCTTGCGGTAGCGGTCCTCCATTTCGCGCACCGCCCATTTCAGCGCCAGAACCGCTTTCTTGGGGTCGGTCACGACAGGGGTGAGCAGATGCGGGATACCGTCATAGGCCGACAGTTCGAGCATCTTCGGATCGACCATGATCAGCCTGCACTGGTCCGGCCGCAGACGGTAGATCAGCGAGAGGATCATCGTGTTGACCGCGACCGACTTGCCCGAACCGGTCGTGCCGGCGACGAGCAGGTGCGGCATCTTCGCAAGCTCGGCGACGACGGGTTCTCCGCCGATCGTCTTGCCGAGGCAGAGCGGAAGCCGGAAGCCGGTACCCGCATAGGTGCCGCTTTCGATCAGCTCACGCAGATAGACGGTTTCGCGCACGGGGTTTGGCAGTTCGATACCGATCACGTTGCGACCGGGAACGACAGCTACGCGGGCCGAAAGCGCCGACATCGAGCGGGCGATATCGTCCGAAAGGCCGATCACGCGGGAGGATTTGACGCCGGGTGCCGGGGCGAATTCGTAGAGCGTCACGACAGGGCCGGGACGAACGTCGATGATCTCGCCGCGGATGCCGAAATCCTCCAGCACGCTTTCCAGAAGCCCCGCGCTCTGTTCCAGGCTTTCCTGGCTGACGGGGCTGATCTGGTCATCCACCGGTGCCTGCAGCAATTCGATCGACGGGAACTCGTAGTCGTCGGACGCATGCAGCGGTTCGGTGTTGAACGGCCGGATCGGAGAGATCGCGCGGGTGGCCATGACAACCTGCCGCGTCGACTTTACTGGCACGACGGGGGCGACCGCAGGCGCCGGGGCCTCGATGACGGTCTCAGCGATGACGGGCGCAACGAGAACAGGCTCAGGAATGACAGGCTCAGGAACGACCGGAGCAGCAGCAGCGATGACGGGCGCATCCTGCACTGGAGGCACCACCGGATTTGGCGCAGCATCGTGGCCGGCCTGGCGCAACGTGATCGAACGATAGAGATCAAGCGGCGACGGCCCCACCGGAATTTCTTCGACCAGACGTTTGGTCAGGGTCTCGATCGGCTGGCGAATGACCGGCGCCCTCAGGGCAACCCGCACAGGTTCGGGCCGGACCGGCTGTTTCGGATAGGTCGGGAGCGGACGCTGAGCAACGAACACAGGTCTCTGCTCGACCTTTGGCGGGGGAGGCGGGGTCAGCGCGAACTCTTCGCCGGTGGCCTCTCCAAGGCTCATCACCTCGAAAAACAGATGATCCGGCAGGTTGGCGATCGGAGACTGTCTTTCAGTGCTAATCACGGGAGCATCAATCACTGCTTCAGGCTGCGGCGGCGCAACTGCGACCAGCACCGGTTCAACGGTTTCCCGGGCAAACGTGGCCCGGCGTTCCCTCAGCGCCTGATCGAGAGTGCCGACGAGATTGCGGGCGCCGGGTTCAGGCGACAGGAAGCTAGCGATAGAGGTCGACAGCGCGTCGCCGTCATGTCTTTGGGTGAAAGTAATCTCGGAAATCTCCTGAACGGCTCGCGCCGCCATAGGGGGAATGACAGCCTCGGGGACGGCGTGGGAAGCGACGGCTTCGCCCTCCGCTTCCGGGCCGGAGGGTGCCCCACGCCTGGAGATGGTCTTCTCCGGCGTGCGGGTAAAGCGAACGGTCGGGCCCAACATGAAGGCCTTCTGCCAGTCCGGCAGCGCCTCGATCTCGTGAGCCTGCATCTGGACTGTCGACACGATGTCGCAAGCCACCTGTTGCCCCGCATTCGGGGGCTCAGGCGGATTTATGGGGTGAGAGTGGCCGGTATCCGGCAGTTCGGAAGCCTGGGCTTCCAGCTTGTCAGTTTCGCGAAATTGCGGGCCTGTGAGACGCATTGCCACCAATGAAACCATATGAACAAATCTGGGACACGAACGTCCTTGGATATAAAACAAACATTAACCATGCGTTGCCGGCGCCGATAAATCGTCGAGTGCGGTGATCGCCTGTGACAAAAGGCGCCGGTGAAATGGTCTTTGGGACGGAACAGACTCGGGCAGTTGGTGGTTATTGGGTCAACTGTAGTCGTCAAGATGGAGCCCCCATGTCGAGTCCGAATTCGTTTGAAATGTCACGACGGGATCTTCTCGTCGCAACCGCTGCCGGCTCTGTGGCCGTGGCAAACAGCAACAGAGCTGCAAATGCGCAGGCGGCAACACCGCCTCCCCGGCCGGGGACGGCGACGTCGCGGGTGGGTTTTGTCGTCAACGGCACACGCCAGGATCTCGATCTCGACAACCGTACGACCCTGCTCGACGCGTTGCGTGAGAACCTGCACCTGACCGGCACCAAGAAGGGTTGCGATCACGGACAGTGCGGCGCCTGTACTGTCATGGTCGATGGTCGCCGCATCAATTCGTGCCTGTCGCTTGCCATCATGCACGAGGGCTCCGAGATCACCACGATCGAAGGCCTTGGCACACCGGACGAGATGCATCCGATGCAGACGGCATTCGTCAAGCACGATGGCTTCCAGTGCGGCTATTGCACCCCTGGGCAAATCTGTTCCTCCGTCGCCGTTCTTGAAGAAATCAAGGCCGGCATCCCGAGCCATGTGACGGAAGACCTGACAGCCCCCACGCAGGTTTCCGAGATGGAAATCCGCGAACGTATGAGCGGCAATATCTGTCGATGCGGGGCCTACCCGAACATTGTTGCGGCTATCACGGAAGTTTCGGGGAGGCAGGCATGAAACAGTTTACTTATGAACGCGCCGCATCACCGGCTGAAGCTGCGTCCAAGGCCGCCAACAACCAGAACGCCAAGTTCATCGCGGGAGGCACCAACCTCCTCGACCTGATGAAGCTCGAGATCGAATCACCGACCCATCTCATCGACGTCAACGGTCTCGACCTCGACAAGATCGAGCAGAGTGAAGACGGCGGCGTCCGGATCGGAGCGCTCGTGCGCAATACGGATCTCGCCTCGGACGAGCGCATCCGCCGCGACTACGGCGTGCTTTCGCGCGCACTTCTCGCAGGCGCATCTGGTCAGCTTCGTAACAAGGCAACGACGGCCGGCAACCTTCTGCAGCGGACGCGCTGTCCTTACTTTTACGACACCGCCCAGCCTTGCAACAAGCGCAAGCCCGGTAGCGGTTGTTCAGCCATCGGCGGCGTGACCCGCCAGCTGGGCGTGATCGGCGTCAGCGATGCCTGCATCGCCACCCACCCCGGCGACATGGCAATCGCCATGCGTGCCCTCGATGCAACCGTTGAGACGGTCAAGCCCGATGGCGCAAAACGCGCGATCCCGATTGCCGACTTCCATAAACTGCCCGGCGATACGCCCGAGATCGAAACCACGCTTGAGCGCGGCGAGATCATCACGGCCGTTACGCTGCCGGCACCTGTGGGTGGCAAGCACGTGTATCGCAAGGTGAGAGACCGTGCGTCCTACGCGTTCGCTCTCGTCTCGGTCGCTGCGATCATCCAGCCTGACGGCACCGGTCGCGTTGCAGTTGGCGGCGTGGCGCCCAAGCCATGGCGCGTCGAAGAGGCGGAAGCCGACTTGCCGCAGGGATCCAAGGCCGTGATGGCCAAGGTCTTTGCCGGCGCAAAGCCAACAGAAGAAAATTCGTTCAAGGTGACACTGGCGGAGCGCACGCTCGCCGGCATCCTTGAAGAAACCAAGGGGTAAGCCATGCTATTCGATCGTCCCGCCACGACCAATCCCATCGATCAGATGAAGGTGGTCGGCCAGCATATCACGCGTATCGACGGCCCTAAGAAGGTCACCGGCACGGCGACCTATGCCTATGAATGGAACCACGCCAACCTCAATGTTGCCTACGGCTATCCCGTAGGCGCCGGCATCGCAAAGGGTCGGATCAGCTCGATGGATATCCAGGCGGCCCGCAACGCTCCGGGCGTTCTGGCTGTCGTCACGGCGGAAACGGCTGGCAAGCTCTCCAAGGGCAAGATGAATGCGGCCAAGCTTCTCGGTGGCCCCGAGATCTCGCATTATCACCAGGCTATCGCCGTCGTCGTCGCTGAAACCTTTGAGCAGGCCCGCGCCGCAGCGAGCCTTATCAAGGTGGATTACGTTCGCGCTCCCGGTTCCTACGATCTGGAAGCTGCGAAGGACACGGCCAAGAAGCCGGAGGGCTCCGAAGGTGAAGACGCAGACACTTCTGCCGGCAACTTTGACAAGGCGTTCGCCGAGGCAGCGGTTAAGTTCGACCAGACCTACACGACACCCGACCAGTCACATGCGATGATGGAGCCGCATTCGTCTCTCGCCATGTGGGACGGGGACGAAGTTACGGTCTGGACCTCGAACCAGATGATTGCCTGGAACAAGTCAGAAATGGCGATCACGCTCGGCATCGATCCGGAGAAGGTCCATATCATGTCGCCGTTTGTGGGCGGTGGTTTCGGCTCAAAGCTTTTCCTCCGGTCGGATGCGGTGCTTGCAGCGCTTGGTGCGAAAGCGGCGGGACGCCCCGTCAAGCTCGCGCTTCCGCGTCCGTTCGTGATGAACAACACGACGCACCGCCCGGCAACGATCCAGCGTATCCGCATCGGAACGACGCAGGAAGGCAAGATCACCGCGATTGCCCACGAAAGCTGGAACGGCAACCTGCCGGGTGGCAGCCTGGAGACAGCCGTGGCGCAGACTCGCCTTCTCTACGCCGGCGAAAACCGGATGACCTCGATGCGGCTTGCTGCACTCGATCTGCCCGAAGGCAATGCGATGCGCGCACCGGGCGAAGCGCCTGGTCTCATGGCGCTTGAAATCGCTATGGACGAACTGGCCGAGCGGCTCAACCTCGACCCCGTCGAGTTGCGGATCATCAACGACACGCAGGTTGATCCGGAAAAGCCTGAACGGAAGTTCTCGCACCGTCAGCTGGTCGAATGTCTTCGCCGGGGTGCTGAAACCTTCGGCTGGGACAAGCGCAACGCCGAGACGGGTCGCGTCAAGGATGGACGCTGGATGGTTGGCATGGGTGTTGCGGCAGCGTTCCGCAACAACATGAACATGAAGTCTGGCGCCCGCGTGCGGCTCGATTCCGAAGGCGTCGTGACTGTCGAAACCGACATGACGGATATCGGTACGGGTAGCTACACAATCATCGCCCAGACCGCGGCCGAAATGATGGGCGTAACGATCGATAAGGTTGCCGTAGAGCTCGGCGATTCCCGCTTCCCGGCGTCGTCGGGATCGGGCGGACAGTGGGGCGGAAACAGCTCCACCGCCGGCGTCTACGCCGCATGCGTGGCGCTGCGGGATGCGATCTCGCAAAAGGTCGGTTTCAACTCCGCAGATGTCACGTTTGCCGACGGCCAGATCCGTTCCGGCAACCGCAGCATTGCTCTCGCTGAGGCAGCTGGCAAGGATGGTGTCGTTGCGGAAGATACTATCGAGTATGGCGATCTTGCAGAAGAGATGCAGCAATCGACATTCGGTGCCCATTTCGTCGAGGTCGGCGTCGACATGTACACGGCTGAAATCCGCGTTCGGCGCATGCTGAGCGTCTGTGCAGCAGGGCGCATTCTCAACCCGATCACGGCCCGCAGCCAGGTCATCGGTGCGATGACGATGGGCGTCGGCGGCGCCTTCATGGAAGAACTGGCCGTCGACAAGCGTCGCGGCTTCTTCGTCAACCATGATCTCGCCGGCTACGAAGTTCCTGTCCATGCCGATATTCCGCATCAGGATGTCATCTTCCTCGATGAGACGGATCCGACCACCTCGCCGATGAAGGCAAAGGGTGTTGGCGAACTCGGCCTTTGCGGTGTGGCGGCAGCGCTTTCGAACGCCGTGCACAACGCAACCGGCGTGCGTATCCGTGATTACCCTGTCACGCTCGACAAGCTGCTGCGGGACATGCCGCAGGTCGGCTGATCCGCTCGGCATCGTTATGCAAAACTCTGGCCGGAGCATCCACAGATGCTCCGGCCTTATATTTTTAGAACCTCGTCGCGCCAGAAGACGATAACATAGCCGCCGCGTGCTTCAGCGTTGGATGCCCATGCCTTGAACTGCGGCATATAGGGCGGATGACGCCACAGATCGGGATAGTCGGGATCGGCAAGGACCGTAATCTGCTGTCCTTCCCCATAGACCATCAGGTGGGATCTTTGAGGAGCCCACTCGTCGCCCAGTCCTTCGCGCGTTAGCCAATGGCACACGAAGTCGCGGCAAAGCATCGGTCGATCCTGGTAGATGGAACAGCCTTGTCCGGCAACGCAGTGCCTGCACCACTCGTCCGCAGGCTTGTTGAGATCATCAATGTCCGGCAACCGGCAGCAAAGGGTGCAGGTTCCGCACGCGCGGCCCTCGACAATGGCTGGTGTCATTCTTGCGATACGCTTCCTGCGTCTTCGGGATACCCCCGGTCTGCGACCTTCAAACAGTTTCGTTCAAGAGCCGCACGCGATTGAAGAGGCTGCCGGATCCAGAGTTGGGTGCGGGAGGCCGCAAAACGGCACCGCCCGGATATCACCGCAGGGGTGTGTGACGCAAGAAAAGCGCTTTGGTTTCGACGCATGCGGGAAACGGAAGTTTAATCGATGAGCCTTAAGTCTGATGCAAACGGAGATTTTTCCATAATGACGACGAGTTGCCAAGGCTGCCGCGACGGCGCAGCATTCGAACTACCGTTCTCGATGGCATTCCAGCCGATCGTCGACATCGCAACAGGCAAGATTTTCGCCCACGAAGCGCTTGTTCGCGGTCTAAACGGAGAAGGTGCCGGGTCAGTTCTATCGCAGGTGCAGGCCGACAACCGCTATGCGTTCGATCAGCAGTGCCGGGTCAAGGCGATCGAACTTGCCGCGCAGCTCTACGACCCCGCTGACGACGTGAAACTGTCGATCAACTTCATGCCGAACGCCGTCTACGAACCGCGGGCGTGTATCCGCCTGACGCTTGCCACGGCCATGAAGACGGGTTTTCCGCTTGATCGCATCATCTTCGAGTTCACCGAGAACGAGGAGTTGGATACCAAGCACGTCCTTCACATCCTGCGGACATACCGGGATATGGGCTTCAAAACTGCGATCGACGACTTCGGTTCAGGCCACTCCGGTCTTGGCCTCCTCAGTCATTTCCAGCCCGATATCGTCAAGCTGGATATGGACATGATCAGAGGGATCGACACCGATCCGGTCCGGCGCACCATCGTCAAGCACACGTTGCGGATGCTCGAAGAACTCAACATCGTGCCGCTCTGCGAAGGCGTCGAAACCGTCGGCGAAATGTCGGCCCTGCGGGATTTGGGCGTGTCCCTCATCCAGGGCTACCTGCTCGCCAAGCCAAGCTTCGAACACCTCGCCATCCCGGCTTCCGCGAAGGCGATGCTTGCTGCGGCGGCCTGAGAAACGGTGGGATAGGCGAACCAAAGCGGAATGAAAGGTCCGGTATCGGTTTCGACGCAGTGGAAACAGGCAGAGATGCCTACTGGACGCTGACAAGGGCAAGCTCAGGCTAGCTCGATTTGACGAGTGAAACAGCGCGTTCGTTCACGTTCGAGACAGCTTGACGTCAATCGAGACAGTACTTTTCGCGCCGGAATGCAGGTGGGGGATATTTCCAGAAGGGATGCAAAATCAACGCTCTCTAGAGCGAGTGGTGCCCCATGCCGGCGCACCTGAAATCAATGAATACAATGGGGTTAGTGAGCATCTGGACACTTGGTGACGCCACGCGATCGTTATGTTTTTTTGAAAAGTGTCCAGACGTTGAGGACATAAATTCAAGCGAGTGACCGCTGAACTCGGGGCGCAACCCGGAGGGCCGTCGACCGAGGGGGCCGATACCCTCTCTCCAGCAGCGCCCTCACACTCTAGACCGCTCTCAGCGGGCAGTAATATAGTGCATACTTGACGTGCGCCAAAATCGTGTCAGGCTTGTCTTCCTTAGGACAATGCAACCACCACTGCCGAGGTTTGGGTAATGTCGCCTGACCGTTTCAGGGAATGCCTACGCGTTATACGGTGGACCCCGATCAACATCGCCTCTCTGCTGGAATGTGATCTGTCTTGGATAGAGGCGCTCGAAGCGGGCACTGAAGAGGTTCCCGTTGGACTTGCTGCTTGGCTTGAAGTGCTGGCGCAATCGCACGAGGCCTTGCCCCCTCCTCGCACCTACAGGGGTCGTCGCGCTGCACCGTCCTCCTGGGAGCGCCCCCGGCACACTCTTTCCTGACAGCCGCCGATAGTCTCATATTAAGTTTGTTCTTGCCTTGTTCTTTTTACGCGACCGATTTAGGTTCGCGGCATGAGCGAGATCGGAACCATAGGCGACGCATTCAATCAGGGTTGGCAGCTCTCTGCCGCCTGCCGTCATGGCCTTGTCGATACTGGCAGCAGCAGCCGGAAATGCGACTGGAAGTACAACCTCGACATGACGACCTTGGTCGCAACTCGCGGCCGCGACTTTCCGATCGATAGGGTCTCTGAGCGCTTGCGTTGTCCCCGATGCGGAAGCCGCAAGATCTCAGTGTTTTTCGTGACGCCATCGATGCCGACTAGAAGTACGGCTGGCCGTTAAGAACCAACAGTATCAGGCGCCCGCATCCTTGAAACCAATGCCACTGGATCACCAGGTTCATGAAGCTCTCAAAATCCTTGCCCGCTACAAGCATGTCAGTAAGGGAGACTTCATCCTTCGACGGGTCGGCGCGACGGCGATCGCTTCGCTTGTGGAAACCGGCCTTGCAACAGTCGGCCGGGGACGGAACGGGGGCATCGTGTACACACTCACCGCAGCAGGGAAGGCACGACTACCGTCAGACCGTAGCTCGACATAATCGAAAAAGAGCCCGCAAACCCTAAGGGACAGCGGGCTAGTTTGGGGAAGGCCGGAATGCCTTCAGGGAAAGAATAATTCTCGGAGCAACGAGAATCAACCAACTAACGATGGCAGCTCTCCATGCGGGTACAGTCGATCTCTCACTGCCAGAACTGCTAGTCGATCATCCTGGCGTCGACTGCTACGGTAGCAAGCCGAAGGAGAAGAGGATGCACAGAATGAAGTCCGAAGACATTCCCGCGTTTGTAGCGGAGGTGGCCGCAACCGGCTGCAACATCACGGGGATCGCAGGCGTGGGATATCTGATCGGCGATGCGGACCTTCCTGATGACCAGTTTGAGGAGGTGATGCCGAAGCTATCCGAAATCACGGATGCCTACGGTAAGTGCGACCATCTCCTTGAGGAAATCACTGAGTATCTCGTTTCGATCGGTCGAAGCTATCCGCCGCCGGAGATGCACTAACGCGTAAGGAAATGTGTCGAACGAGCATGAGGCATCCCAAACCGCGACACAACTACAATTTAACCAATCATATTAACGGAACGGATGTGTTCTCTAGGTAGAAACATGACACGTTGGGACAACCCGTTCCACGACACGAACTACGGGGGATTGCATGTCAGTTTTTGCACGTTTCATGAAGGACGAGTCGGGCGCTACTGCGATCGAATACGGTCTCATTGCCGCTCTTATCTCAGTTGCGCTGATCGCCGGGGCGACCACGCTCGGTGGCGCACTGAATAACCAGTTCACAAACCTTTCGAAGAAGCTCAGCTGTGGATCCGCTGCCACCACTTGCTAATCGATGGTTGGTTGCGACGTAGTCTGACTAAAGATGGCGAATGAACTCAAGTATTCGGGTCAGCCTTTCACCTCTAGTTAACGTCCAGATTGTACCTCGGGAAGTGGACACCATTTCCAGCGTCCAGCACTCAACTCGCCGAACAATGGGACCTCCGTTGTTCGGTTTTTTGCTTGCAGGGCCACTTGCCCTCTGGCCTTCGAGATCCGGTAGGGTTGTGAGGGCTTGGATATCCTTGGTGTAGCCGGTGGGACTTCATGCCGGTGTGTAATGTCGTCGCTAAATCAATGACATAGAATCCCCGCACGGCGCTATTGTAGCCCGTTGATTCGCTTGTGCTATTTGCGCAACCGCCCGCACCATCTGCGGTGTGTAGGAGCGGCCTTCAGGCTCGTCTGCCTCATCACCGAAAACTTGATTGCAAGGCGTGGAAATACACCTGATAGATAAAGCTCATTCAAGCGAGCTTCATATGAACCTCTACATAGACACAAATATCTTTCTCAATTTCTTCCATTATAGCGGCGAGGACATTGAGCAGTTGCGTAAAATATATGCACTGTCAGACGTTGGCGAGATTGCATTCGTCCTGCCTGACCAAGTTTGGCATGAATTCCTCCGAAATCGGCACGACAAAATCAGGAGCGGATTTGATGAGTTTCGCAAATTTCGCTTTCAGCAGAGCGTCCCCGCATACTGTAAAAATTACCCTGAATATGAGGCTTTTAGGGACCTGCTGAAGCAAACCAACGCCGCTCATGCAGCGCTTGTTAAAAAGGTCTCAGAGGACATCGCCGCTCGTTCGCTGGAAGCCGATGCACTGATAAAAAATCTTTTCGAAAAAGCAAATTTGGTTAGCGTAGATCAAGCAATATACGCCGCTGCTCTTGAGCGCTTTAGACGTGGAAATCCCCCTGGCAAAAAGAAAGAGACTATTGGAGACGAGATAAATTGGGAAACTCTCCTTTCTGTAGTCAAGGATGGCGAGGATCTTTACATCGTCAGTGGGGATGTTGACTATAGAGATGATGACACAGCTAACTTCAACACATACCTTGCTGCAGAATGGGCTGAAAGAAAGGGGAGCTCCGTCATTTTCTACACCAGCATGTCTGCCTTCCTGAAGGACAATTTTCCTCAGGTCCACCTCGCTAGTGATGTAGCCGTAAACTCTTTAATAGCTCGCCTATCAGCCAGCGGAAGCTACGCAACTACCCATGCTTTGATCGCAAAGCTTAGCAAAACAGACGCGTTTAGTGAGCTTCAGGCAGCTCAACTGGTCGAGGCTGCGGAACTAAACAACCAGGTAACTTGGATCATAAACGACGACGACGTCAGATCCTTTTATCAAAAGCTACTCGCGGACCACTCGCACAAGCTAGATCCTATCCAAGTTGAGAAACTTGCCGCATTACTCGATGAAGAAGTTGTCGAACCCAACATTTTTGACTAGGGCGATTTAGAGCGCTCAGATGCAGATCTCAAAAATCGATGCTGCCAGGCGGCAACTTTTGGCAGCCATCCATATTCAGTGGTTTCTCCTGGAGCCGATGGCAGCGAACCAACTTGCAGCCAACGCGGCTGAAATTTGCGACGCACTGTTGAGGAATGAGGGGAAGCTGCGGATCCGAGAGCAGATCGAGAAGGTACATGGCATGAGCCCGAAGGAAGCTGCAGCGTTGATCAACGTTGCGAGAAACTTCGCAAAACATGCAGATCGTGATCCTGATGCATTGTCGGACGACCTCTCTTCTGAAGACGTCGATGCCGTAATTCTCACAGCTTGTATCGACTATTCGATGGCATCAGGGCGAAGCCACTATGTGATTGGGCTGTTCATATCATGGTATGCCGCCATAAATCCCAAGAAGATGGGAGATATGTTTTATCAGCCTGCCCGCGAGTTATTTCCCAATCTTAGCGGGATAGGTCGAGCTGCTCAAGTTGCTGCAGCTAGACACGTATCCAAACAACTTCCCGCACGGGGTTTAATCGATCATGCGCGGAACGAGCTAACAGACAATTGGCGCTGGGTCTCCTTGCGCGACCTGGGCGACGGACTGCGCTTGCCCACTGAATGATTACCAACATTCGAGCCCCAATTGGACAACGAAAGACGCCGGATTTCACAACTTAAAACAATGGCATCTGCTAGCGTTCAGGGGTATTAAATCACGTTCGTTTTTGCTTGAGAATTTCAGGCGCTCCCGGCACCACGAAGTCGCAGTTAAGCATGCGTATGACATACTTCCAACTAGTGAAATCGACAGCGCAAAATAGAATTGAGGACAGGGGGCGCGATGTGCGCAATAAATAAACAGAGGGATGTTTACCGCAGGATTTTGCAATGTTTACACGCAGACTGCTCTACCAATTTGGATTTATTCTTATAATAGCGATATTAGCGTGGCGTTCGTGGGAAGTATTTTCAAACTACCAAAATAGCCAAGCCAATGAACGCAAAGACGCTGCCTTTTATCATGCTAACGCCGCGCAGCACAGCGTTGAGACCTGCGGGGCCGTTATGGAGAAAGGCGGCGTCTTCGACTGGTTTACTTGTCTCGCTGATAGTCTAAGCGCCGACGGCAGCGAGAAGCAGGCAGAATATGATCTGAAGGCCCAACAGGATATGTCTGCATGGGCGCTTGGCATGTTGATCGTTACAATTTGGATGGCTGCTGCAACCTTCTTGGGCGTGTTTTTCGTATGGAAAACCCTCATCGCCACACAAGAAATGGCGAGCGACACTAGATCAATCGGCGAAGTTCAAAACGCTGCAAACCAAAGTTCGCTCGATGTTGCCGCACAGAGCCTCGCTGTTTCTCGGAGGGTTGCCGAGGCAGAACTTACTCCAGGGATCGTGGTTGAAAGTATCAAAATTTCCATCGACTCACGTGAGATTTCCATGCAACGCGCCCCAACAACATTCGATGGAGGGCTGAAAGAACTCTTTTTTTTGGGCGAAGCGGCGCTTGAGGTTAGAAATTGGGGGAAGACGCCAATTTTCGATTTCACAATTTGTGGCAGGATTTTGTTGGTCGACAGAAATTGCGCACCCCTCGGCTTTCCGGAATTTGACGAGCTACCCGAGGCATTGCTCGTTAAAAGTAAATGGCCTCTCCGATACGGCCTCATACCTCCCGGTGAAACTGTAACTATCACCGAACGGCACATGGCATGCTACTACACTAGGCGCGATAATCTCAGTATCTCCCCTAGTTTTGGATTCAGCTATGCCGGAGATGTAACTTTCCGCGATATTTTGTCTAACGGATCAGTCGCAAACCGAAACTTTGTTATCGACGCACATCAATCCGACCGTGATGCCAACACGAAAATTTTCGTTCAAGAGACTAGGCGCGGCTAGATGCAGCGTAAGTCACAATATCTTTTATTCCCCACGCTTGATTGGCGCGTTGCTACGTTAGAGCGTGAGGGTGGAAGTAAGCACTGGCGGGCTGCCAACACCGTGGAAGACTGATATGTTCATGACGAAGAGGCGTTCCAGCCTTTTATCGTGGGAATCAATCGTGATGGACGATATACAGCCACCCAGACTGGGATCAGCTGACAGGTTTCTCGAATGCCAAGAGGCGATCGAGGCCCGCGTTCGAAATATACTCGAGGACGCCTATGTCGCGGGCTGGGAGCACGGCGAGGTTCTGGCTGCTATCATTCACGTTGCCGACGAGGTCGCTCTCATGCTTGGAGAGAAGGACGCACTCCAGGATCTGCTCATACGTTTGAGGGACAACCAACCAGGTGACGACTAAGGCTGACCGATCCGCTCCCGTTCAACGCGATCGAGGCGTTGCCTTAGATCCATGATGACATCTCTCGCGCCGTAGACACTGCCTTGCGCCTGTTTCAGCTCGTCGACTTGGCGCTGCTGATCTTGAAACCGCTGGTCATAGTTGGCCCAGACGCGAGCGTGCTCGTCTCTCGGCACCAGCCCCTCCCGAAGCTCCTTGATAGCAGCTTCGGTCCGCTGGCGGTCTTCTTGGCCACGAGCCGTTCGCCATTCCATCTCTTTCTGCGTGACCATACCTGCAACGATCGTCGACAAGCTGTCCTTTGTCTCGAGCGCTCGCATGCGCATGTCCTCGCGAATCGTGGTGATGTTGTCCTTGATGGGCTGCAGCGCCATGAAGCCGAGACCGCCCAGGACAGTTATCGTCACCGAGCAGAAGCCAATGATGATCGGCCACTGTGTCTTTGAGCCGCCGCGGATGTCATCGATTAAGCTCCGGATCTGAGAACCTATCTCGGAGAACCCTTGCTTCATCCGTGTATCCAAGTCGCCGATCTGCCGCGACTGGTTATCGACGCGCTCGCCGAGCTGCGCGTATTTCGCTTCCGGATCAAAGCTGCCGTTTGGCATGTCGTTTCTCCCTATCATTCGTTTCTAGCCCTTGGCAATTCCGCCTATGGCGGGTGTTGACTCATGTCAAAGATTGAGAACATAGTAAGAACGAAAACGCCGCACGACGTCGGCCTCACCATCCTCAATGAAGGCGAACACGTGCACCGTGCGCGAGCGAGAACCCGTGTCCGAACGACAGACGAAACCTGCTATGCCGCTTCCAACGCTCCGAGACTATCGCGCCGAGACCATTGAGATGGTCTGCACCCCCTGCGCTCGGCAGGGCGTTTTCAGCCACAAGAGCCTAGTCAAGAAGTTCGGAGCCAACGCGGAGTTCGTCCAGATCCGGCGCGTGCTGGCGATGGGATGCGAGCACGCCGGGACTGAGAAATGTCGCGCAAGGTTTCCCTGCCTTTTGCAAGCACACATCCTCTGGGAGCCACGCCGATGAGCGACGAGACCAGGACTGTCTTGAAAGGGCCGACGAACCTCTACGTCCATTGGTGCAGCACCCCGTTATGCCGGGATTGGGGCGGCTTCGGCTTCTCGAACAATCGCGGAGAGCCGCAATGGTGGTGCTGGGAGCATTACCCGCACAAACCGAACCAGGCGCGCACCGAAGCGGCCGAGATTGCAGAGATGCTGCGTTGAGTGCCGGCGACAACGACCAACAGAGTAAGTGAGAGTATCATGGCGAAATCGGACACAAGTGCAGGCTTCAATGCCTGGTGGGACTTGCTTCCAGACGAAACCAAGAAAGGGATCGATCGGCGCGTAGCGTGGATGGCATTCGTAGCAGGATCCAGACACCGGATGTATCCTCCGAAGAACACGTATCGTTTTCGGGCCGGTCGTTGGATCGTCACAGTGACGGCCGACACATACGAAGACGCGCGGGCAAAGGCTGCCGAGAAGCTGGACCAGCGTGCGGAAAAACTAGGGGCCACGCCTCCGGCAAGCGGCTGGCCCCTAACGAAGATCGCAGGTTCGGCATGAAAGAAGCAATAGCGTAGTATTGTAGCACACTAATGTTCATGCTTAATTTGCGACCAGCAAGAACCAAGGTCGCTCTCATTGTCAGTTCTGAAGTTTATATTGTTAGCCTGGAGAACTCCTGTACCAGGTGATGCTTTTTCATGGCATCAATGTGTAGTGCCTCCATTCAGAAGGCCTCGATTGATAAACGGCAAAAGAGCAACCACACACGGCCAACTCTGGCGCCGAAGGTCTAATGATGGGCGCTGGGAGTATCGACAGGACCCAGAGACCTCCGACTCGTACGAGCAGCGACAGTGGTAGCGACTCGGTCCGGTGCATTCAAAGGCAACGTTATTTGCCGCCGGCTATCGTATGCTGCCGTTAGATCTTGGTGGATCATGCTAATTGCGTTTGCGATAGCGTTGATCCTTCTGAGCGCAACGGCCTTGGCTGCGTTCGGGCTACTGCACAGGTTGAGGAGCCGCTTCCTCAAAGGGCTCATCCGCAATTAGAGGCTTTTTCTTCGCGTGAATCCCCCTCCGACTGCGTTGCTTTCCTCCGGGAAGCTGACCTCATTGCAGTTAGTCATGGGGCGCCTGGATGGCTATGTCGTGCTGTCGGCACTGATCCTTGGTCCAGACGGACGCTGCGCAAAGAGAGGCCACGGTGCGGCCAATGTTGCGGTTATCCTTCGTGGTCAGCCCGCGTGTGCCGATCAGGTCCGTGCCGACAACCCTTTTAAGGCCATCTGCACTTGCCGGAGCTGCTGTCGAACACCCCGCCAGCGTCGAAGCACTCATCAAAGCTGCTGCGAGCACGATCAGATGCGTTGCCTGCTTCATTGTTCTGCCTTTCGATAGAGTTGAGAGTGCCCGCCCCGCCGGCGGTGTAGAGCCAGGTCGCCGCGCTGATGATGGCGGTGACGATCGCGAAGGCGATGATAATGCGCAGAGTGGACGACATCAGCCGACCTCCGCCTTGATCTCGCGAACGGCCGAGATGATCTGGCTGCGAAGCAGGATGAACAGCAGCAGGACGACGACCAGGATGATGCCGCCGGCGAGCACTGCCTGCCAATTCATACCAGTCAGCCAGCCCAAGCCGATCGTGCTGAGACCGCCGCCGCCGGTGAGCCAGGTCAGCCAGTTGGATTTCTCCTTGACCTTCTCCTCAACCTTCTGTGGCACGACCTGCTTCTCGACCGAGACCGGGACCGCCACCAACTTCTCCTGAGTCACGATGACCTTGTCAGCGGCCGGGATCTCGCCGGCCAGCGCCGCCTTCAGTTCCTTCTCGACGTTGATGCGCTTGTCGCTGCCCCAGTCCGGCGTTCCCTTCGCGGTGATGCGGGTGTATTCAACCATCTTCCCCGTGTTCGACCACTTGCCAGTGAAGAAGAGATCGCGCTCGGCCTGGCGACGATCAACGATCGCCTTCGGCTTCGAGTAGTTCATGAACGCCTTTTTGGCTTCCGCAACCTTGCCGTCTTTGAAGAGCTTGACCCATGTGGCCGAACCGATCTTCCCGGTATTCCAGTGGAATGACAGCGCCGCGGCAAACTGCTCTTTCGACAGCTCGACGCCTGCGAAGGCCTTCCGGACCGCGTCGGCATAATTGTCCAACGCCCAGACATAGACGCGGAGGCAATGCTCGAGCGATTGCGGCTTGCCGATGTAGCGCTCGACGACATGACCGGTAGCCGAGGTGAGACCCACGGACCAGGTCCATACGCCTTCACTGTCCTTATAGGCTTGGCGGATGATCGCCTCATGGCTGGCGACTTCCATCGCCACGTCATAGTCGACGACAAGCGCCGCGCCGGTGGGCACGTTCGTGTTCATGATGTTCTCCGATGTTAAGTGGCGTCACATTCTAGAGCGAGGCGGTGACAGTGTACGGTTGTTCAAGGCGATGTCTTAGGCCAATGGACCTTGCAACTGAAGCTCCCGCTACCGGCGTTATCCTTACCGCGAAGATTATCTTTTCTTTTAAAAATAATCTGGCATGTTAAGCTCATGTATTAAATTAGGAGGAGTGATAATATGTGGGTGACTTTTACGACCCCAGCAGGGATCGATCTTTTGGTTGATATGACGAAAGTAGTGCATGTGAGCCATACGTCTTCTGGGTCCCGTCTGTTCTTCTCGACGATCACAAAGGACGCAAAGGGTGCTGAAGCCTTCAAAAGCCTGCCGGTTTCAGAAAGCATTCAAGAAATAGCGAAGGTCATGCGTTCGAAACGCGTTAGTAAGAGCTTCTTCGGAAATTCAGCGAAGAAGACCGTCTTCGGCGAGCTAGAGTCAAACTGATTATAGTGTAGCTGTAGCTTGGAGTTGCCTTACCTAAGCACCCCACCAGCAGCACAGGCTAGGCGCGGGCCTATTTTCCACCGGCCCGCGGTTCGCTCTACACAGTATTCGTTTCGGCTAAGAGCAACTATTGTGAATCCCGAAGCTCGGGCATTTCCGCTTTAACAATTGCGTAGATTTGCTCACCCGTTGGCTCGTTTGGGTCGATCTCTCGAAAACCAAGCGGGAGCTGAGTGATCGGAGCGTAGCTTTCAGAGCCTTCCGCACCACTGTCCACGGCGTCCGCGACTTCCTTCGAAGCCCAAACATCGACGGTAACAAGAGGTCGGGTCAGGCGGCCGGTTGCGTTTGCGCGAAAGTAAGCATTCGGGATGGTGAAGCCTTCGGGGGCTCTATAAGGACCTGTCAAAGCCATCGTTGTTTTCCTTCTGGTTACGGGTCGGTCCGCCGGACAGTGATGCGGTAGGTTCTGGCAGTGATGGTCACGGGTGCCGTTGGAGAGCTGTTGTGCGCCCAGATGCTGACAACGTCAGTCGCCGTCACCTTGCCCTTGATATCGGTGTTGGCGACTTTACCCCCTGCCGTCGTTTCCACGCTCACCTCATCCCCGATGACTGCACCAGGTACCGCCACCTGCGTCTCAGCGCTGTCGGCATCAGCCAACACCTGGCCGAGGGTAAAGGTCGAGGTGGCCAACAGGATTTTGGATAGCTTTGCTCCACCAGATCCGACGCGCAACTCGGTAAGCATCAGCGCTGTCGACGTGCCATCGTGGTTCAAAGCCGCCTCGACACCAAGCTGGTTGAGAGGAGGATTGAAGGTTGTCGGGCAGTTGGTGAAGGTTGGGGTCGTGACATAGTTACGTCCGCCCGACTGCGCGCGGACAGCGGTCAGGCATTCGCCAAATGCGGTGCTCGCGGCAACGTTGTAACCGTTCTGTGTCGCGCGCAAGCCGATCGACGAGGCGCCCCAGACCGATCCTGCCGATATCAGGTTCAGGCCGTAGTCGCTGGCCGAGCAGTTGATAGTGTTGCCAGTCGCCGTGCCCTGGCTGGCACTGTTTCGGGCAGCATTTGCGGCCGAAAATCCGACACCAGATCCTGATGCTATCGATCGGATAAGTTCTGCCTGCGCCGACTGGATCGAGTTGAAGGCAGCAGTGACACAGTTGGACGCAACGGCCGTGTCCGCATAGGTCATCGCATTTCTGAAGGACCAGATGCCGTTGCGGCCCCAGTTGGCGACGGAGACGCGTTCGGGGATGCCGACGAAGACAGCCGCATCGCCGACACGAATACCGCTTGTGGCGGTGATCGAGACGTCGCCGATCAGACCAATACCGCCAAAGGCTCCGATTGCGGCATTCGTCAGCAGCTCAAGAGCGTAGAAGTCTTGCCCGTCAGGCACGACGATGTTGGAGAAATGCACTTCGCAGGGATGCATCACGATCGACGCGCTGGTCAGCGTCATCGCTGGCAACACTGTGCGCTTATCGCAGACCTTTACGGTCACCTGGTTACCCGCGAGGGCCGTCACCTCGTGATAACCTCTCAGGGCAATATGATCGCCCGTCCCGACGGTTTTGGAGATGCGCACGAACCTTCCCACGGCAAGGCCAGTCGGATCTGCCACAGAGAACTTGACCGCGTGATTGCCAGCGCCGACCGACGTCACGCCTGCAAGCCCGGTAAGAGCGTAGCTGATGTCTGCCTCAGCCGATTGCAGTGCAATGCGATCGGCGTAGGGGTGATCGATCTTGACGCTGACGTTGGACGCGTAGACGCCGGACGCAAGTACGATCCGGACGAGTCCGCCTTTGGCGATCAGCCACCGGCTCATTTCCGTGAGCTTCGCGTTGACATCGGCCCATCCTGAAGCTGCGACGTCGACCGTTTCACCGGGGCCAACGAACAGGGTCCTATTGCGCCCGTAGGCACCGGCCGCCTGAACGTTACCGCCGAAGTTGGCGGACGACACCTGATCCATCGACAACGCCCACCAGGCACCGTCTTCAGACTGAAGCTTGAACTCATGAGCTGGTTCGATCGCAGCTCTAGCGTAGACCGTGGGTGCTGGTGCGGACATGAGGTCATACTGGATGACACGGATGGCATCGACGGTTTCCGAGATCGTCGCAGCCTCTACCGCGCCACGCGTGAGATAGTCGCGCAGCTGCGCGCCGCCGATCTGCGCTTCGATCTCATTAAGCCGGAGCGGTGCGTCTGCCGATTCGAGAGCCTGCATCCGGCTTTCGAACTGGCTGACGTCAGAGGGAACCGCAATCGCGTTCGTGACGTCGACAACATCGACGGCCTCGATGTCGGTAACGCCGTCGTTGCCATAGGTCTGGACGAAAGGGCGGAAGTAGACAGCGCCAGCCGGCGCGACAATGTCGATGCCTTGCCCGACCGCACGCGCAGCGATCGCCGAGATCTCGGTGCGACCATCAGCGACCAGGAAGTCGTTGAGATCGCCGACAACAGACATGCTTTCCTTCAGCGCGCCTTTGCCCCGGGCGAGCCAGCGGAGGGCAAGGCGCACTGTGTGGTTGGCAGGGTCAGCAGGGTTTTGCCGGCGGCGCACGACAAAGCGGACCCGGTAGATACGACCGGGCTCGCACCGATAAACGCGTGTCGGTCCGATGAATGCCGAGCCTGAAACCCGAAGAACCGCGCCGTCGCTGTCGATCGCCACCAGGTCCGGCGATACCGGCGACACGGCGCCCGGCTCACCTTCCACCTGGTGCGTCCAGAAGATCTCAGCCTCTCCCGGTCGGCTCAGGTCGCCAGCCGCAAACTTGCTTGCGAGCAGAGATGCGGCCGCCTCGCGCTCCAGCGCTTCCATCGCAAATGCATAGTCGACCGCGGACTGGTCGGCTTTTGCATCCACCTTGTTGGCTTGGTCGATCGCGGCATTGACCTTTGCGATCGCCTGCGTGTCGTTGAGCCCTACAGGATCAATAGGCATTCAGTTCTCCAATCAGTGTCGAGCCGGCGCAGGGCCGTAAGGCAGGCAAGGAAAGCGCTCAAGAAGCGCGGAAGCCGCGTAGCCGCAGAGGAATTATAAGCGAGGCGCCAAGAGCGATGACGATCGTCGGGATTGAGTAATAGACCTCGACGACGCCATCGGCAGGCACGTACCCTGTGCTTTCGAGCGAGATGCCACCTACCACCACAACAGGAGCAGTAGGCGGCCCATTGGTCGCACGGCCAGCCCGGTGGACGAAGACAATATCGTTGAACTTCACTTCGGGTATCTGGAAGGACGCCACTTGCGGTGCGGCCAGGACGCTCAGTTGAGGTCCCTTTGTGATCGATAGGTATTTCTCAAATACGATCGCAGCGGACTTGATCGTTTTGTCCGTCGCCTGCGCAATGGACTTCGCCTCGTCCGCATCTGTTTTTGCTGCCTTCGCCATAGCTTCAGCAGCGCGCTGTTCGTGTCTCCAGTCGATCTGAGGCATCATGTCACCGAGACTGTCACTGGACCGGCTGGCATATCCGACTTGACGCCGGAGCCATTGGTCGAGAGCGCCCAATAGCGCCAGGTGCCTATGCCGGGATTGTCGGCAAAGGCGCGAACTTCATTTGCGGTTACTCGCAGGTTGCCGGAAATGTCCGTCGCCTGATCGAAAGTCTGCAAGGCCGTGCCGCGGCGGAACGACAGATAAGCGGTGTTGTCGTTGAAGGCGCGCGCGCTGACAGTCACCGTCAGCCCACTGACGGGAGCCTGCAACTCAATCGGCATTGCAGGCTTATCTGCGTCCGCGATTGCCCGGGTGTTCTCCACCAGAGCTTGCTCGGATACGGTCCCGCCAACCTTTCGCCATTCGACCGCGACGTCATAGAGCGCCCCGTCTTCAAGACCCAGCGCCTCTGCGCCGAGGCCATTCTTGGCCAGGCTCATCGGGTTCCACTTGTTCTGATCAGCAACTGAAATCTGCGCATAGGCCGTGAGGTCATCCCTGTCAGGATAAGGGTCCCATGTTGCGGTGATGACGGGTACCTTGTTGTTGCCCGAAACTTTCCGCTGCCCCCCGATCACGACAAGGTTTGAAGGTGGATCGAGATCCGACTCTTCAGTGCTTGGCGGCACAGGTGGCGGGGTTCCCTCTTCCTGCGACGACAGAGAGTACATAGAGGGGCGGCAACTGCGCACTTCCATCATCACCGTCATGGTCTCGTCGTCCTCCTGGTAATCCTCGATCTCGAATGGCTGAAAGTCGATGCCGAGCTCTTTGATCTCAAGAAGTATCCGGCGCTCCCCGCGGGCCTGAATTCCCCACAGGTCGGTGATGATCTTTCCCTGCCAACGAGCAGACGCCCGCTCGTATTTTAGTTTCTGAACGCGCCGTCCGTGATGATGGTTCTGGATCTCGTAGGCCTCGATCGGGATGGTGCGCGTGCCCTGCGCACTGATATCCACCTCATCCCGCCAGGGATCGCATGACGAACTCGAATAACCTGCCAGCGGGTTGGTGTACTCAAGCGTCACTTCGTTTGCTTCCCGCAACGGACCGCTGGAATCAGACATCTCGAAGTTGTTGATGCAGCCGTCGTGAATGCGGACGGTCGGCTCGACCCAGACGCCAGGATGAATGCCGATCTTGCCGTTCGACTTGAGATAGATCCGGCTGTCTGTTGCCGTCTCAAGGCGTTCGATAATGTCGGAGGGCTCTGTGGTCAGATCGTACGAAAGCTGGCCGTGGTAGCGATGCACGGTCCCGGCACCGTTTGTCTGCAGGATCTCGTCCGCAACGTCGGCTGCTACTGCAAAGTCATCCGCATCGAAGTAGTCGGCACTGATCCCGGCGCCATCGGCATCACTCAGATAATCGAGGTAGATCAGATTGAGGTTCGAAGTCCACGCTCTGATGTTGGTGCGAGGATCAAGCGCTGCGCCGTCTCGCCTCAACCCCTTGTACTGCGGAATGCGGTTCGGATAGATCGAGTTGAAATCTTCCTGCTTCGCGCCCCTTGCGGTGATCGCGACCGAGATACAGCCGTCGCCTCTGTGGTTGACGCCCCAAATCTCGGGAAAGACCGTTGCAATACTCTGATAGTGGGTTTCGATCGGCAGGCCGGCGCGCGTCTCTATCCGGATCTTGCCCTTGATCGGCTTGCCCTGAATGTAGCCATTCGCATCGAGCTCGACTTGCCGATCATCGATGTAATGCTGAACGAACTCTGTCGACGGTCCTTCACCAAGGTAGATGACCATATACAGCCCGCCATTGCGAGACCGGTAGAACGCAAAGCCGCCGCTGGTCATCACCATGCCGCGATGCTTGCGACGGGGAAGCACGGACTGGCGTAGCGTCGACTTTACGTCTTGAGGCTTAAGGTTCGAAGGCTTTGGACCAAAGAGCGCATTGGCCGCAAAGCTGATACCGAGGCCAATGGCACCCGCAACCAGGTTGCCAGCAAACGTCAAGGCGCCACCTGCACCGATGAGGCCAGGCACGCCGAGCGATGCAATAAAGCCGACAACTGCGACAGGCATTAAATTCTCCAGGCCTTGATGTGTTGGCAGCGATAGCCGGCAATGCCATGCCGCGACTTGACCATCCAGCGGCCGGACGGACCCATGATTGCGCCGAACTCCAGGCCATGTACGGCAATGACACCGATATCTCCGGGCTGAGGGTCGCCGCATTCAATCGCGTTCACGCGAGCCGCACACGCGGTGATGGCTGCAAGCATGCCACCCTCACGCTCAACGACTGCACGGCATTCGTCCTCAGTCGAATAGCTCCCGCGCAAATTTGGGACAGGATCGACGCCGTGTTTGAAGCGCCACCAGTTGGCAACAGTCATCGCGCAATCGCTCTGCGACCAAACATGGTCGGAGCGAGCGGCCTCAGCCAGGAATGTTTCGAGCATCAAAAATCCGGGAACGTGATCCGGCGGGTGTCGATACCCGGCGTGTCATCAGCAAAGGCATCGCCGGCATGACGGTTTCGCTGATCTTGCGGTGTGAGGTAGGCGAACTTCGCACGCTTCTTTGCCGCGAACGGGCTCTCTGCAGAAATTGAAACCGTCCGAACGAAGCCGTCTTCCCTTGCCTCGCGTGTCGACGTGAATTTGCGCATAAGCCCGAACGACACAGCGTAAGGCGCATCGAGCAGGCCCCACTCCTCATCAAAGAACTGGTCATAGACGACAGCAGCGCGGTCGAAATATTCGGTAGCCTCACCTTTGGCCTTGGCCGCGAATGTTTCGTCTACCCCTGACAGCGTGAAAACCAACTCGGGAGCCTTGCCACCGATCGTCGAGGCAACGCCGGAAATCTTGCCCAGTCCGCCGACACCAAGCCAGACCTTGTTATCCTTGGTGACCAGCTTTCCGAAACCGTTCCACAACCCCATTGGCTCGCTGACAAAGTTCAGCTCCAGGAGCCGAGCTTTACGAACCACACGGCCGGCCAGATGCGCCTTGATTGCTTCAGGAAAGTCCATTCCAGCTCTCCTGCAGATTGAGAGATGGAGAGGAAAAGCGGCGCATACGGATATCCAGCTCACCCTCGTCATCTGACGACAGGTTCATAGCGACTTCAGGATTCGTGAAATCCACATCAGCTCCAGCATCAACGGCGTGCCGAAGCGGCGGCAGGAACCGCACGGTCGCCTTGGAACCAACCACCTCAGGTTCGCGAGTAATCATGTACATACGCGGAACCAGCACACCTGCGATAAGCGTCCGAATAGTAAAGTACATGCCCTTCTTCAGCGGGCCGGCCTGTCCGACCTCCAAAACGAGTGTGGTCGAGCGCATGCTGGCCGCCCCGTTCGCTGATACACGAATGGAATTACGGCTGGTCCAGGGACCATCGACAAGTGCGCCGTTTTCAGCGAAGGGCGATCGGATCACTACGGGTAGCCCGTCGACACGCGGGATCTGTTTGCAGTCGAAGGCGCCGATGACCAGGTCATTCAAACCGCCCTGCAGATCGGCAACAAGTGCCCGCCACTCTCGTATATGATCTGGCGTCCGAACGATGAAATTCGATAACGTCGCGACCCAAAACCCTGCATCAGTTCCAACAACCTGAGACTTGCCAGAGAATGTCATGGGGCCGCGCGCGTTCATGGGCTTCAGCCGGAACATGACCGACTGAGGAACGAGGGCGCTAGACCAGTAAGAGACCATTGCTACCGCCACCCATTCTGCTGAGCATAGGCGATCCTGGCTTCGCTCGCCCGAACACGCCGGTCAATATCTTCCACAGTTGCCGAGTTGCGGACGTCACCCTGAATGATGACATCGCCACCTCGAACGTTGAGGGCAGCTGCTGATCGGTTCTTAACACCAGCGATGTTTGGTATGGACGGCGCCCGCATAGGAGGGGTTCCTTTTGCAAGGTGCGGAACTCTGTCGGCATTAATGGCATCGAGTAGCGGGCCATGTTTCTTCACCATGGCAGACCGCGTCACGTGCTCTCCGTCCGAGAGCATTGCCGGGATCTTATCGCCTGTCGGACCGCCCCGTCCTTTGACCCTGCCGCCGCCAGCCAGTTTAATACCACCGAAGAAGGAACTGACGATGGAGCCAATCGGGCTTTCTTTGGAGAACAATCCATCGAGGGCGAAATCGAGGAGCTTGTCTCCGATACGGGTAAGGGCATTTCCTAGCGCTTCAGTCGCTTTCGTGCCGCTTCTGACATCAGAGATAAACCCCGACACGGCATCCTTCGCACCATCTCGAAAGTCATCGGCAGCTTGCCGAATATTATCCTGACGCTGAGATAACTGTTCGGCCGCTACGCTCGCATTCGCGTAACCAGTGGCCAACTGCTCGATATTGGCCTTCAGCGCTGGAGTTATTGCAAGGCCAGCTTTCTGCGCCGCCGCAAGCAGATCACTTTCTGTGCGAGCTTTTTGAAGTGCAAAACCATAGTCGTTGACTAAAGGATTTACCTGCGAAAGGGCGGTCGTTTCCGTTTGCAGCGCAATGGTCCGCTCTTTGATTTGCTCGATCTCACGCTGATACTCGTCCGCAGAGCCGGCACCACCGCCGGCGCCGCGGCGCTTACGCCCGCCGCCACCACCGCTTCCTTTTTTCGGTGTTGCCGGAACAGCGTATTTAGGGTCTGCAAGTGAGATCGTCGGAGCCTTCGGCGCAGCCGGAACGCGTGGGGCTTTACTTGGGGTTACAGCCCCTCCGTTGCCTAGAACACTCTTCTTGATCGCGTCAGTGGTTAGATCACCTGCTTTCTGGATCTCACCTTCGAATGCTTGATTAATGCGATCAGTGATTCCTGCGGTCGAACCAACGGTCAAGCCGCCGCCAAAGAAGCTTTTCTGTGCACCGTCACCTGGCAACATATTGACGATATCTCGTCCAATGCCTTCATAGCCTGAAAGTCGACTATAGGCTTGCGCTAGGCTGTTTGCTGCGCCGATGGCCGTATTAACGGCTCCGACCACCCCTTGGATCTGTCCAATGAGACCATCAAAGCTGATGCTGTTGACGAAAGCCGAAACCTGATCGATGGCGTTGCCAAACGTCTCCCCTGCCTTGGCGGAGGTGTTGAATTCGCGCGCGGCATTGATAAGGGCTGTCTGCAAATTCGTGAGGCGATTATCGATAGTGAGAACCGAGCCCGCCACTCGTTGCTCCAGAATGACCGACCCCGCTTGGAAACCGTCAAACAACGCTCGCGAAGATAACTCTCCGTCCAGCATGATTTTTCGCAACTTGGCGACAGATCCCCCCGCCTGTTCAATGCCTGCAGCTGCGGCTTGCAGGATAGTTGGAGCACCTTCGATCAGCGAAGCGAACTCTTCTGCACGAACCACGCCGCCGCCCAGAGCTTGGGCAAGCTGAGTGAGAGCGCCAGAAGCCTCCTGCGCTGAAGTGCCACCGGCTCGCAGCGCAAGTCCAATGTTCTCGGTGAAGGCAACAACCTGCTGCTGAGACACCCCTAGTTCACCTTGAACAAGGGAAAGGCGACTGTAGAGGCTCACCAGCGTTTCGATCGGGACTGCGTTCTTCGTCGCAGCCGCAAACAGAGCCTGATATGTTCTCTCAAGCTCAGCACCTGAAAGGCCTGCGACCTTCAACGCATTATCAACACGGGTTGCGGAATCGCTTAGGTTCTTAAAGCCTTGGACGCCACCGACCAGGGCGAAGGCTTTCACAAATCCGGCAGCCGCTGAAGCCGAACTTGCCTCGATAGTCTTGTTCATCTTTGCGAAGCGCGTTTCGATGGCGCGGGCTTGACGGTTCGTCACTCCGCTGGCGCGGTTCAAGGCATTCTCATACTTCTTGATGTCAGCAGATAGCTGCACTACCAAGCGTTCAAGATCTGTTGCAGCCATCCGTTGTTTACCTTATCGGTTAGCTATGGGCGAACGTTGGAAAGCCATTGCCGGATTTGCGGGTATCGGACTGGTGGCCTACGTGATGAGCGGCGCCACCAAAGACGCGACCGTGACATCTCCCTGCGATCAAAGCAGCGACGCAATCGCAGCATCCACGGATCTCGTGAGGGAATATTTGAAAGCGCCTTCGAGCGCCTCTTTTCCAAACAGTGCAATGGCTACAGCGCTGAAGCGCTGCGAGTTTGACATCATTGGTAAAGTAGACTCTCAGAACAGCTTTGGCGCCATGCTGCGATCGACATACACAATGCGCGTAGTCTACGATGAGAAGCAGCGAAAATGGGCAGCGTACGACGTAGTCATCCAGTAGGCGCTACTTCTTCTTTTGACTGCATCCACTGCCATACGTCGTCCACTTCTGCAGAGGAAAGCTTGCCGTCGTCAGCAGAGTTGGCTTTGACGTAACCTTCTACCCCAGCCTGATATTGCCACATCGACATGAGACGCACTTGCTGCGGGCTGAAGCCTATAGCGGCGCCTGTTCCGTAGATGGCGCCAAACCGGAGCTTTCCGTTGGGGAGGCTGTCGATCGCCTCCCTTTCTTCCGCTTTGGCGCTTTGGGCTCCCCCAGCTTCTCGTCCGGCGCCCCCAGTAAGGCAGAAGAGAGTACAGCAATGGCATGATGGATGCTCTCCATCGGAGGACGCTGCTCCACATAAAAGCGGATCTTCTGTATCGCCTTGTCCGGAGCCATGCCACCTCCGATCAGGCCAATGCGGATGACATTGCTGATGTCTTGAACGCGCCAAGTGCCGTTATGGAGGCGCTGCAGGACCACATAGGGTCCTGCGTCCGTCTTCTCCTGCAACTCTTCCAGCTCGCCCCAACCAAGTCGGAACTTGAAGTCGCCATCGGCCCAGGTGAGAGTGATTGATGCGTCCCGGCTCATCAGGCGAACGTGTCCGTACGGACGAGTTCGCCGTCCGACTGAAGCGAAACGTTGATGGTGACGCGCCCACCTTGCTCCGCGCCGATCTCGAGCGTTTCGACATGCATGTAGCCGGTCCACGTGACGATGCCACTCGAGAACTCGACCTCAACCTTGACCGGTATGGAGTCGACGCTCTCATACGCATCCAGCCATGTCGTCACAGCCGAAGCCGCAAGAACGCCTTCGCCATCGATCGATGCCGTTGTACTTTCCACGTCCCGGCCGGTCGCGCTCGGTTTATCAGGATCATCACAATCCGGGATGATGACCTCAGCGAGGGATTTCCCAAGCGAGAGGGACTTCGAGGTGAAGCCGCAGGGTGCAGCGTAAGCGATAGGGCTGGCAGCATTGCCAAGTAGAACGCGAAACTTGCCAAATCGGGCAGTTACGGGAGGTGCCATTGATATATGCTCCTATATGGCGGGGATCAGCGGCAAGCCGCGGGTGGACGTGATCAGCCGGCGGCGACTTCTTTTGCCGCCCTGTTGATGGCTCGCGTGACCCGTCCTCGCACTCGCTTCCGATTTGCTCGAAAGCTGACGTAAAAATACGGGCTAGCAGGAATGCCGGGGATTGTTGCGCCGGCGAACTTGCCTCCGGCAGTATGCTGTGATGTGCCGAACTCGACCCAGCGGGCATAGAAAGCCTCGCTGTTCCCGGCATAAATCGTGATGGTCAGATCGCCGCCGACAGACTGAATCGATCCGATAGCCATTGCGCCTTTTGGCGCTCGACCATAGGTCCAACCGATACTATCGCGAAGTGCGCCGCTTTCTGCCGGTACAAGCGACTTCGCCATATTGACGATCTCGTTAGCGCCCTGCTCCATCGCTTCTCGGATGCGGACCTTAGCAATCCGAGGGAGAGCATCGAGCTTCTTTTGAAGCTGACGAAGCCCGACTATGTTGGCGCTCATACCGGTGAGGCATCTCTGCCTTCGCCATCGACTTCGACGGCCTTACCCGCAGCGATCGCCGCGTCGGCGCACTCTCGCCGCACAGTCATTTCCGTGTCGGCCTTGTAGCCAATGGTGACCTGGCTCTTTGGCTTGTAGTCGAAATCTTTGGTGAACCTAACGCGAGCCATGATCTATTCCTCTATGGTAGCGGTGACCTGCACGACGCCATGCGCCGTGATGCGATCGGGATCATCCAGCACACGGGCCAAGGTGACACGCATCTGGACGAGAGCGCCGGACGTGAGTTCATCATCGTGGTCATGCAGAGCGGATTTCACAGCATCGACGAGCTGCTTGCAGGGCCATTTCAGGCCATCATCACGGCTCCAGCAATCCAGCTGGATCGCTTCCTCGCGACCATCAATGCAGTCTGCATCGTCTGGATTGTAATCTGAAGGGCCGAAACTGATGTATGGAAACACTGCATCGTCTGGCACGCCGTCGTAAATGCGGTCACCGACGATAGCCTGAACGGCGGCACTCTCCTTAAGCAGGCGAAGGATGACGTCCTGAAAGGCAACGGAAACGCTCATACTGCCACGCCGCCTTCTACGGTGAATTCGAGATAGAGCCGATCATCCGAAGGAACAGGTCCGGACCGGATGTTGTAGATCTCGCCATCGCCGTCGCGCATCCGCCAGCTGGTATCGATGACTTTGCTTTGCGAACTGCTGCGAACCGTCACAACTATGGGCTGGCGCCCTGCCAGGCGCGCTGCCTGAACCGTTTCGCCCCCACGAAGGTAGCGGAAATTCGCCCAGACCTCTGTAGCATCGGCCTTGTCGGCAAAGCCGTTCTTGATGCCGCCATGACCGTCTTTGACCTTCTTCGGCGCATCGAATGCAACACGCCGGTTCAGCTTGCCAGCTTCCATCGCTACACCCGCATCCAACGATAAGGGTTCACGAGCAGCTGCGCCGACTTTGGGAGTCCGTCGAGACCGGTTCGGTTCTCATACATTGCCGCGACGTACATCAACGCCGCGACCTTGAATGTGTTTTCCTTCCCCACTGGAACGAGGGAAAGGTTGCAGTATTGCAGCACGGACTCTTGAGCTGCATCCATGTAGGCCGCAATGGTTACGTCGTCGTCGCTGCCATCGACGCGAAGGTGCTCTTTAACCTCGTCAAGGGTGTAGAGCGGGCCGGTAGTCAGGACGACGACGTCTGCCATTGGTGCGACCTTACTTGATGGAGGGATCTTCGACGATCTCGACGCCCTGCTCGCGCAGAGCCTTCGCTACAGCCTGAGAGCCCGTAATCGTCGGATCGTTGAAGTCGATCTGGTTCTGCGCAACAGTCGTGCCGGCACGCGGATTAGCGTCCACGGCAGGGTGGGACAGATCGACGTCAGGGACGATCTGCACCGGTGCGCCCGACGGATCGACGGTCGTTGCGGGCGCGATGTCTGCAGGTCGATTTACGTCATCGACTGCTGACGTCGTGTCGGCTACGGACGGTAGGTCGCCGCTATTGGTGACCGAAACGGTTTCAGTCTCGTGGTTTGCCACAGCAGCTTTACCAGTAGGCGCAGACGCTGCAGTTTCCTTCTTCGTGGCCATGATGACCTCCTTAGAGTTTTGGGCATAACGGGTGGAAATCAATGGGCGGCAGATCCGCCCATTGCGAGCGTCAGGTGTTGGCGCCGATCTTGAGAGCGCGCATCGGCTCAGGATTGTAGACGCCGCCGCCAACCCGCTTCGTCGTGTAGAAGTGAACGAATGGCTTGTTGGTGAAGGGATCGCGCAGGACGCGAATGCCGACTCGGTCGACGACGAGATAGGTTGCTTCCATGTTGCCATAGAGGGCTGCGATGGCATCAGCGGCGATGGCAGGCATATCCGGGATTTCGACGATCGATTCCCCAGCCAACGTTGCCGGCTGGCCTACCGCGTAGGACGGCTGCCACAGGTAGTTGCCCTGGCCGTCCTTCAGCTTGCGCATGGCGCCCTGCGACTGACGGTTCGTGAAGAGCTTGGCACCGGCACGGAACTCCGAGGGGATCGAGTAGAAGAGATCCAGGAAGCCATCTGGCGTCAGCTTCGTGGCGTCCCCAGACTTGACGACCCCAATCGCCCCCCACGGGTGACGTGCAGCGTTCGCGGCGCCCTCGACGTAGGTCAGGACACCGTGAGGCTTATTGACGCCATTGCCGGAGAGAAACGCGATCCCTTCCTGACGCGAGAACTCAGTGTCGACTTCGTCGCCAAGCCAGGCTTCGAGGTCGATCGCCGCATCGTCGAGCAGCTGCTGAGAGATGCCGGGATTTGCGTAGATCTCGCCAAGTGGGAAGTCCAGCTGGCCGATCTGGGGAGTCGACGTGGCAGGGCGAGACGCCGTTTCACCGACCCAACCCGAGCCGACTGCACGGTCTGTAAAGTTCTTCTTGAACCCGGCCGCGGTGATGGTGATCACCCGGGCGTTCGCGCGGATCGGCGACACCTGCTTGAGCTTGCCGGTAATCGTTCGATCCCACTCGACTGGAGCGAGATAGCCGCCATCTTCCGCCGTGCCCTTCTGCATGGCAGCGGAGATATCGCCCTTGCGCATGTGCGCCTTGAACGCGTTCGTGTATTCCGGATCGCCCGGAATATCACCGATCACGCCGCCGCTGGCTGCCGCAACCTTCAGGTTGAGTTCGTCGACGGCCTTCTGCATGTTGGCCTGCATCGTGCCGATATCGGCATTGATGCGCTCGACCTTCTCGTCGAGAACGACATCTGCCTTCCCCTTCTTCAGGTCGTCGAGCTGCTTCGTGTGTTCAGCTTTGAACGTCTCGAAGCCGCGGTTAACGGCTTCGATTGCAGCCTTGAGGTCACCGGGTGCTTCAGCACGCACAGCAACAAGCCCGCGAGCACGCGGGCGATGAATGATCGACATTACTGTCTCCTAATCGTTGATTGATATGGTGGATGCGAGAGCTTGAAGGCTCGCGAGAACGCCAGCGTCCTGCATGGCGGGTGCGACAGCGTCCTGCGTGCCGCGAATGTCGTTGAAGAGAGATCTGCGCTCGGCTTTGGTCAGTTTCCCGCCCTCAGCTAGTTTCTTATCCCAGCCCCGAAGGGATTCCGGGAGATCAACAGACGTTTCGGCGTAGACCGGCGCCTGAGCGTGAATATCGAGAAGCGCATCGGCCAGGCCTATATCGACGGCTGCCTGGCCGCGAAGGTACGTTCCGTCGCCAGAGTTCTTTGCCATCATGCGCAGCATCTCAGCCGGTTCACGGCCGGCACGCTTCGCGTATGTCTCAGCCATGGCCTGGTCGAGGTGTTTCAGCGTCTCGATTGTCGACGAATGATCGTCGGAGTTTCCAACCGTGATACCCCATGCCTTGTGGATCATTATCTCGCCGTTTGACGGGATAAGAACACGATCAGCAGCCATAGCGACCAATGACGCTGCGGACGCCGCTATGCCCATGATATGGACGGTGACCTTGCCGCGATGCCTCGCCAGCATGTTGAAGATCGCGACGCCCTGAAAGTAGTCGCCACCTGGCGAGTTAATTTCAACCGTGACGTCGGTATCTGCTCCGATTGTCCGCAGCGCTGCCGCCATTCGCGCGTCCGAGAATCCCTCGTCGCCGATGAAATCAAACATGCTGATCGTTGGCCGATCGCCACTCTCTACCCCGGAGCGAGCGCGAAAGGCAGCGGCCAACGGCTGATCCGGTTCGTACTTGAAACCCTGCGGCCGAGAGAACTTCTCTTCGATGGCGGGCATCTTGGCAAAGAAGCGACTACGCTGCGTTCTCATTACCTTCTCCCTCAAGCGGTGGCCCGCCATTGTGGTTCATCATGGGATTGATTGGCTTCTCGCGAGCCGGAAGATCCATGGTGTCGCGAGCCTCGTCGTAGTGGATCCAAGGCTGATGACCACCGGCGCCGAGTGCTTTCGACAGATATTCGCCTTGCTCTTTCAGCGAGCCTCGAAGAAGGGCACCCGGATTGAACTTGGCCTCGTAGATATCGGCCTCGTCTTCGTCGAGGAGGCAACGCTCGATCGCTTGCTGCCAGGCTTCGAACCAAGGATTAAGAGCATAGGCGACAAAGAACTGTCCCAGCGCCTCGATACCGGAGCCCCAACTCGTTTCATCTACCATCAGCAGTGGCCGAGGCACGCCTGATACGCGGGCAATCTCTTCGATCTGGAGCTTGCGCAGCTCCGTCATCTGCGAGTCTTTTGCGTTCGAACCGTACGCCTTCCACTCCATCCCCTCTTCGAGGATCAGGTTCTTGCCGGCGTTATCCGCGCCTTCCTTCTCTGCAAGGCTTGCCTTGAGACGTTCGAAGGCGGGATCGGACAGTGTCCCTTTGTGCGAAAGCGCGCCGCCAACCAAAGTGCCGTGCTTGAACATGCGGCCAGCAGCCAATTCAGCGCTAAGCGCAAGCCCGATGGCCTCCCTTGCCTGTTCAACGAGCGAGAAGCCGTTGAGGCCATCTAGCGATGCGCCTCGAAGGTGAAAAATTTCCTCCGCCTGATAGCGCACCCGAGGTCCGGATACCGGCTGGTACACATAGTCCATGCGCCAACTGGGGCTCAGCGTGACGGTCATTCGCTTCGACTCAAGCGGGATCAAGCCGATGATCGTTGGTTTACCGGTCCGCAGGTCAGTCGAGCGCAGGATGCGCGCGTAACTGTTCCGGTGAACCAAAGCTCGCATCTGCATCGACGCCCGGAAATCGAAAGCGCTCTGATACCCGTTCGGCTTGCGGTGCAAGATCCGGTAGAGGGGATGGCCCTTGGCTTTTTCCTTCGTTTTCTGTTCGATCAGATGGAGAGGCAGCATCCCGATCGAGTTTGAGATGAGACTGACGGCACGAAACATTGACGGGTTTCGCAGAGCTGTTTCCGGGTTCACTGTGAAGCCGCTCGCCGTCATCATGCCGGTGCGCAGGTACTCGACCACCAATGGATCGTCCAACGAGACGAAACCAGCGCCGCCGCTCGCCTCTGCGCGCGGCTGAGACGCTGTCACTGCCGCGGCCTTACCGCGAAACAAATCCATGATGCCCATCGGCTCAGATCATCCTTATTCCGCGCGTCTCATAGACAGAGCGGCCGGAGGCTTCCGGGTTGAGAAACATCAGCATGGCGGCATTGAAGAGCGCCATGAGCGGGTCGATCTTCGAGGCGCCTGCGGCCTGTTTGGTGACGAGATAGTTAGAGCCCCGAAGCTCCGTCTTCGCGTTACCCGCAGCCCAGGCCATGAGCGGCTGTCCGCAGTGAACCATCGTCCGATCTTTGAGCTTGCGCGGCAGTGTCGTGATTGCCGACTGAAGCATCCAACCTTGGCCAACGGCAAGAGTGAGGTCCCCCTCAAGACCACGTTCTGCCAGCACATCAAGCAGGGTTGCGATCCCGTAGGAGTCCAGGCCGATCCCGGCACGCTCTGGCAGAAGTCCGGAAGCGTGAATGCGTTCGCAGATGTCTGCGATTTCCTTCACATCGTCGTCGACTTCCTTGCAGACGACTAGGTCGCCTTCATCTTCGAACTGGCGAAGGCGAGGCGCGATTTCCTGACGGCGCTGGAACACGTCTTCATGCGCCCATGCTCGACCCCAGTGCAGCCAGTTGCGGCTTTCCTTGTGCCGGCCAATGACAGCAATCGCCATCAAGTCATCGAGACCGCCACCGTCAACACCGACCACTGCGACATCGCAGTCGGCAAGAAGGCGGTCGAGCGTCATGCCTGGGACAGCGGCGGCGAGCCAGTAGTCAGCGCCGGCCCATCGATCGGCGTGCAGCCCGAGGCCGATCTCGACGTTGAAGTGCTGCGACGCGATCAGTGCCAGCTTCTCCGGCCCCTCGCGCATAGCGGTCGCGATCTCGCCAGCAAGGTAATCTTCGTCGACAGAGCGATTGAGGTTTGGATTGACCAAGCCCCACCGCTCGCGGCGCATCCATCCGCCATCGACGGCGTCCTCTGGCGGCAGCTCGTAGAGAACGGCCAACATCGGGAATGCGAAAAGGCCGTCCCGAACGTCGCGCGCTTTTTTCAGTTCAGCCTTGAAGACGCCCGTCGGCGGCGTTTTCGACTGTGTTGTGATCTGCGCCAGGAACCCGTCCGGACGCGCTGCAAGAGAGCCCCTGATCTCGACGAAGATGTCGGCCGCTTTCGCCATGGTGGCAAAGACATGCGTCTCGTCGATCAGGATGTAGGTCGCCTTAGAACCGGTGATCACGTCAGCTGCAGCGGCCTTTACGATGATCACCGCCAGCGTGTTGAGGTGGGTGATCATCTTCAGGTGGTCTTGGATGTGGAAGAGCTTGGAAAGCTCTGCATCCAGGCGAACGATGCCGGCAGCCTGCTTGAATGAGATGCCGGCAATCGTCTTCGTCGGAGCGATCAGCAACAGCTCGGCTTCAGGTCTCTCATTCAGGATGGCGGCCGTCACCATGATGGCGGCGGCGATCGACGACTTCCCGTTCTTCTTGGGCACGAGCAAGAAGAACTCGCGCAGCATGCGCCGCTTCAGGTCCGGATCATAACTCCCGAAGATGACCCGGACGATATCGAATACCCAGTCGTCGCAGGCTTCGCCATAGGTCGGATTGCCAATGACATCCGGAACGCGCAGGCGCTTGAAGATCCGGAGCGCCTTTTCCGCGACCTTGTCGAAGAGCGGAAGATCCGGGATTAACGAATGCTGAAGCCGGATGCGTTCTTTCCAGTCCAGGACAGCAGTCGACCAGGCGGCGGCCGGCATCCATGCCGTGTCCATCAGTTCGGTTTCCCTGCCATGCCCGGAAGCAGGTCACTGCCCCACTGGCTGTCTTCGCCGGCAGTCTTTGCAGCCGCCTTGGCGACTTCCTTTTTGCCCTGCGGCGCGGTGTCATCCTTCGCCACGGCTCGCTTCTGCTGGGCATCGCGCAACCGGCTGTCCATGCCCATGCGATCGTTGCTGTCGAGCATCTTGCCGAGTTCCTTTAGCGCGGTGACGTTACCGGCGTTCGACTGCTCCATCGCGATCTCGAACCGCCGAGCGTCGAGCCTGTCCCGCATGGCATCACGCTGCTTCAGCTCGGCTCTAAAATACCTCTTCAGCGTGGCTGGAGAGATGCCAATCCCGTTTGCCATCCGATCGATAGACCAGCCAAGCGCCAGCAAGAGCTTGATTTTGTTTCGGTCTTTCTCGGTCGCCTCATAAGGCGGGCGACCTCGCTTCCCCTTCCAGTCCGGAACAGGGTGGCCGAAGAGGTCAAATATCTCGCTCATCCGAAAAAAATCTCTACGTGAGGGGGACGCGGGTGCAGGAGGCGGAGGGGTTCCAGACTTTCGCCCCCCCCCCCTCCCGGTCGATGGTATCGACCGATGCAGCGATCGTTCTCGACAGGTCGGGCCATCTCTGATCGTATGGCCCTGCAACCAAGGGAGGAACGTATGAACAACCAAGAGATGGCGAACAAGATCTTTGAGCTTGAGGCGCAGATCAACGGATTGATGATCTACATCGCATCCAAAGAAGCAGGGGTCGAACTCGATCCCGAGAGCCCAGAAGCAAAGAGCTTCTTCAAGACGAATGTGATGCGTGACTACGATACCAGGCAGAGATCTCTACCGCCTAGCACGGAAGCACCATCGGCTATGGCCGCTGATGGTTACTGGGATACCTTGGCAACGGCACGCATACCTGGGCTTGTAAGGAAGCTTCAGGAGAAGTTCGGTAAATAGCTAGAACCGAGGCCATTGAACGGTGGGTAGATCCTCGCCGTTCAATAGCTCTTCAGCCAGTTCGTTGGCCAGCTTCTCGCCATACACTGCGACGATGACAGCGAATATCTTGTTAGCTGGAATGGTCATGAGCTTCTGAAGCTGCTCGGGCTTGGGTGCACGTATCATTGTCTCACCATCCGGGCTGCGCCCGCTCCTGCTTTTGCTTCTCGCTGTCGTGGTAGGCTTTGGTCACGGTCTGCAGGTTGTCGATGTCCCAGAACAACTGCTCGTCCCAGCGATGCGGCTTGACGTGGTCGACCACCGGACTGTTTGGCGCGGGATGCTTGCCGAGGCAGACCGCCCCGGTCTGCTGGCAGGTGTAGTCGTCCCGCTTCAAGACATCCCGGCGCAGCTGCTTCCAACGTTCGCTGTGATACCATTTGCGGTTCGGGGTGTTGATCTCACGCTCTCTCAGTCGAGCCTTCTCATCACCAGGCGCACGCCCTAGTCGGGGCGGCATCGAGGTCAGTCGAGGTGGAAGGGACTTGAGACGAGGCATACTCTAAGACGACAAAAGGCGACCTTCCGGCCGCCTCGTCGTCTAGTCATAGCAGTAGCACTTGCCCTGAATCGGCGCCTCAATCTTGGGGCTTGTAGGGCTGGGGCAAGAGACACTGTTCCCTGCAGATCTAACTCTGCTTTGGCGGGATCAACGTCCCGGCATCTGAGGGTGTGCACTTCCTGCTCGTCCAGTGGATGAATGACTCTCACAGCTTCTTTAGGAACGCAAGAGGGATTCGCGAGATTGGAAACACCCTTCCTGACACCTCGATCACGACAGACGCCCAAGCTTCTCTGCACCACGCTACCTTTGTCACCAAGCAGCCGAATCCAGTAAAAGGGCCGATTGTAACCTCGGCTTTGTCTCCATCTTCAAAGGACTTATTCGTAGGCATTCTTGAGACGTCGATCGCATGGAATAGAGCTTTGAATACAGCTACTTCTGCATCTGTTATGACGTAGTAGTTGCCATTAACCCCGCCGACCATATCGATTACAAATGGTTGCCTCCGCAGCCCGTGAAAGGCGGCTGATGAAGGGACGCATCGGACGAGCAGATAGCCTCCGAGGTATGGCTTTTCGACTTCAATCTTACGCCCATGACGAACCTGCAATGCCTTTTCGCGTGGTACGTAAGCCTCAACATCCGCCGCCTGCAGCTCTTTTTCCACAGCGAACTCATGCCCCTTCATCACGTGTAGGCAGTACCAGCGGGCCGAATCAGGATTTTGCTCAGTGATTTGCATGGAAGCTTCCTTCAGGTTTCTAGCTGCGATTCGGCGCATTCTGTCTTCGAAGCGCTCTCTGCCTTGGTTTGCGATTGGCGATCCGATCACCGTTTTATGCTGCATCATCGTCCCGCCTCTCGATCAGCTTCTTCTGGAACTCGCGAAGGGCAGCAGCCACCGCCTCATCAGGATCTTCGATGCCATCCGGCAATGCAGGGAACTGCACGAACGGCAGCCCGTTCGGCTCTGGCAACCACGGCCAGCAACGATCAGCATGAAGCCGCTTCCAAGCGTCCCAGATATTGCCGCCGACCTCGACCTTGTCGAAGCTCGACGAGATCGAGACGATGCGCGGATGAACGAAGACAGGCCGACGCTCACGAGCGCCTTCGTTCAGCTTCACCGCCTCTGGCCAGCCGAACTTTTCCCGCTTGTCGCGCCAGATCACCGCTTCCTTTTCAGGCTTCGTGTCGATGATCTGCGCTTCCAGCGGTGTCAGCGTCAGATGCACAGGCGGCTTGGATAGCTCCGCAAGCCGCAGCGCACTCCAGGCGCGCGAATATGGATTGTGCCTCTCAGGTGTCGCCGCAGCTGCAGGCCTGTCGTCTAGACGCTCCCAAGCCCGTTCCGAGAGATAGGTCGCCGCAGCCTTCGAGAACTTGCGACCGCTGGCTTTTGCCGCAGCGAGATAATCCGGGGTCCGTTCCTCACAGGCTTTACGCTGCTCCGGCGCCATATCCTGCCAAGCACGCCGTGTCGGCATCTCTGCGTCGATGGCGTATGTCGGCCACGATGACCACCATTTCCGAAAACGCCGTTCCAGCGCTTTGGGATTTTCTTCCCCTTCATCGTCTTCGCTCGCGCGCTCTCTCTCTTCTCGTTTTGCAGGAGGCGTTAAGGTAGAGGCGTTAATAGGTGCCGGTCCAGAACCGGCAGGGGGTGCCGACTCTGGACCGGCAGGGGGTGCCGGTATACCGGCAGGGGGTGCACCAGCTGCAGCCGCCGGATTAGGATCAAATTCCTCTTTGTCGTCGGCGTCCCATGCGTCAAATGCAGAGCTATCGACGGCTGAATCGTAGATGACGCGATACCAATGAGCGCTGTCGCGACCGCTCGCGCTTTCCACCTTGCGGCGCTCCAGCGCACCAATTTCCACGAGACGATCAATCGCCGCCTGCACAGTCGAGCGCGAGCACGACAGTGCCTCCGCAAGCTTCACCTGGCTTCGCCGGCACCAGCCGTGGCGGGTGTTGGCGTTCCGGCCCAGCATGCAGATCACCTGCAGATCCTTGCCCTTCAAGCGCGGGTCCGTAACGATCCATCCCGGTATGATCGAGAGACGGGGCTCAGATGTCATTCCACCATTTCCCCCTGCTTCACGGCGCCCCACATCAGTTTGCGGGCATGATCCGTGATCTGGCGCGTCTCGATCGGGATCGACCCGTCCTCCAGCCGCACCGAATTGACGTGAGCGACGAGCGCCGCGAGATAGGCGAGCCCGCCTGAGAAGCCGGCAGTTCCCAGCACAGCCGCAATGTCGGCGTGGTCGCGCTGGATGACGCCGAGCGGAATGGTCGAAAGCCATACAGCCCGCGCCCGGTCGTTTTGCAGTCCCGCCAGAATATCGAGGATGGGATTCACGGGACCGCCCTCGGTGTTTCACGTTGCGCATATGCTGTAACAGCCTGATTCCGCTGGCTTCGATCACGGAAGACGAGATAGTCGGAAGGATCGACACCCATCGCCGTGCATAACGCGAGGTGGCTTGCTGCCGACAAAACCTGACAGCTGCACGCGCGCGAGATCATCGCCGGGTTCAGTCCTTCATGCGCAGATGAGGCGTTGCGCGTCGAGAGGCCTGTCGACTTCAGCCAGTCGCGTGTGTCCATCGCCAAACGATCGCGATCGATTTCGGGGATCATCGAATTATCTCCTGTTCTGTCATGCCGACGAGGCGGATGCCGAACCGACCGGGGTCCGCGTTCAGCGCCTTCCAAAGCCGCTCGCGCGGCGCCGGCGAAATGCGGCGACCGGACAGAACCAGATCCAGCTGCTCCGGCGTGATGTCCGCACGGCGAATGAGGTGAGCGCGCTCAGCGGCGCAGGCCTTGTCGAAGCTCAGCGCCTTGCGGCGAGCGCTCTTGCGTTCGTCCGGAAATGCCACGCGATACCCGGCCATCTGGATGCGTGCGTTCACGAAGCCGCGCAGCATGGCGGGTGAGAAGTCAGGGTTCACGCCGCCACCTCGTCGAGTGTCGCGCCGAGCAGCACCGCAGCCGTGGCATTGAGCGCAGCCATGCCACTTGGAGAGATCTGCCACCCGTCATCACCGTGGCCGGCCCAGATCAGACCCTTCGCAGCGAGATCCGCAATCAGCGCGTCGGAAAGCGATGGCCGAACACCAATGCCGCGCCGCAGCCGTGCCGCGTCAAAGCCCGGGTTCTCTGCCACCCACACCAGCGCACGTGCCGTCTCTTCATCGCAGCGTTCTTCCAGCGTCTTGCGTGGCGTGGTGCGGGTGAACTCGTCATCCGGAACATCGAACAGCAGCGGGGAAACAAACCCACCGGCACCAGGCGTCAGTGGGTCAGCCGTCTCGTAGGCTTTCCAGTCGACGCGGATAAGCTGCGGATGACCGACGCCATAGCTGCCGTCGTCGTTCCGCTCCCATATGAACCAGGCCGTATTCATCTGAGAGCTGGCCTTGTCGCCTTCCCAGCCGTCGCGATGCATCATCGGCAATCGCCGGGTGAAGACGTAAACCCGCGATGGCGGGCATTCGTCCATCACGAAGCACCTGTCAGGATCATCGAAACCACAAAGGAAGTTGAGGTTCAGCAGCATCGCCATCTTGGGCGGCTTGTGAGCGCGCAAAGCATGCGCGACATACGCATTCGCCACGCCATAGGGCGGGTTGGTGACGATGTCGCAGCCGCCATCTTGACCAACGGAAATAAGGAAGTCGCCGACGCCCTGGCACTCGCCATGCTGCGTCGTGACGCCGCGATCGACGAGGTCGGATATGGTCACCTCGTAGCCCGCAGACTCCAGCGGACGCAGGATCGCACCTTTGCCTACGCTAGGTTCCACCACGTTCAGGGTGAAGCTTTCCAGCGCCAGCAGCGTCCGCATTGCTTCGCTCGGCGTCTCGTAGAGATCGTGGCCGCGTTCTTCCTTGGTTGCCGTCTTGGTGCCCGTCGCGTGCCGCGCCGCCTTCTTCAGTGCCGCGCGGCTCGGCTCCAGCCCTTCGGACATCCGCACCTCGATGACGCGATCCACGAAGTCAGGCTCGTCGCGCACGTGGTCACGTAGCTTGCGCGCCTCATGGAGATGCTTTGCATCCAAGCCCACGTCTTGGAGAGTGAAAATATTCTCGTCGGGAATATTTAATGGCCGACCCGGACGGGCGATTTGCCCCTTCGCTTGCGCATCGTCGACGGCGTCCGCCATGGCCACATAGCAGAGGCTTTCGATCTTCAGCGCTTCCGCTTGCATCCGCCGCGCCTTGTCGACCAGGTCCCGCGAGGTCTTCACACGTTCGGCAGAACCGGCGACAGCCTTCGCTTGATCATAGGCCACGGACGAAAGCTTGAGCGCGCGCTCGACATCGCCGGCATCCAGCAACGCGCGCGCGGTCTCTATCGACGTCACGAGTTCCGAAGCGTCGTGAATGACGATGGCGCTCATGACGCCCTCCGATAGCTACGCCAGCCATCGAGAATGCGGGAGACAGTTGCCTCCGAGACACCAAGCCCCTTGGAAATAGATGCGCTATCCCGTTCACCGCGCTCCCAGAGGAGCAGCGTGGCGCCGACGATCGCGTCAAGATCCGCGTCGGTGATCGGCATATCCTTTTCGCGCGCGCACACTGCCGCAAAGCCGAGGTCGAACACCTGACCAGCCCAGATCGACGAGCCAACGCCACGTTCCTTGGCCTGACGATCGAGCGTCACTTTCGCGCGCTCTGGAATAGAAAGCGTGATCCCGACCTGGCGTTGAGGAGCCCGCGCCATCAGTGGTGCTCCTCACCGACACCGCGTGCCCGGCACTCTTGCAACGCAGCCGCAAACCCGCGCATAGCTTGGTCGTCATCAAAACCGCAGGATGCGACGACGACAGCCGACGTCGTGAGCATCAAAGTCGTGACCTTCATGGGATCATCGAAAGGCAGACTTTCGATTGTCGCCTGCATAAAGGTTTTGCGCATTTCCTCTTCGCTTGGCATCAGCACCCTCCAACCATCATGGCATCGAGGCGCGCCAGGTACTGCTTCGCAGCAACGATCCGCTGGCGAATGGCCTGCCGCTCGGCGGCGTCGATGTGGTCGTCCTCGATCGCGAGAGCCACGGTGCGCACTACGTCGTCGAGCACGCCGTCGAGCCGAAGGATGGCAGCCGCTGTCACAGCCCCGAAACTGGTCGGTTGCTCCTGCGAGACGATCCGCGAAAGTGCCGAAAGCAGGAAGGGGTGGCCGGTGCGGCGATCCAGCTCGGCTGCGAGGTCAAAGCGAATGAAGTTCTGCCCCCACTCAGCGCCGGTCGACGCGTACTTGGTGAGCGTCGACGAGCCGACGCCAAGAGCCTCGGCAGCGCGACTGACACCGCCCATGGCCTCATAGGCTGCAGCCGTTGCGGCTTTGATGGTAGATGCATGAAGGTCGGAAATAGTGCGCACGAAAACAGCCCTGGGTGAGGTCAAGGAAAAACAGGATCGGAAAGGATTCCGTGAAACTGGCGAGGTCGCCCGCTACGGTCGCGACATCAGATCACGGGGGACCACATGCGCGAAGCTCAAGAAAAGAAATCGGCCGGAACGGTCCGCCAGACAGGGTCTGCTCCGGCCGAGTTGCCGCGCGGCGTGAACGCAATACCTGCGCCGAGCGGTGTTTGGTGGCGGGCGGGGAGGAACAGCCGCCACCAGGGGGAACATCGTAGAAGAGGCCCATCATTCAGCAGCCTCCCTGCAGATCGCAGCGGCGTTGGCCAAGCAATCATAAGTGACACCCTCAATCCGTCTCTCACGAGCAGCGTCGACCATATACTTCCAGTAACCAGAAGGGATCGAGTTACGGCGGCGCATAGCCTTCGCGCTCTCGTAAGCGGCTCCTATGTCCGCTGCGAAATCACTAAGCGTGGGCCAAAGGCTGATGAGGTCCGCGTGTGTCATGGCCGCAATAGGTGCAACATGCACCTAACTTTGTCAATGAGCAATGGATGTGATTTTCACCCCAGATTTTGGGTACATCTCGCACCATGAAGAATGCGAACGAACGACTTGAACGAGAGAACCGCGCCGCACGCCTTAAGGAGGCGCGCCTGTTATCCAAGCTGGGCGGCTATCGAAAACTGTCGAATTTGCTTGGCTGGAACGAAAACACATACAAAAGCCATGAGCAAGCCAAGAGCAGCTTCGGCCTAGTCGATGCACGCAAGTACGCGAAAGCATTCAAGGTCTCTGCTCAGTGGTTATTCATGGGCATTGGCGAGCCAGGTGATGTCGACCTCGAACCGGTCATCGCGACTGACGTTCCGCTAATCTCATGGGTGAGCGCAGGCGAACTTAGCGAGCAGCCCGGAATGATAACCTTTGGCGAGTCGCCAACCATATCAGCATTGGACTTGCCAGACGGCGATTGGATTGCATTGCGGGTCGAGGGCGATTCAATGAACAAAATATCGCCACCCAACTCAATCATTTTCGTCAACCGGAAGGATAGACGACTAGCTCCAAATGCCTGCTACGTTGTTTCCGATGAGACAGGCGCAGCTACTTACAAACGGTATCGCCCTGACGATGATCCGCCGTTCCAGCCGGCGTCCTATAAAGAAATTCCACCACCAAAGATGGAAGGTTCGGTCACCGTCATAGGCCGCGTTCGACGGTCGATAATTGAAATGTAAACGCTCGCCGGCACGAATCACACTTCGTAAAAGGTGAATTACGCACCTAGATTCAGAGCCTTAACCGCGTAGGTGCAAACGGCACCTATATTTCGCTTGATCCTATTAGGTGCATATTGTACCTACTCTCCATCCAAACGGCATGTGTTTGGATTGCCCTCCGGCAAGCTGATGCGCACTAGCCCATGCTGCGCATCAGCTATCCCGGTCTAACGGATGGAGATCTGCATGAAGCCCTACAACCCCGTCAAAGCCCGTAACATTCCGCTCGAACTGGCACAGATCCAGCGCGAACGCGGTTACGCGCTGACGCGTTCCGAGTTCAAGGCGCTCGGCTACACCGACGACCAGCTTTCCGAATCTAATATCCTCAAAGCTGCCGAGATCTACGCTCAGCTCTGCAACGAGCGCGTTGCCGCCTGATCCGCTTCGGTGCCCGTCTGCGTACCCCCGGCGTGAGCCGCGCAGACGGCATCCGAAACGGATCGGAGGCCACAATGTCAGCCGTCAAAAACCCTCAGCAAATGCCTACTACACTGCCATTGTCACAGATGACGATGCTGCAGCTGAACGAAGAACTCGCATTCTGGACAGCTGAAATCGCCAGCAATGAACGTTGGGGCATATCGGCTGAAATCGTGATAGAGATGCGGTTGGAAGTGGAAGCGGAAATCGTCCGCCGCCATGCAGCCGAACGGCGTAACGCACCTTTCATTGTCGATGATCCGGGTGTTCGTCCTTCGACGATCGCTATCACCGGATCGGGACGCGCCCGCCTCGAATACCTCCCATCGCGCTTCACCATCGCTTTCGCCGTCGTGATCTCGATCATCGGCATGTGCGCCGCTGCTGGACTAGCCGGCCAGCGCGTCGGGGAGTTTGAAACACGTTATGCGCGGGAGGCGGTATGAGCGCGACCATCCTACGCCTGCCAGTCCGCCCCGCCCCGCGCGCCGTCGAGACCCGTCCGGCCTCCTTCTTTCAGCGCGAGCTCGGCGCAGTCGCAGCCAATCTGAACGATGCCGCAGGCAGGTTCAGAATGCTGTCCGACCGCGCGAGCGACGAGGCATCCATCGTCGAAGGCACGCGTTCGCTTGAGGCCGCGCTCTTTCATGCGCTGACCCTTAGTGGATGCCTCCAGGCAGACCGCCCGCTGCGCGATCTTCTGCTTTCGCGCCTAGCGCAGCGGGAGGCCTGAACGTGGCAGATCTTCCAGCCGCCAATGCAGTTCGCGCCGCTTTTGCGGATCAGGGCGTCAAGCTTCCCTTGCGCCTCTCCGACGAGGACGTCGGCGTGATCCTCGACGATGAAGGCGCCGACGTGCTGACCGTCGACAGCAACGGCATGCGCGACGACCGGAAGGTGCAGATGATCGCTGCGCTGGTCGCGACGGCGGTCAACGATCTTGCAGGCTTCGATTTCGAACCGGCCGGCCGGAGTTTGACATGATGGGCAGCTCCCAGAACAAAGAACGGCTCGACACCATCCGCGCGCGCCACGGCGAGGCAAGCACCGACTGGAGAGCGATCGACAGCGCCGTTCATGGCGAGCAGCTGACAGCTCGCTTGCTACCAAGCCAGCCCGCGCTCGCCCTTGTGACGCTGACGGAAGAGTGCGGGTATCAGGACCGCAACTTTCTCCTGCACGCACACGGAGACATTCTGTTCCTGCTCCGCATGCTGGCAGACGCGTTCAGAAAGATCCGCGAGCTGCAGAAGCTTCAGGAGCAGCCGCGACCGGACTTGGCGAAGGAATGCGGCAGGATCTGCGAGGACACGCAGTTCAAGCAATTCATGCTGCAAAAGCACGGCATCCCGTCCGACGACCGCGAGCGCTTCGCTACCGGTGTCCGCAAGGTCTTGGCAATCGAGTCCCGATCTGAACTCAACACGCACCCTGCCGCCGCCAAGCGCTGGGACGTCCTACTCGGACGCTTCCGCGAATGGAAGGAATCAGCATGAGCCGAAGAGATCAGATCCGCGAGAAGGTCATGGCCCGTGTTCAGATCGACGATCGCACCGGCTGCTGGACTTGGACTGGCCCGACATCAGGCAAGGAAGGTCGAGGCGCCGGATATCCTCGCATGTCTTTAGGCGGGCAGACGGTCGCCGTGCACTTGGTCATGTGGACCAACGAGCACGGCTACATCCCTGGAAAGAAAGAGATCGACCACTACTGCCGAAACCGTCTCTGCGTGCGGCCCGAGCAGGATCACCTTCAACTCGTCACCCGCAAACGAAACATCCTGCGCCAATGGGAAGCGCGCAGGGCTGCTCTCGTCTGCCAAGAGGTTCAGAGCCATGACTGACGATATCCACCGCTGCCCGATTTGCGCCGTGCCCTTCAAAGCGGACGATGTTTGCGCCGACGACATCACCGAAGGCACCTGCCATGCGGAATGCCTGGAAGGTTCGCCGGTCGTCGATCTCGAAACAGGAGACGAGCTGCCGGACGGAAAGGTCGACACCTACCTCTACAGCGAGGTCATGGAGCAGCCTGCACCCGCACCGAAGCACTCGCTGCCTTCCGAAGCCGCTGCGCACGGCCAAGTATTCACGCCGTATGCGATCGACGAGAGCGGACAAGGTGCCGGCTTCGATACGGCTCCAGCCACGGAGACAGACCATGAAGAATAGGCTTATCGACCTCAATAATCACCTGTTCTCTCAGCTTGAGCGCTTGAGCGAAGAAAGCCTCACGACCGAGCAGATCGAGAACGAGGTGAAGCGCACGGACGCTATCGTCGCCGTTAGCGAGCAGCTGATCAGGAACTCGGAGCTTTCCCTCAAGGCCGCGACTCTGGTTGCCAACCACGGCGACAGGTTCAAGCCGATGTTGCCTACGATCTTCCGTCCGCCGGAAACCATCGAAGGCAAGGCGCTCACTGATGGGAGCGAAAAATGAAGGGCACGCGGATCCAGTATAGTGCCGCTGAGATGGGATGGCTTGAGGCCAACCGCCTCCTGCCGATCACCGAGTATCACGCGGCTTTCTGCCAGCAGTTCTCGCGCCACGACGTCTCAGCGGGAAACCTCCATGCGTTGCGCAAGAGGAAGGGCTGGAAAACAGGCCGCACAGGTCATTTCGCCAAAGGCGGCACCCCGTTCAATAAGGGCGTGCCGTGCGAACCCGGCAAGGGCGGTCGTCACCCGAACGCGCAGCGCACCCAGTTCCGACACGGACAGGTCCCGCATACCTTCAAGGGCGCCGGTCATGAGCGGGTCGACAGCAAGGACGGTTACGTCATCATTATCGTTGATGAGGTGAACCCGTGGACCGGCGCTGCGACCAGGCCTGTTCATAAGCACCGCTGGCTCTGGGAAAAAGCGCACGGCCCGATACCGGACGGCTTTGTGCTCAAGTGCACAGGCGAAGACAGGACGAACTGCGACCCTTCGAACTGGGAGTTGATCCCGCGTGAAGTCTTGCCACGGCTGACCGGCCGCTTTGGCATGAACTACGACCAGGCCTCGCCCGAAATCAAACCGACCATGATGGCCGTCGCCAAGCTGAAACATGCGGTGACGCAGGTGCGCAGGAGGAAATCAGCATGACCAACACCAAGACCCCAGCACCCGAGACGCATTTGGTGGGCAATGACTTCATTCACAAACTGATCGAGAACGCGTTCTCGTGGGCCATGGAAGGCTGCCACTACCTCGATCCGAAGAGCATGGATCGGCTGATTGAAGCGACCCAGCAGGGCATGAAACCCGAACAGGCTGCGACGTGGCGGTCTGACCTTCCGGAGATAATCGCGCGGCGCGCCGAGCTGTTGCGTCAGCACTGGTCAAGCTTCTGCGATGCAGATGCGTTCCCAGGCAGTGACATATTCGCCGACCGCATGGAGGCGGCAGGCTTCATCGAGCTTGTCCCGGTCACCAAGGAAGCGCTTGAAAACCACTTTGCGGCGGAACGCGGCATCGAGCTAGGAGGCATGATGTACAGCCTGACGGACGCCGGCCGTGCGGCCCTCGCCAACACGGAGGGCACGGCAGGATGAGCGGGATGTGTTTACTTGCCACGAAATTCGATGTCTTCTTCCATTATCAGCTCGGTACATCGGTCCCGTACTTGTTCGGCGAACTCACGGACACCAACAGGGGCGGAGCCTATCGCCGCACTATAGAGGGCCTTCCAACTTTCAGCGGGGTATCTATCGACAGGCTTCCCAGTCAAACTTTCCAGCCGAATGATTACGTCCTCAACACCTCTAAGCCGGAAATCTGCAGAAAATCTCGCAATCAAGCCGTAGTTGTTCTCAAGAGCTTGAAATGTCCCACGCTCAAGAAGCTGCTTGATTGTCCTAAAACTCATCACCGCACGCTGCAGAGCTTCATGCCGATCCTCCAGATCGGCAAGGTCCGAAACAGCTGCGCACTGTCCGGCGAGCTCTGCACTCAGGTCGAAGGCCCTCCGTATAAGCCCATGCAGTGGTTGCTTTGCCAGTCGGGCATTCTCGCGATGGTGCGCATCTGCCGACGCAATCTGTCGCGACAAGAAAATGACGGTTACGGCCGCGGCGGGAACAGCCGCCCACCCTCCCAATGCAGCCGTCCACTCCCGAACGCACTGTTCGTCTTCAGCGCCGGTACAGAATTCTTGCCTCAGGAACATAAAGACGCCCAAAGCTGCGATAGAGAAGACAGCGACGGCAACAGCTGTGATCCAGCCCATCCAGTAGCCCATATCATCGTCGATTTTCATGGTTTGCTTCTCCAGGCCGATCTCGTTGACACGCTAGATCAGTCCGCGCTGAGTTTGCAAGGCGGTGGAGCATGACCGACCGCAGCAATCGCCGCGAGGTTCGCAATCCCGTCCTGTCTCTGCCTGCCGTAAAGCGCCTAGACGAGCTTTCGCCTGAAACACGCGCCATTGTTGCCGATATTCTTGGCGACTTGGTCATTGATGCCAGGACGAGAGCACAACAGTCCTGGGTGAAGAATAAGGGGCCCATGGCAGCGTACTGGAAGGCTGTAGGCGCTTACGCTCACCACTTCCGCCGCGTCGTCCGCAACCCATCACCCGAAACGAAAGAGCCGGGAATGAGCGAACGCTTGGAAGCCGCCATAGGCAAAAGCATAAAACTCGATATCGAGATGATGTCGCGTGAAATGCGGGATCGGTATCGCGTTGCTCTTGGTCAAAGCCCATCACCCGAGAACCAGGAGGCAGGCTCGCTACTGTTGAAGGAAGCAAGCCTGCCGACCACTTCTCGTCTCTCACAACTTGAAGCACGTACCTCATGGACTGCTTCGGACGAGCCGTCAACGACGCTCGCCAGAGATGATGAAGGTGAGGAAAGATGAGAGCGCAGCGCGTAGAGGTTCTGCCAATCTCACTTCCTCCTCGCGGTTTGGCACGTGAGCAGGCAGCCGCTTACATTGGGGTTTCTTCCAGCCTATTTGATGAAATGGTTGGTGATGGCAGAATGCCTAAGCCAAAGAGAGCGAACGCCCGTACGATATGGGACCGCGTGGCGCTTGACCGGGCATTTACGCGTCTGCCCGGTGGCGATCCTGACGACGCAGACGACTGGTCAGTGGAAGTGTGATGCCGAAGAAGTTCGCAAAGAAGTATGTGATTGAGGATCGCACGGATGGCGTGCTGCGCTTCTATTTCCGAAAGCGCGGCCAGAAGAAGATCCGGCTACCAGGCGTACCGGGCAGCGACGAGTTCAACGAGGCTTACTATACCGCTATGAACGGCACTATCGCCGAAGAGGCGAGGGGGCCAAAACTATCCACGAAGAACTCTCTTCGTTGGCTCTGCGAGCAATACTTCCAGTCGGCCGAATACAGGCGCTTGGACCAGAGAACCCGCCACGTCCGCAAACTGATCATCGAGCACATGTGGGCCGAACCACTGAAGAAGGACAGCAGCCGGCTATTCGAAGACATGCCGATCGCTGCCATCACGGCGAAAGCTGTCCGCGTTCTAAGGGACCGCAAGGCGGAGAAACCTCAGGCGGCGAACAGTCGGATTAAGGCGCTGCGTGCGATATTCGCATGGGCGTGCAAAAGCGACGTCGAACTGATGCTGACGAACCCTGCCAGGGACGTGTCCTTCTTCGCTCAACAGGGCGACGGTTATCATTCCTGGACCGAAGACGAGATTGCGAAGTTTGAGGAGAAGCACAAGATCGGGACGAAGCCTCGGCTCGCATTGGCGCTGATGCTTTACACCGGCCAGCGCCGTAGCGACATCATCCTGTTTGGGCGACAGCATGTCAGCAGCGGCAGTCTCAAATTCACGCAGTTCAAAGGCCGGAACAAGAAGCCGATCACGTTGGAGATCCCGGTACATCCGAAGCTGCAGAAGATCATTGATGCATCGCCGGTCGGCGATCTCACGTTCCTCGTGACTGAATTCAACAAGGGCTTCACCGCCGCAGGGTTCGGCAATTGGTTTCGCAAGCAGTGCAATGATGCGGGCCTTCCACATTGCAGCGCGCACGGACTGAGAAAATCTGCATCGGCGAGGCTAGCTGAGAGAGGCGCCACCGAAAAACAGATCATGTCGGTGACCGGTCATACCACCTCGAAAGAGGTCTCTCGATACACGAAGGCGGCAAATCAGAAGCTACTGGCGGAGAGCGCGATCAGCCTGTTCGACGACATCGATGAAAGGAGCAAAGGGGGAAAATAAGAACAAAAGTGTCCAGCTTTTTCAGGTAGTTTAAGTTTTCTGGACGTTTAGGACCAAATTTCACTGTAAAAACAATGGTCAAAAAAGTGCGTGGTGCCCCATGCCGGAATCGAACCAGCACTCCTTTCGGAACTCGATTTTGAGTCGAGCGCGTCTACCAGTTCCGCCAATGGGGCACGGAGGGTATGGTGAAGGCCTCTAACATGGCCTCGGCGGCGGATGCAAGAAGAACTATTCGGATCGCTGCAAACCGCGATGTCAGGCATTGCGTCCCGCAATCGCCAGGATCTTTTCGCGCAGCAGACGCGCCATGTTGCGGGTGTTGCGGTAGAGGTGAAGCTGTGTCGCCACCTGTCTCACGTCGCGGTCGCTGTTGCGGGCAAGGCCGATCACCAGCGTTCCCATTTCCTCGCGCTCTTCCCATAGCCTGCTCATGATCGGATGGTCGGGCACGGCGCAGCTGTCGGTGCGCAGGATGTTGGCATCATCAAGGTGCCAGTCGGTCAGCTTCATGACCAACAGCTTGCCGGGCGAATAGCGGCTGAGGCTCTCGTCATAGGCGGTCTTCCAGGTATAGGCCTCGCCGGCCATCAAGAAGATCACGATCGAGGCGATCGCGCGGCCGTCGAGATTGATCGTGTGGATGCGCACGGCGTCCACTTCGGCAAGATTGGTGATCGCTTCGCGAGCAAAGGCTGCGCGGTAACGGTCGTTGATCAGGGCCGAACGCTTGCGGCCTTTCCAGCCGGTCGATTCAAGCGCCAGGAATTCCTCCATCCGCTGGCGCACCTCTTCCGGCTGACGGGCGACGGCGTATTCAAGCCTTCCCAGCTGTCCGAGCTTTCGCCACTGGCGCTGCATCTCGCGGTAATGGTGCGGCGAGACGGAGGCCTTCATATAGGTTTCGCCGTCCTGAAGGCTTTCCAGCATCGGCCGGCGAAAGCTGTCGGTGACGGCAACGGGCAGGTCGCGGCCGATGGCAACGGCGCGCGCAAGCTGGGCAAAGCGGCCGCCTAAGCGCACATCGGGCAGAACGAGAACGGAGGGAAGTTTTGCTTCCCGGGCAGTCAGGGCCTCCAGGAGGTTGTCGATGGTTTCGGCCGCATCTTCGGAATCCACCAGTGGCGTACCGAGCGGACCGAACGGATTGGACCAGACGCGGATGATCGGAGCACCCATGGCAAAGCCTGGTTTCTCCACGGTAAACGGCATCAGAAGGCGAAGGCGGCTATGGCTTTCGCCTTCGTCACGGATAAGCGCCAGTCGCACCTGGCGGTCATCGATGCGCGGCATGGCGGGGGCAAGAAGCCGCGCCGAGAAGAAGATGTTGGGCTCCATCGCGCGGTGAGACAAAAATTCGAGTTCTTCCTGCAGATCGTAACCGAGACCTGCCGGATAGAGGCAAAATTCGCGGCCGGGCCGGCCGATTTCTACCCGTGTATCGGCATCCGGGCGGTCTGCACGAAGACGCGACGCGACGTTCGGCATTGTGACGTCGTCGTATTCCTTTTCGCTCCTGTTCGGGGGAAGAGCCATTGTGTCTATCGAACCTTGAACGAGGGTCTGGGCAGTGGATCGGAAAAAGCGAATAGCACGATTCCGAGCGTGCGGCGTACTGCTATGTGCAGCAACGTCGCCTCGATCATCATGGCGCCGGCGGTCGCCATCGCCGCACCGACCAGCCCATAATGTGGTATCAGCACGACATTGAGGACGATGCTGCCGGCAAGCGTTGCCGTATAGACTGCAACGCAGAGCTTTTGCCTGCCCGCCATGCTGAGCAGAACTTCTCCGGGGCCGACGAGCGACTTGGACAGAATGCCAGCAAACAGGATCACCATCAGGATATAGCCTGAAGTGAAAGCGTCGCCGAACAGCGACAGAAGCAGTTCACCCGCAGCAAGCGTGGTCAACCCGACGACGAGCGACGGCCAGAAGGTCCAGCGGACGGTCTGGCCCGCGAATGTGGCCAACGCCGTCATGTCGCCTTCCGCCATGATGGCGGCGAAACGGGGAGCCGCGGCCGCCTTGATGGAGAAGTAGACGAACTGCACGAGGACGATCGTTTTCGACGCCGCAAAATAGATCCCGACATCGTCCGGCGGCAGAAAGATGCCGACCACGACCACGTCCGCATTGGTCAGCAGGAAGCCGATGCCGTCGACCACAAATAGCGGGATCGAGTATCGGATCCATGAGCCAAGCCGGTAGCGCCGCGATGCATTGCCGTAGCTGCCTTTCAGCCGAAGAATGAGCTGGGTCAGATGCGCAAACGTTGTGGCGTATGTGGCGGCAAGCGCGGCCAGCATGGCGGTCTGCGCATCGCGCGGCGCATCGGACAGGACGGCTGCCGTCATGAAAGTGAGGATCAGGATGGGCCTGAGGATGTAGGTTGGCGCCAGCGCCGATATCGTCCAGCCATGGGTACGGGCAAGCCCGTCGAGAATGTCGCCGATGCCGATCAGCGGGATGATGAAAAGAGCGATCGCAACCGGCACGATGTAGTAGGGCTCGATGCTGCTGCCGAATGCCCAGAGGAAGGCGAAGCCGAGGCCGCCGATCACGGTCGAGGTGACGAGCGCGACAAGGCAGGCGGCAAGGCTCAAGCCGCGGATCTCGCCGTTTTCACCCTCTGCCGAATGCTGGTGGATGAAGCGGATGATCGAGGTGTGAAAGCCGAGGCAGGAGAGATTGCCGACGAGGATGACGATCACCCAGACGAAGGCGAACAACCCGTATTCGAACTCGCCCATCAGCCTGGCCATGACGATCTGGGACAGGAAGGCGATAGCGGCGCTGAAAATGCGGATCGCAAACGCGGTCATGGCCTGGCGTTGCGCCCGCGCCGTATCGCTGTTTTCGGTCACAGTGGCTCTGATCCTGCCCGTCAGCGGTGCGACTCTGGCACGCAAACCGGCCGGAAGCAGTCTTTCCGCTGTTTCGATCACCGCCATGATGGGCACGCAATACTCGTTACGCTACAGGAGCCATGCTCGCAAATCTGCCACAGCAGGGTTAAGAAACGGTTGGCTCAGCCGACCCGAACGTTAAGACGGCGACGATCCCGCAAACGAAAAACGCCGCCCGAAGGCGGCGTTCTATCGATAACACTGGTGTTGCCCGATCAGGCCTGTTCGAAGGCGCCGTGGCAGTGCTTGTATTTCTTGCCCGAACCACAGGGGCAAGCCTCGTTGCGGCCGACGCGCCCCCAGGTAGACTGGTCTTCGGGATGACGATCGGCAGGCGCTGCGATGAAGTCGCTGCCGTCTGCGCCCGACACCTGGTCTTCGCCGGTCGTCGGGTCGAAATGATGCTCCTCGAACACCGATGGCGGTACCGGCGGCTCGGGGTTCTGCACAAGCTCGACGCGCATCATCTGGGCGGTCACGGCTTCGCGCAGGTTCGCAAGCAGCGCCTGGAACAGCTCGAAGGCTTCCGCCTTGTATTCCTGCAACGGATCGCGCTGCGCATAGCCGCGGAACCCGATGACGGAGCGCAGGTGGTCGAGATTGACGATATGCTCGCGCCACAGGGCGTCCAGCGTCTGCAACACCACGGAGCGTTCGACGTAGTTCATCACGTCGGCACCAAACCGCTCTCGGCGATCCTTGACGGAAGCTTCAGCGGCGGCGGTGATCCGCTCGCGGATATCGGTTTCGCCGATACCCTCTTCGGTCGCCCAGTCTTCGATCGGAAGATCAAGGTTCAGCAGGCGATCAACGTCTTCGCGCAGTTCCTTGACGCTCCACTGTTCGGCATAGGCCCGCTCAGGGATGTGCTTAGCAACGAGAACCTCGATCACTTCGTTGCGCATGTCCTCGATGGTCTCGGATACGTCTTCCGAATCCATCATCTCGATACGCTGTTCGAAGATCACCTTGCGCTGATCGTTGGTGACGTCGTCGTATTTCAGAAGGTTCTTGCGGATGTCGAAGTTACGCGCCTCAACCTTTTTCTGGGCCCGCTCGAGCGCCTTGTTGATCCAGGGGTGGACGATCGCTTCGCCTTCCTTGAGACCAAGCTTTTGCAGCATCGAATCCATCCGGTCGGAACCGAAGATGCGCATCAGATCGTCCTGGAGCGACAGGTAGAATTTAGAGCGGCCCGGGTCACCCTGGCGGCCGGAGCGGCCACGCAGCTGGTTGTCGATGCGGCGGCTTTCGTGACGCTCGGTGGCGATTACGTAGAGGCCACCGGCTGCCAGAGCCTTGGCCTTGAGTTCTTTCACCTCGGCACGGACGGCAGCCTCCTTGGCAGCGCGTTCGCCCTCGTCCTCGATGCCTTCGAGCTCGCGCTCAAGGCGCATGTCGATATTGCCGCCGAGCTGAATGTCGGTACCGCGACCGGCCATGTTGGTGGCGATCGTGACGGCACCGGGCACGCCGGCCTGCGACACGATATAGGCTTCCTGCTCGTGGTAGCGGGCGTTCAGAACGTGGAATTTCTCAAAACCGGACTCGCGCAGCATGGTTGCCAGAAGTTCGGACTTTTCGATCGAGGTCGTACCGACCAGAACCGGCTGGTTGCGTTCGCTGGCGGCCTTGATCTCCACGATGATCGCTTTGAACTTTTCCTCAAACGTCCGGTAGACTTCGTCGTCCTCGTCGATACGCTGGATCGGCAGGTTGGTCGGAACCTCCACCACTTCCAGCTTGTAGATGTTGCCGAATTCTTCCGCTTCCGTCTGCGCCGTACCGGTCATGCCGGCAAGCTTGTCGTACATGCGGAAGTAATTCTGGAAGGTGATCGAGGAGAGCGTCTGGTTCTCCGGCTGGATCTGCACCTTTTCCTTGGCTTCCAGCGCCTGATGCTGACCTTCGGAATAGCGGCGGCCCGGCATCATGCGGCCGGTAAACTCGTCGATGATGACGATCTCGTCGTTGCGGACGATATAGTCCTTGTCGCGGGTGAAGAGCTTGTGGGCCTTCAGCGCGTTGTTGATGTGGTGGACGATCGCCACGTTCTCGACGTCGTAGAGCGATTCGCCCTTCAGCAGGCCGGCCTGACGCAGCAGGCCTTCGAGCTTTTCGGTTCCCTCTTCGGAAAAGTTGGCCGAGCGCTGCTTTTCGTCGATTTCGTAGTCTTCCGGAGACAGCAACGGAATGTAGGCGTCGATCGTGTTGTAAAGATCGGAACGGTCGTCCAGCGGGCCTGAGATGATCAGCGGGGTGCGGGCTTCGTCGACCAGGATCGAATCGACTTCATCGACGATCGCGAAGTTGTGGCCGCGCTGCACCATCTGGCCGCGCTCGTATTTCATGTTATCGCGAAGATAATCGAAGCCGAGCTCGTTGTTCGTCGCATAGGTGATGTCGCAGGCATAGGCCTCGCGGCGTTCGTCGTCCGACAGGCCGTGGACGATGACACCGGTCGAAAGGCCAAGGAACCCGTAGAGGCGGCTCATGATGCTGGCGTCGCGCTGTGCGAGATAATCGTTGACGGTCACCACATGCACGCCCTTGCCCGACAGTGCATTGAGGTAGACGGGCAGGGTTCCCACCAGCGTCTTGCCTTCGCCGGTCTTCATCTCGGCAATTGCGCCGTCGTGAAGGATCATGCCGCCGGTCAGCTGGACGTCGAAGGGTCGCATGCCGAGAACGCGGAGGGCCGCTTCGCGAAGCACCGCAAAGGCAGGGATCTGGATATCCTCCAGGGTCTTGCCGTCTGCCAGCATCTGGCGGAACTCCGCCGTCTTGTTGGCGAGCTGCTCATCGGTGAGCGCCTTGGTGGCTTCCTCGATTGCATTGATCTTCTCGAGCATCGGCTTGTAGCCCCGCACGCGGCGCTCGTTTGCAGATCCGAACAGTTTGCGGGCAATGCCGCCAAAGCTGACCATACGAATGGCCCTTTCTGATGTCAGTCCCTGATGTCACTCGTCGAGACCACGATTGAGCTTGTCGGACGGCGGCGCCTCTGACAATTCAACCCGTGGCGCCCGCAAAGCTTCTGGACGCGAAGTTGCGTGACAGATAAGAGGGGGTCCGAATTATGTCAACGGTGACGGCCGATACAGAATGGCCACAATCCGGTGTTTGTGAAGGTTTTCCGGCCGGTGCCAGACGTTCTGGATCCGGTTCACCAATCGAAAGGTAACTCGATGCTGCGCCACAAACTTCTCGTATCGGCTGCTCTTGCCGCTGCGATCTTCGTCCAGGCCCCGGCTTTCGCCGCTGACGATACGGTCGTCGCCAAGGTGGGCAGCCTGAACATCACTCAGGCCGAACTCGACGTCGCGGTCCAGAACCTCGACCCGCAGCTGGCCCAGCTTCCCGAAGAACAGAAGAAGGTTGCGGCCCTTTCCGGCGCAATCGACGTGAAGCTTCTGGCAAGCGGTGCTGCCGCCGAAGGCCTTGGTAACACCGAGGACTACAAGAAGCGCATGGCCTATATCGGCGATCGCGAGCTGCACAACGCCTACTTCCGCAAGCACGTGATCGATGCCACGACGCCCGAAGAAGTAAAGGCACGCTACGACAAGGAAATCGCGTCGATCCCGAAGCAGGAAGAGGTCAATGCTGCCCATATCCTGGTAAAGACCGAGGATGAAGCAAAGGCCGTGATTGCCGACCTCGACAAGGGTGGCGATTTCGCAGCCATTGCCAAGGAAAAGTCGCAGGATTCGAACAAGGACGAAGGTGGCGATCTCGGCTGGTTTGCCCAGGGCCGCATGGTTCCGGAATTCGAGCAGGCCGCGTTTGCCCTCGAAAAGGGCGCCTACACCAAGACCCCGGTCAAGACCCAGTTCGGTTTCCACGTCATCAAGCTTCTCGACAAGCGCGAAGCCGCTCCGCCGGCACTCGACCAGGTCGAGGACCAGGTCAAGCAGCTCGTGATGCGCGACAAGTATGTCGCCATTATCGAAAAGGCGAAGGCCGACCAGAAGATCGAGATCATGGATGAGGGCCTGAAGAAGGGCTACGAGGACGTGAGCAAGATGCAGGACGGTGCAGAAGCGCCGGCACCGGCACAGCAGTAAAATTCGCATCTGGGCCCGGTATATCCGGGCCCTTTCCTATTCAGCCAGGTTGTTCAGATGTCCTCTTCCGTCTCGCCGCTCGCCCCGAAGTCCTATCCCCAAATGCCGGCCCTGCGCGGCGTCCGCATGGCGACGGCCGCCGCCGGCATCAAATACAAGAACCGTACCGATGTGCTGTTGATGGTGTTCGACGCACCGGCAGCGGTGGCTGGCGTGTTCACCAAGTCGAAATGCCCGTCGGCCCCGGTGGATTTCTGCCGCGCGAACTTAGCCCATGGCACCGCGCGGGCCGTGGTGGTCAATTCCGGCAATGCCAACGCGTTTACCGGCGCCAAGGGCCGCCAGGCAACGGAACTTACCGCACAATCGGCAGCGGCTGCTGTCGGATGCAGCGAGAATGAAATTTACCTCGCATCGACAGGCGTCATCGGCGAACCGCTCGATGCCACGAAATTTGCAGGCGTGCTTGGCGATATGCACGGGTCGGCCACGGGCGATTTCTGGCAGGAGGCTGCCAAGGCGATCATGACCACGGATACCTATCCGAAGGTCGCGACCCGCACGGCCGAGATCGGCGGCGTCAGTGTGACGATCAACGGCATTGCCAAGGGTGCCGGCATGATCGCGCCTGATATGGCGACGATGCTGTCTTTTGTCGTCACCGACGCAGATATCTCGTCTTCGGTGCTGCAGTCCCTTCTGTCTGCAGGCGTCGAGCCAAGCTTCAATTCCATGACGGTCGATAGCGATACGTCGACATCCGATACGCTGATGCTGTTTGCGACGGGGGCTGCGGCTTCCGACGGCCAGACGCAGATCACCGATCCCGCCGATCCGGCGCTTGCCGCTTTCCGGGATGCGCTGAACGCGCTTCTGAAGGACCTGGCGATCCAGGTTGCCCGCGATGGCGAAGGCGCCACCAAGATGCTCGAGATCACCGTCACGGGCGCGGAAAGCGATGCCGCCGCCAAGACGATCGCACTGTCGATCGCCAATTCGCCGCTGGTCAAGACCGCAGCCGCTGGCGAAGACGCCAACTGGGGCCGGATCGTCATGGCCGTCGGCAAGGCCGGCGAAGCCGCGGACCGAGACAAGCTGGCGATCTGGTTCGGCGATGTCCGGGTTGCCGTCAATGGCGAACGCGATCCTGCCTATTCGGAAGAGGCCGCGTCCAACGTGATGAAGGGACAGGACATTCCGGTCAAGGTCGAACTCGGACTTGGCTCCGGCACCGCCACCGTCTGGACCTGCGACCTCACCAAGGAATACGTCGCCATCAACGGAGATTACCGGAGCTGATGACGGATATGACCGCATCTCCCGTTCAAGCCGATCTGCCCCTGGTTCGAAGGCTGGAAGCGGTCGGCTTCCGGGCTTGGCCCGCGGCGTCCGTGGTCTATGACGGCAGCTGGCAGGTTCGGCTGACGGGGAGCCATCCGTCGAAGCGTCTCAACTGCATCGTGCCGCTCGATCCGTCGGATTACCGGGACATGGACCTGCGGTTGTCGAAGGCCCGCAAGCGTTTTGCCGATTACGGACGATCGCTGGTGGTGCGCGAAACGCCGCTCGCACCGCCCCACCTGATCCGTCATCTGGAGGATGATGGCTGGCAGATGTTCGAGACCGCAGATGTGATGATCGGCGATCTCGCCCACCTTCCGCTGCCGCCGACGCTTGGTCATCTTCCCAGCCACGATATCGGCCGTTTCGTCGATGCCTGCATTGCAGTGGGGCAGGACGACGCAGCGCTGAAGCCGGCACTGGCGGAGATCCTCAGTTCCATCAAGCCGCAATCGGGCTTCTTCATCAAGGAAAGCCCACGTCACGGCGCCGTCGCCGTGGCGCTTTGCGTGCAGGACAACGATCTTGCGGGCGTCATGTCGTTTGCCGTGTCGCAAACGGTTCGGCGGCAGGGCATCGGCTCGGAAATACTTGCCTCGGCACTGCGCTGGGCCCGCGTCAGCGGCGCCCGTTCGGCATGGCTGCAGGTGGAGGCAGACAACGAACCGGCGATTGCCCTCTATCGCCAGTTCGGCTTTCGCAAGGTCTATGAATACCGCTACTGGCGCAAAGGGTGACCGATCTCATGTCGAGGAAAATTCTTCTCGTTGCAGCCTGCGCGCTGATCGATGCCGATGGCCGCATCCTGCTTGCGCAGCGCCCTGAGGGCAAGTCGCTGGCCGGGCTCTGGGAGTTTCCGGGGGGTAAGGTGGAGCCTGGCGAAACGCCCGAGGAGACGTTGATCCGTGAACTCGACGAGGAGCTCGGGATCCAGACGAAGGAAGCCTGCCTCGCGCCGCTGACATTTGCGAGCCACACTTATGAAACCTTCCATCTGTTGATGCCGCTCTATGTCTGTCGCCGTTTCGAGGGCATTCCGCACGGGCGCGAGGGGCAGGCGATCAAGTGGGTCAAGCCGAACGCGCTTCGGGACTATCCGATGCCGCCCGCCGACGAGCCTCTGATCCCGATCATTCAGGATCTTGTCTGATCGAGATCAGTCGAATTAGCGCAGTCGAATTCAGAGCCTGTTAACCTTTAATTCAGCCCATCGTGGCATCGTCAGGGGTATCAGTGACTGCGTTGACGAGGCTTTTCAGCGATGGAAGACGAATTCTGGAAAACTGTGCAGGCCCGCCAGCGGGCAAAGCACAGATCCGGTAGGACCGGCGCCCTCAATATTGCTCTGCTGTTTGGCACCGCTGCGGTTGCGCTTGCGCTGATCGTGACGCCGATGCTCGCCGGTCACGACGACCAGCAGCGGCTGGCAACGGTCAAGCAGGACTTCGACATGATCACCACCGGCTCGATCAAGCCGGTCGAGAAGGGCACGAAAACCTACACGATCCGCCGTAGCGTCCTTCAGGACACGCCGGGCTCCGTCTGCATCGTACAGGGCTACGGCGCAAACGATGGCTGCTAATTAACGATTAGTCGCTATAGTCGGGCGACAGATCAGCGGTTTACCGGATAAAGGGCAAGTCATGCGTCTCCTGCGTTCCTTCATGCGCGATGAATGTGGGGCGACGGCTGTCGAGTACGGCCTGATCATCGGAATCATATCGGCCGCCTTGCTCGCCGGTTTCGGCGCTTTTTCCTCGGCGCTCAGCAATATGTTCAGCTTCCTCGGCGGCAAGGTCGACAAGCCGATTACCTGAGCCTCCCCCGATCGTTACCCTGACCTATCAGTTTTCGTTCTGCGATCCGCGCAGCGCATCTTCCAGCCGCATCTTGGCCGATCCCGGCTTCAGGGGCTTTTGCTGGCTTTCATGCGGCGCCCATCCCGATGCGTAGATGATCGAAAACGTGGCCCGGATGCGCCCATCCGGATCCGAGTAGCGTTCGGCATAAAGCTCGGCGGCTTTCAGGAAAAATCTCTTTGTCAGCGGCTTGCGGCTGCGGCCAGCGAGCGCATTGGTCATGCCCATGCCGCGCAAGTCCCGCATCAATGCAAACAGGTTGTCGTAGCGCACCGTATAGGTTTCCGCATCGATCACCGGCAGGGCAAAACCCGTCCGCTGCAGTAGCCCGCCGACGTCGCGCACATCCGCAAACGGAATGACCCGCGGGCTAGCGCCCCCGGTCATTTCCACCTCGGCCGACAGAAGTACATCGCGCAGCTCGGCAAGCGTGCCGGATCCGGGAATGGCGGCAAGGAACAGCCCATCCGGTTTCAGCGCCCGGCGGATGCGGACCAGCGTGCCGGGAAGATCGTTGATCAAGTGAAGGGCGAGCGGTGAGACGATGAGATTGACCGTATCCGGCTCAAGCGGCACATCGTCGAGCGGTGCGACCGTGATGTCTTCGCCAGAGACGGCGAAGGTAGGATCGCTCTCGACCCGGACCATGTTGTCGATCTTGCCGGTTGCTTTCGCTTCGCGGGCTGCAGTGCCGGTACCGCCATGCAACTCGACACCCTGTTCGAACTGCCGTTCGACCACGGACAGCCGCTCGGCCAGTTCGCGTCCGGCTATATCCAGCAAAAACGCCGCGTTGTGGTCGCCAGCGGCAATCGCACGCCGGCGCCGTGCTTCGACCAGTTCGGCGTCAAAAATGATGTCCATGTTTTCCACTCAATTTCCGCGGGTCGCAAAGTCGCTCTCCGTCGATTAATGTCAAGCATGTCTTCGTCCCCCGCCTTGCGATCGCTGAGGAGCATGGTATCGGCCGCGTCCGTCTGGACACGCCGGATAGGCGACGTCGTCTACCCGCCAGCCTGTCCCGGATGCGGCGTGATCACCGGCAGCCATCGCGGTTTCTGTTCACAGTGCTGGAGCGGTCTGCGCTTCATCGAACGTCCCTACTGCGAGGTTCTAGGCCTTCCGTTCTCCTATGATCCTTCCGATCCCGCTTTGGATGAGCAATTGCTGATCTCGCCGGAAGCGATCGCCAATCCCCCGGTGTTCGACCGCCTGCGGGCTGTGGCAATCCACGAAGGTGCGGCACGCTCGCTCGTCCATGCGCTGAAATATAGGGATCGCACCGACCTCGCCGCAATGATGGCCGGGTGGATGCTGCGCGCGAGCGAGACCCATGTGGCCGATTGCGACGCTATTCTCCCGGTGCCGCTGCATCGCTCGCGCATGTTCTGGCGTCGGTTCAATCAGGCAGCCGAACTCGGGCGGCATCTCGCCGCTCAATCCGAAAAGCCCTTTCTTGCCGCAACATTGCTGCGCACGAAGAGCACTCAGCGCCAGGTGGGGCTGACGGCGCGGGGCCGCGAGGAGAACGTCCGCGCCGCGTTCAAGGTGGCCGCGGGTCGCGAACAGGACGTGTTCGGCAAGCATATCGTTCTTGTCGATGACGTGTTCACGACCGGCGCAACTGTGTCTTCCGCAACCCGGGCGCTGAAGCGGGCAGGGGCTGCCGAGGTGACGGTTTTGACCTTTGCAATGGCCATTGCCGGGCCTATATGACAGAGACGGCAATTGTGACGCGCTGCACAAAGTCCTGACAGTACGTGGAGAAAATCATGGCAGATGTGATCATTTACACCCGCGAATATTGCGGTTACTGCGCCCGCGCCAAGGCGCTGCTCGAATCCAAGGGCGTTGCCTTTACCGAGCATGACGCGACCTATTCCAAGGAACTGCGCGCCGAAATGGTGCAGAAGTCGAACGGCGGTTCGACATTCCCGCAGATCTTCATCGATGGTCGGCATGTCGGCGGTTGCGACGACCTGCATGCGCTCGACCGTGCCGGCAAGCTCGATCCGCTTCTGGCGGCCTGAGGAGATTTTTCGATGACCGCGGTCAAGGTTGCAGCGATCCAGATGTGTTCGGGCGTCGATCCCGTCAGGAATGCGGCCGACATGGCGCGTCTTGTCCGTGACGCTGCAGCCCATGGCGCGACCTATATTCAGACCCCCGAAATGACCGGCATGCTGCAGCGTGACCGCAAGGCAGCGCGCGAGGTGCTCCGGGGCGAGGCGGACGACGTGATTGTCTCGACGGGCCGGGATCTGGCGAGAGAGCTCGGCGTCTTCCTGCATATCGGCTCGACCGCCATTGCCCGCGACGACGGCAAGATCGCCAACCGCGCTTTCCTGTTTTCGCCGGACGGCGCAACCGTCTGCAGCTACGACAAGATCCACATGTTCGATGTCGATCTCGACAACGGTGAAAGCTGGCGCGAGAGTTCGGCCTATGAACCCGGCAACGAAGCGCGGGTCGCCGACCTCGGTTTCGGCCGGCTCGGTTTTGCGATCTGCTACGATGTGCGGTTTCCGCAGCTGTTCCGGGCCGAGGCCTTGGCCGGCGCCGAAATTCTCACGGTTCCGGCTGCCTTTACCCGCCAGACGGGCGAGGCGCATTGGGAAATCCTGCTTCGGGCCCGCGCCATCGAGAACGGCACGTTCCTAATCGCTGCGGCACAGGGCGGCACCCACGAAGATGGCCGCGAAACCTTCGGTCATTCGATGATCGTCGATCCCTGGGGCAAGGTTCTGGCGATGGCTGGCGGCACCGGCGAAGAGGTCCTGATCGCCGAGATCGATCTCGACCAGGTCCGGGCGGCACGCCAGAAGATCCCCAACCTCAAGAATGCCCGGGAGTTTTCCGTGGCGATCGTCCCCGGCCGCGGTGACAGGGAAGAGGCGGCGTGATCAAATATTCGCTCGGCTGCGAGAACGGACATGCGTTTGAAGGCTGGTTTGCCCAAAGCGCCGATTTCGACCGCCAGGTGGAAAGCGGCTTTTTAACCTGTCCGGTCTGCAATTCCACCGCGATCTCAAAATCCCTGATGGCGCCCTCCGTTTCGACAGCACGGAAGAAGGAAGCCAAGCAGGAGTTGGCGATGAATATGGCGCGCCATGAGGTGATGGCGAAGCTCAAGGAAGCCGTCGCCGGTATCCGCGCCAGTTCCGAAGATGTCGGCGAGAAATTTCCGGAAGAGGCGCGCAAGATCCATTACGGCGAGGCCGATGCGCGCGGGATTATCGGCAAGGCAAGTTTCGACGACGTGCGCGAGCTGATTGATGAGGGCATCGACATCGCCCCCTTGCCGACGCTCCCGGAAGACGGCAACTGACGCCGGTCTTCAAGTTCATTAGCGATGTCGGAAGTATCTTGTAAGTATTTCTTCCAAGACATGCATCTTTACCATGCCGGTTTACCGAACTCTAACCTGACTGCGCTATCTCTGCGGACGGGCTGCCGAAAGCCGTCCGTGATGAACTGGTGCCAGACTGAAATGGAGCGGGCCCGCAAGCCCGTACATGCAGGTTCAAATCCTGCCCAGTTCTCCAAGGGCCACACTCCGGCGACGAATTGGCAGACGTTGACACCAACATCGCATTCGACATGACCCTTTGGATTTAGACCGAACAGGCCGGATCGTTGCGATCACATCGCAAGGGCGTCCCCGTAACCTTGATCAGACAGAAAGTGCTCTGCAGCATGGAAAAGATTGATCGTTTAGCGTGGGTCGACGCCGCCAAAGGTGTCTCGATTATCCTGGTTGTGATGATGTACTCGGCCTACAATACCGGCGAATATACCGGGCAGGTCGGCTTTCTGCACTATGTCATCGGTTTCGCCACTCCATTCCGGATGCCGGAATTCTTCCTGATCTCGGGTCTGTTCCTGTCGCAGGTTATCGCCCGCCCGTGGTTGCAGTTCGTCGACCGCCGGGTGGTCCATTACCTTTATTTCTACGTGCTCTGGGTCACGATCATGCTTGGCCTCAAGATCGGGGTCTACGAGCTCGATCTCAGCAAGATGCTGAAGGAGCTGGCGTTTGCGATGGTCCAGCCCTACGGCGTTTTGTGGTTCGTCTATCTGCTTGCCATTTTCGGACTGGTGACGAAGCTGTTGTACCAGCTGTCTGTCCCGGCCTGGGTGGTTCTTCCGGTCGCGATCGGCCTCGAGGTCCTGTCGCCCCATTCGGCGAGCTATGTGGTGACGCAGTTTGCCGCGTATTTCGTTTTCTTCTACCTCGGCTTCCTGACGGGTCCCGCAATTTTGAAGCTGGTCGATCTCTGCCAGCGCTATTCGGCGAGAGCCTGGGCTGCGCTGTGCGTCTGGGCGCTGGTCAACGGAGTGCTCGTGTTTTCACCCGGCTATGCGGTTCAACCGGTCGGGATGCAGATGGGGTCTGCGGTGTTGCCAGGGATGCATTTCGTGCTTGCTGTCGCTGGAACGCTGGCGCTTTGCATCGCTTGCGGCCTCGTCGTCCAACTGCCGTTCTCGCGCTGGCTGGTCTGGCTCGGCAAGCATTCGCTGGTCGTCTACCTCGCCTTTACCATCCCGATGTCTCTGTTCAGGGCAGTGGCGCTCAAGACCGGACTGATTACCGATACGGGACTGCTGAGCGTTTCGGTGATGATCGTGTCGATCGTGAGCTCGCTCATCCTCTACGCGATTGTCAGGGCGACAGGGATCGGCAACTTCCTGTTCGAGCGGCCCCGTTGGGCCTCGCTTTTGCACCGCAAGGGCGGCTCCGTCGACGCCGCAACACCCGTCACGGCTGTCGTCAAGAACTGAAGCTCAGCCCGGACGCCGCGCCAGCAGCATGTAATTGACGTCCATGTCGGATGACAGGTTCCAGCGGTCGCTGAGCGGGTTGAAGAACACGCCGGTGCGGTGAATGATCTCCATGCCGCTTTTTGACAGCGGTTTTTCGATCTCTTCCGGGCGCACAAGCTTGTCGTACTGGTGGGTGCCGCGCGGCAACCAGCGGAGAATGTTTTCCGCAGCAAAGATCGCCAGCGCGCCGGCCTTCAGCGTGCGGTTAATGGTCGCGACGAACATCAGGCCGCTCGGCTTCACCAGCGAAGCGCAGGTAGTAATGAAAAAATCGACGTCAGCGACGTGTTCGACTACTTCCATGTTCATGACAACGTCGAACAGCTCGCCCGACGCGGCAAGGTCTTCGGCCGTGACTGCGCGATAATCGACGGTGACGCCGGTCTCAGCTGCGTGGGTGGAAGCGATGCCGATGTTCTTTTCAGACGGGTCCGCGCCGACAACGGTCGCACCCATGCGGGCCATCGGCTCCGACAACAGACCGCCGCCACATCCGATATCGAGGATGCGAAGACCGGCAAGCGGCTGGTGACCGTTGGGGTCACGGCCGAAATGCTCGCAGATCCGGTCGCGAAGATAGGAGAGGCGGACCGGATTGAACTTGTGGAGAGGCCGAAACTTCCCTGTCGGGTTCCACCACTCGGCTGCCATTTTCGAGAACCATTCAACCTGGTCCTTATCGACTGTGCTGCGTGTGGTTTCGGTCATATCGTCATCCTCTCGTACTAGGGCCTGAAGTCGGACGATCCCGGGTTGATGTCAAGGGGTGACATCGCCGCGGAGGTCGCGCGACAGCTTAGTCATTGTTTTCCAGTGAGCGGGCGGGATGAACCGTTGCTTACGGCGAGGAGAAAAAGAGTGAATGACAGTCAAATACATCATTCATTCGCCATTCAGCCGACAACTGGAACAATAGGTCGTTCCGAGCATTTAGGCTGAAAATTACGGGGCGCAAAACGGAAGCAATTCCGACCGCTTATGTTTTCCAGGAGGAAACAGGTGAAAAAGTTACTTTTACGGGTAGCCGCTCTCGGCGCCTTGATGCTGGCGCCGTCGATTGCTTCGGCTGCCGTGCAGGGATTCGCAACCGCGAACGTGAACATGCGGTCAGGTCCGAGCACCGCCTATCCGGCGGTTACAGTGATCCCGGTCAGCGCGACCGTTACCATCAACGGCTGCATGAGCAGCGTGAACTGGTGCGACGTTTCGTTCTACGGCGGTCGTGGCTGGGTTTCGGGAAACTATGTCCAGGCGGCGTACCGTTCGAACCGCGTCTATGTCGCGCCCGACTACTATCAGGGTCTCGGCATCCCGACGGTGACGTTCGAAGTCAACGACTACTGGGGCCGCCATTACAGAGAGCGCAATTTCTATCGCGAACGTGATCGCTGGCGCGATTACAATTGGCGCGCCGATCGTCAGCCGCCGCCACCGCCGCGTTGGGATCGTGACAGGCGTCCGCCGCCACCGCCTCCGGGTTGGGACCGCGACCGCGATCGTGACCGCTGGGACAACCGTCCCGGTTGGGACCGTGATCGCGGCGACCGCCGCGACCCGCCACGCGTCGACCGTGACAGGGACGATCGTCGCCCACCGCCGCGTATCGATCGTGACGACGACCGTCGCCCTCCACCACCGCGTATCGACCGCGACCGGGATGACCGCCGTCCGCCACCGCGGATTGATCGCGACGACGACCGTCGCCCACCACCGCCGCGCATGGATCGTGGCGATGACCGCAGGGATGATCGCCGCCCGCCGCCGCGTGCCGAGCGCAATGACGAACGCAGAGAAGAGCGTCGTCAGGAACCGCGTGCAGAGCGCAACAACGACCGTCGCGCCCCGCAGGGTGAAACTGAGCAGTGCGTCGGCCCGGGTTGCCGCAATCGCTAAGGCGACAACGGTGGACGAGCTCCGCCGTGAACGGTTACAGTTGATGATAGTCGGGGGCCGCGAAAGCGGCCCTTTTCATGTTCGGCGATTTTCCGCGGATAATCGCGAAATACTGCCTCCGGTTTTTGCCGGGCGTACCGTTCTGGCCTGTTCCGGCCATTGCACCGCCAGCCCCTTTTCGATATGAGACCCCCGCAACTTTGTGACTCCAGGCCTTGAGGCCCGGAGAGCAGAGAAACGGGAAGCAGACGTTCCAGCGTATGGTGCCGGGACGAAACAGTGGTTTTTGTCGAATGGCTCGCATCGTGATGAAGTTCGGCGGCACGTCCGTCGCCAATCTTGACCGTATCCACAATGTGGCACGCCATGTGAAACGCGAGGTCGACGCGGGCCATGAAGTGGCCGTCGTCGTTTCCGCAATGTCGGGCAAGACCAACGAGCTGGTGGGCTGGGTACAGGACACACCGAAGGTCAATGGCGCCGATTCTCCCTTTTACGACGCGCGCGAATACGATGCCGTCGTCGCCTCCGGCGAGCAGGTGACATCAGGGCTGCTTGCGATCGCGCTGCAGTCGATGGGCATCAATGCGCGCTCCTGGCAGGGCTGGCAGTTGCCGATCCGCACCGACAATGCCCATGGCGCGGCCCGGATTCAGGAAATCGACGGTTCCGACATCATCAAGCGGATGGGCGAGGGCCAGGTGGCCGTCGTTGCCGGCTTCCAGGGCATCGGCCCGGACAACCGGATCGCGACGCTCGGTCGCGGCGGTTCCGACACATCGGCGGTGGCGATTGCTGCCGCTCTCAAGGCCGATCGCTGCGACATCTATACGGATGTCGATGGCGTCTATACGACGGACCCGCGCATCGTGCCCAAGGCGCGGCGCCTGAAGAAGATTTCGTTCGAGGAAATGCTCGAAATGGCATCGCTCGGCGCCAAGGTCTTGCAGGTGCGCTCAGTTGAACTTGCCATGGTTCACAAGGTTCGCACCTTCGTGCGCTCCAGTTTCGAGGATCCCGATGCACCGGGCATGGGCGACCTCATCAACCCGCCCGGTACTTTGATTTGCGACGAGGAAGAGATCGTGGAACAGGAAGTCGTCACCGGCATCGCCTACGCCAAGGATGAAGCGCAGATCTCCCTGCGTCGTCTCTCCGACCGGCCAGGCGTTTCTGCCGCCATCTTCGGCCCGCTGGCCGAAAATCACATCAATGTCGACATGATCGTCCAGAACATTTCCGAGGACGGATCGAAGACCGACATGACCTTCACCGTGCCTTACGGGGACGTGGCCAAGGCCATCAGCGTTCTCGAAGACAACAAGGACAAGATCGGCTTCGACGTCGTGCAGAGCGAATCGGGTCTCGCCAAGGTGTCGGTGATCGGCATCGGCATGCGCAGCCATGCTGGCGTGGCCGCGACCGCTTTCAAGGCACTTGCCGAAAAGTCGATCAACATCAAGGCCATCACCACCTCGGAAATCAAGATTTCGATCCTGATCGCCGGCGACTACTCAGAACTTGCAGTTCGGTCTTTGCATTCCGCCTACGGTCTCGATAAGACTTGATCGTCAACCGGTTTGCCGCGTGAGTGTGAAACTCGCGCGGCCACTTCCGGATTAAAGATGCATTCGGGAGCAATGATGCCGATGAGAGACATGTCGGCCGGGCCGCGCGTTCTTCTGAAGCGGCTCCGCGAGTTGATGGCCGAACCGCTCGAGCCGCAGGAGCGGCTTGATCGAATCGTGCGCCAGATTGCCAGCAACATGGTGGCGGAGGTTTGCTCCGTCTATGTTTTGCGCTCCGATGGTGTGCTCGAGCTTTACGCCACCGAAGGCCTCAACAAGGAGGCTGTCCATACATCGCAGCTGAAGATGGGGCAGGGCCTGGTCGGCACGATTGCCGCGTCGGCACAGCCGCTCAATCTTTCCGATGCGCAAGCGCATCCGGCATTCCGCTACCTGCCCGAGACCGGCGAAGAGATCTATCATTCCTTCCTTGGCGTGCCGATCCTGCGCGCCGGCCGCACGCTCGGCGTTCTCGTCGTGCAGAACAAGGCCAGCCGCAACTACCGCGAAGACGAGGTCGAGGCGCTCGAGACGACAGCGATGGTGATCGCCGAGATGATCGCGACCGGCGACCTCAAAAAGATCACGGCACCTGGGCTGGAGCTGGACCTCACCCGAGCCGTCACGATCGCGGCCAACGGCTATAACGAGGGCATCGGGCTCGGCCATGTCGTGCTGCACGAGCCGCGCATCGTCGTTACCAATCTTCTCAACGAGGATTCGGACAAGGAAATCCTCCGTCTGGCCGAAGCGCTCGGATCGCTCCGGATCTCGATCGACGACATGCTGCAGCGCCGCGACGTGGCGCAGGAGGGCGAGCACCGGGAGGTGCTGGAAACATACCGCATGTTTGCGCACGACCAGGGATGGGTGCGCCGCATGGAAGAGGCGATCCACAACGGTCTGACGGCGGAAGCTGCGGTTGAAAAGGTTCAGAGCGACACCAAGGCGCGGATGATGCGCTTGACCGACCCTTATCTGCGCGAGCGGATGCATGATTTCGACGATCTGGCCAACCGCCTGCTGCGTCAGCTGACCGGCTATTCCGGCCGAGCAACGGACGAAAACTTCCCGCTCGATGCGATCATCCTTGCGCGCGCCATGGGCGCTGCCGAACTGCTCGATTATCCGCGCGAGAACCTCCGCGGGCTGGTGCTGGAAGAAGGTGCGGTCACCAGCCATGTGGTGATCGTGGCCCGCGCCATGGGTATTCCGGTTGTCGGCCAGGCGACGGGCTTGGTTGCGCTTGCCGAAAACGGCGATCCCATCATCATCGACGGTGACGACGGCCAGGTGCATGTGCGCCCGATGGCGGATCTGCAGAAGGCTTATGAGGAAAAGGTCAAGCTGCGGGCCCGGCGCCAGGAGCAGTTCAAGGCACTGCGCTCGGTCGAGCCGGTGACCAAGGATGGCAAGGCGATCAGCCTCAACATGAATGCCGGCCTTTTGGTGGATCTGCCGCAGCTTGCTGAATCCGGTGCGCAGGGTATCGGCCTGTTCCGCACTGAGCTGCAGTTCATGATTGCCTCGACTATGCCGAAGCTTGAGGAACAGGAGGCGTTTTATCGCGCCGTGATCCGTCAGGCGGCGGGCCTTCCGGTGACGTTCCGCACGCTCGATATCGGTGGCGACAAGGTGGTCTCGTACCTCCGCAGCCAGGAAGAGGAAAACCCGGCGCTGGGATGGCGGGCGATCCGCCTGTCTCTCGATCGGCCGGGCCTGCTGCGCACCCAGATGCGCGCGCTGCTGCGGGCATCGGCGGGTGCCGAGCTGCGCATGATGCTGCCGATGATCACCGAGGTTTCAGAAATCCGCGCGGTGCGCGAGCTGTTCCAGAAGGAAGTCCAGCATCTTTCCAAATTCGGCCACAGCCTGCCGCGCAAGCTGCAGTTCGGCGCGATGCTGGAAGTGCCGTCGCTGATGTGGCAGCTGGATGAACTGATGGCGGAAGTGGATTTCGTATCGGTCGGCTCAAACGACCTGTTCCAGTTCGCCATGGCCGCTGACCGGGGCAATGCCCGCGTTTCCGACCGATTCGATATTCTCGGCAAGCCGTTCCTGCGCATTCTTCGTGATATCGCCCGCGCCGGCGAAAAGAACCGGACGCCGGTGACCTTGTGCGGCGAGATGGCCGGCAAGCCGCTTTCGGCCATGGCGCTGATCGGCGTCGGTTTCCGTTCGGTGTCGATGGCGGCAACCTCGATCGGGCCGGTCAAGGCGATGCTGCTTGGTCTCGATGCAGGGCAGTTGGCCGAGGAGCTGAACGCCGCGCTGGACGACGTGCGCTCGGACGAGCCGATCCGCAATTTGCTGTTGCGGTTTGCGGAAACCAACAACATTCCCGTATAGAAAAACACAAAGAACAAGAGTGGAGTGATTGGGTGGCGAAGCTTCCTGTCGAAAAGATGCGCGAACTGGAACGCCGGTTCGGCGAGATCGAGGCGCGCATGTCGGAAGGTCCGGCTGCCGATGTCTATGTGAAGCTGGCATCGGAATATTCCGAACTGCAGCCGGTGGTCACCAAGATCCGTGAATACGAAAAGACGCTGGCTGAAGTCGCAGACCTGCGTGCGATGCTTGTCGACAAGGCGACCGACCGCGAGATGCGCGAGCTGGCCGAGATGGAGCTGCCGGATGCGGAAGAACGCATCGAGCAGCTGGAAAAGGACATGCAGATCCTTCTCCTTCCCAAGGATGCGGCCGACGAGCGCAGCGCCATCCTGGAAATCCGCGCCGGCACCGGCGGCAACGAGGCGGCGCTGTTTGCCGGCGACCTCTTCCGTATGTACGAGCGCTATGCCAGCGCCCATGGCTGGAAGGTGGAAGTGCTCTCCGCCAGCGACGGCGAAGCGGGCGGTTTCCGCGAAGTCATCGCCACCGTCACCGGCCGCGGCGTGTTTTCCAAGCTGAAATTCGAAAGCGGCGTGCACCGCGTGCAGCGCGTGCCCGATACGGAAACGCAGGGGCGCATCCATACGTCGGCCGCGACGGTCGCAGTTTTGCCCGAAGCGGAAGAGATCGATATCGAGATCAAGGCGGACGACATCCGCATCGATACGATGCGGGCATCAGGCGCCGGCGGCCAGCACGTCAACACCACCGACTCTGCCGTTCGCATCACCCACCTGCCGACGGGGCTGGTCGTCACCAGTTCGGAGAAATCACAGCATCAGAACCGCGCGAAAGCGATGCAGGTCCTGCGCTCGAGGCTCTACGACATGGAGAGGCAGAAAGCCGACAGCGAACGCTCTGCGGACCGCAAGAGCCAGGTCGGCTCGGGCGACCGTTCGGAGCGCATTCGCACCTACAATTTCCCGCAAGGGCGCGTGACCGACCACCGCATCAACCTGACGCTCTACAAGCTCGACCGGATGATGATCGGCGAGATCGACGAAGTCGTCGATGCGCTGATCTCGGACTATCAGGCGGGACAGCTGGCGCAGCTTGGCGAGCAGCACGGATGAGCCACCAACCGGCGTCCGTGCTGAAGACGGTGGTGGCGGATGCAAGGGCGCAGTTTGCCGCAGCAGGCATCGCCGATGCGGCCATCGAGGCAAGGCTTCTGATCGGCGGCTTGCTGGGCCTTTCCTCGACAGAGGTCTTCGTTGATGGCGACCGGGTGGTCGATGCCCTCGACATGACCCGCATTGCGGACGCGGTGGCCAGGCGCCTGAACCGAGAGCCGGTTCACCGCATTCTCGGCATGCGGGCGTTTCACGGGCTGGATCTGTTGATTTCCAAGGAGACGCTGGAGCCAAGGCCGGACACCGAACTCCTGGTCGAATGCATGCTGCCCGTGCTCAGGCGGATCGTTGCGGATAAGGGTCACGCCCGCGTGCTTGATCTCGGTACCGGCACCGGCGCCATCATTCTGGCGCTGTTGAGCGAGGTTCCACAAGCGACGGGCATTGGCTCCGATATCTCTGATGACGCGCTGTCGACCGCGACGCGCAATGCGCAACGTCTCGGGCTCGGCGAGCGGTTCCAGGGCGTCAGAAGTCACTGGTTTGACGCAATTGACTGTAGTTTCGACATAATCGTGTCAAACCCGCCCTATATCAGAAGCGATGTCATTCCTGAACTAGAGCCGGAAGTTCGCGATTTCGATCCGCCGGCAGCGTTGGACGGCGGACCCGATGGCCTGGAGGCCTACCGGGCAATCGCATCGCAGGCCGAGCACTTTCTCGAACTGCGTGGTCCACAGGAAGATGGCTCGTTTCCCAAGGACGAAGGGTCGATCGGCGTAGAGATCGGGTTCGATCAGCGAGACACCGTGACGCGTATCTTCGAGGACGCAGGCTTCATCTTGACGCAAGCAAGACGTGATTATGGTGACAACGATCGCGTGCTTGTCTTTACGAGAGGTGGCCCTTGATTATCCAGACTTTCGATGTTGCAAAGCAAAAGAAAGGGCTTGGAATCCTTCAGGAAGCGAGTTAGCGTAAATCACGCATCGGGGCGGCTGGGAGTGAACAACGATTCGTTCTCGCTAAAAGTTCAACTGTAGAACCGGCTCTTTTCGAAGACCGAGCAGGTTGAGCAGATCCAGTGCGTGATCAGGTAATTTGACTTTGAAAGCGGCAGGCCGCCTTGGTCGACCTGCGCATGGCACGCGAAGTCCTGTTCCGGCGATGACCGGCGGGCCGCGTGGCCTTTTATCAGCGAAGACAGAGAGTTGGTGAACGATATATGAGGCCAGGACAGCAAAACAAGCGCGGTCGGGGGCGTGGCAGCAACAATGGCGGCAGCAGCAATGGCGGCGGCGGAGGCAGCGGCGGTGGAAACAACAATTTCAATCGCAAGGGCGGCAACCCGCTCAGCCGGTCCTATGACAGCTCCGGCCCGGATGTAAAAATCCGCGGCACCGCTCAGCACATCGCCGAAAAATACTCGACGCTTGCTCGTGATGCGCAAAGCGCAGGCGACCGTGTCATGGCCGAAAACTACCTGCAGCATGCGGAACACTATTATCGCATCATTGCTGCAGCGCAGGCACAGATGCAGGACCGTTTCCAGCATCAGGAGCGTGGCGAATACCAGGACCGCGACGGCAACTCGATCGATCAAGACGATATGGATCAGGGTGACGGCGACGATATGGGCTACGCACCACAGCCGATGATGGACGAGCAGCCACGCCGCGAGCATAATTCCAGCCAGAACTCTGGACAGCACTCAGGCCAGAATTCCGGACAGAACTCGGGTCAAAACTCTGGTCAGAACCAGGGCAACCAGTCCGGCCAGGACCAGCAGCCGCGCGAAAATCGGCGTGACCGGAACGAGCGCCGCGAGCGTCGCCCGGAACGTCCCGACCGCCCAGAGCGCCAGGACCGTGCCGAACGCGCACCTGAACAGGGCAACGAGCAGCCGATGGAGCAGCCTGTTGCACCTGCTGTCGAACAGCCTGTCGCTCCGGCGAGGACGAGACAGCGCGCGCCTCAGGTCACCGAAGCTCCGGTAGCCGTCGCTCCTGTCGTCGATGGATCCGGACCGCAGCCGGATATCGAAGGCACTCCGGTCGAGGTTTCGGTCGAAGAGGAATCGCAGACAGAAGCCACGCCACGCCGTCGCCGCACGGCAGGCAACCGCCCACGTCGCCAGACCCGCAAGGATGCCGATGCGGCAGACGGCGGAGATGCTGGTGACGGTGACGACAAGCCGGCACTGGCAGAAGCTGGCGAATAAGCCGGTCTTCTAGAGAACGAATGATATGAAAACTCCGGTCGAAAGGCCGGAGTTTTGCTTTTTGGGGTAGCCGAAAGCTCTTGCGGGAGATCGCCATGCTGCACCTGGCTCGTCTTGGATCCTATCCCTTGCACGTTTTGCACCTGTCACCTCGCCGGTCTTACCCGGGTGCGGCGGCGAGTTGTCGGCTCGACGACATCGCGCGATCCCGGCTCGATCGACGCCGCGCCAATATCGCCTAAATCCTCTTCTCCGCGTCTTTAAATCACAAAATCGCGCTCCCATATCTTCACCGAGGCCGGTTGGCCGGCCGGGTTCGCCTTTAAAGGGAGCCCCATCTCAATCATCGGTCCGTGCCTCCATGGAGGGCGGGGCGATTCAGGAGGTTTATCTTATGAACATCGAAAAATATTCCGAGCGGGTACGGGGCTTCCTCCAGTCTGCCCAGACCCAGGCTCTGTCCGCTGGTCATCAGCAGTTTACGCCAGAGCACCTGCTCAAGGTTCTGCTCGACGACGACCAGGGTATGGCGTCCGCATTGATCGAGCGCGCAGGCGGTAGCGCCAAGGACGCCCGGATCGCAAACGATACGGCGCTTTCCAAGCTTCCGAAGGTTTCGGGCGGCAATGGCGAGATCTATCTTTCGCAGCCGCTGGCAAAAGTGTTTTCAACTGCTGAGGAAGCAGCCAAGAAAGCGGGCGACAGCTTCGTCACGGTCGAGCGACTGCTGCTGGCACTTTTGATCGAAAGCTCCGCCTCGACATCGGCCAGCCTGAAGAAGGCGGGGCTGACGGCGCAGGGCCTCAACCAGGTCATCAACGACCTGCGCAAGGGCCGCACCGCCGACAGCGCCACCGCTGAACAGGGCTTTGAGGCGCTGAAGAAATATGCCCGCGACCTGACAACCGAAGCGCGCGATGGCCGGCTCGATCCGGTGATCGGCCGTGACGACGAAATCCGTCGCACGATCCAGGTTCTGTCGCGCCGCACGAAGAACAATCCCGTCCTGATCGGCGAACCCGGCGTCGGCAAGACGGCGATCGCCGAAGGTCTGGCCCTGCGCATCGTCAACGGCGACGTGCCGGAAAGCCTGAAAGACAAGAAGCTGATGGCGCTCGACATGGGCGCGTTGATTGCAGGCGCAAAGTATCGCGGCGAGTTCGAAGAGCGGCTGAAGAGCGTGCTGAACGAGGTGCAGTCGGAAAACGGCGAAATCATCCTGTTCATCGACGAGATGCACACGCTGGTTGGAGCCGGCAAGGCGGATGGCGCGATGGACGCGTCCAACCTTCTGAAGCCCGCACTTGCCCGCGGCGAGCTGCATTGCGTCGGCGCGACCACGCTCGACGAATACCGCAAGCATGTGGAAAAGGATCCGGCTCTTGCCCGCCGGTTCCAGCCCGTCATGGTCGAGGAGCCGACGGTTGAGGATACGATCTCGATCCTGCGCGGCTTGAAGGAAAAATACGAGCAGCACCACAAGGTCCGCATCTCTGACTCGGCTCTGGTTGCGGCTGCGACCTTGTCCAGCCGCTACATTGCCGACCGGTTCCTGCCGGACAAGGCAATCGACCTGATGGACGAAGCCGCATCGCGGTTGCGCATGCAGGTGGATTCCAAGCCCGAAGAGCTGGACGAACTCGATCGCCGCATCATGCAGCTGAAGATCGAGCGTGAGGCGCTGAAGAAGGAAACCGACACAGCCTCGGCCGACCGGCTGGTCCGTCTCGAGACCGAAGTGACGTCGCTGGAAGAGCAGGCGGATGCGCTGACCGCGCGCTGGCAGGCTGAGAAGCAGAAGCTCGGACTTGCCGCCGATCTCAAGGGCAAGCTCGACGAAGCACGCAACGAACTTGCCACCGCCCAGCGCAAGGGTGAGTACCAGCGTGCCGGCGAGCTGACCTACGGCGTCATTCCCGATCTCGAAAAGGAGCTCGCACAGGCGGAAGCACAGGACAGTTCCACCAATGCCATGGTGCAGGAAGTGGTCAATCCGGATGCGATCGCGCATGTGGTCTCCCGCTGGACCGGTATTCCCGTCGACAAGATGCTGGAAGGCGAGCGCGACAAGCTGCTGCGGATGGAAGACGAGTTGGCGAAATCGGTCGTCGGCCAGGGCGATGCGGTCCAGGCCGTGTCGCGCGCGGTTCGCCGTTCCCGTGCCGGACTGCAGGATCCGAACCGGCCGATCGGCTCGTTCATCTTCCTCGGCCCGACCGGCGTCGGCAAGACCGAGCTCACCAAGTCGCTCGCACGCTTCATGTTCGACGACGAAACGGCGATGGTGCGCTTGGACATGTCGGAATACATGGAGAAGCATTCCGTCTCGCGGCTGATCGGCGCGCCCCCCGGCTATGTCGGTTATGACGAAGGTGGTGCCCTGACCGAAGCCATCAGGCGCAAGCCCTACCAGATCGTTCTGTTCGACGAGATTGAAAAGGCGCATCCCGATGTGTTCAACGTTCTCCTGCAGGTTCTCGACGACGGGCGCCTGACGGACGGGCAGGGCCGCACGGTCGACTTCAAGAACACGATGATCATCATGACCTCCAATCTCGGAGCCGAATATCTGACCGGTCTTCGCGAGGACGAGGATTCCGAAAGCGTGCGCGAGCAGGTGATGGGCGTGGTGAAAGCCTCGTTCCGGCCGGAGTTCCTCAACCGCGTTGACGAAATCATCCTGTTCCACAGGCTGAAGCGCAACGAGATGGGCGCGATCGTCGATATCCAGCTGCAGCGCCTGCTGAAGCTTCTGGCCGATCGTAAGGTCGAACTGGACCTGGATGGCGATGCCCGCGAATGGCTGGCGAACAAGGGCTACGACCCGGTCTATGGGGCGCGGCCGCTGAAGCGGGTGATCCAGAAGTTCGTGCAGGATCCCTTGGCCGAGCAGATTTTGGCCGGACAGATCCCGAACGGATCGACGATCAACGTGACGTCGGGCTCCGACCGGCTGCTGTTTCGCATCAAGGGCAGCATGAGCGAAGCCGCGTAAACGCAAACCGCGATCGAAAAATGAGGCCGCACCGGAAACGGGGCGGCCTTTTTTGTATCAGGGCAAAATTAGCGGCTGGCGACTTCGGCCGGTTTCGACGTGCTCTTCAGCAGCGCATCGATGCGGGTGCGTTCTTCCTCGAACCGCGCCAGCGCCTTGCCGTCGAGCGACTTGCCGCCGGGCAGGCGAACCTTCATCGGATCGACCTTGGTGCCGTTGACCACGAGTTCGTAATGGAGATGGGCGCCGGTCGACTGGCCGGTCGAGCCGACATAGCCGATCACCTGACCCTGGGTCACCTTGGCGCCTTCGCGCACGCCCTTGGCGATCGCGCTCTGGTGATTGTAGGACGAGACGTAACCATTGGCATGGCGCACAAGCGTCTGGTTGCCGTAACCGCCGCTGTCCCAGCCCGCTTTTTCGACGGTGCCGTTGCCGGTGGCGATGATCGGTGTGCCGCGCGGGGCCGCCCAATCGGAGCCGGTATGCATCAAGGCACGGCCGAGGATCGGATGGTTGCGCATGCCGAAGCCGGATGTGAACCGTCCGTTCGGAACCGGATTGCGCAGCAGGAACTGCCGGACGCTGCGGCCGTCCTGATCGAAGTAATCGACCGAACCGTCATCCTGGTCCTGGAACCGGTAAAACCGGGTGGTCGTGTCGCCGAACCGGGCGTTTACATAGAGAAGTTCCGAATCCCGGCTGGCTTGGCCCTTTTCGTCCGCGACGGAGAAGAAGGCTTCGATCATGTCGGAGGGGCGCAGCTGCGCCTGAAGATCCACATTGCTAGCCAGAAGCTTGACGAGCAGGGACGTCATGTCACTGTTCATGCCGTAGGAGAGGGCAGCGCGATAGATGCCGTCATAGACGTCGGGCAATTCGCGGCCGGCGACGATGGCCGGTTGCTCGCTGAACGCGGATGCGACCGCATCCAGCATCTGCGGTTCCTTGCCGTCGATGAAATGGCCCTTGTCGTCGGCGGCAACCGTGATCTGGTGATTGCCGCGGCGATAGATGCTAGCGCGCACGACGAGGACCATCTGGCCCTCCTGGATCACGCCGATGCGGATCACGTCGCCGGCGGCCACATCCTCGCTGCCGATCCGCGACTTGAGGTAGCCGGCGATTTCGCGGGCCTTTGTATCGGGGTAGCCGACGGAGGTCATCGCCTGGGCGATCGTGGTCGGCTGGCGGACCGGGATGATATCGTCTGCATATTCGCGGCTGCGGGCGGTAAACGGTTCGGGCGTCGAGACCGACATGTTCTGCTCGACGATGCGCGCAGCGAGACCCGATGTCAGGTCGACATCCTCATCTTCGGAGGAGAAGCGCTGCGGGTCGACATAATAGAGCGCCGAGAGCTGCGTATTGCCCGAAGTCAGCACGGATCCGTTGGAGCGGACGTTTTCTTCCACTTCCTCCAGCGTCATCGGCGCCGCATAAGCATAAGTGCCGCCCTTCACGGGGAAGGGCACGGTCTGCAGGCTGACATCGGATTCCACATTGGATCCGTAGATCACGCCGGTGCGGCTGTTGGGCGGCGGCGGCGCTTCGCTGGAAGAGAAGATGCTGAGCGGATCGAATTTCGGATAGGCTTCCGGCGCGACGTTGTTGACGGCAAGGTTCATCTTCACATGCGCGAAGGGCCGGCGGCGCACGACTTCCTTATTGCCCTCGTGAACGACGGTCGACACTTCCATGATCCGCCGGTCGGTCGGCATGGCAACGATATTACCGCCGAGCAGGCGCTTGCCGCGCGACGTGATGTCGTCGTCATGATCCGAGGGGACCGCGGCAGAGGCTTCGGCAGGGGTGGCAAGCTGCTGGCGCCCATCAAGCGCTGCAAACAGCGCGACGCCCATCAGGAGAGACGATGTAATGCCGGTCAGGAACGTGCCGGAAAGCCAGCGCATGGAAATTTCGCGCCGATCCGGCGCGCGACGGCCATCGGCGAGGATCGGCGGTTCGTTGCCGAGCGTGCGTATCATGCTGCGGGCCGTCATCATGCCAGTCTTTGCCAGTCCCGTGATGCGTGTTCTTCCATAGACAGCAAGGGAATGCTGCCTGCAGTACCTTGGGCCAAACATGTGCCCGTTTCAGCGACATGAGTCAAACTCGGCTCGCGCGTCGAAGACCCTGGCCTTCGCGCGTACTCTATAGGGGCGAAATCACTCTTCATATGCAAAGGTCTTCCCATGCGATTGTGAAGATGTCGGGGCGGTTTCAAGGCGGGGGCAAAGACAGGGCCGATTGCACACATAAACCTTGCGCCAAACACCCCGTTTTGGGGGGCTCTT
>NZ_JAGIOT010000001.1:427500-1019698 GCF_017876855.1 Rhizobium sp. PvP014
CGCGCCGAACGATCGGCGACGGCCTCTGGCCTACGGGGTGAGCCACTTGATGGTTCCCCTGTCGTATTGTCTTCTGAAGAAATAAAGGTTTGCACGACGCATCTGCGTTTGTGCCTGTTCTGCAAAATTGTGAAGAGAAGATTGATCTGGATGCTTCCAGGTATTTTTGGGTTTTGACCCAAAGATGTCCGAGCCCGGTTCTAATGATACCAAGGATGACCTAGCCGGTCGGATCTGGAGGAAGAACTGGAGTAGGTAGGAAGCATGTCACTCTGGTCGGTCGTTGTTGGTGTTTTGGGGCTTGGCCCTAAACCACCTCTGACGACTTATTGATGTCCGTTTGCTAACCGCGCGGACCCGGATTTAATCTCGAGAAGCTGGTCTTAAAGATCAGGACACAAGTGAACCGCTCGGCGTGGTTCCAATAAAGTGGTCTGATCGAACACGTTGATGGCATCATGAGAAGGTTGGGTTGTAAAAGGTAGCCCTTCCGCTTGCTCCTCTGGAGCGGGCTATATTGATGAGCATTGGCAATGAGAACGATGAAGTGTTTTAAGGGCATTTGGTGGATGCCTTGGCATGCACAGGCGAAGAAGGACGTGATACGCTGCGAAAAGCCGTGGGGAGCTGCGAATAAGCTTTGATCCATGGATCTCCGAATGGGGCAACCCACCTTAAATACCTAGAAAGTTTAAGTCGTCTTTCGGGACGGTTTAGATTTCTAGGTATTGTTAATAAGGTATCTACACCTGAATACATAGGGTGTAAGAAGCGAACTCAGGGAACTGAAACATCTAAGTACCTGAAGGAAAGGACATCAACCGAGACTCCGTAAGTAGTGGCGAGCGAACGCGGACCAGGCCAGTGGCAATGTTGAATAAAGCTGAACAGGTTGGAAAGCCTGGCTAGAGTGGGTGATAGCCCCGTAAGCGTAGAACAGACATTGTCCTTGAGTAGGGCGGGACACGTGAAATCCTGTCTGAACATGGGGAGACCACTCTCCAAGCCTAAGTACTCGTGCATGACCGATAGCGAACAAGTACCGTGAGGGAAAGGTGAAAAGCACCCCGACAAGGGGAGTGAAATAGAACCTGAAACCGGATGCCTACAAGCAGTCGGAGGGCGCTCTTTTTAGTAAGGGGCCTGACGGCGTACCTTTTGTATAATGGGTCAACGACTTAGTGTATCTAGCAAGCTTAAGCCGGTAGGTGTAGGCGCAGCGAAAGCGAGTCTGAATAGGGCGATTTAGTTAGATGCATTAGACCCGAAACCGAGTGATCTAGCCATGAGCAGGCTGAAGGTTGGGTAACACCAACTGGAGGGCCGAACCCGCATCTGTTGCAATAGATTGGGATGACTTGTGGCTAGGGGTGAAAGGCCAATCAAACTCGGAGATAGCTGGTTCTCCGCGAAATCTATTTAGGTAGAGCGTCGACCGAATACCCTCGGGGGTAGAGCACTGGATGGGCTATGGGGACTCACCGTCTTACTGATCCTAACCAAACTCCGAATACCGAGGAGTACTAGTCGGCAGACACACGGCGGGTGCTAACGTCCGTCGTGAAGAGGGCAACAACCCTGACCTCCAGCTAAGGTCCCCAAGTCATGGCTAAGTGGGAAAGGATGTGAGGATCCCAAAACAACCAGGATGTTGGCTTAGAAGCAGCCATCATTTAAAGAAAGCGTAACAGCTCACTGGTCTAAATAAGGGTCTTTGCGCCGAAAATGTAACGGGGCTAAAGCCATGCACCGAAGCTGAGGATATGCACGCAAGTGTATGTGGTAGCGGAGCGTTCCGTAAGTCTGTGAAGGAGGACCCGTGAGGGCCTCTGGAGATATCGGAAGTGCGAATGTTGACATGAGTAACGATAAAGGGGGTGAGAGACCCCCTCGCCGAAAGACCAAGGGTTCCTGCTTAAAGTTAATCTGAGCAGGGTTAGCCGGCCCCTAAGGCGAGGCAGAAATGCGTAGTCGATGGGAACCACGTTAATATTCGTGGGCCTGGTGGTAGTGACGGATCGCGTAAGTTGTACCTCCTTATTGGATTGGATGTGCAGCGGGGCGGTTCCAGGAAATAGCTCCACCGTATAGACCGTACCCGAAACCGACACAGGTGGTCAGGTAGAGCATACCAAGGCGCTTGAGAGAACTATGTTGAAGGAACTCGGCAAATTGCACGCGTAACTTCGGAAGAAGCGTGACCCCTTTTTACGCAAGTGGAAAGGGGTGGCACAGACCAGGGGGTAGCGACTGTTTATCAAAAACACAGGGCTCTGCGAAGTCGAAAGACGACGTATAGGGCCTGACGCCTGCCCGGTGCTGGAAGGTTAAAGGGAGAGGTGCAAGCTTTGAACTGAAGCCCCAGTAAACGGCGGCCGTAACTATAACGGTCCTAAGGTAGCGAAATTCCTTGTCGGGTAAGTTCCGACCTGCACGAATGGCGTAACGACTTCCCCGCTGTCTCCAACATAGACTCAGTGAAATTGAATTCCCCGTGAAGATGCGGGGTTCCTGCGGTTAGACGGAAAGACCCCGTGCACCTTTACTATAGCTTTACACTGGCATTCGTGTCGGCATGTGTAGGATAGGTGGTAGGCTTTGAAGCGGGGACGCCAGTTCTCGTGGAGCCATCCTTGAAATACCACCCTTATCGTCATGGATGTCTAACCGCGGTCCGTTATCCGGATCCGGGACAGTGTATGGTGGGTAGTTTGACTGGGGCGGTCGCCTCCGAAAGAGTAACGGAGGCGCGCGATGGTGGGCTCAGACCGGTCGGAAATCGGTCGTCGAGTGCAATGGCATAAGCCCGCCTGACTGCGAGACTGACAAGTCGAGCAGAGACGAAAGTCGGTCATAGTGATCCGGTGGTCCCGCGTGGAAGGGCCATCGCTCAACGGATAAAAGGTACGCCGGGGATAACAGGCTGATGACCCCCAAGAGTCCATATCGACGGGGTTGTTTGGCACCTCGATGTCGGCTCATCGCATCCTGGGGCTGGAGCAGGTCCCAAGGGTTTGGCTGTTCGCCAATTAAAGCGGTACGTGAGCTGGGTTCAGAACGTCGTGAGACAGTTCGGTCCCTATCTGCCGTGGGTGTAGGAATATTGACAGGATCTGTCCCTAGTACGAGAGGACCGGGATGGACATATCTCTGGTGGACCTGTTGTCGTGCCAACGGCATAGCAGGGTAGCTATATATGGAAGGGATAACCGCTGAAGGCATCTAAGCGGGAAACCCACCTGAAAACGAGTATTCCCTATCAGGGCCGTGGAAGACGACCACGTTGATAGGAGGCGTGTGGACGTGCAGTAATGCATGAAGCTTAGCCTTACTAATAGCCCGATTGGCTTCATCGTTCTCATTGACTATGCTCATCAAGGTGCTGCGCACCTTGATGATGACATCTGTTTTGTCCTGACGCGCGAAAAAACGCTCCGGACGGGCCGCGCCAACAGGCGCGACGGCCTCTGGCCTTGCGGAGCTTTGCTCCGACAAACCAGCCGGCAAACAAAAGACGTGTTCAACTAAGACAAAAGGGGGTTCGCCTCCGCCAGCTTCTCGATAAAGCGTTGCAATGGTCGCCCATTGCCACGCATACATTGCCCTTAATCGACCTGGTGGTCATTGCGGGGTGGCTGCACCCGTTCCCTTTCCGAACACGGCCGTGAAACACCCCTGCGCCAATGGTACTCCGTCTTAAGACGCGGGAGAGTAGGTCGCTGCCAGGTCTATTAAAGGCAATGCCATCCATAAGGATGGATCAAACAATCTTCTCATACACGAAAACAATCGGCCCCTGGCCAAACCAAGGGCCGCTCCCAAAGCGGCCTTTTGTCGTTGCTGGGGTTTAACGAAATAATGGGACGTTCGGTCTGTAGCCGGTGCGTCCCTCACAGGAGACAAATCCTTCGGATTTGCTCCGGCACTACACGTAAACCGCAACGCGGTTTACGCAGACGCGAAATTTGGCAAAGCCAAATTCGCTTGGCGCGGGGTGGAGCAGCCCGGTAGCTCGTCAGGCTCATAACCTGAAGGCCGCAGGTTCAAATCCTGCCCCCGCAACCAACAAAACTTGTAAATTCGAGCACTTCAAATATTTCTCTGGAGCTCCTCACCATAACGGTCGAGGATTTTTTTGCGTTTTCTCCGCTTATCAATCTCGGCAGCCACAAGCCGCGCCATGAGAACGTTGCCAGCGGTCGCCATTAAATGTTGCTCCATAACATCGAGGACCGCCCATCAAAGCCAATGATGTTGGCAATTGAACTATGCACCTGCAGGGATGATGGCTTATCGCCGGGTGTTCGCAAATTACCACCGTCTGGATCAGGACGCGAATGGCAACCTCGACATTGGGGATTGGACTGCTACTTCAGTCCGGCGATTTATTACAGATAATCGTCCGCCAGCACGTCGCTGCAGGCGAGCCGAGACCACCTTCTAACGCGTGCTTCGAGTTCATCGTGCTGAGCGTCTAGGATGGCAAGGCGCGGCCGGCGCTCTGTGTGTTTGGCGTGAAAGGCGGTCAATCGAATGGACTGAACCCTCGTCGTTTTGGCAATGTCGGAGATACGGAAAGCGCTCCGGCCAACGCTCCCAGCATCCTGTTTCGGTCCCTGGCTGAAGTTCGCAAAAGATGCCATATCTGTAGACGAGAGGTGGATTTCATTGCCACTGACTCGATTTTTTGCCAGTCTGTTTCCTGGATAATCTCGGCCACGACATGATCGAAGCAACTTTACAGGGATGACTGAAATAGTATGACAATGTTGAAAAATATCCCGAAGCATCTGAGTCCAGACGTGCTTTGGGCACTCGCAGCAATGGGGCATGGTGATTGTCTCGTAGTGGTGGATGCCAATTATCCAGCATATTCCCGTCATCAACGCGTCTTGCCGATTGCGGGTGTCCCTCTCGTTTCAATCATCACCGATGTATTGAAGCTGATGCCGGTCGACGATTTCCTCGAAAAGCCCGTTGTAAAGATGGTCCCTGACGGCGACCTCGGCTACGGCACGTCGGTTCATGACGATGTCGAAAAAATAGTAAACGAAATAGAGCAGCGGGAGGTTGGCTTCCAGCCCGTTGAGAGGACGAGATTCTACGATGTGGCGGCTGGTGCATTTGCTGTTGTCGCGACTACGGACGATCGACCATTTGGATGTTTCATTTTCACAAAAGGCGTCATCCGATCTGTCTAATTTGCATCCAGCGGTTCAGTTTACCAGCCTTTTCATGTGGTCATGCCGCCCATCGAGCGCAGGATCTAACCTGCGAGCATGAGTCAGCAATGCAACGGAAAGTGGCTACTGCTCGTGATCTTGCCTAACAACATAGAGGAAAGAGCGCTTGCCACATCATCGGTCACGCCAGCGGTTCGCGTGTTGATGCCCTCTCCCCCAGCCAGGCCGCGGCTACGCCGACGGCCAACACGGCGCCTGTAAAATTGCCAAAACCTAAGAGTTGCCACCGCCCAAACGAGCCGCGCGGAAGATTCGGCTGAAGCCAGCCGTTGAACGGGAGGCGAAGATTGCAACGCCTACCGCAGCGTCGGCAAGACCCCTCCGACATAATCCGCAAAAGCAGTATGTTGGTCGGAACCACGGTCAACAACAACTGATTCCTGCCCACTGGAAATGCCGTGAAGCACAACGCCGCCGCGCACCGGAGGGATACAATGCCGGTATACTTTTGGGAAACCCGCAGGCGCGCGCCGTCCGGAATAATCCAGTTCCACGATGTGGAGGTTGCACTCCTTCAACACCGGGTTGAGAACTCGCCGGTCCAAGCCGCTCGTTGGCCCAGTGCAATGTTCTCCGCTCCAATCTTCCCGGAGGTCTCCCCGTGCGAGGCCGTCGCCTCGCGCATGGAGTTGAAAGGCGAAATGACGAAACGCTGAATGGGGGATCACGCATCGCGTCAGCGGCTATCGGCCCTCGACAAAGGTTTCGCCTCTGCCATTGCCTTGTTCATCTTCCAACTGATGCCGATCCGCGCACGCGGCTTTGGCTGTTTTTCTTCCAGTTGTTCGGCTGCAATCGTCAGATGTGCCGGTACATCCTCTTGTCAGCTCACAAGCGCGCGGGCGGTCGGTTCGTCGGTGATCAGCCCTTTGAGGCGGCGGCTGCGCAGCACGGCGCGGATCGAGGCAAGCTTTTGCAACCCGCCCGCGATTGCCACGATGCGGGTCTGTTCAGGCGTTTCGAGATCGACCGAGAGCGCGCGGGCACTGAGCGTCGTTTCGAGGACGCGGCCATCACCATCGAAGAAGTGGCCGAGCATTTCCCCGACAGCGCCGACGGCGGCGATTTCCGTGATTTCGCGCCGTTCGATCATACCGGAGGCAACAAGCTGTGCGCTGGCGTCTGCCGTTCCGATGCCGACGAATTTGAGGCCGGCACTGTTCGACATGTTAAAGATTTCCCGCACGCCGCGCTGGGCCAGCAGGATTTCGCGATCTTCTGCAGAGTTGGCAAAAAAGGGTACTGGCATCACATAGGATTGCGACCCGGTCTTTTCCGCCAGATTATACATCACGTCATGCGGATTTGCGGCGTAATTGCGGGTGAGCCCACCAAGAAGTGATACGAAGCACACGCCGGTCGCTTCAAAGCGCGGCATTTGGCGCACCGCAGCAGCCAGTGTGCGGCCATGGCCAAGGCCGATGACTTTGTAATCGCCACCCTCGATCGTGCGGCGCAGGAAGCTGGAGCCGGCAAGGCCGAGCGCGCGAAGCGGCAGGCCGTCCTCTCCCAGATCCGGCGCCACCTCGCAGGTAGCGAGCCCATAGCGATCGCAAAGCTGAGCTTCCAGTTCGGCGCATTCGACGATGGCGCCATCGATCGAGACCTTGACGGCACCGTCGGCCACCGCGCGTGCAATGAGTCGATGCGCCTTAACAGAGGGCACGCCGAGCCGTTTTGCCACCGCAGCCTGCGTCAGTCCGCCAGCGTAATGCAGCCAGGCCGCGCGGATCGCCAGGCTTTCTTCGGGATCGCTGTCACTGCGGCGGGCCATTGCTCTTCCTTCTGCTGCTGTCTGTCGTCAGGCTGGTCAAGACAAGGATCTCCTGCAATTCGCCCTCTGCGCCGTTTCCTGCAAGAGCCGCTGTCTGATGAGATCGGATCAGATATGCAGGTCCTTGATGCCGCTCTCGATATGGGGTGCCCAGAAGGCAATGCTTTCGGCGATCTGGGAAATCACCTGACGGTCGTTCGGATCGCGCTCCTTGAAGGACAGTTCTAGGCAGATCTCGTTGTTCTCCGCGCCGCCTTGCGCAAAGGCTTCGAGCAGCGGCTCGGGATGGATGCGGCCCTTGGCGTTGAATTCGGCGATGAACGGCCGGTGACCGCCCTTGTCCATCAGGCTCTGCTTGATGTGGATGATCGGCGACACACTTGGCACGGCGCGGGCCCAGGCATAAGGGTCGAAATCGTCCGGATTGGCGGAGGTGACATCGCCGTGGTCGATATCGGCCATCATCCACATCGGGATCGCCATATTCGCTGATGTCAGCCGATCCTGAAGGTGAAGACAGCCTGCGATCGTTTCGCCGAATTCGCGCCCGACGCTCATCGGTTCCCAGAACAGGAAGGAGAGGCCGGCACCCTTGGCATGTTCCGCCACCTCGGCCCAGCAGTCGATGGCGATCTTGATCAGCTCTTCGCGACGGGCCGGATCATCGAAATCCTTATAGGTGAAGATCGCAAACTGCGTGCCGACGGAGGTGCCGCCGAGATCGGCGGTGATATCGGCAAAGGTCTTGAACCAGTCGATATAATAGCGCCGCACATCGGCATCCGGATGGCCGAAATGGTTGAGGCGGCCATAGGGTCCGGTCATGCCGCTGGTCACGCGAACGCCGGTGCGGTTAAGGGCAGTGCCCATCTCCCGCGTCAGGCGGCGGATGACGGGCGCCGGCCAGCTCGGGTTGATGAACTCATGGGTCAGCTGCAGGTCGCGGACTTTCAGGTCGCGCGCCACCGTTTCGATGAGATCGGCCGGCTCGGCAAAACGGTTCACCAGCGGGTTGGTGTTGAGGGAAAGCGTCAGCGGCATGGGCGGTCTCCGGTCTCAGGCGGCACTGGCGAGATTTGCTTCGTCAAACCAGGCGGTAAAGGCAGCCTGTTCTGCCTCAGTCAAGTGCAGGTAATGTTTCGTGCGGCGGTAGAGCACGTCCTTGGCTGTGCGTGCCCATTCGCTTTTCACGAGGTAGCGCACCTCCGCCTCGTAAAGCTGGCCACCGAAATGCCGGCCTAGATCTGCAAGACTATCTGCCGTGCCGGCAATCTGGCGCGTGCGCGTGCCGTAAAGGCGGCCGTAATGCTGCAGAAGCGCACGCGGCATCCATGGATAAAGATCACGTAAGGTATTGGCAAAACTCTCGTAGTCAGCATTGGGCATGTCGCCGCCAGGAAGCGGCGCCGCTTCCGTCCAGTTGCCCCCCATTGTGGGAAAGACCTGGGTCAGCTTCTGCATCCCGCGCTCGGCAAGCTCGCGGAACGTGGTGATCTTGCCGCCGAACACATTGAGGAGCGGCGCGCCGCCCGTTTCGTCGAGATCAAAGACATAGTCGCGCGTGACGGCCGACGGATTGCCCTTCCCATCGTCAAACAGGGGCCGCACGCCGGAAAACGTGTGCAGCACATCCTGGCGCCGGAGCTTTTCCTTGAAATACCGGTTCACGGCAGACAGGAGATACTCGATCTCCCGCTCGTCGGCACTCACCTCTTCGGCACGGCCTTCATAGGCAATATCGGTGGTGCCGATCAGAGCCTTGTCTCCCTCGTAAGGGTTGATGAAGATCACCCGCTTGTCGTGGTTCTGCACCAGATAGGCCTGCGGCCCTGCCCACCATTTGGGCACGATGATATGGCTGCCCTTGACGAGGCGCACATTGCGCGCCGAGTTGGAGCCGGCCACCCGGCCGATAATGTCCGATACCCACGGGCCGGCGCAATTGGCAATGCAGCGGGCGCGGAATTGGCGAGTTTCGCCGGTCAGAACATTCTTCGTGGTAATGGACCAGGCGCTGTCTTCGCGCCGTGCGGTGACGGCGGCTGTGCGGGTCAGAACCTCGCAGCCCTTTTCTGCGGCATCCACTGCGTTCAGTACGACCAGGCGCGCATCGTCCACCCAGCAGTCGGAGTATTCAAACCCCTTGGTGTAGTCGTCGAGGATCGGTGCGCCTTCGGGATCGCGGGTGAGATCCAGCGTACGGGTACCCGGCAGTTTCTTGCGGCCGCCGAGGTGATCGTAGAGAAAGAGGCCGAGCCGTACCAGCCAGGCGGGGCGATCCTGCGGGCTATGCGGCAGAACGAACCGCATCGGCCAGATGATGTGCGGGGCGGCCTTCAGCAGCACCTCGCGTTCGATCAGCGCCTCGCGCACCAGACGGAATTCGTAGTATTCGAGATAACGCAAACCGCCATGCACCAGCTTGCCGGAGCGGGAGGACGTGCCTTCGGCCAGATCGTCCTTCTCGCACAAGACCACTTTGAGGCCGCGGCCGGCAGCGTCGCGCGCCATCCCGGCGCCATTGATGCCACCGCCAATCACGAACAGATCGATCATCTGTGTTTGCGTGCTCATGTCTTTTTCCTCTGAAGTGTCGCATCGCGGGCCGCCGCCAGCTTCGTCCAGGCGGGAACAAGCGCGTGACGCGCGGATTGGAAAGCGGGAAACAGCCGCTCATAGGTGGCGGCAAGTTCTGCGTTCGGGGTCTCCGGTGCAGCAAGCAGCGGCGTCACCCATTCGCCAACGCAGGCGTTCATGTCGGGATAGGCGCCGATGGCAACGGCTGCCATCATTGCGGCGCCCGCAGCGCCTGCCTCTTCACGATCGGAGACGCGGACCGGCGCATTGATCGCAGCTGAGAGAACCGCGCGCAGACCGCGCGAGCGCGCCGCGCCGCCGCTGAGGCGTAGTTCCGAGGGAAGGCCGCCCATCGCCGCATAACAATCGCGCATCGCCATGCCGAGACCTTCAACGACGGCGCGCACCAGATCCGGGTAACGATGACTGGCCGAAAGGCCGATGAAACCGGCACGGGCCTGCGCGTTAACGAAAGGCCCACGCTCGCCAGCTTCGGAAATATAGGGATGGTAGGCGATCTGGCCGGGAGTGGATTTTTCAAGCCAGCCCTCGATACGGCCCATCAGGTCGCGTGGTGTGATCTCCTGTCCCATCTCGCGCAGCAGGTCTGTGCCAAGGCTTAAGACCCAGTCGAGATTGAGGGTGGCGGCCATATTGGTTTGGGCCTGCACGACCGTATTCGGTACGGGGAGCGCCATGACATATCCGGTGCCTTCGGCGTTGAGATGTACGCCAGCGATATTGGTTGCCCGCATGTGGACGCCGGTCGAGCCGACGATGGAGCAGGCGGTATCGCCGGTACCACCATAAACGCCGGCACCCAGCGCCGTCATCACCATGTCCACGTAACCGAGGCAAACGGGCGTGCCCTCCAGCAAACCCGTCTGTTTTGCCGCCGTCGCTGTCAGCGGATTGAGGGTCTGCGTGCCCTCGATGATTTCAGGCAGCAGATGGCGGCGGTGGCCAAGACCCAGCGCGTCAAAAACCTGTTCCTCATAACCGCGCGTGCGGAAATTCCCGAAGGTAAAATTTGCTTCCGACGGATCGGTGGCGCGCACGTCTGTGAGGTTGAGATAAAGCCAGTCCTTGCAATGGAGGGCAACGTCGGCAGAATCGAGAAGTTCTGGAAAAAACCGGTCCATATGCGCCATTTGCGCACCCTGCTGGCAGGTGTTTAGCCCTGTACCCGTCAGTTCGAAACGCGCCCGGTTCTCAGTCTTTGCGGCAAGCACATCAACGGTCGGGGCCGCGCGGGCGTCAAGCCACAACCAGGCATCGCCAACGGGCCGGTTGTCGCGGTCGACAAGCCAAGTGCCGTCGCCCTGCGCAGTCACGGCAACCGCTGCCGTACGACGGGAAAGATCGGTGACCTGCTCTCCAAGACCGCGTAGCGCCCGCGTGCAATCGGCCCAGGTTCTGTCGAGCGGCTGCGTCGCAGATCCATCGGACCCGGACAGGTAGCTGTTGGGCACGCTGGAGGACGAGATTTGCCGGCCTGCAAGATCAAAGGCCACCGCCTTGATAACCGAGGTGCCGGCATCAATGCCGATGATCACATCACGCATGGCGCATACCGCGGATCGTCGCATGGACAGGGACGCACAAAGGCGCTTTGGAGATAGTCTTCATGCAGTTTCATCCTCCTCCGCGCGATACCGTTGCGTCCTGTCGAAGGCATTCCTCACCCCGCGCCCCGGATCGCTCGCACGTTGATAATACATATCACAATGATAACAAGGTACATGATTTTTTTTGCAGACGCGGAAGTTTTTTTCAGTTATGTTAGAAAGCTATAAGGTTTTTTCGTTGCTTGCGTGCGGCCGGCGCTGTCTCGCTACATCCGACAGTCTTTTGCGCTGGTACGCTCGCCTCGGCCACCGGCAGACTTTAGCGTGGTCGCATCGTGGTTTGCGGATTTTTGTTTAAGTTCAAGACATTGCTGCAAGTGCGTTGTGTCGGTCCGCAAGAGTGCTCTGCCCTCAAAGAGCGTCGGGCGGCTTGCACAATCGGCGGCCGGCGCGCCTGGAAGGCCTTCGGATCTGGCGAATGTGCCGTCGATCCCGTGCAAGATCTCACCTCTGCGTGAGCGATCTCTCAAAAAGGACCTGTCTTCAACATAACATACTTGACGGCCTATATAACGTGAATATAGCGTAGAGGGATGAAGCGATCGTGGGGCCTGGAGGAGGCGCTGCGGCTATCAAGAATGGGAGGAGGCCATGCTGCTTTACGCCGCGCGCTGCACGCGTTTGCCGCCGATCAGGAAGGCCCGGCTTCGGGCTGCCTTCCTGCTTCTTTCCATACTCTTTCAACATCGGGCGAAAGGCGAGGCCGGCTCATGAGCACCCTCCAATCTTCAGTCGCCGCATTGCGTGCGCGTAAAGCCAAGCAATCGTCGAAGCGCACGGGTGTCGTCCTTGTGGGTGCCGGCCTGCTTGTTCTGTCTGCCATCGCGCTCGACACGACGGTTGTCCATGTCGGGTCGGAAGCCGATGTTCGCCAGCAGGCGTTTTCGCCCGATACGTTCGGCACAAAGGAATTTCCGCGTGTTCAGTCGGTGGTGGTGGAAAAGGCTGCCGACGCCGTGACGATCGCGCCGGAAGTGCTTGCCGACAAGGCAGCTGCCGGCAAGAAATACGGCACCGCGTCTACGACCGGTACGGTGATGATGGTCAAATTTTCCGGTGTCGTGGGGGAAGGCAAGTCCGGCATCTATGAGGTGGCTGTCGCCGGAATGCCGGCCGATATCAAGCTGCGCATGCAGACCGGACCCGCCATCAACGGCACGGACCTGCGCGATGCGCCGGGCGATATCGCTTTCGGCTCGTTCAAGAACCAGATCGAATACCAGGACGCCGGTTCGGCCATTAACCGTGCCATGAAGGCCTCGGTGCTCGATCCGATCGATACGTCGGCGCTGACGGGCAAGACAGTCGACGTCGTCGGCGCCTTTCGCCTCGTCAACCCGAAAAACTGGTTGATCACGCCGGTGAAGGTGGATGTGAAATGAGCGAGCCAGAGACGAAAGGCCCCCGCCGCGGCGATGTCGTGCTATCGGCGCGCAACATCGCCAAGTCTTATGGCAACATCCATGCTCTCAAGGGCGTGAATTTTGATATCCGTTATGGCCAGGTCACCACGCTGTTCGGCGAAAATGGTGCCGGCAAGTCGACGCTGATGAAGATCCTGTCTGGCGTCGTTCAGCCGACATCGGGTGAAATCGTGCTGGATGGCGAGGGGGTGAACTTTACCTCGTCGACCGAGGCGCGTGACCACGGCATCTCGATCATCCACCAAGAACTCAGCCTGGCACCCAATCTTTCGGTGCGCGACAACGTGTTCATGGGCCGCGAGATCCAGGGCGCCACGGGCGTAGATTTTGCCGAGGAAGAGCGTCAGGTGCGGCTTTTGCTCGAAGAGTTGGAAGAAGACATCGACCCGCTGACGCCTGTAGAAGACCTGCGTCTCGGCCAGCAGCAGATCGTGGAAATCGCTCGCGCGCTGTCAATCGACAGCCGCATCCTGATCATGGACGAGCCAACCTCGGCGCTTTCGGCGGCCGAAGTCGAGGTGCTGTTCAAGGTTATTCGGGATCTCACAGCCAAGGGCGTATCGATCGTTTATATCTCGCACCATCTCGAAGAAGCGCTGGAAATCACCGATCACGCCGTCGTGCTGCGCGATGGTACCATGACCGCTTATGCGCCGCGCGCCGAGATCGATCTGGAATGGATCGTGCGCAACATGGTGGGCGAACATTATGATCTCGGATCCCCGCCGTCAGGTTATGCTTTTGGAGAAACGGCGCTTTCGGTGGTCGATCTGACGGTTGCCGATCCCAATGCCGGCTTCAACCTAGTGGACCGCCTGTCGCTCGATGTGAAGGCCGGCGAAATCGTCTGCATCTACGGGCTGATGGGGGCAGGGCGCACCGAGTTGCTGGAAACGCTGGCCGGCCGCCTCAAGCCGAAATCCGGCAGTATCTTTCTGGAGGGCGAGGAAATCTCGTCTCTGTCGATTGCCGATCGCATTGCCTGTGGTCTAGCGCTCGTGCCGGAAGACCGCCAGCGCGATGGCCTGGTGCAGACCATGAGCGTCGGTGAAAACATGTCGCTCGCATCGATCATGAATTTCACCCGCGGCCTCTTTACCAGCCGGCGGATCGAGCAGTCGCTGATTGCCGATACCATCCGTAAGGTCACCGTGAAGACGTCTGGCGGTGGCGCCCCCATCGGCTCTCTTTCGGGGGGCAACCAGCAGAAGGTGGTCATCGGCAAGATGCTGGCGACCGATCCGACCGTGCTCCTGCTCGACGAGCCATCGCGCGGCATCGATATCGGCGCCAAGGCAGAAGTGTTTAAGCTTCTGGCAGAGCGCGCGCGCACCGGTCTGGCGGTGGTATTTTCCACGTCGGAAGTCAGCGAGTGCCTGTCGGTCGCACATCGCATCATCGTCATGCACAAGGGTCGCATCTCGGCCGAGTTCGATTCGAGCGTCACCAAGGAAAAGATCATGGCTGCCTCCGGCGAGTCTGTGGCTGCCTGATGCCGTCAATTGGGGAATTCTAGACCATGAACCAAGCCATCGCACCGAAAGCCGAAACTGCCAAAGTCGACAAAGCTGGCGGCATGAGCATTGGCCAACTCCTTTTGGAGGGGCGCGCCTTCTTCGCCCTGATCCTCATCATTGCCGTGTTTTCCTACCTGTCGCCGAACTATTTCACCGTCGCCAATTTTCTCATCATGGCTTCGCATGTCGCCATTTACGGTATCCTTGCCATCGGCATGCTGCTAGTGATCCTGAACGGCGGCATTGACCTGTCGGTCGGCTCGATCCTTGCACTCTGCGGGGTCGTTGCCGGCGCCATGATGCAGGGCGTCGAGCTTTCGGCCTTCGGCGTCATCCTTTACCCGCCGGTCTGGGCGGTAGTGGTGCTGACCTGCCTGTTCGGCGCTTTTGTTGGCGCCATCAACGGCATCCTGGTCGCCTGGTTCCGCGTACCGGCCTTCGTTGCGACGCTCGGCGTCATGTATGTTGCCCGCGGTATCGCGCTGTTGCAGACCAATGGCCTCACCTACAACAACCTGTCGGGCCGTCCCGAACTTGGCAATACCGGCTTCGACTGGCTTGGCTTCAACCGTCTGGCTGGCGTCCCCATCTCCGTCATCGTTCTGACCGTGATCGCCCTCTTGGCCGGCCTGATGCTTGCCCGCTCGGCTTTTGGCCGCTGGCTGTATGCATCTGGTGGCAACGAGCGGGCGGCAGATCTCTCCGGCGTGCCGGTCAAGCGCGTCAAGATCACCGTCTATACGCTCTCCGGCATCCTTTCGGCCATTGCCGGGCTGGTGCTGTCATCACAGCTGACATCTGCTGGCCCGACAGCCGGCAGCACCTATGAACTGACGGCAATTGCCGCTGTGGTTGTCGGCGGTGCGGCACTGACCGGTGGTCGCGGCACGGTACGCGGCACGATGCTTGGCGCTTTCGTCATCGGTTTCCTTTCCGATGGCCTGGTCATCATCGGCGTCTCGTCCTACTGGCAGACCGTTTTCACCGGCTCGGTTATCGTGCTGGCCGTCCTCATGAACACAATTCAGTACGGCTCCGGCGCACGCAAGGGCTGACGTCCAAGAACTTGTCCGCAAAGGCCTGTTGGGAGGGTACCGCGGAAAGGATGCCTGAAGAGGCGAAGACTGCAACATTCCAATGGGAGTAGAAAATGTTGAAATCCTTTCAGAAATTCATGCTTGCCGCCGTCGCGACAGGCCTCATGACGACAGCTGCCATGGCAGACGGCCTGATCTCGATCATCGTCACGGATCCGGCCAACCCCTACTGGCGCACCGAAGGTGAAGTTGCCAAGAAGACGGCGGAAGGCCTTGGCTACAAGGCGAATGTCGCCGCCCACAAGGGCGACACCAACACCGAATCGACCCTCATCGATACGGCGATCACCAACAAGTCGGCCGCCATCATCCTCGATCCAGCCAATGCCGATGGTTCGGTCGGCGCGGTGAAGAAGGCTGTTGCCGCGGGTATCCCGGTCATTCTCGTCAATGCCGAGATCAACCAGGAAGGTCTTGCCAAGGCGCAGCTCGTTTCCAACAACGCGCAAGGGGCAGCGCTTGGTGCCGAAACCTGGATCTCGATGGTCGGCGAAAAGGGCACCTATGTGGAGCTGTTCGGCAACCCCGCAGACAACAATGCCGCGACCCGCTCTAACGGCTACGAAACCGTCATTACCCAGTATCCGGACATGAAGAAGGTCGGCAGGGAAGTGGCCAACTGGGATCGCACCCAGGGCTACCAGAAGATGCAGTCCCTGCTTCAGGCCAACCCGAACATCAACGGCGTTATCGCCGGCAATGACGAAATGGCGCTGGGTGCGATTGCAGCGCTGAAGGAAGCCGGCAAGCTCGACAAGGTCAAGGTCGGCGGCTTCGACGGTTCGCCGGATGCGGTTGCCGCCATCAAGTCTGGCGAGATGCAGTATACGGTGCTCCAGCCGGTTGCCGTCTTCTCGGCCGAAGCCGTGAAGCAGGCCGATTCTTTCATCAAGACGGGCAAGACCGGCGCTGCCACCGAAAAGCAGCTCTTCGATTGCCTGCTGATCACCAAGGACAACGTCGACAAGTATACCGGCCCGTTCACGCTCTCGCAGTAAACGGATACGATCTATCCGGGGCCGCACTCGCTGCGGCCCCGACCTCTTGCGATTTCAGCTCTTCTTTGCGCGGAAGATCATTCCAACCGGTGGCGCCCCGCTGAAGACGTGCTAGATGTCGATTGCACCAGAGGCGCGTATGGCGTGCGGATGTTCCCTGTGAGCGAGCAGCGGTGCGACAGACCGGAGCCATGGAGATGTGCGTTCACCAGTTCGCGCGGTTCTCCGGGAGATGTGGGCAATAAGCATGCGCGACCAACAGGAACGTCCTCTCGAGCGCCTGATGGGCGAGGAGATTTCCAGCGATAGCCGCCAAGCCCGCCAGATCGCTCGAAGGCAGCTGGTGGCCGAGGCCGTGATGGCTGAGGGCACGATGCGCATCGAGGATCTGACCGAGCGGTTTGGCATCAGTCTGATGACCGCTCACCGCGATCTGGATGAGTTGGTGAGCCGCGGCCTGCTCCGCAAGACACGCGGCATTGTCTCAGCGGCACCGACAAGCCTCATCGAATCCAGTGACGTCTATCGATCCACTCGGCAGGCATCCGAAAAGCGCGCCATTGCTGCTGCTGCTGCCGAGTTTATCCAGCCGGGGCAGGCGATCTTCTTTGATGATTCCACGACCGTTTTGCAAATGGTGCCGCATCTTTCAGCGCGCGTGCCGCTCACGGCGATTACCAATTCCATCACGATGATCAATGCCCTGCGTGAGGTAAGCGACCTGACGCTGCTCTGTCTTGGCGGGCAGTTCCAGAACTGGTGCAATGCCTTCATGGGACCCGTGACCACCAACGAGATCCGCCGCCTGCGCCCCGATCAGGTGTTTCTCTCCGTATCCGCCATCAGTGAAGACATGCTGTTTCACCAGTCTCCGGATATGGTGGACATCAAGCGGGCCATGTTCGAATGCGCCTCGCGCCGCATCCTGCTGGTCGACCATACCAAATTCGAGCGGCGCGCGCTGCATGCCATGGGATCGCTGGATGAATTCGACGTGGTCATCGTCGACAGCGCCACGCCTCCGCGCACCATCGAGCGGCTGCGCGCGCGGGGCATCAATCTCGTCGTTGCCGCACCAAACGGCAATGCGGATGATACAAAGAGTGATTTGTAACCGTACATCTTGTGAAGTTAACAGTTGTGTGCTCGTTCTAACGAAGCGGGCCGTCTGCCCGTGCGGGCCGGGCGCCTGACATCTCACGCATTGCGCCGGCCAGACAAGCGGATCTTCGACCACGCGATGCATTTTTTCGGAGCTTCCGATGCCCTGTCTGCTTGGGATCGACAATGGCCTCACCGTCACCAAGGCGGTTGTCTTCGATGAGACGGGTGCCGTCCTGTCGGTGGCGCGGCGACGTATTCCCCAGATCATGACAAAAGCCCGCCATGTCGAGCGCGATATGGCAGGCCTCTGGGCGGCAACCGCCGAGGCCATTTCGGACGCGATTGCCGAAAGCGGCCGGCCGGCATCCGAGATCGCAGCGGTGGCCGCAACCGCTCATGGCGACGGGCTCTACCTTCTGGACCGCGACGGCAATCCGCTCGGCCACGGCATCCTGTCTCTCGACAGCCGCGCCGGCGACATCGTTGCCCACTGGGATGGCGATGGCACGGCAGAGGCGGCGCTGGCCTTGAGCGGCCAGCGGCCGCATGCATCCGCGCCGGCATCACTTCTGGCCCATATCCGAGAGCATGAACCTGAGCGGTTTGGTGCCATCGGAACGGCGTTTGCCTGCAAGGACTGGCTGCGTTACTGCCTGACCGGCACGATCGGCACGGACCTGACGGAAGCCAGCACTTCCTTCACCGAAGTAGCGTCGCAGGCCTACGCGCCTGACATCCTCGAGCTCTACGGCCTCGGCGCGCTTTCCGGCGCTCTGCCGGAAGTGGCGCTGCCGGATGCGGTGATCGGTGGCGTGACACCGCAGGCAGCGGCTTTGACCGGGCTTGTCGCCGGAACGCCTGTTGTCGCCGGCCTGCATGATGTCACGGCCTCGTCGCTCGGCATCGGCGGTTATGGCGTGGGTCAGGTGGCAGTGGTGGCCGGCACCTATTCCATCAACGAGACTGTCTCGACGCGCCCCGTGGTCGATGCCCGCTGGTTCTGCCGAAACGGGTTGAGGTTCGGCGAGTGGAACAATATGGCGATTTCGCCGGCGTCTGCGGCAAACTATGACTGGTTCCTCGACCGCCTGTGTAAATCCGACCAGAAGGCGGCAGAGGTCGAGGGTGCTTCCATCCATGAGCGTCTCGGCCGCGAAATCGGTGAAGCAATCGAGCGTCCCTCGACGGTGCTGTTTCACCCCTACCTGTTCGGCTCTCCGCATGGATCGACGGCCAGCGCCGGATTCCTCGGCCTGCGCGGTTGGCACGGCCGGGCCGACATGCTGCGGGCGGTGATCGAGGGTATTGCCTTCAACCATCGGGTTCATGTGGGCGACCTACGCCAGGGTTTTGAGATGAAGACGGCAAAGCTGACGGGCGGCATCTCCCGCAATCCGCTTTTCGCGCAGTTGTTTGCCGATGTGCTTGGGATGACGGTGACCGTCACGGACACCGAAGAGGCCGCAGCCTGGGGAGCCGCACTCTGTGCTGGCTCCGGTATCGGGCTTTTTTCCTCCCCGACGGATGATCCGCGCGATCTGGCCTCCATCGGCCACGACTACCATCCCGACCCTGTACGGCAAAAGGCGCTCGACGAGCGGTATGGCCTGCATAGCGATCTGGCGAAGGCGCTTGCGCCGCTCTGGCCCCGTATCGAAGCCTTCAGTTCGGAGGGCGCGGAATGACCGCTGATACCCGCCGCGAGGCCATCGCCGCTTATGTGATTGAGCGCGGCGAAGCCCGTATCGACGATCTCGTGACCGAATTCGGCGTCTCGCGCATGACGATCCATCGGCACGTGGAGGACTTGGCAAGGCAGGGCGTGTTGCGCAAGCTGCATGGTGCCGTCAGCGCCCAGCCGTCAGGCGTCTATGAAAGCCTGTTCAGCTTCCGCAAGACCCGCTCGCTTGCCGCCAAGGCGGCGCTGGCCAGGGCTGCGGTTGGCGAGATCGAGCCGGGGAGCGTGATCCTCATCGATGATTCCACCACCGTCAACGCGCTCGCGCAACATATCACGGAGGTGAGGCCGCTCACCGTCGTCACAAACAGCCTTGATCTTTCGGAACGGCTGAGCGGGGTTGATGAGGTGAAGCTGATTTGTCTCGGTGGCGAATATCACCCGACCTATCACGCCTTTATCGGCCATCTCTGCGAAAGCGCCTTGTCGCGCCTGCGCGTCAATCTCTTGATCTGCTCGGCGTCGGCGATCAGCGGCACCTCTGCAATGATCCAGGATCCGCTCGTCGTGCGCGTCAAGCAGGCGATGATGGCTTCCGCCGTGCGCAAGGTTCTGATGGTGGATTCGGAGAAATTCGACCGGGTGGCGCTGCACCTTTTTGCCGATCTCAAAGAGTTCGACGTGGTTTACGTCGATGATCGCCTTCCCGTAAAAACAGCCGATGCCCTACGGGCGGCCGGTGTTAGCCTCAAGCTGGTGACGGAAAATGACTGATATTGAAGACGTGGACGTTCTGATCCTTGGCGCTGGCATCAATGGAGCCGGGGTGTTTCGCGATCTCTGCGAGCAGGGGCTGACCTGCGTCATCTCCGACAAGGCCGATTTCGGTTCCGGCACCTCGGCGGCCCCTTCGCGCCTCATCCATGGCGGCATCAAATATCTTGAGACGGGCGAGTTTCGCCTTGTCGCGCAGTCGACGCTGGAGCGCAATCTTCTCCTCAAGAACGCGCCGCATTGCGTCAGCCGCCTGCCGACGGTGATCCCCATCTTCTCCTGGCTCAAAGGAATTCCGGCAGCACTTCGCACGCTCTTCGGCTCTACAACGGCGCCGCGAAGCCGTGGCGCGGTGCTAATGAAGATTGGTCTCGCGCTTTACGATTTCTATGGCTCGCGTCATCGCATGATGCCGCGCCATTCGCTGTGGAGCAAGGCGCGGGCACTCGCCACCATTCCGGCGCTCACGCCGCGCATTGTGGCGGCCGGCCTCTATTACGACGCCAAGATCAGTCATCCGGAACGGCTGGTGCTGGAACTCGTCGAGGATGGCCTGCGAGCAAGTGCTTCGTCGCGTGCCCTCAATTATACGCGGATCGGGGGCAGGGACGGGCAGGCCGTTGTGTTGGTCGATGAGGACGGGAACGAGCAGCGTATTCGCCCACGCCTCGTCATCAATGCCGCCGGCCCCTGGATCGACCGGGTCAATGAAGATCTGGGTGTAACCTCCCGCCTGATCGGCGGCACCAAGGGGTCCCACATTCTTCTCGATCATCCGGATCTTATCGAAACGCTCGGCGGGCGGATGATCTATTTCGAGGCGGATGATGGGCGCATCTGCCTCGTGTTCGATTATCTCGGTAAGGCGCTGGTCGGCTCGACAGATATTCGCGACGACGACCCGGATCAGGTCACCTGCAGCGATGCCGAGATCGATTACCTGCTGCAGAGCCTCAGCGGCCTGTTGCCGGGTCTTTCCTTCGACCGCAGACAGATCGTCTATACCTATGCCGGCATCCGCCCGCTCCCGGCCTCCGATAGCACGGCCCCCGGCCTCATCAGCCGCGATCATTCGGCACCGGTCATCGAGCCGGAGGGGGAGAGACCGTGGCCGATTGTCTCGCTCGTCGGCGGCAAGTGGACGACATTTCGCGGCTTTGCCGAGGAAGTGACCGACATGGTTCTGGTCCGGCTTCAGCAGACGCGCCGCATCAGCACGCAAAGCTTGGCGATTGGAGGAGGACGCGGTTTTCCGCGCGAGAACGAGCGGGTCAAGTGGCTGGACATGGCCTGCTCAAGGACCGGCGTGGATCAGGCTCGCGCCGACACGCTGCTATCGCGTTATGGCACGACGGCGCTTGCCATTCTGGAAGCCGAAGGGAATACGCCCACCATGCTGGCGGATGCACCGGATTATTCATTTGATGAATTGGCCTGGATTACGGGCCATGAGCAGGTGGCGCATCTGGACGATCTTGTGCTGCGCCGCACGGCGCTTGCCATCACCGGCCGCCTCAGCGGACGCGATCTAGATGCCATGGCAGATCGCATGGCGGCGCAGAAAGACTGGAACCCGGAGCGTCTTGCGGTGGAACTTCGCGCCACCAAGGCAAGACTTGCCGCGCGTCACGGGTTTTCGTTTGCTTGAGCAGCTCGGCGACTCCGCCGGCCGCACTTGCCTCAAACCGGTATATTCAAGACCAGCCGAATACGTTTCGTTCCGAGACGGCACCGATGGGTTGTTTTGTTTCCAACCGCGTCAGGCGGCAATACAACGAAAACCCAGTACTCTCTCTTTTATCCAGAATAACACGTCCTGCGCGTATTTATTTAGGTATTCAGAAGCGCTTTTTCCTCAAACCGATTGCCGCGTTTTTTGTATCCATCGCGGTCATGGGATTGATGCAGATTTTGGTATGAACTCAATCTGTTAGACTGCAAGCCTACGAGAGTTTCTAAGTTCGCTTTTAGGGACTTGCATATGGATAAGCTCCAGTCTGTTAGCCTGCGCCGAGGGAAAGCAGACTAAATTTTCGATGGAGGCTCCTGTCCGGAGCAGGGTCACCAAGCCGCGCGCGATCAACCGGGCTTCCCTCCAAAGCATCTTCCTAGTGTCTAAGAGGAGATAGCGCCGAAAAGCTTGGTCCTTGCCCGATGTCCCAACACTCCAACTAGACACATGGCCTAAGAATTGCGTGTGACCGGGAGATAGTGAGCCGGGAGACGTCATTGGCAGTTTACGCGCCCATCCAATGCATCGTGATTGCGCTGAGCTGCATCGGAATGAGAGCGATCAGCGCATTTTCGCGCCATGATAGGACCAAAGCACTTGTGTTGCCGGTCACTGCCGTACGCGATCTCGAAGTAAGGCAAACCCTGATCGTCGTGAGCAACACGAGTGCGTCTTTGCACCGGGGAAGGGGGGCTGCGTCAAGCGTGGGTCGCTTGCATCTCGCATGCCATTGCTCTGTTGCCCCGGCATGAGCAGATCAAAAATCACCACCGACCTGACGATCCTGGTCATCGACGAGAACGCCATCCGGGGTTCGATCATCGAAGAGGGTTTGAACGAGGCGGGGCACCTGAATGTCAGGGTCATCCATGAGATGCAGGGCGTGGCGCGGCTGATCGAGACGATGGATCCGGATGTCATCATCATTGATATCGAAAATCCAAATCGTGACATGATGGAGCACATGTTCCAGCTCACCCGCATGATTTCGCGGCCAATTGCCATGTTCGTGGACAGATCCGATACGGCGGCGATCGAGGCTGCTGTTGATGCCGGGGTTTCCGCCTATGTGGTCGACGGGCTGAAGAAGGAGAGGATCAAGCCGATCCTCGATATGGCGGTGAGCCGCTTCAATGCCTTCAGCCGGTTGCAGCGCGAACTCGCCGAGGCACGCAGTGCGCTTGAAGAGCGCAAGGTCATCGAGCGGGCCAAGGGCATTTTGATGAAGATGCGGGGGATGAGCGAAGAACAGGCATACGCGCTCTTACGCCAGACGGCGATGAACGAGAAGAAGAAGCTGGCAGACATCGCGCAAAGCGTCGTCACGGCTGCAGGAATGCTGCTTTGAGCGCGGCATCGATTGGAGAATGCTGGTGAGTGATCGTGTTTCCACGCAATCTGGCGACAGCGCCGTCAAAGCGCCGTCACGTGTCCGCGGCAAGGAGCAGAGGCTTCTGCGCGCGGGATACATCCCTTTGATGGATGCCGCGATCCTGATCGTTGCAGCCGAGCTCGGCTTTGCGGAGAAAGAGGGACTGCGTCTAGAACTGGTACGGGATGTCACCTGGGCCAATCTGCGGGACCGGCTGGCGTTTCGTCAGTTCGACATTGCCCATATGCTGTCGCCGATGCCGGTCGCCTCCATGCTGGGGCTGGGATCCAATCCTTCGCCGACGATCACACCCTTTTCGCTTGGCCTCGGCGGCAATGCCATCACGCTGTCGGCGCGGATCTTCGAGCGGATGAAGTCGTTGACGGGGCTTGCTGATGATGCGGGCGCGCTTGCCAATGCGAAGGCTCTCGCGGCTCTACTCGCCGACATGCGCGCCCGCGGCGAAGCCATGCCGACGCTTGGCATGACCTATCCGTTTTCCTCGCACAATTACGAGTTCCGCTACTGGCTGGCAGCTGGCGGCATCAATCCGGACCGCGACGTCAAGCTGGTCGTAGTGCCGCCGCCGCTGACATCCGATGCGCTTTCGGCAGGCGCGATCGATGGATTTTGCGTCGGTGCGCCCTGGAACATGATCGCCTCTGAACGCGGGACTGGCAGGATCGTCGCGGCCAAGCAGGACATATGGCCTCTGGCGCCGGAGAAAGTGTTGGGCATGCGGCCGGAATGGGCTGAGACCAATGCCGATACGGTGTCGCGCCTCATCGTTGCGCTCGACAGGGCAGCGCGGTGGTGCGACGACGCCCAGAATCACAACGAACTCGCAGAGATCCTCAGCGCCCCCGATTATATCGCGGCGCCGACGAGCATTATCCGCAGTGTCCTCAGCGGCGAATTCAGTCTGGATGCGCAGGGCACGACGCGGGTCGTTCCCGACTACTTTCTCTACCACGGCAAGGCGGCAAACTATCCGCGGCCGGACCAGGCAAGCTGGATCTACAGCCAGATGATCCGCTGGGGGCAGGCTGATTTCAGCGAAGAAGGCATGGCACGGGTCACGAGCGCCTTCCGGCCCGACCTCTACGAGATGGCGCTGGGTGCAAACGCGGCCACCCCGGATGAGCCGGGCGAACGAAGTGCATCGGGATATGATGGCTTCATGGACGGGGAGATTTTCGACCCTCGTGATGTGCAGGCCTATGCGGAGCATTTTGCGGTTCGCTCGACGTCATCAGGCGACGACGTGACCGAAGCGTAATCGCGCGCGGTGCGCAAAGCTGAGGCATCTGCATCGAAAGTCAGGCTTCATAACGTGCAGCGCCGCTTGCCCTGCAATCGGCTACGCGTTCGGCAACTGTCCGTAAATGCAAACTAATCGTTCCCGTTGATGGCCTTATTTCGATCTGGCACGATGTTTGCTTGTATCTAACTGTCCGCGGTCAATGGCGATCGCAGGACAGATGAGCGCCCGATCAGGCGCAAATACCCATCCGACACCGACGTCGCATGCTCCCTTGCCGTCCGGCGCTTATCGCCCGGACCCGGCAGACGGGCACGCGGCGTTTTTTTGTTTCCGGATCTCCGTCACACCAGAGGGGCACAACGCTATGACGAAGACTACAGGAATGAACATCAACCGCCGGCAGATCCTGAAGATCAGTTCTGCCGTTGCTCTGGCAAGTGCTGTGCGCGCCGCATTTCCGTCCGGCGCCTTCGCCGCCTCGGCAGGTCCGGAAGTCAGCGGCCTCAAGATCGGCTACATCGCGCTGACCGACGCCGCGCCGCTGATCATTGCACAGGAAAAGGGCCTGTTTGCCAAGCATGGCCTGCCGGATGTGGAAGTGCTCAAACAGGCATCCTGGGGCGCGACGCGCGACAATCTCGTGCTCGGCGGTGCCGCCAACGGCATCGACGGTGCGCATATCCTCACCCCGTTGCCCTATCTCATGTCCACCGGCAAGGTGACCCAGAACAACGTACCGGTGCCAATGTCGATCGTTGCCCGCCTCAACCTCGACAGCCAAGGCATTTCGGTTGCCAAGGAATATGCCGGGACCGGGGTCCAGCTCGATGCTTCCAAGCTGCGGGAGGCGTTTGCCGCCAAGAAGGCTGCCGGCAGCGAGATCAAGGTCGCCATGACATTTCCCGGAGGCACCCATGATCTCTGGATCCGCTACTGGCTTGCCGCCGGCGGCATCGATCCGGACAAGGACGTGTCGACGATCGTGGTGCCGCCGCCGCAGATGGTGGCGAACATGAAGGTCGGCAACATGGACGCCTTCTGCGTCGGCGAGCCTTGGAACGAGCAGCTCGTCAACCAGGGTATCGGCTTCACTGCCTGCACCACCGGCGAGATGTGGAAAGGTCATCCGGAAAAGGCGCTCGGGCTTCGCTCCGACTGGATCGAGAAGAACCCGAATGCCGCGCGTGCGCTGATGATGGCCGTCATGGAAGCCCAGATGTGGGCCGACAGCATGGACAACAAGGAAGAGATGGCCGCCATTCTTGGTAAGCGCCAGTGGTTCAACGTGCCGCCGAAGGATGTCGCCGGACGCCTCAAGGGCACCATCAACTACGGCAACGGGCGCCTCGTCGAGAACACCGGGCTGGAGATGAAGTTCTGGAAGGACCATGCCTCCTATCCGTTCAAGAGCCACGACGCCTGGTTCCTCACCGAGAACGTCCGCTGGGGCAAGTTCGCACCCGACACCGACATCAAGGCGCTGGTCGACAAGGTCAACCGCGAAGACATCTGGCGCGCGGCAGCAGCAGATCTGGGCATCGCTGCCGCCGACGTTCCGGCGTCGAGCTCGCGTGGAAAAGAGACCTTCTTCGACGGCAAGGTCTTCGATCCGGAAAACCCGAAGGCCTATCTCGAGAGCCTGACGATCAAGGCAAGTGCCTGAAGCAGCGGCCCCTCACGCGGCAGCGGATGAGGGGCCTGTCTTGTCCAGAACGAACATCACTTGAAGGGATCACCATGACTGCAACAGCCCGCAAGTCAGACCAGGCGACAACGCCAGAAACGCCGGCGGCGTCGGAGAAAAGCGCGACCGTTGTCATGATGGTCCAGCCCCCAGCCCGCAAGCTCAACATCCGGCATGCCGCCACTGCCGTCTGTCGCAACGTACTGCCGCCGCTGGTGGTGCTGATCGCGCTCCTCGCCATCTGGCAGATCGCCTGCTCCGGTGCTGGCGCTACTTTGCCACCGCCATCGCAGGTCTGGATCGACAGCTATGACCTGATCGCCCATCCGTTCTTCGATTTCGGGCCGCAGGACATAGGTCTTGCCTGGCGCGTGCTGATCTCGCTTCAGCGTGTCGCGATCGGCTTCGGGCTTGCAGCGGTGGTCGGCGTCTTCCTCGGCGCCCTTGTCGGGCAGTCGGTCTGGGCCATGCGGGGTCTCGACCCGATCTTCCAGATCCTGCGGACGGTGCCACCGCTTGCTTGGCTGCCGCTCTCGCTCGCCGCCTTCCAGAATTCCAATCCATCGGCGATCTTCGTGATCTTCATCACCTCGATCTGGCCTGTCATCATCAACACCGCCGTCGGCGTGCGCAACATTCCGGATGACTATCGCAACATCGCCCGGGTGCTGCGCCTCAATCAGCTCGAGTTCTTCATCCGCATCATGGTGCCGGCGGCAGCCCCTTACATCTTCACCGGCCTTCGCATCGGCATCGGCTTGTCGTGGCTTGCCATCGTTGCCGCGGAAATGCTGACCGGCGGCGTCGGCATCGGCTTCTTCATCTGGGATGCGTGGAATTCCTCGCGCCTCACCGATATCATCGTGGCGCTCGCCTATATCGGCGTGACCGGCTTCGTCCTCGACAAGCTGGTGGGCCTGCTCGGCTCGATCGTCACCCGCGGCACCGCCAGGAATTGAGGAGACGGCCATGAGCGCCTACCTGAAAATCGATCACGTCGACAAGAACTTCGAACGCGCCGGCACAAAAACAGAGGTGCTGAAGGACATCTCGCTCACCATCGACAAGGGCGAGTTCGTCTCCATCATCGGTCACTCCGGTTGTGGCAAGTCGACCCTGCTGAACCTGATCGCCGGCTTGACGCGGGTTTCCGCCGGTGCCGTCCTGCTCGAAAACGTAGAGGTCAATGCGCCGGGCCCGGAACGCGCCGTCGTTTTCCAGAACCATTCGCTGCTGCCGTGGCTGACCGTCTACGAAAACGTCAATCTTGCGGTCTCCAAGGTCTTTGCCGGCAGGAAGACGCGGGCCGAAAAGCATGACTGGGTGATGCGCAACCTGGACCTCGTCCAGATGGCGCATGCCAAGGACAAGCGCCCTTCCGAAATTTCCGGCGGTATGAAGCAGCGCGTCGGGATTGCTCGCGCGCTCGCCATGGAACCGAAGATCCTCCTGCTCGACGAACCTTTCGGTGCGCTCGATGCGCTTACCCGCGCCCATCTGCAGGATGCGGTGATGGAGATCCATTCCCGCCTTGGCAACACGATGATCATGATCACCCATGACGTCGACGAGGCCGTGCTGCTCTCCGACCGCATTGTCATGATGACCAACGGCCCGGCCGCCCGCATCGGTGAAGTGCTTGACGTGCCAATCCCGCGGGTACGCGACCGCATCGCGCTCGCGGCCGACCGAACCTACCTCAAGTCCCGCGAAGCTGTACTGAAGTTCCTCTACGAACGTCACCGCTTCGTCGAAGCTGCGGAGTAACCGACATGACGGAAAAGCTCGTTATCATCGGCAACGGCATGGCGCCCGGTCGCATGCTGGAAGAACTGTTCGAAAGGGCCCCCGGTCGTTTCGACGTGACCATCTTTAACGCCGAACCGCGCGTCAACTATGACCGCATCATGCTCTCGCCGGTGCTTTCGGGCGAGAAGTGCTACGACGACATCGTCATCCACAATGACCATTGGTACGCCAGCCATGGCGTGACACTGCACAAGGGTGCAAGGGTCACTGAGATCGACCGCCAGGCGAAGACGGTCACCTCGGCCAACGGCATCACCGCAGCCTATGACAAGCTTGTCATCGCCACCGGTTCTCTCCCGTTCATCATCCCGGTTCCGGGTCACCAATTGCCCGGCGTTCTCGCCTACCGCGATCTCGCCGATGTCGAGAAGATGGTCGAGATTGCGGGCGCCAAGGGCCGCGCCATCGTCATCGGCGCCGGGCTGCTGGGCTTGGAGGCTGCTTACGGGCTGAAGCGGCAGGGCATGGAGGTGACCGTCATTCACCTCAACCCGACCATCATGGACCGTCAGCTCGATCCGCCGGCCGCCTATCTGCTCGAAAAGGCACTGACCGAACGCGGCATCGACATCATCACCAAGGCCAATACCAAGCGGATCCTCGGCACCGACAAGGTGGAGGGTATCGAACTGGACGACGGCCGCGTCATCACCGGCGCTATGGTGATCATGGCCGTCGGCATCCGCCCGGCCTCGAGCCTTGCCAAGGATGCCGGCATCGCCGTCAACCGCGGCATCGTCGTCGACGACGGGATGATGACCTCTGACCCCAATGTCTTTTCGCTTGGCGAATGCGCCGAACACCGCGGGATCTGCTACGGGCTCGTTGCGCCCCTTTATGAGGCCGCAAGGGTTCTTGCTGATCGCCTCATCGGCGGTACCAGCGAATATCATGGCTCTGTAGTCAACACGAAGCTCAAGGTCACCGGCATCAACCTGTTTTCGGCAGGCGATTTTGCCGAAGCGCCGGACCGCGAGGAAATCGTGCTGCGCGATGCGTCCGCCGGCATCTACAAGCGGCTGGTCCTGAAGGACAATCGCATCATCGGCGCGGTACTCTACGGCGAGACGGCGGATGGCTCTTGGTTCTTCGACCTGATGAAACGCGGGACCGATATCTCGCAAATGCGCGACACCCTGATATTCGGCCAGTCCTACCAGGGAGCGTCTCCGCCGGACCCTATGGCGGCCGTTGCAGCCTTGCCGGATGATGCGGAAATCTGCGGCTGCAACGGCGTTTGCAAGGGCAAGATCACCACGACCATCACCGGCAAGGGTCTGACCTCGCTGGATGACGTCCGCGCCCATACGAAGGCATCCGCATCCTGCGGTTCCTGCACCGGCCTCGTCGAGCAGCTGATGGCGCTGACGCTGGGCGATGCTTACAACCCGGCCGCCGTCACGCCGATGTGCACCTGCACCGAGCTTGGCCACGACGACGTCCGCCGCCTAATCAAGGCCAAGGGTCTGAAGACCATTCGCGCTGTGATGCAGGAACTGCAATGGAAGACCTCCTGCGGCTGCGCCAAGTGCCGTCCGGCCCTCAACTACTACCTCGTCTGCGACTGGCCGGACGAATATGCCGACGACTACCAGTCGCGCTATATCAACGAGCGTGTGCATGCCAACATCCAGAAGGATGGCACCTATTCGGTCGTGCCGCGCATGTGGGGCGGCGTCACCAATGCGGCGGAACTTCGCGCCATCGCCGATGTCGTCGACAAGTTCGAAATACCGATGGTGAAGGTGACCGGCGGCCAGCGCATCGATTTGCTCGGCATCGAGAAGGAAGATCTGCCGGCCGTCTGGGCCGACCTCGGCAAGGCCGGATTCATCTCGGGTCAGGCCTATGCCAAAGGCTTGCGCACGGTAAAAACCTGCGTCGGTTCCGACTGGTGCCGCTTCGGCACGCAGGATTCGACGGGGTTCGGCATTCGCGTCGAGAAGTTCATGTGGGGCTCGTGGACGCCGGCCAAACTGAAGCTTGCCGTCTCCGGCTGTCCGCGCAACTGCGCCGAGGCCACCTGCAAGGATATCGGCGTGATCTGCGTGGACAGCGGTTTCGAGATCCATTTCGCCGGTGCCGCCGGTCTCGATATCAAGGGCACGGATGTTTTGGGTTTGGTGAAAACCGAGGATGAGGCGCTGGAGCATATCGTGGCGCTCACCCAGATGTATCGCGAGCAGGGCCGTTACCTTGAGCGCATCTACAAATGGGCCAAACGCATTGGCCATGACGAGATCCGCCGCCAGATCATGGGCGATCCCGAAAAACGCCGTGCCTACTACGACCGCTTCGTCTTCTCCCAGACATTCGCCCAGGTCGACCCCTGGTCGGAGCGTGTCTCGGGCAAGGACAAGCACGAGTTCAAGCCCATGGCGACCATCAGCTACAACCAGGCAGCGGAGTGAGGCCATGAACAGCAACTGGATGACGATCGGTCGAATCGACGACATTCCGCTGCGCGGGGCGCGTTGCGTAAAGACGCCGCAGGGCAAGGTTGCCGTGTTTCGCACGGCCGAAAACGAGGTCTTTGCAATCGAGGACCGTTGCCCGCACAAGGGCGGTCCGCTCTCCCAGGGCATCGTCCATGGCAAGGCCGTGACCTGCCCCTTGCACAACTGGGTGATCTCGCTTGAGAGCGGCCGCGCACTCGGCGCCGACGAAGGCTCCGTCGCGACACTGCCGCTGCGCAACACGGACGGCGAATTGTCCATCCTCCTGGAGAGACGGCTGGAAGCGGCCGAGTGAACACCCCCATCCCGCATATTCCCAAGGAGGCAATGATGCTGTCAAAATCAGACGTGACCGAGATGATCTACGAGAAGAAGCGGCAGGCCGGCCTGAGCTGGGCCTCGATCGCCGAAGGGATCGGCATGAGCGAGGTATTTGTTACCTCGGCCTGCCTTGGAATGAATGCGCTGCCACGCGTGAAGGCCGATCTTCTGGTGCGCGATCTCGGTCTGCCCCAGGAATGTGCTGTCGTCCTGGCGGAGTTCCCGACCAAGGTCTGGGGTCGCGATATCCCCACCGATCCCTGCATCTACCGGCTCTACGAGATCGTTGGAGTTTACGGCGAGACCCTGAAAGAGCTCATCCAGGAGAAATGCGGTAACGGCATCATGAGCGCCATCGATTTTGACATGGTGGTGGAGAAGGTTGCCAATCCGAAGGGCGACCGCATTGAGATTCGCATGAGCGGAAAATATCTCGGTTACAATAGTTGGTGAGATGCGGGAAGCCACCATGTCCGGTGTAACCAAGACGACCTGCCCCTATTGCGGTGTCGGCTGCGGCGTGATCGCCGCAGTCGACGACGAGGGCAAGATCAGCGTGGCGGGCGATCCTGACCATCCCGCCAATTACGGAAGGCTTTGTTCGAAAGGCTCGGCGCTGGCCGAAACGCTGGATATGGACGGTCGCGCACTTTACCCTCAAGTGCATGGCGAAAGAGCCGGCTGGGACGAAGCGCTCCATCTCGTTGCCGCAAACTTCCAGCGGACAATTTCCGAGCACGGGCCGGATGCCGTCGCCTTCTATGTTTCCGGGCAGATGCTGACCGAAGACTATTATGTCGCTAACAAGCTGATGAAGGGGTTTATCGGCTCCGCCAACATAGACACCAACTCACGCCTGTGCATGGCTTCGTCCGTTGCCGGTCATCGCCGCGCCTTCGGCGCCGATACCGTCCCGGCCTGCTATGAGGACCTGGAGCTGGCGGATCTGGTGGTCCTGGTCGGCTCGAACATGGCCTGGTGCCATCCTGTCCTTTACCAGCGTCTGGCGGCGGCCAAGGCTGCCCGGCCTTCCATGAAGGTGGTGGTGATCGACCCGCGCAAAACCGCGACCAGCGACATCGCCGATCTGCATCTGACCGTGGCCGCCGATGGCGATATAGCCCTGTTCAACGGCCTTCTCACCTATCTGTCCGAGACCGGAGCGGTGGACGAAAACTACGTGTCGAGGCACACATCCGGGTTCCCCGAAGCGTTGATGGCGGCATCGCAGACAAGCATGCCAGACCTATCCGAGGCGACCGGCGTGTCCGGCATGCTCATCCGTCAGTTCTACCGTCTCTTCGGACAAACCGAGAAGGTCGTCACCTGCTACAGCCAGGGCGTCAACCAGTCTGCCGTCGGCACGGACAAGGTGAACGCCATCGTCAACTGCCATCTCGCGACCGGCCGGATCGGTCGGCCCGGAATGGGACCCTTTTCACTGACAGGCCAGCCGAACGCCATGGGCGGGCGCGAAGTCGGCGGTCTCGCCAACATGCTCGCAGCCCATATGGCGATCGAGAACCCGGTGCACCGGGATCGGGTGCAACGCTTCTGGAATTCACCCACCATCGCCGACACACCCGGCCTGAAGGCCGTCGACATGTTCGAGGCGGTGGCGGACGGACGGATCAAGGCGATCTGGATCATGTCGACCAACCCGGTTGTCTCCATGCCCGAGGCCGATGCGGTCAAGGCGGCCCTCAAGGCATGCCCCTTCGTGGTGGTCTCGGACATCCAGCAGGATACCGATACGGCCCGTCTCGCCCATGTCCTGCTTCCGGCCACCGGCTGGGGCGAAAAATCCGGCACGGTGACGAATTCTGAGCGTCGGATCTCCCGGCAGAGACCGTTCCTATCTGAGCCGGGCGAGGCCCGCGCCGACTGGTGGCAGATGGCTGAGGTGGCTAAGCGTATGGGGTTCGGCCCGGCTTTCGATTACGGCGCTCCGGGCGAGATCTTCGCCGAGCATGCAGCCCTGTCCGCCTTCGAGAACGAGGGCGAGCGCGATTTTGATATTGGCGCCCATGCCGCGATCAGCCACAGCGCCTATGACGACCTCCATCCGTTCCAGTGGCCGTCGCGCGGTGACGGATCAACTCTTGCTCGTTTCTTCGGCGATGGTGGTTTCTTCACCGCCGATCGAAGGGCCCGCTTTGTGCCGGTCGCGACGCCTGCGCTGGAAAAGACGGACGGCCGCTTTCCCTTCACCCTCAATACGGGCCGGATCCGCGATCACTGGCATACGATGACGCGGACGGGAAAGAGTGCCCGGCTCTCCGCCCATATCGCGGAGCCCTTCTGCGAGATCCATCCGGCGGACGCGGCGAACGTCAGTATCGGCGATGCCGACCTCGTGCATGTCGAAGGCGAAAACGGCAGGTCGATCATCGTGCGCGCCCTGTTGACCGAACGGCAGATGCGGGGTTCAGTCTTCGTTCCCATGCACTGGACCGGCGAGACGGCGCCGAGTGCCCGCGTCGATACGCTTGTCCCCTCCCGCGTCGATCCGGTGTCCGGCCAGCCTGCCTTGAAGATGGCGCGCGTTTCCGTTGCCCGCCACGAGGCGCAGGCGCATGGCTTCCTGGTGACGGCGAAGCGTCCGCTCGATCTCCCGTTTGCCTATTGGGCGATCGCGAGAACCGAAGGTGGTTACCGACTGGAATTTGCAGGCGACCCGCCCGCCGATGGCTGGGAGGAATGGTTGCGGCACAGTTTGCGGCTCGACGAGCGCCAGGACTTCTCCGGCTACCTCGACCGGCAGGCCGGGGATCACCGCCTGCTCGGCTTTGACGGAGAGCATCTCCTGGCAGCCTTGTTCGTGTCACGTGAACCAGTCAGCGTGTCGCGGCAATGGGCGGTCGAGCAGCTGAAGGAGCGGCATCTGGACAGCCGCACCCGTTCCATGCTCATAGCCGGCCGTCCGGCAGCGGGGCGACCGGACAAGGGCGCGATCGTCTGCTCTTGTTTTTCGGTCGGTATCAATGAGATTAGTGCCGCCGCCCATCGCGGTTGCCGTTCTGTGGAAGCCGTCGGCCTAGTCTTGAATGCCGGAACCAATTGCGGCTCCTGCCGCCCCGAAATCAGGAGGATCCTGGATGCGACGCAAACCCTTGCAGCAGAGTGACGGAAACGAACGCATCGCAGCACTCGCGAAGCTGCCGGTCTTCTGGAGCCTTACGGGCAAGCGGGCGGTCATGGCGGGCGGATCGGACGGCGCCGCCTGGAAGGCAGAGCTTCTGCAAGCCTGCGGTGCTGAGGTGGAGCTTTACTGCGAAACCGCCGAGCTTGGCGACACGATGAAGGCGCTGGTCGAGCGGACCGGGCTGACGCATCATGACCATCCCTGGCATTGCGGTATTTTCGCCAGGGCATCGCTGGCGCTCGCCGACTGCGAGACCGAAGCCGAGGCGCAGGCCTTCTACTGTGCGGCGCGCGCGGCTGGCATCCCCGTCAATGTGATCGACAAGCCTGCCTATTGCCAGTTCCAGTTCGGCTCGATCGTCAACCGGTCGCCAGTGATCGTGTCGATCTCGACGGATGGAGCGGCACCGATCCTGGCCCAGGCAATCCGCCAGCGGATCGAAACACTGCTGCCGCCGGCGCTGAAGCAATGGGCAGGCCTTGCCCAGTCGGTGCGGGAGGCGGTCAACCGCCGGCTTTCGCCAGGTCCGGCAAGACGCCTTTTCTGGGAGCGTTTCGTTGCCCGAAGCCTCTCGACCAACGAGCCACCAGCGCAAGATACTGCGGACCGGTTGCTCGCCACCGCCGAGCAGATCGCTTCGGTTCCGAGTTTGGGATCGGTGACCCTGGTCGGTGCGGGGCCGGGAGATGCCGAACTGCTCACGCTCAAGGCCATGCGGGCGCTGCAGGCCGCCGATGTCATCCTGTTCGATGATCTTGTCTCGCCGGAGGTGCTGGAACTGGCGAGGCGTGAGGCAAAGCGGTTCCTCGTCGGCAAGAGAGGCGGACGGGAGAGCTGTCGCCAGGATGACATCAACGACATGATGGTGCGGTTCGCAAAGGACGGCAAACGCGTTGTCCGGCTTAAATCCGGGGATCCGATGATCTTCGGGCGGGCAGGCGAAGAAATCGCCCGTCTGCAAAGCGAGGGCATCGCCGTGGACGTGGTACCGGGCATCACCGCAGCGTCGGCCATGGCTGCGTCGCTGAAGACATCGCTCACCAACCGCGACCACGCCCAGCAGGTCCGCTTCGTCACGGCCCATTCGCGGGATCATGAACTGCCCCAGACCGTCGACTGGGCCTCGCTCGCCAAACCCAACCAGACCTCCGTGTTCTACATGGGCGGACGCATGGCAGGCCAGATCGAGCAGCGCCTGATGGACAATGGCATGACAGCTGACACGCCCGTCGTCGTTGTCTCCTCCGTCAGCCGCCCGCACGAACAGCGCTGGTCTGGCCCGCTCGCAAGCCTCGGCGATGCCATGCGCACGATCGGCGTCGAGGAGCCTGTGCTGATCGGGGTCGGAGATGTGTTCGGCGCGGTCGCCGGAGAACACGGTCAAAGTTTCGACCAGGAAGGCAGGAGCATCGGGTTGGAAGCGTTTGAGCGATGCTGAGCGACGTCGCTGGGAGGGAGCGGCAAACAAAGGATAGGCCCTGAATGCGCCGAGACTTGCAAAAGTTGCTACATTCTACTTCCGTGCGCCACGTGGCAGTAACTTCAATGGCCTGCCGCGACGCCGGCCGGTGTCGTTCGTCCTTGCAACCAACGCAGTGTGTGAAAACTGACGCACGATCGGATTTGGCTTGACCTAGCTCCGCGCTCTGATGCGATCTCGACGAAGACTTACGTTCGGCACGGATCTCTCTTAAATAGTGCGTCGATCTGAGGCGCGTTTTGAGAAAACGATTGCCAGAGGAGCACGGCCAGAACGAACATCACATTCCAGGCAATCACCACGTCCGAGAGGAAGTGGCCTCCGAACATCACTCGGTTGAATGAGAAGGCTGCCGCGACAATGCCGACCGCTGCGAGATAAGTTGTCCGGTGTCTGAGGGTGACGAACACGACAAGTGTGAGCAGCGCAAAGGCGCTTGCGGCCTCTCCCGAGATGAAGGAGCAATTCCTGACGCATTGGTCGGTGAGCTGCCACGGAGGGGTAAAGATCGCACTGCCGCCGAATTCGTCGAGTGCTCTTGGACGCGCTCTCCCGACCAGCATCTTGATGACTTGAACGCCCAGCCCCGGACCTGCTGCAAAGAACGTCAGCACGAATAACAACTTATGCGGTGCGGCTGAGTATTTCGGGTTCCTGAGGAAAGGACTTGCAAGCAAAAGCACGATTGCAAACCCGATCACGACCCAAGGCAGAAGCCTGTTGAGGTCACGAAACGCAATGAGGAAACTGTTTTCCTCGAAAGCGAAGCCCGCGATGGGATCCCAGAAATAACGACTGACGATCAGGTCGATTTCCGGCACAGTCGCAAAAATCAGCGATACAAAACCCAGAAGCATAAGCGCCTCTGGAAACAAACGGTGTGCTTCGTCTTCAACGGTCTTCGGATTTGCTTTCTGAGCGTGGTTGAGATCAGTTACGTCCATGGGTGGTTCCTCTGTGAGGACCACGTTCTCTCGCCGGATTATCAAGATTTGACCGAGAACCGGAGAAGAGCATGTCAAAGTCAGAGAGTTTGACGATGATCTCATCGCTCGTGCTGGTCGTCGAGGACGACCAAGAGATTGCTTCCCTTATTGAAAAATATCTCGCAAGAGCCGGCTACAGGACGGTAAAGGCTTCGACAGGCCTTACGGCTCTCACCCATGTCCAGAGATTGCAGCCCGACCTGATCCTGCTCGATATCGGCCTGCCTGACATCGATGGCTTCGATCTTCTGGCGAGGGTCCGGGCAAATTCGAGCGTGCCGGTCATCTTCCTGTCGGCGATGGATGACAGTACCGACAAGTTGCTCGGCCTGAAGCTCGGCGCCGATGACTATGTCACCAAACCGTTCAACCCGCAGGAAGTCGTGGCGCGGGTGGGCGCTGTCCTCAAGCGCACCAGAGGCGTTGGCGCTCATGAGGTTGTCCGGCACGACGGGGTCGAGGTTCAGCTGGAGTCCCACATCGCGATTGCATCGACGGACAAAGGCCGGGTCGAACTGCCGCTGACCGCAACGGAGTTTCGCCTTCTCGTATGTTTCGTCCGGTCGCCGTTCAAGACCTTCGAAAGAGCATCCTTGCTGGATGCGTGCATGCCCGAAAGCGATGCGCTCGATCGAACCGTCGATACGCATATCGCCAACCTCAGGCGAAAGCTGGCGAGTTGCGGCCTGGACGGCTTTATCGTTGCCGTGCGCGGGATAGGCTATCGTTTCGCGAGGTCGACAGGTGTCTAGACCGGCTCTATCAACACTGACGGCGGCTCTGGTTTCCGTCATTCAACTCATGACCATCGCGCTCCTCTATATCCTGACCGACTGGTATATCGATCATGCCGAATTATCGGCACTGGACGCGCTGCCCCCCGATGCGAAACGTGCCTGGGTCAGCATCAACAATGGCGAGATCCCCGCACCGAGCGATCTCGCGGCACTCGCGCCGCTCTATCCGACACTGGAAGAGGCGACCGAGGCGTCCCCTGTCGAGGGTGTTTTAGGTTTCGGATTTCTGCTGATCGTGTTTACCAGCGGCATTGGCGTCGTCCTGGCCTACCGGCTCGTCGCGCCGCTCACCCGCCTGACGGCCGCAGCCGAAAAGATCCGGCAGGGCGATTTTCAGGTCACGGTCGAACCGGGCGCAACCAAGGAAGTCGAAACGCTTGCGATCACCATCAATCGCATGGCGAGCGAGTTGCTTGCATTGGAGACCCGCCTGAAATTCAACACGCGCGCGGTGGCCCACGAACTGCGCACACCACTGACGGTGCTGCAGGGCAATCTGCAAGGCATGACTGACGGCGTCATTCCCGCCAGCGAAGACCAGTTGCGTGCGCTCTTGGCGCAGACACGGGGCATGTCGCGGCTGGTGGACCAGCTGAACACGCTCTCACTGGCAGGCACGATCGACTTTGTGACCGCGACCACGGCGACCGACCTGGCCTTGCATGCTTCGGAGACGGTGACCCTGTTCCAGATCTCCGCAGGCGGTGATGTCAATTTCCGAACCTACCTTGCGCCCGCACCGGCAATGATCGATCCGGACCGTTTCCGCCAGGCTATCCTCGCTCTTCTGGAAAACGCACGGCGATACGCGGGCGATTTCGGGCCGATCGATGTTCACACTGGGGTGGATGACACGGGGCGGTCGTTCATTTCTGTCCAGGACAAGGGTCCAGGACTACCAGACTATGCGCAGCACTCCTCTTTCGACATGTTCTGGAGAAGCGAGAGGCTCAGCGGTCGTGGCACGAGCGGCTCAGGGCTTGGTCTGACGATCGTCAAAGCGATTGCGGAAGGCCACAATGCCAGCTTGGAGGTCGGAAACAATCCTGACGGTGGCGCATACGCCAAGGTTACATTTGAGGTCGCGTAGACCTAAGCGATCCCGAGGACGCTCCAACTGAAATGGAGGCGAACAGCGCCTGCCTGTCGCACCGGGTAAGAATCTACCGCTCCTGACCGACAGCGGAAATGCCTCCGCCTTGCGCGTCAAATTCGGTCGTCAAGCACTGCATCGCTCAGTTCATTCAGCGGGCCTAGCTTCGTGGTGTCGTCACGTCGTCGGTGTGCGTCGTCCATCCTGTTGAACGCAGCTTCCGGGATGGGCCCGCTGTTCGCACAATCCCGTATTCGCTACTTCCCTGAAATAGGAGTGGAGCGTCGTCTGAAGCGGTCATAGCGCTCCATCAGGGACAAATTCCACGCAAGTGGCAATGACGAGGAGACGTTTCATGGCTGGAAGCGGCAAAGCAACGGGTGCTGTCCTGATCGGCCTGGCGCACGCTCATGCCGAAGCGCCACCGGTCGACGTGATCATCGTAGGAGGCGGGTCCGCCGGAGCGGTGCTTGCGACGCGCCTCAGCGCCGATCCTCATCGCACCATACTGTTGCTGGAAGCGGGGCCTGATTTCGCGCCGAGCGCCTATCCGCAGAGCCTGACCGATGCCGGCACTGTGGGGACTCCGGATTTCGATTGGCACTATCACAGCGACGACACGACAAAGCTCGGCCATGACATTCCATTGCCGCGGGGCAGGGTCGTCGGTGGCAGTTCCGCCGTCAATGGCACGGTCGCCATGCGGGCACGGCCGTCCGACTTCGCACGCTGGGCGGCGCGCGGGATCGAAGGTTGGTCCTGGAACGATGTGTCGGCCGCTTACAAGGCTTTGGAAAACACCCCGACCGGCGACGATACCCTGCATGGTCGATCCGGCCCCTTTCCGGTCCGGCAGCGAACCCTCGAGGAACTGACCGCGTCCTCTCGCGGCTTCGTTCACGCCGCGTGGGCCTTGGGTCTGGCTGACGTTTCGGATTTTAACAGCGCGGCTGCGGACGGGGCAGGGGCCTATCCGCTCAACGTCGTCGACGAGAGGAGGATGAATACCGGCATCGTCTATCTCACCGAGGAGGTTCGCGCCCGCCCGAACCTCACCATCCGCGGCGAGACAGAAGTGGATCACGTTGTCTTCAGCGGCAATCGGGCCACCGGCGTCCGGCTGGTGACGGGAGAGGTTTTGACCGGCGGCGAGATCATCCTGTCGGGCGGGGCGTTCGGAAGCCCGGCCATGCTGCTGCGCTCCGGCATCGGGCCTGCCGGCGATCTCCGCGCGCTGGAGATCCCTGTTCTGGCGGATCTGCCGGTCGGATCCCGTCTCCAGGACCATCCGTTCTTTTACAACGTCTACGCACTGAAGGCCTCCGACAGGGCCATGAGCCCCGCAGCCGGTGCGCTTGTCTGGACTGGCTCATCGTCCGCAACCGGCGGCGATCTCGACCTCCAGGTATCCGCGACCCACTTCATCGACCCGAAGGCGAGCCCGACGGGCGGCGCGATCGTTCTCGCGGCTGCGGTGACGCTGCCAAAGTCGGTCGGCAGCTTCCGCCTGGCCTCGCGAGACCCGCGCGTTGCGCCCCGCATCCACTACAATTTCTTCGACGACCCGAGCGATCTCGACAGGATGGTGGAGGCGGTCAAGCTGTCCCGCGAAATCGGCAGAACCGAGCCTTTCGTGGGCATGGTCGATCACGAGATGGCCCCGGGGGACGGCGTGCACAGCGACGCGGACCTGCGCGCCAATATCATCGCCAACATCGCGGCTTACCAGCATCCGACCTCGACGGTTCCGATGGGGACAGACACCGACGAGACCGCCGTCGTCGATGCCTTCGGGCGCGTGCGCGGCACCGAGAACCTCCGCGTCGTCGACGCCTCCATCCTGCCAGACATCCCATCGGTTCCGACCAACGTCACCACCATCATGGTCGCCGAGCGGATCGCCGCGCGCATCCTCGCCTAATCGATCGGACCGAACGGTCAAGCCGACGGTCTCGCCCATCATCGCCCACATACGAAGGAGCATTCTCATGACATCTCTTATAGGCAAGGTGGCGCTGATCACCGGAGCATCGCGCGGCATCGGCCGGGCGATCGGTGAACGGCTCGGCCGCGAGGGCGCAACGGTCGCGATCAATTATCGCAGCCGTCCGGAGGAAGCGGCGGAAGCGGTGCGGGCCGTCGAGGAGGCCGGCGGCGTGGCGCATCCCTTCCAGGCCGATGTGGCCGTTATGGCGGACATCCGCCGGCTGTTTGACGAGGTCGATACGGCCTTCGGCAGCCTCGACATCGTCGTTGCCAATGCCGGGCTGCCGTTCATTGGCGTGCCGGTCGTCGACGTCCGGGAAGTGGATTTTGACCGAATTTTTGGTCTCAATGCCAAGGGCTCGTTCTTCGTGCTCCAGGAGGCGGCCAAGCGGGTGCGGGACGGCGGAAGGATTATCGACATCTCGACCTCGACCACCGCGTTCACGGCACAGGGCATGGGCCTGCACGCGGCCTCGAAGGCCGGGTCGAAGCTGATCGTCGAGGTCCTGGCGATCGAACTCGGCCACCGCGGCATTACCGTCAACTCGGTCATGCCGGGCGCCACAAACACCGAATTCATCAAGGATGCGCCGCAGGAAGAGCGTGACCGGATTGCGGCCGGGTCGCCACTCGGACGCCTTGGCGAACCCGACGAGATCGCCGATGTCGTCGCCTTCCTTGCTTCCGACCAGGCACGCTGGCTGACAGGGCAGCATGTTCTGGCCGACGGTGGAGCACGGGTATGAGCAAGAGCTATTTCGCCGTCTATACCGCGACCCTTGCCGCAAGCCCGGAACGGATCTGGTCCGTCGTTCGCGATTTCGCAGCGGTCGCCTCGTGGAACCCGATTGCCCGTGAAAGCCGTCAGGTCGCCGACGGAGAACGGGAGCTGGTCACGACCGACGGGACGACCGTCCGCGAGCTGCTGATATCCAGTGATGACGGGGCGCGTCATCTCACCTACCAGATGGTGACGTTTCCGATCCCGGTCAGCGCCCAGACGAACCAGATCCTGGTTCGTCCCGGCGAGAGCGCAGATGAAGCCAGCATCCGCTTCGAGGCGTCGTTCGTCCCGGTGGATGGGATCGATTCGGAGGTGGTGATGGGGATCAACCTCTCGGCGTTTGCGGCGGCATCTAGAGGGCTGGCCGATTATCTCGGGGTTGCGCTTGTCAGGGCGTCTCTCTAATGCTGGTCGTGGTCTCCTTGGAATTGGCCCATCAAAAACGGCCTTTGGCGGTCTTTGCGCCGATCTCGTAAAGGGACTGAACCCGTGCTCGACCTCAATGATTTCCGTACCTTCGTCCAGGTCGTCGACAGCGGCGGCCTGACAGCTGCAAGCCGCAGCACAGGCGTTGCAAAGTCGACCCTCAGCCATCGGCTGCAGCAGCTTGAAGCTGCCCTCGGCGTCCGGCTGATCAATCGAACGTCACGGGTGCAGACGCTGACCGAAGCGGGCACTCTCTTCTATCGCCACGCGCTTGTTATGCTTCAAAACGCCGAGATCGCCGAGAACTCGGTGCGCCAGAGGCTGGAGGAGCCGACGGGGGCCATCAAGTTCACGACGGCGATCGCGACCTCAGTCTATGTCCTGCGGCAGATCATACCGCAGTTCGCAATCGACCACCCGAAAATCCAGCTCGTCCAGCACACGGGCGACGAGCAGACGGACATCATCGGCGGCGCCTTCGATCTCGCGATCCGGGCTCACGAGGGGCAGATGACCGATTCGGCCCTGGTGCAGCGGACGCTTTCTCCGGCGCCCTGGTTCATTTTCGCAGCACCGGGCTATGTTGAGCGTCGCGGCGAGCCAAAGACACCGGACGACCTATCGGAGCATGACCTTCTGGCGATGCACCGTCCCGGGCAGGCAACCGTGTGGAAGCTCAGCCATCCCGTGATCGGCGACCGGGTGCTTTCCGTCCAGCCACGAATGGCGGGCAACGACCTGATCATGCTGAAACAGGCTGCGGCAGACGGCATCGGGATCGCGGCGCTTCCCGGTTACATCTGCCGGGAAGACGTGGCTGAGGGCAGATTGCAAAGGGTCATGCCGGAATGGCTGGCCGGCAAGGCGGAGATCACCGCCGTCCTGCCGTTCCGGGATTACGTACTGCCATCGGTGCGCGCGTTTCTCGACTATCTCATCATCGAGCTGCCGAAAGTGGTCAATCCGGATTCTGATCCCGTTTGATCCGCCTTTTCGTCAGCATTCTCATTTGGAGCCTTCATGTTTGAACCTAAGCCGCTGCACTTCGTGACCCTTCTCGGAAGCCTGCGTCATAAATCCTACAATGCTGCAATCGCTCGCGCCCTGCCGTCTCTCGCCCCCGAGGGCGTGACCATCACGGCACTCGGCTCGGTCGGCACGTTCCCGCTCTACGACGAGGATGTGCAGGCGGCAGGGTTCCCCGCGGAGGTGACGGCGATGGGTGAGGCGATCCGTCTCGCCGACGGCGTGATCATCGTCACGCCCGAGTACAACTACTCGGTCCCGGGTGGCATCAAGAACGCGCTGGACTGGCTTTCACGGCTGCCGAACCAGCCGTTTGCCGGCAAGCCGGTGGCCATCCAGACGGCGTCAGCCGGCATGCTCGGCGGCGCCCGGGCTCAGTACCATCTCCGACAGATCCTCGTTTATCTGGATGCCGCCGTTCTCAACAAGCCGGAGGTCATGATCGGGCATGTCGCGGCCAAGGTGCACAGCGAAACGCTGGAACTGACCGATGCCGAAACCCGTCACTTCCTGGAAAAACAGGTTTCGGCCTTCGCGCACTTTGCGCAAAGGTACCGAGTCTCAGGCTGAACGCCGCCTGCAACGCGTGCGGATAACCGACGGACCAGGCGCCTTTTGGCTCAGTAGGTCGGAACCCGCATTTTCGTCGCCTTGTCCTCCGGCGGATACGGAAAGGCCGCCTCGGCAACCGTCGCTTTGAGAAACGACCTTTTGCTCAGGCCGAGAGGCGTGGCTTCACCTCGCGGCCGAGCATTTCGATCGACCGCAGCATCGCCGGCTGGTCGCTTGCCGCGGAGCTCATCTGGAACGTCAGCCGGTCGATGCCGCCGAGGTCCTCGGACGTCTGCCGGATCTTTGCCGCCACCGTATCGGGATCACCGACGAGGAACGCGCCGCCGGGCCGAACCAGGTTGTCGAACTGCGCGCGCGTCGACGGTGCCCAGCCACGCTCGAGGCCGATCTTGGTGAACATCGCCTGCCAGCCGGGGAAGAAGCGATCCTCCGCCTCGCGGTCCGTCTCGGCCACGAAGCCGAGCGCATGAATGCCGACGCGCAGTGCTTCGGGCGCGTGCCCGGCGCGTGCTCCGGCCTCCCGGTAAAGATTGACCAGCGATCGAAACCGCCGGAATTCCCCGCCAATGATTGCCACCATCAGCGGAAGACCAAGGATACCGGCACGGGCGAAGGATTGCGGCGTGCCGCCAACCCCAAGCCATATGGGCATCTTTGGCTGGGCAGGACGTGGGTAGACACCCTGGCCGTCAAGTGGCGCACGAAACCGGCCGGACCATGTCACATTGGTCTCGTCGCGCAGGGCAAGCAGCAGTTCCAGCTTTTCCTCCGACAGGGCATCGTAGTCGTTGAGGTCGAGACCGAACAGCGGATAGGCCTCGATCGAGGATCCCCGACCGACGACGATTTCAGCCCGTCCCCGTGAGATGAGGTCCAGCGTCGCGAACTCCTGGAAGACGCGGACGGGATCTGCGGCGCCAAGCACCGTTACCGCGCTAGTCAGCCGGATCGACTTCGTCCGCGCGGCGGCGGCGGCAAGGATGACGGCCGGTGCGCTGTCGAGATAGTCGCCGCGGTGGTGCTCCCCAATGCCGAACACGTCGAGGCCGGACGTATCGGCCATCTCGATCTCGTCGAGCAGGAAACCCATGCGGTCCATGGCGCTGACACCCTTGACGGTTGCCGCAAAACTGTCAATTCCAATTTCCAAAACCATAGTTCCTTCATTTGCAGTCGATCGCCGGTGATGCGCTCGTTTTAAGTCATGGGCTCCGGCATCAGAAGGGACACGAGCAGGACGCTAAGTCCAGCACGTTGGACAGAGGTAAACGCCGCAAGCGCCATGTCAGAGGGATTTCGCGGCTGTCGCCGATAGCTCTTCCAGATCGAGGTCCCGCTCCAGGTCATGCAGCGTTTCGTCACTGATCTGGTGGGCACGATGAAGGCGCACGAGTTCGGCCCGGCCGGCCCTTACCGCCTCGAGGACGAGGTCGTAGTGGGCCGTGATCTCGTCTACGAAAGTGTCTTCATCGTCCGCGTTCTGGAATGCCTGGTCGGCGCGCCGCTGGAAGCCCTCGAGCAATCGCGGGTGGGCAAGCGTTCCGTCGTCGGTATAGGCCTGCGACCGGACGGCGACGAGCTGGGCTGCTGCGACCGCCGCTTCCGCCTGTGCAAGGCTCAATGCCGGGCGCACGCCCCGATCAGACAGGTTCGCCGCGCGGATGACCAGCCCCAGCGTCGTCCCCTGGAGAAGAACAGTGACGAGAATGGCGGCGAAAGCTGCGACCAGCATGAGGTCGCGACCTGGCATTGTTTCGGGGACGGTCAGGGCAACAGCGAGGGTGACCACGCCACGCATGCCCGCCCAACTCATCACCGTCGCGGCCCTCGGGCCGAGCGGGTCGTCGATGGGAAATCCGATCCGGTTGAGCAGCGCCAGAACGGCGTCACAGGCGAAGATCCAGACGAAACGCGCCAGCGTCATCGCGACGATCACGCCCACGACCGGAACCGCCATGGTGGCAAGGACAGTCTCGAATCCCCCGACGCGCTCCAGCACGCCGCGCAGCGAAAGACCGATGAGGATGAAGATCATGGCCTCCATCAGGAACACCATGACGTGCCAGAAGGCGCCGGCGCGGATGCGAACGCTCGCGGTAAAGACGACGTGCTGGTACCAGCCGAAAACCAGGCCCGCGGTGACTGTGGAGATGACGCCCGAGACGTGGACCGCTTCGCCAGCCAGATAGGCAGCCCAGCCGAGGATCAGGGAGGCGAGGATCATCAGGGTCTCGTCGCCCAGCCGCCGGAGGAGGAAGGTCCAGGCCCCACCCACGACGGCGCCGACTACGACGCCGCCAATCGCCAGGAAGCCGAACTCGAGGCTCGCATCCACGGCATCAAAACTCCCCGTCAAGGCTGCCGCGACAGCGAAGCGGAAAAGCACCAAGCCGCTGGCGTCGTTCAGGAGGCTTTCACCCTCGAGAAGCGTTGTCAGCCGGCGGGGAAGCTTAACGCGCTGCAGAACCGCCCGTGCCGAGACGGCATCCGGTGGCGAAACAATGGCGCCAAGGGCGAAACAGGCGGCCCAGGGCAGCGCCGGGACCAGCCAGTGGACAACAAGTCCCACCACCAGGGTGGTGAAGACGACCGCGCCGATGGCCAGCGACAGAATGCCGGCGCTGTGGCGGCGGAAGGCGGCAAGCGCGGTATAATAGGCCCCGTCCATCAGGAGCGGCGGCAGGAAAAGCACGAGAACCAGCTCGGGATCCAGCTCGATCACCGGCAGTCCGGGAAGGAAGGCCAGGGCCCCGCCGCCGACGAGAAGGGCGACAGACGGCGGAAGCTTGGCGCGTTCGGCAAACCAGTGCAGGGCGAGGATCGCGAGAAGCAGGGTGAAAACCAGTTCGAACGTTTCGGCCGGATGCATCTCTCTCTCCCCAAGGTGCCAATCTCTCTGATGGCGGCATACCTCCAGAGTATAGGGCCAGTCGCCCAAAATTTACGGTGTCTAACAGATCAATGGATGTGCATTGCTGCTCCTGCACCCTTAGGTATTCGAACAGCTGCTTAAGGCAGTTACTCTGAGCATTTGCGACATAGCAAGAACGGCCGCCTGATCCCAACGCTGCTGATGAACCGACCATGTGGTTCGTCGCGGGCATGCAGACCAAAAGATAGGATGGGTCGCGATAGCGGGCCACACCTGATCAAGTTCGCGGTGCCTCAGGCGGGTTGGATGCCGGCTGACGGTCCGATCGATGGGCCATCAGCCTTGTTGCGTGCAGTCGAGGGATCAGCGGGCGATGAAGCCGCCGTTGATGAAGAGGGTCTGCGCGGTGACCCAACTGCCGCCCGGGCTGACCAGGAACTCGATCAGCGGGGTGATCTCGTCGATTTCGCCGAGCCGGTTCTGCGGGCTCATGCCGGAGAGGAAGGCCTTCGATTCCGCGCTTTCCACCGGGTAGAAGAAGGAGGTGTTGAGCGGGCCGGGTGCTACGGTGTTGACGGTGACGCCCCGGTGGCCGATCTCCTTGGCAAGCGCGCGCGTGAAGTGTTCGAGCGGCGCCTTGGAGCCCGCATAGATCGCGTATAGCCCGGTCGTTGCCGCCTGCAGCGTCGTGCCGATGTTGATGATACGGCCGTTGTCGGCGATCCTTTTTGCGGCTTCCTGCATGCAGAAGAACGCCGCCTTGCTGTTGATTGCGAAGCTCTGGTCGAAGTCGGCCTCGGTGATCTCGACAAATGGCTTCTTGACCACCTTGCCGACCGTGTTCACCACGATGTCGAGCTGGCCGAACGACTTGTCGACCGCGTCGAACAATCTCGCGACATCGGCGACCTGGGTCAGGTCGGCGCTGAACAGGAGGGGTTCGGCACCGTGATGCTTGATCTCGGCGGCAGTTTCTTCCGCTTCGCCGCGGGAGGCCTCGCCGTGATAGTGGACGGCCACGCCGCGGCAGCCGTTGCGCGCCAGCATGACGGCATAGGCCCGACCCTGGTTGCGCGTTGCACCCATCACCACTGCAACCTGGCCGTCGTTATTTTTGATCATGTCGCTGGTCGTCATTGTCTTTCTCCTTGTTGATGATCAAAGAATAGGCGACATGGAGGGGGTGCGGCTTTCAGGATACGCGCATCGTTGTTAGTAAATCCGCACGCTGGACGGGAAACAGCCATGTCAGATGCCATTCCGCCCGAAGCACCGCATGTCGCCACTGCCGACACGCCGGTGCCGAACTGGGGTCGGCTCGTCCGGTCCGATTTCGGGACGGCGGCGTGGAACCGGCGGAACGCAGGCGAGATCAGCCAGTCGATCCCCCATCATCTCGTGCTTTTGTCGTTCAAGCCCTTCAGCAACCGCGAGTCACGCCTTGGCGGGACGCGGATCCGCACCGCCTCGGCTGCGAGCGGATGCTGTGAAATCGTTCCGGCAGGCGCAGACTACTGGGCGCGCTGGCATGAGCCCAAGGAAGTGGCGGCATTCTCGCTGTCGCAACCATGGCTCGACGGTCTCGCCCAGTCCGACCTCGACCTGCCGGCAGCAACCGTCGTCGCGGATGCCTTGCCAGTCGTCGACCGGCGTGTCGGGTTGATCGGTGGCATGCTGCGCGACGAACTGCGTTCAGGCACGCATGGCACGATGGCCGGCCTCGAGCTCGATTCGCTCCTCAACCTGCTTGGCATCCACCTCATCCGGCAATATGGCGTAGCCCGGCCCCAGAAGGATCTGGGTGGGCTGTCTGATCGGCAGTTCCGGCAGGTGCGCGACCACATGCAGGCACATCTCACAGAGGGCGTGAGGCTCGATGACCTGGCCGGACTGGTCGGGCTTTCGTCAAGCCAACTGCTGCGCTCCTTCAGGCGTCGGACGGGCACCAGCCCGCACCAGTACTTCACCCGACTTCGCCTCGACGAGGCCCGTGCACTGATCGTCAACGGACCGCTGCCCCTGGCAGAGATCGCACTTACCTGCGGCTTCTCCAGCCAAAGCCACCTGACGGCCATCATGCGCCGGGAAGACGGCCTCACCCCCGGCGCGCTGCGGGTGTGATGAGGTCCGGATTATTGAGGTTTCCGACGGTCTCATGCTTTTCAATTCAGCCGGTGAACGGCCGAAGTTCGCGGCGCAGGTTCTAACGATCTCGGGCAAGTCAGCGGGACGATCGTGTTGATCGGCTCCAGCGCGGGCGACATCGGGACCAAAGGATATGGCGTTTACGGAGCCACAACGACTGATGTGCGCTCCTTCACCCGCACCTGGGCCAACGGGTTTGCTCCGAAAGGCATCCGTGTCAACGTCGTAAGCTGTGGCCCAAACGATACGGCCTTGATGGCCGCAGCCCCGCAAGAGGTCCGGGATGAGCTTCTCCGGTATGATCCCGCTAGGGCGCATGGGCCGGCCAGACGACGCTGCCCATGCCGTCCTACCGGGAGCGTGGATCAAGCGCGTCGCGCAGACCGTCGCCGAGCAGGTTGAACGACAGTACGGTCATGAAGATTGCCATGCCCGGCCATAGCGCCATCCAGGGAGCGTTGCTCATAAACCGTTGGGCGGAATTCAGCATGGAGCCCCAGGATGGTGCCGGCGGCTGCAAGCCGAGGCCGAGGAAGGACATGCTGGCTTCGGCGATAATCGCGGATGCGATCGTCAGGGTCGCCTGTACCATCAACTGGGGAAGAATATTCGGCAGGATATGGCGAACCGCGATCCGCCAACGTGGATTGCCCACGGCACTTGCCGCTTCGATATACTCTTCGGCCCGGATCGAAAGAACCTGACCCCGGGTCAGTCGGATAAAGAGCGGCATGGCGGTGATGCCGATTGCGAGCATCGCATTCGTCAGGCTTGGACCGAGAAAAGCGGCCAGCGCGATTGCAAGGATCAGGAACGGACAGGCGAGCATGGCATCCGTAAACCGGCTGATAAAGCCATCGACCACGCCGCCGAGAAAACCTGCCGCAAGCCCGAGGGGCACGCCGATTGCCATCGCGATCCCGACCGATGTAAGGCCTGCCAGCAACGAAGCGCGGGTGCCCCAGATGATGCGGGAAAGTATGTCGCGGCCAGCTTCGTCCGTGCCGAACAGATGCGCCATTGACGGTGCCTTGCGAACCGCCGTCCAGCTCTGGGCTGCCGGGTCGTAGGGTGCAAGCAGGGGGGCAAGAATGGCGACGGCCACCACGAACAGCACCACGAAAAGGCCGACGAGCGCACTCTTGCGCTTCGACAGGCGTCGCCACAGGCGACCATGGAAAAAGTTCGTGACGGGGCTGATCTTGGGGGAGACAGCAGGTTTGGTCGTTGCGATCGTTGGCACGGTCAGCCTCTCAGTCTCGGGTTAACAAGGATATACCCGATGTCGGCCAGCAGGTTGAGGGTGATGTAGAACAGCGAGGTGACAAGCACCACGCCTTGGACCACAGGATAATCGCGCGTGAAGACCGCATCGACGATCAGCTTCCCGAAGCCGGGGATCGTAAAGATCTGTTCCGTCAGCACGGCGCCGGATAGCAGGGCGCCGAACTCCAGCGCACCGAGCGTGATGATAGGCGTCAGCGCGTTACGCATTGCGTGCTTAAATACGACGACCCACTCGCTTAGACCTTTGGCCCGGGCGGTGCGGACATAGTCGCTTTCCAGCGCCTGCAGCATGGCGCCGCGGGTATGGCGCATGATGACGCCGGCAATCCCGGTGCCCAGAACGAAGGCGGGCATGATCGTCGTCATAAGGTTCATCTTCAGGTCTTCCCACGGGCTGACGAAGCCGGAGGCGGGAAGCCAGCCAAGGTACACCGAGAAGAACATGATCAGCATGATGCCAAGCCAGAAATTCGGCAGCGAGATGCCGGCCAGCGAGACGACATTGGTGGCGTAATCGACCGGAGTGTTCTGGCGCAGCGCCGAAATTACACCTCCGGTAATGCCAAACACCAAAGCAAGGACAATTCCCATCACGGCGAGCTGCAGTGTCACGGGCAGCTTCAAAAGGATAAGTTCGAGAACCGGGCGATTGTGGCGCATGGATTGCCCAAGGTCGCCGGTCAGGACGCCCTTCACCCAGTAGAGATATTGCACGAGCAAGGGCTGATCGAGATGATACTGGGCGCGGATTGCGGCTAGCGTCGCTTCGTCCGGACTTTCACCCGCAAGCACAAGCGCCGGGTCACCAGGAAGCAGATGCTGGAGCGAGAAGATGATCAGCGACAGCAAGACGATGGTCGGAATGAGCTGCAGCAGACGACGTGCAAGAAGCGAGGTCAAGGAATTAGCCTCCGGTCACGGTTGAGGAGGGCGTGGGCGTCATCCGGGCTGCCGCCATCGCTTCGAAGGCCGCAAACAGCTTTTCCAGCTTCGGATCGCGAGGTTCGCGGGTGATCTCGGCCGTATCGAGTTCGGGTAGCTCTCGCCAGAACGCACAGGCATTCGCATGGCCGCTTGCCTCAACATCGAGCGCCATGCTGACCGCCGTGCATTCGGGTCGCGCGTGGGGACATCGCGTATGCAGCCTGCAACCTTGCGGAGGCGACATCGGGCTTGGCAGATCGCCATGCAGGCGCGCTTCCTTCGAACGCTGCTGGCTGGGCGGGGCGGCGACCGGAATGGCAGACAGCAACGCCCGGGTATAGGGATGGCGCGGGGTCGCGAAGATTTCGTCCGACGTCCCGATCTCGACGATCTTGCCGAGATACATGACCGCAACGAGGTCGGCGATGTGTTTCACGACGCTCAGATCGTGCGAAATGAAGATGAACGCCAGACCCAATCGGTTCTGCAGGCTCTTCAGAAGGTTCAGGACCTGCGCCTGGATCGACACGTCGAGGGCAGACACGGCCTCGTCGCAGATGATTGCCTTCGGTTCGGATGCAAGCGCACGCGCAATCACCACGCGCTGACGCTGGCCGCCGGAGAATTCATGCGGATATCGGCTGGCCTGCTCTGGACGAAGGCCGACCATTTCGAGCAGTTCCGCAACGCGTCGAGCGCGCTCGTTTGGCGGCACGATATTGTGCAGCATCAGCGGTTCGCCGATTGTCTGGGCAATCGTCATGCGCGGATTGAGCGAAGCGTAAGGGTCCTGGAAGATCAACTGCACATGCCGGCGCTGACGGCGCATCGCCGCATGGCTGATGTTGGTGATATCCTGACCATCGATCAGGACCTGACCGCCGGTCGGCTGGATGAGGCGCATCAACAACCGGCCGAGCGTCGACTTCCCGCAACCGGATTCGCCGACGATTGCCAGCGTCTCGCCGGGCATCAGTGACAATGACACGTCGTCGACAGCGCCGACGGACGCCAAGGGCCGGCCGAAGACGCTGCGTTTGACGACGAAATTCTTGCCAAGGTGACGCGCCTCGATGATCGGCGTCTTGGCTTTCAAGAGGGCTTCACTCATGGGACGAGGTCCTGCAATGGCGCACGCCAGCAGCGGCTGAGGTGACCTGGGGATATTTCCATCAGGGTGGGCATCTCGGCGCATTTGTCGATGCTGAACGGACATCGCGCCCGAAACCGGCAGCCGGACGGTGGGTTGGCCATGTCCGGGACCGTGCCGGTGATGGCGACAAGCTGTTCTCGCTTCTCGTCCAGGCGCGGCAACGAACCGAGAAGACCAACGGTGTAAGGATGCTGGGGAAAGGTGAAGAGGTCTTCGACCGAGCATTGCTCGACAACCTGACCCGCGTACATGACGATCACGTCATCGCAGGATTCCGCGACAACGCCAAGATCATGGGTGATGAGAACGATGGCAGTTCCGGTCTTCTGCCGCAGTTCCCCCATCAGTTCGAGGACCTGGGCCTGGATTGTCACGTCCAGCGCCGTCGTCGGCTCGTCCGCGATCAACAGTTCCGGCTCGCAGGCAAGCGCCATGGCAATCATCACGCGCTGGCGCATGCCACCGGAGAGATTGTGCGGATACTGGCGGTAACGCGTTTCCGGTGACGGAATACGAACCAGCTTCAGCATGGCGATGCCGCGCTCTGTCGCCTCTTTCTTCGAAATCTGTCGGTGACGCAGGATGACTTCGTTGATTTGCTCGCCGACCGTATAGGAGGGATTGAGAGAGGTCATCGGCTCCTGGAAGATCATTCCCATCCGGTTGCCGCGCAGGCTGCGCATACCGCTCGTCGTTTCCTCGAGCAACTCGCGACCGGCGAAATTGATGCTGCCAGACACGCGTGCTGTGTGTTCGGGGAGGAGGCGCATGACGGCCAGGGAGGTCACGCTCTTGCCGCTGCCGGACTCGCCCACGATCGCGAGCGTGCGCCCTTTTCGAACGTCAAAACTAACGCCGTCGACGGCAGTGACGGTACGCGTGTCGTCTTCAAAGACGACACGCAGATCATCGACCCGCAGCACCAAGGCCGCGTGGTCGTCAGCCCGATCCGATCGGGCTGACTTGTCTTGGATGAGATCAGATGAGGTGCTCATTACAGCCTTAAGCCATCAATTCTTCCGGCTCACACCACTCAGGCGGATGATGCCATCCGGAGCGGGCGCAAGGCCGGTGATGTTGGAATTGTGCGCGAAGATCCACTGCGAATGATACATGTAGACGATCGGAAGGTCCTTCTGGAGGATCGCGATTGCCTTGCTGTATTCTGCCTTGCGGGTCTCGACGTCTCCCGATGCGCGGGCTTTCGCCAGGATCGCGTCGAGTTCCTCGTTGCAGTAATGCGCGTCATTGGTCGGAGCACCGCAAGACAGCATCGGCGTGATGTTGAGGTCTGGATCGACGCGTCCGCTCCAGCCGACGAGATGCGATTGGAACTTGCCCTGGCGAGCAACGTCGAGCAGGGTCATCAGCTCTGTCGGCTTGATCGAGACGTTAATTCCGACTTCGGCAACCATCGCCTGGATAAGCTGGGCAACCTGCTGACGTTCGGCGTCAGTGGGCACCAGAAGTTCAAGATCGACGGATTCGACGCCGGCTTCCTGCATCTTCTTTTTGGCAGCGTCCAGATCCCGCTGCGGAATTGGGAAGTTCTTATCGTAGTACTGATTGGAAGGCGGGAACGGCTGGTTGCCGATGCTCGCCTGACCGTCGAATACGACATCGCTGATGGCCTGACGGTCAATTGCAAGGCTGAATGCCTCGCGGATTGCTGCCTTTTTGCCGGCATCGAGGTTAGCCCCCTCGCCGCCGATGCTGAATGTCACGCCGTAATATCCAAGTCCGACGACTGGCTCCACGGCCAACGATGAATCCGCCTTCACGGCTTCGACTTCGGTGGCAGCGAGCCGTTCGATCAGATCGAGCTGGCCGGAACGAAGGTTGAGCAGCCGCACGTTCGAGTCGGGCATGCCGCGATAAACGAGCCGATCGAAGTGGTATTTGTCGGCGTTGTAGTATTTTGGGAATTTCGCAAGGACAATGCGGTCCTGGATGACGCGTTCGGCGAAGGTGTAGGGGCCTGAACAGACCGGAGCATCGGTGAACTTCTCACCGAGCTTTTCAGCTGCAGTCGGGCTAACGATCATGCCCGCGCGGTCGCTGAGCGCTGCCAGCAGTGGTACCGATGGCTGTTTCAGGTTGATCTGGACGGTTGTCGGATCGACTACGTCGACGGTGCTGATGGAGCTGATTTCGGGTTTGCGGCGCGAGAACTTGGCATTGAGAGCCCGCTCGAGATTGTACTTGATTGCGGCGGCGTCGACCTTGGTTCCGTCGTGAAAGACGGCATCGTCGCGCAGTTTCAGCGTCAGTGTCTTGCTGTCGTCACCCCATTTCCAGCTGGCAGCCAGCATCGGGATGATCTCACCCTTCTCATCGATATCGACGATCTTGTCACACAGCGACTGAAGAACGTGGCGGCCAACGAAGCTCCAGTTGGTTGCGGGATCAAGCGTATCCGGATCGTCCTGCAGGCCGATATTGAGCGTCGATTGAGCAGCCGCCGGGGCGGCCGTTGCCTGAATGCCTGCAAGCGCCAGTGTGGCGGCCAGTGCGAGATAGTGTGGTTTCATCGCTATTCCCTCTCTTATTCGAAAAGTCTCATTCATCGTGCAACGGCGTAGCCCTGTACGCCCCGCGGATTGGCGCCGGCCTTTACGAGTTGCACGTCACCGTCCATTTCGCGGGCAACTGCCGACAGACGCCCTTCCGACCATGCGTCGCCCACTGTGATCTTGTGTCCGCGGGCTGCCAGATCCTCGCAGACCGTTTTGGAGAAGCGCGATTCAAGCGTCACCGCACCGAGGCTGATTTCTCGCGGCCAGAAGGAGCTCGGCAGGTGATCGGTATGGAATGACGGAGCGTCGATCGCCTCCTGCAGGTTCATTCCCTTGTGCAAGTGGCGCAGCAGCATGATCAACTGCCACTGGTCCTGCTGATCTCCGCCCGGAGTTCCCAACGCCATGTAGGGCTTGCCATCGCGGAAGACGGTGGTGGGCGTTAAGGTCGTGCGGGGTCTTGTCGATGGCATCAGCGACGAGTTGAGACCCTCCTCCAACCAGAACATCTGGCCGCGGGTCGTGAGGCTGAAGCCGAGACCTGGAATGACGGGGCTCGATTGGAACCACCCGCCGGACGGCGTGGCAGAAACCATGTTGCCCCATCGGTCGATCGTGCTGACTTGCACGGTATCGCCGCGCTGAGCACCCTCGCGGGTCAGCGCCGGTTCGCCCTGCCGGTCGTTGGGCAACGGCTGCTCGCGCGCGACCGTCGGCTCGCCGCCGCCAAGCCCCGGCTGCATAATTGTACCCACAGCGCGCAGGGGGGGCAGGTTGGGGTTGCGCCCGTCCGGTGCGCCCGGGCGTACTTCGAGGGAAGCAGAGCGACCAATCAGAGCGCGACGGATGTCGGCGTAATCTGCAGACAGGAGTGTCGCCATCGGCACGTCGACGCTATCGCCGTACCAGGCCTCGCGATCAGCCATGGCAAGCTTTGCGGTTTCAACAACGAGATGCACGAACTCTGCGCCCATCGGGTCAAGGTCCGCGATGTCGGTTCCCTTGAGGATCTGCAACATCTGCAAGAGGACCGGCCCTTGAGACCAAGGTCCGCATTTGAACACTTCACAATCGCCGTAAGTTACCGACACCGGCTTCTCGATCGATGGCGTATAGTCTGCCATGTCCTGCGCTGTGATCAGGCCCTTGTGTCGTCGGCCTGAGACATCCCATACGTCCTGCGTTTCGCAGAACTGCTCGATCTGCTCGGCAATCGGTCCGCGATACCAGAAATCCAGGGCGGCATTGATCCGCGCCTCGCGGCTGCCGGCCGATTTCGTCTGATCGAGGATCAGTTGGTACATGTCGGCAATGTGCGGGTTGCGAAAGAGCTTGCCCGACTGGGGCAGGGCACCGCCTGGCAGATAGACGGCGGCCGATGTTGGCCAGTGCGTCTGAAACAGCTCCTGCATCGATGCGATCGTGTTTGCGATGCGCGGCACCAGCGGGTGACCAGTCCTTGCATAGTAGATCGCCGGGGCAAGAACTTCCTCGAGTTCAGCCTGTCCGTAGTCTCGCAAAAGCGTGAGCCATGCGCCAAAAGCGCCCGGGATACAGGCTGCGAGAAGCCCTGTCCCGGGAATGATGTCCAGACCAAGTTCCTTGAAATACTGAATGGTCGCCTTCGCAGGAGATGGGCCCTGACCGGAAATGACAACAGGAGCATCGGCGCCCGCTGGGGTGACGATAATGGGAACTTCGCCGCCGGGGCCGTTCAGGTGCGGCTCCACCACCTGCAGTACGAAACCAGCTGCCACGGCCGCATCGAACGCCGTGTGCCCTTTTTCGAGAATAGACATACCAACGGTCGAAGCCAGCCAGTGCGTCGACGAAACTGCCCCAAAGGTGCCGCGCAGTTCCGGTCGGGTGGTAAATGTCATTTGCTTCACTCACTCCTCGTGGGAAGGCGGCAGCGGAGACAGGACCATTGTCTATCTCCACGCAAATTGCCTCCAACGTCCCTTTGGGATACAATCCCGTCCTCTGTGGACACATTGTATATTATTCGGGCACATGGCAAGTCAGTTGTGTAATTTACTTTCGTCGCGATAGGATGGTGTGTGACCTTGTGGGGAAGGAAACCTATGCTGGATGGACGGACGCCACTGAAAAAAGCTCGTAGCGATGTTATCGCCGACCAGCTGGAAGAAGCTGTGATCACAGGGGAAATTGCTGCTGGATCGCGGCTCGACGAGAACTCTCTCGCGGTCCAGTTCCAGGTGTCTCGCACGCCCGTCCGTGAGGCTCTTCGCATCCTGTGCGGCCGGGGACTGGCCGAGCGGGAAGCATTCAAGGGCGTCATTGTCACCCAGATTTCCACGGAGCGCATCGACGAAATGTTCGAGGCCATGGCGGAACTGGAAGCGACATGCGGCAGGCTGTCGTCCCAGCGCATGACGATGCGCGAACGGGCTGAGTTGGAAGCCATGCATCGTGAGATGAACGGCCTCGCACAGGATGGAGACCACGTTGGCTACAACGCCGTTAACACGGAGTTTCACAGCCTGCTGTTTCAGGGTTGCCACAACAGGGATCTGATCAGTGCAGCGCAAACGCTGCGGTTGAAGCTTGCTCCCTTCCGGAAATATCAGCTGAAGGACGTGGGGCGTCTGAAACGATCGTGTGACGAGCATCAGCAAATCGTTGACGCGGTTCTCGAGCAGGATGCGAAAGCCGCCGAAAACGCGCTGAGGCGGCATCTGGTCTCGGCCGCGCAAGAGGTTTTGGTCAGGCGTCAGCAGCAGAAGGTAAAGACCATCCAGGACAATGATCCGCTGGATAATAAGGAGGCTCATGATGACGCAGGATGATGAAAAACAGGCCATCCGCGACGTCATTGGCGTCATGCAGCAAGCGTGGAATACCGGCAACTTTCATGGCTACATGGCTGGCTTTGCCAACCCGGATGTCGTCTTTGTTTCCCGCGGCCGCGTCCAGAAGGATTGGCAGGCGACGCTCGACCATTACATCAGCGATTATGGCGGGTCCGAGGGCTCGCAAGGTCAGCTGACCTTATCCAATATCCGCATCGAAATCCTGTGCGACGACGCAGCCCAGCTCATCAGCAACTACCAGCTGATCCGCCCAGCGGGAAATCAGACGGGAGTTAATACGCGGCTGATGCGCAAGCGCGAAGGAAGGTGGCTGATCGCCCTCAACCACGTTTCGCAGATCGAGATGTAATATATGGCGTATGCTTGTTCGCTCAGTCGACTTGTTGTCGCGACCGATCTGACATCAAGGGATAACAGGCAAGCTTTGCTATTGCCGACTGGGTTGCTGATCGTCAGGCGCGCGCCCATGGTAGCCGTCGGATCTAAACCTATGCAGCGGGATGGCTGATGCGCGTTTTTCTTGTTCGCCACGGCGAATCCCTCGGTAACCTCGACGAACGGGCTTACAGCCAGTTTGGAGATCACAACGTACCGCTGACGCAGTGGGGACATCGCCAGGCCGCCGAAGCCGGGGCTGTGATCGCGGCCTATATGTCCGGCCTGACCGGGCGGGGGGTGCAAACGCTGCGCGTATGGTACTCACCGTTCCTGCGGACACGGCAAAGCAAGGACGCGCTCCTTGAAGCCTTGCCTGTCGAACGCATTGGCAAGGTGCGCGAGGACTATCTGTTGCGGGAGCAGGATTTCGGCCTCTTTACTGAAATCTATGACCACGCCGAGCGGAAGCAAAAGTTTCCCGACGAATTCGAGAAGTGGGCGAGACTGCGTAGCAACAGCGGTAAATTCTACGCCCGGCCGCCAGATGGTGAAAGCCGCGCCGATGTTGCACAGCGCATGCGGTTGTTCCTGCAGACGATCATGCACGAGGCCCGACACGGCCACGACAACGTGGTGATCGTCGGCCATGGTGTCACCAACCGAGCCTTCGAGATGAATTTTCTGCAGCATCCTGTCGACTGGTTCGAACGTTCGGACAATCCCGGGAATGCTGACATCACTCTGATCGAGGGAACGCGCGAAATGGGATACACCTCGACGCTGTTGCACCAGGCGACCGACCGTCAGCCTGGTCAGAACGATCTGCGACAGGCGTATGGCGCAGAGCTAACGATCAGGCCAGAGCCGGAGGCGTGAAATGCCTTGACCAAACTGGACCTCGTTTTTGCCGGCGATAGATATCAAGCTGAGTATGGGTATCCCGATAACACCCGCCGAATGACACTGCAGATCGATAACCGGGCTCGCTTGTCGGGTACCTCGAGCGATGGCTGGTTCCGTTCAACGTCCCGCAAATCAGCGATGGTGACGTACTGATGCCGGTGGCGGAGAATACCAGCTGACAATCGACTAATCGCTATTTTGGGCACTTGCCTTTGATATCAATTGTCATCGATGAGATTCTAGGCACGGTAACCAAGCCTCAATACGTTTTCTCTATAAGGATCGGTATCGTCCTACCATTGAGCCTTGGCAGTTTTCCTGCAGCTCATTCAGCAAGATATCGAGGCCTACGTGAGGTTTTTTGGAAATTTGAAAATAAGGACGCGGGTCGTTCTCGTAGCGTCGATCCCGACCATTGCGTTGATCGCTGCTGTCGTACAGGACAATATGAAGCGCCTTGAGCAGGCTTCGGAAGCGCAATCTGTCGCCGAAATTTCTTCGATGGCGCCCGTTATTGGCTCAGCCATCCATGAAATCCAGAAGGAGCGCGGTGCTTCCGCTGGTTTCGTCGGTGCCAAGGGCCTCGGTGAGTTCGGGTCGCTCCTGGAGAAGCAGCGTCTCGCAGCGGATGCAGCACTCGCCAGTTTCAAGGCCTTGAACCTGACGACGAGCGAAGCTCCGGGTGGCTCTGAATTGCAGCAGCTTGCGCTCTCGGCCCAAGCCAAGCTCGACCAGCTCAAGACAATGCGTGACGAGGTTACGGCGTTAAAGGCAGGCGTGCCTGATATTGCGTCCTATTTCGAGGATACGATAGGTAGCCTCATCAAACTGATCGGATCCATGAGTTCGCTCACCAGCGACAGCACGATCTCAAACCGGATTGTTGCCTACTCGGCTCTTCTGCAGGGTAAGGAACGCGCTGGTCAGGAACGCATGATCGGCACTGCAGCATTCGCGGCCGGTAGTTTCTCGCCGGAAGGATATCAGCAGTTCGTGAAGTTTGGCGTCATGCAGAACGTCTACTTTGCGGATTTCAACAGCTATGCAGGCGCACCGCAGCGTGCCGCGCTTCAGACGGCCCTTGCGAGTGATGCCGGTCAGCTTGTCGAGAAGCAGCGCAGCGTCGCGCTGAAGGCTCCGTTCGGCGGACAGATGGGTGGAATTTCCGGTGAAGACTGGTATAAGGCTTCGACCAACCGCATCAACGCGCTGAAGACAGTGGAAGACCAGACCGGTCTGGAGCTAAAGGATTATGCGTCCGCTTCGGCTGCGGTTCAGCACAGTAATTTCCTGATTTCGGTCTTCACCTCGCTGGGCGTTCTGGCGGTCGTTGCTGTTCTCGCGACCATCGTCACCCGCTCCATCACCCGTCCCGTCACGCGGATCGTGCAGACGATGCGTGAGCTCGCGGCCGGCAACGCACAGGCTGAAATCGATGCCATTGCAGATCGAAGCGAAATCGGCGACATGGTCAAGTCTGTTGCCGTCTTCAAGCAGAACGCGCAGGACACCTTGCGCATGGAAGCGGAAGCGCAGGCTAACCGTTCGATGTCCGAACGTCAGCGCCTCGAGCAGCACGAGCGTCAGGCGGAAGAAGCAGCCGAAGTGCAGTTCGCAGTCGATACGCTCGCCGTTGGCCTCGGTGCCATGGCGAATGGCAAGCTGAACCATCGGATCGACCAGGCGTTTGCAGAACGCCTCGACAAGATCCGCGTCGACTTTAACGGTGCGATCGAGCGTCTCGAAGATGCGATCGTGGACGTCAGCGGCAACGCGCAGGCGATCTCGGCCGGTTCGAACCAGATCCGCTCCGCGGCTGACGACCTTGCAAGGCGCACCGAACAGCAGGCAGCATCTGTCGAGGAGACCGCAGCAGCCCTTGAGCAGATCACCACCACGGTTGCCGACACGACGCGTCGCGCAGAAGAAGCAGGTCGCCTGGTCAGTGAAACGCGCAAGAACGCCGAGCACTCGGGCCTCGTGGTGACGAACGCAATCAACGCAATGAATGCGATCGAAGCGTCATCCAACGAGATCTCCACCATCATCGGCGTCATCGACGAAATCGCGTTCCAGACCAATCTTCTGGCACTGAATGCGGGCGTGGAAGCGGCCCGGGCAGGTGACGCCGGCAAGGGCTTTGCAGTCGTCGCACAGGAAGTTCGCGAACTTGCGCAACGGTCCGCAAGCGCCGCCAAGGACATCAAGAGCCTGATCGCCAAATCCGGTGAACATGTCAGAAGCGGCGTTTCCCTTGTCGGCGAAACGGGCGAGGCGCTTGGGCAGATCGTCGATCAGGTCAAGGCAATCAGCGTGAACGTCCTCTCGATCGTGGAAGCCTCGCGCGAACAGTCTACGGGTATCAAGGAAATCAACCATGCCGTCTCGTTGATGGATCAGGGGACGCAGCAGAATGCCGCTATGGTGGAAGAATCCACCGCAGCGAGCCATTCTCTCGCGAGAGAAGCCGAAACGCTCTTCCAGCTCGTTGGTATGTTCGAGACAGGATCAGTGGCAGGTGGCATTCACCACTCGCATCAATCCGGCGACGCTCCAGCTCCTTCGAACCGGTTGATGACCCGAGTGACCTCGTCCTTCTCCAGACGCGTGGCATAAGCTTCACGGCATCCCGGCTAACCTCCCAAAGCACACGCAGAGAGTGAACCGTAAAAGCCGCCGAAGAAATCCTTTCGGGGGCTTTTGTATGAGGCTGATCCGTGCTGGTTGGTGAAAAGAAGCTTCCAGCTGTCACGACATCTTTCGCTTGATCTGCAGCCGCCAAGACACCCCCAGTGACCTGAGCCCCTGACCTTCCTCCAGATTTTGGTAGAGTCCGTCACATCAAGGAGACGGACGAATGAAGCGTTCACGGTTCACGGAAGAACAGATCATCGGGATATTGAAGGAGCAGGAGGCGGGCGCGAAGACGGCGGACGTCTGCCGCAAGCACGGCATCTCGGACGCAACCTTCTACAAATACAAGGCGAAGTATGGCGGCATGGACGTGTCCGATGCGCGCAAGCTGAAGGCGCTTGAGGACGAGAATGCCAAGCTGAAGAAACTGCTCGCCGAAGCCATGCTGGACAATGCGATCCTGAAGGATGTCGCTGCAAAAAAATGGTGACGCCCGATGTGAAGCGGGATGCGGTGGCTCATGTCTGTGCGCAGCATGGGGTGAGCCAGCGTCGGGCGTGCGAGGTTCTGTCGGTGGATCGGTCGAGCATGCGATATCGCAGCGTGCGGCCTGACGATGCGGCCATTCGTGAGGCGATGAAGAAGGTGGCATCTGAACGACGCCGCTTCGGTTATCGCCGTATCCACGTCATGCTCGACCGGCAGGGGATCGTCATGAACCTGAAGAAGCTTCGGCGTCTTTATCGGGAGGAGAAGCTGACGGTGCGCAAGCGCGGCGGCCGGAAGCGAGCCTTGGGGACAAGGCGTCCTCTGGCTCTGCCCTCGCGTCCCAATGAGCGCTGGAGCCTGGACTTCGTCAGCGATGCCTTCACCGACGGTCGCCGCTTTCGGGTCCTGGCCGTCGTTGACGACTTCACCCGCGAATGCCTATGCCTGGTCGCCGATACATCCCTGTCAGGCGCAAGGCTTGCCCGTGAACTGGATAGTCTCATCGCCAGACGCGGAAAACCGAGGACGATTGTCTCGGACAACGGGACGGAGATGACCAGCATGGCCATCCTCAAATGGTGCCAGGAGAGCAAGGTCGAATGGCATTACATCGCCCCCGGCAAGCCGATGCAAAACGGCTTCGTCGAAAGCTTCAACGGCAGCTTCCGCGACGAGTGCCTGAACGAGACGCTGTTCTCGTCGCTCGCTCAGGCCCGCGCCGCAATCACTGCATGGAAGGAGGATTACAACAGAAACAGACCGCACTCGTCGCTGGGCAATATCACCCCCAGCGAATTCGCAATGAAAATGGCCATGGAAAAACAGGCCGCATGAGGCCAGATTAAAAATCCAAGACTCTCCCGAAAACTGGAGGGAGATTGGGTCTCAGGTCACCAGCCACGTGCTCGTGTCATCGTGGCCGCGATGGACGAAGTGACAGTGAGAGACGCGTTCCTCAAACATCTTCTCATGCTCGCGCAAGATTTCGGCCAACGTCCCCAATCTTCAGCGAGATGCCGTCCCGTCGAAGGTTTCTCGCATCGCCTTGAGGATCACGACCGCGGAGGCAGCGCCCGGGTCGATATGGCCAAGCGAGCGTTCGCCCAGTCTTGCGGCGCGACCACGAAGCGCGATCATGGATTGCGTTGCTTTGGCGCCCAATTCTCCCGCTTCGCAGGCCGAGGACCAAATGTGTCCGGGTTCGCCGGATCTCGCCTCCGCCGCATCGGCTGCCGGCATCCAGGCATCGAGCATGGTCTTGTCTCCGCGCATTCCTTTGCCCCGCTGCTGAATGCCGGTTGTGATGGCTCTCAGCATCGCGACCTGGCCAGCGGCATAGAGAGGTCGATGTGCGTTCATACGATCGGATGCATGGAGAAAGCCGGTCGCATAGAGCGGGCCCGTGGATGCGCCTACCGCATCGAGAAACGTGGTCGCAGCAGCCGTCATGACTTCGGCGGCAGTCATGCTGTCGAGATCGCTCCGCGACAATTCACTCGCAACAGCGCTGAAGCCAAGCGACATCGTGATGCCGTGATCGGCGTCTCCGATCGCCTCATCAAGCTCGGTCAGGTAATCCTTCTCCTTGGCCATCGCATCGGAGATCTTGTTGAACATTCGGCTGAGTAAGCGCGCATCGTTTCCGTGCACCATGTCCCTCCAACTGTTGCACTGTGCCATTGAAAGCCTGCCTTACCCTATTTTCAACGCCGCAGTGTCGCAGGGATGATGGAGCAGAGTAGACAGATCGTCATCGAGATGAAGGATTGAGATCGAGGCGCCGACCATATCCAATGATGTGCAGTAGTGGCCAATCCAGTTTGCTTCGATCTCGATGCCCTTGGCCTTCAGCCTCTGCTCGACACGCCTGAACAGAATATAGAGCTCCATCAATGGCGTTGCACCGAAGGAGTTGACCAGTACGGCGACACGGCTGCCTGCGATCGCCCCCATCTCGTGAAATATGCGATCGATAATCTTGTCCGCAATCGCGTCGGCATTCTCGATCTTCTCGCGACTGACACCCCGTTCGCCATGGATGCCGATCCCGAACTCCATCTCGTCTTCCCCGATCTCGAAACTCGGACGGCGCGTCTGCGGCATAGAGCCGGCTTCGAGTGCGACACCCAGCGTGAATGTGCGGGAGTTGGCCTTGCGTGTCAGTGCTTCGCACGCGTCGAGGGAGTGACCGCGGTCGCAGGCTGCACCGGCGATCTTGAAGGTAAAGAAATTGCCGGCGACACCACGTCGGCCGTCCCGGTCCTCCATGGAGGACGAGGCGACATCATCGGTGGTCAGGACCGTGCGCACCGCGATGCCCTCGGCCTCGGCCATTTCTGCCGCCATCTCAAAGTTCATGACGTCCCCGGCATAGTTGCCGTAGACGAAAAGCACACCGGCATCACCCGAAGCGGCCCGGGCGCAATGCAGGATTGGCATCGGCGGCGGGGAGGAAAAGACATTGCCGACGGCGACCGCATCCGCCAGCCCCTTTCCCACATAGCCGAGAAAGCAGGGTTCATGACCGGAGCCGCCGCCGATGACAAGACCGACCTTGCCGGGCCGCGGACCTTCCCTGGCTATCAACGCCCGGTTGGATTTTCCGGCGGGCATCAGATGTTTCTGATGCGCCCGAACGACGCCTTCCAGCATTTCCTCAACCACATGATCCGGATCATTGAGGAACTTCTTCACGCGATTGCGCGTCCGCGTCCCTTTCCCTGTCCCTTGGCTGGACGGGCTTTCCGAGCGAGGGCGCTGCGCAAGCATCTGGTCGATCACGGTCACGCCGTCGGCATTCAGAATACCCCGTCCGGTCGCCGCATCGGTGATCAGCACGTTGACATAGCCGCCGCGCAGGGCAGCGAGGATCGCTGGCACCTTGTCGAATCCTCCGGCCGCAGCAACGCGTAGGCCGACCGATTTGAGCATGTCGAGTGACATGCCGATCAGGCGCTCGTCCAGCGGCCCTGCCACCGGACGCCCCTGGCCGTCGATGAAGCGGCCAGAGACGGCGCCGACGGCGCCCTTCGCGAGATAATCCTGCAGCGCCACGTCTTCGAAAAAGCCGCTTGTGTGAATGGTCGAATTCGGCCTCAGTGACGAGATGCCAAAAAGTGCCTTGTTGGCACGCGACAGCATGCCGAACTGATCGGCCACCAGCGGCTCTTCCAACAGAGCGTCACGCATCGTTCGAGACGAGAGGATGGCGGGGGCGGATATGTTGACGAGCCTGCCGCCAACGGCCCCGGCGACAGCCGCTGCGCAAAGCTCCGGCGTATAGGAAAAGCTTGCCCGTGTTCCGCCCGCCGCCTGAATGACCGTGACATCCTGCAATCCGGGAACATGGGCAGCTTCGCCGATCGCAAGCATTGTGCGCCCCCAGGAAACGGCGACTGTATCGCCCGACTTGATCAGACGCTGCAATGCCTGGCCGCCGGCAGCACCGATCCGTTCGATCAGCGATTTGCCGGTTTCTTCGCTGGGGACGACAAGACAGTCGACGAGCCCGAAATGCCGCTTGAGTTCGCGCGCAATGGTCAGTGACGCAAGCCGGGCGGGTTCGATGGCGATGTTGACGATGCCGCGCTCACGCGCCTCTGCGAGATAGTTGTTCACCGTGGCGCGCGACACACCCATCGTGGCAGCAATATCGCCTTGGGTAAGACCATCCTCGTAATAGAGCCAGCAGGCCCAGACGAGGGGGTCGTCGCCATATCTCAGAGACATGCCCTCGCGGGCGTGTTCGACATCGTTGGTGCCGATCATCGCCTTGCCGGACTGCTGTGTCTTCACTGGTGTCAATCCGAAACGTGCTCCGACAGTCGATACGGGGCCGAGCTATCCGGGCCGCCGGAATTTTTTAGGACAATTTATCGATGTTGGCTTCTTATTTCTGGAATTCGACGGCGACCTGCCCGAAAAGGCAGGTCGCCCGGTCCTGGGGGAGGTTTGCTGAGTTCAGGGCGCCTGCAACTTGCCTGACACGCCCTTCGCGATTTCCTTGAGGATTAAGGCGCATGACGTGGCACCGGCATCGAGAACGCCAAGCGAGCGTTCGCCGAGACGGCTGGCGCGCCCGATCTTCGCGACGAGGTCGATGGTGGAATCACGTCCCTTGTCGGCGGCTTCGGTCATCGCCGCCAGCGCGTCAGCAAAGGACTGTCCGCCTGCGACCGTGCTGTCGAACGCTTCGATGGCCGGCACGAACGCGTCGATCAGCGTCTTGTCGCCAACCTTGGCAGAACCGATCGACTGAATGCCGGCAAGGCCCATATGAAGCATTGTCGAGAAGAGGCGAGCGTCAACGACATCCTTGCCTTCGAGCGTTTCTGCGAACTCGGTGAACATCACGCCGTAAAGCGGACCCATAGAGCCGCCAATCTCCGTCATCAACACAGTGCCGAGCGTATCGAAGGCTTCGGCCAGCGACACGTCTTGGGTCTTGAGGCGCTCGGACGTCATGCCGAAGCCCTTGGCCATGTTGACGCCGTGGTCACCATCACCGATCTTGCCGTCGATCTCACTGAGATAGGCGCGGTTTTCGATGATGCGGTCGGCGATCGCAATCACGATATCGCCCGCGTGGGCATTGAGGAAAGTCTGCATCGCCAGGTCCTTAAAGCAGCATGGTGCAGCGCGTCTCGAGATCGAGAAGCGGCTTGGTTTCGTCGTCGAGCGCCATGACCGTCAGGGTCGCTCCCACCATTTCCAGCGACGTGAAATAGTTGCCGATGAAGGTCTTGTAGACCTTCAGGCCACGCGCGGAAATCTCGGTTTCGATCGTATCGTTGAGGATGTAGAGTTCGTTGAGCGGCGTCGCGCCGAGGCCTGACACGAGCACGGCGACTTCGACGCCGGCCGGCAGGTCATGATCGTCGAGCACGATCTTCACCATGTCCCTTGCAACGTCTTCGGCTTTTTTGAGCGGTTCGACCCGCACCCCAGGCTCGCCATGGTGGCCGATGCCGACTTCCATCGTGCCGGGCTCGATCTGGAAATTGGGATGGCCGACGGCAGGAAGCGTGCAGGGTCCAAGGCCAACGCCGATCGACCGGCAGTTGTCGATCGCCTTCTGCGCGACGGCGCGAACCTCCTCGAGCGAACCGCCCTGGCTGGCCTTGGCGCTGCCGATCTTCCACATGAAGATCTCGCCGGCGACCCCGCGGCGCTTCTCCCGCTCGGACAGGGGAGCCGAGCAGACGTCGTCGTTGGCGACGACCGTCAAAACCTCGATTCCTTCCTTGGTGGCAAGCTTGGTTGCCATCTTCACGTTCATGTTGTCGCCGGCATAATTGCCGTAAAGGCACACCACTCCTGCGCCTCCATTTGCCTCGCGGAATGCGTCAGAGAAGCTCTTGGCTGTCGGCGAGGAGAAAAGTTCGCCAACGGCGACCGCATCCAGCATGTTCTTGCCGGTGTAGCCCATGAAAGCGGGTTCATGACCCGAACCGCCGCCGGTGACGATGCCGACCTTGCCTTTGACGGGGGCATTCTTCGCCACGACGACACGTGGGTTTTCCGCAAGCCGGACGATATCGGAATGGGCCTTGACGAAGCCCTTGACCGTATCTTCGACGACAAGATCAGGATTATTGACGAAACGCTGCATGGTTTGTCCTCAGAGAATTGTGTAACCGCCGTCGATCAGGAGATCGGCGCCGTTGATCATGTCCGCACCATTGGAGACAAGAAAGACTGCCGCTGCGGCGATTTCCTGCGGGTAGGCGAAACGGCCGATCGGGATACGCTTCTTCGCATTTTCACCCTTTTCGCCGGCCCAAGCCTTCTTTCCGAGTTCCGTCAGCACGACTGTTGGCGAAATGGTATTCACGCAGATACCGTATTTTCCCCACTCGGCCGCGAAGGTCTTCGACATGCCGATGACGCCGAATTTGGAGGCGCAGTAGGCGACGTGTTCCTCGATTGCGACGGTGCCCGCCTGCGAGGCGAGATTGACGATCTTGCCGCCCTTGCCAGCGGCGATCATCGCCCTTCCGACTGCCTGCGTGAAGAGAAAAGTGCCCTTCAGGTTGATGTCGATCGTCTTATCCCAGTAATCGAGCGACAGATCCTCGGCCGGAGCGAGGAAGACGACCCCCGCGCTGCTGACGGCTATATCGATGTGGCCGAAGGTGTCGAGGACGCCCGCGATCGCCTTCTCGACGGAAGATGCCTGCGAGACATCGCAGACGAAGGATTTCGATGCGCCACCGAGTTCGGCCGCTTTTGCTGCGGCCAGTTCGGCATTGAGGTCAAGCACGGCGACGGTCGCGCCCTTTTCGGTCAGCGCGTCGCAGACGGCAGCGCCGATGCCGGATGCGGCGCCGGTGACGACGGCAATCTTGCCGTTCAGGGGGAAATTCAGGTCGATCTGGGGAGCGGTATCACTCATGTCTTCAAGCCTTTGCGACGGAGACGGGAGGGGCGGCGGTCACCGCCCCTCCCTTGGATCGAAAACGAAAAGTATCAGTTACGGGACTCGAGCAGCTTGTCGGCGTTTTCTTTCGTGACAGGCGTCCAAGGCACGAGGTAGTCCTTCTCGGCGCCATCCGCCCACTTCATGTCCGGATACTGGGTCCAGATCTTCGATTCGGGCTTGTAGTCCTTGTTGGCGGCCTTGATGGCGACGTCGAGAGCGCCCTGAGCCTGGGCGTTGGCGTCCTGCAGGATGGAAGCCATCTCGCCGCGCTTCACCGAGTTGATCGCATCCGTCACGCCATCGACGCCGGCAATCGCGAAGTCTTCAACCTTCAGACCTGCAGCCTTGATTGCCTCGATCGCACCGAGTGCCATTTCGTCGTTCTGGCCGATGATGCCATTGATCTGGCCCGGATGGGATGTCAGCCAGTTTTCCATCAGGGTCTGAGCTTCGGCGCGCGACCAGTTGCCGGTCTGCTTTTCGAGAACCTTTACGTCCGGGCAGGCAGCGAGTGCCTTTTCATTGCCTTCCAGGCGCTGGATCTGGCCGGACTGGCCGATCGGGCCTTCGATGATGACGAGATTGCCCTTGCAGCCCATCTTGTCCAAGACTGCCTTGGCTTCGAGCTCGCCGGCTTCCACGTCGTTCGAGCCGACATAGGATGTGAGGAGATCGGAATTGACGCGGGCATTGGAGCCGACAACGGGGATGCCGGCATCATGGGCCATCTGCACAGCGGTCGCGCCGGCCTCGATATCCATCGGCACGAAGATGATCGCGTCGAATTTCTGTGTGATCATCGTGTTGAACTGTTCCTGCTGGACCAGCGCGTCATATCGGCCATCGAACACCGTGACATCGACCTTGCCGCTCTTGACGGCCGGATGTTCCTTCAGAGCCGCCGACCAGATCTGCATGAATTCAGCATTGAGACCATAGGTGGTCGCGCCAATCTTGAGCTTCTTGTCCTGCGCCATTGCGGGTGCCGAAAGCATCGCCGCACTGGCGACGAGAGCAAGCAAAAGTTTCTTCATTTTCATCTCCTCCACGGAATGTCCGGTCGCCGTTTTGACGCGCGGTACATGTCGGACCGTTTCGCGATCCGAATTGTTCTGGGGTCAGGCCCCTTGATTGCGTTTTTGATCCAGCATGACCGCACCGACGATCAGCGCCCCTTTGAGGACCTGCTGGTAGTAAGATTCGATGCCGAGCAGATCGAGACCGTTGTTCATGACGCCGATAATGAGCGCGCCGATCAGGGTTCCCGTGACGCGACCGACACCACCCGAGAGGCTGGTACCGCCGATGACCACGGCCGCGATGGCGTCGAGCTCGTAGGCAACACCGGCCTGCGGCAGGCCGGAGCCCGTGCGAGCGGCAAGGATCATACCGGCAAGACCCGCAAGTGCTCCCGAGATGCAGTACACGGCGAACTTGATGCGGGTGACGTTGATGCCTGAAGTCACGGCGGCATGCGGGTTGCCGCCGACGGCGTAGATATAGCGGCCAAAGCGCGTGCGGTTGAGAACCCACCAAGAGGCAATGAAGACGACGGCGAGAACGACGACCGGCATCGGGATGCCGATAATGTTGCCGGTTCCAAGCCAGCGAAAATCCGGGATAAGCGCCGGGACAGGTCTGCCGCCGCCATAGATCAGCGTCATGCCGCGTGCCGCCGACAGCATGCCGAGGGTGGCAACGAAGGCGGGGACGGAGAAGCGCGAGACGATTACACCGACGACCATGCCGCATGCGAGACCGACGAGAATGCCCGCCGCGAACGCGACGAATGCCGGATAGGGGCCGCCCGCAACGCCGGCGGTCGCTGAAGTCGTCGCAAGGCTCGCGGCCACCATACCAGCGAGCGCTACGACCGAGCCGACGGAGAGGTCGATGCCCCGGGTCAGGATGACGAATGTCATGCCGATCGCCAGCACCCCATTGATAGATGTCTGTAGAAGCACGTTCGAGATATTGCCGGCGGTGAGGAAGTACTCGTTGGAGACCGACAGGATGAATGCCAGGAGCAGGAAGGCGAGAAAGATGCCGTATTCCTGGATGAGCAACTTGCGGTTATCCGAACCGAACCATGCGGCTGCCGGCTTGTTTTCTGTGGCGGACACTGTTCTTACCTCTTCCCATGCCGATCGAATCTTGAAAATGCGCGTCTGGCCCAGTGACCCGGGCCCGTCACGTAGAAAGGTGCACCAACGCCTGCGCGTCTGTCTCCGCGCGCGGATAGATGCCAGTCGAGCGACCGTTGCGCATGACGAGGATGCGGTCGGACATGCCCAGCACTTCGTCGATTTCCGATGAAATCATCACTACGGTTCCACCGGCCTCGGCGAATTCGCAGATGATGCGATAGATCTCGCGCTTGGCGCCGACATCGACGCCACGCGTCGGTTCATCGAGCAGAAGCACCTTGGGATTGCGCAGGAACCACTTGCCCAGGACGACCTTTTGCTGATTGCCGCCTGACAGGCCCGAGACCGGCATCGTGTCGCGGGCCGCCTTGATCGCAAATCTTTCGATCATGTTCCGGCTGGCAGCCTGCTCGCCGCGGCGACGCATGACGAAATTGGGGCTGAGTTCCGGCAGGCTGGCAAGCGCAATGTTGCCTCTGACGCTATCGGTCAGATTGAGCCCGGTCAGCTTGCGGTCCTCGGTAACGAAAGCGAGCCCGTGCTCCATCGCGTCAGCCGGCTTGCTGACCTTGACCGGCGCGCCATCGATCCTGATTTCGCCGCTATCGAGACGATCGAGACCAAAGATGCAGTTGAAAATTTCCGACCGGCCGGATCCCATAAGTCCGTAGATCCCGAAGATCTCACCCTTGCAAACCGAAAACGAAATGTCGTCGATCTTGCCGGCGGCTGTCAGCCCCGTAACCTGTAGGCCATCCGTTTCCGTCGGCGTGTTGGTCTTGATATATTCCTCGCCCAGTTCCCGACCGACGATCATCTTGATCAGGCTCGGCCTGTCGATATCAGCCAAGTCACCCGAGCCGATATAGGAGCCGTCGCGGAACACCGTGTAGGCATCCGCGATCTGGAAGACTTCTGACAGGCGGTGCGAGACGTAGACGATACCCTTGCCGGCGGCCTTCAGCCGTTCGATCGTTTTGAAGAGCTGCTGCGCTTCCTTTTCGCCGATTGCCGATGTCGGCTCGTCCATGAAGATGACTTCCGCATCGTGGCTGAGCGCCTTGGCGATCTCGACCAGTTGCATCTGCGCAACCGAAAGGTTCATCATGAACTGAGTGGGACGGATCTGGAATTCGAGCTGATCCAGCAACCGCTGGGCGTTACGGTTCATCGTCTTGAAGTCGACGCCGCCGAAGCGCCCGGAGGGTTCGCGACCAAGATAGATGTTTTCCGCCACGGTCATATGAGGGACAGGGCTCAGTTCCTGTTCGATGATCGCGATGCCGGAGGCGAGCGCTTCGGCTGGGCCTGAAAAATCGACGTCCTGACCGCGACGGCGAATGGAGCCGGCATCGCGCTTGTAAATGCCCATGAGGATTTTGAGGAAGGTCGACTTTCCGGCGCCGTTGCCGCCACACAGCGCGTGCACCGAGCCCGGCTTCAGCTGAAAGCGACCCTCACGCAATGCGGCAACGCCGCCGAAGGACTTCTTCAGTCCTTCCACCTCAAGCAGATATTCCACGCTAATTTCCTCCGATGATCCTTCCGCTCGATGAGCGTCGGACCAATCACTGTCTGGGTTAACCGCCCTCCAGCGGCCAGCACGTGACATTTGTCAGATAGTTTTCGACAAATGTCAACATGCCTTCATTGTAGGCTGAAGGTGTCCCTATGGTGAGCAAAAATCCTGTTTTTATCGTTTTAAAACAAACGGAAGGACTGCTTGGTGGGGAGAGCGAGACCTTGGGGGCGAAGGGGCGATACGCGCAAGAAAGAAGCGATAGCTGCTGAAAATCTCACCAAACAGCACTTTTCTTTTTCAAACCGGTCGCTATTCCTAGGTCAACCGATGCGCCGAATTTGGCGCCCATCGAGCAAAAGGATCCGATGATGAAAGCCTTGGTACTGGAAGAAAAGGGCGTTCTCGCCCTTCGAGACATTGACCTGCCGCTGGCGGTCGGAGCTTCGGAACTGAAGATCAAGATTCACACGGTTGGCGTCTGCGGCAGCGACGTACACTACTACACGCACGGCGCAATCGGACCGTACGTGCTGCGTGAGCCAATGGTTCTGGGACATGAGGCGGCAGGCACGGTGATCGAGGTCGGCTCGGCCGTTTCCGGTTTCAAGGTTGGAGACCGGGTGTGCATGGAACCGGGAATACCGGACCTCTCGTCGCGCGCATCCAAGCTCGGCATCTATAACGTCGATCCCAGCGTCCGGTTCTGGGCAACGCCGCCGATCCATGGCGTTTTGACATCCGAAGTTGTCCATCCCGCGGCGTTCACCTACAAGCTTCCCGACAACGTGTCCTTCGCCGAAGGCGCGATGGTGGAGCCATTTGCCATTGGCATGCAGGCTGCAGCGCGTGCCCGCATCGCCCCCGGCGATGTTGCGGCGGTGATCGGAAGCGGCCCGATCGGGATCATGGTCGCTCTGGCGGCGCTCGCTGGTGGGTGCAGCCGCGTGTTCATTTCCGATTTCAGCGCACCGAAACTCGCCATCGCTGCCCAGTATTCCGGTATCACCCCTGTCAATATCGGGGAGGAAAGCTTCGCCGAGGTCATCGCACGGGAAACCGACGGCTGGGGCGCCGATGTTGTTTTCGAAGCCAGCGGCAGCCCGAAGGCCTATGACGGGATATTCGACCTCGTTCGCCCGGGTGGAGCTATCGTGATGGTCGGCCTGCCGGTGGACAAGGTTTCGTTCGACGTGGCAGGCGCGATCTCGAAGGAAATCCGAATAGAGACGGTCTTCCGCTACGCCAATATCTTCGACCGGGCGCTGCAGCTGATTGCATCCGGTAAGGTGGACCTTAATCCGCTGATCACCGAGACTTTCGCTTTCGACAAGAGCATTGAGGCCTTTGAGAGGGCAGCAGCCGGCAACCCGTCAGACGTCAAGCTGCAGATCCTTCTGGGTGACGCCGCGGTTTAGGAAAATCCGATCAGTTCTTTAGACCGGTGGCCGGGAAAGCATGGGATCGTCACGCGAGATCATGCCGTCCCGGCTGCGGCTTTTGCGATGTGACGGTAGGACCACCGGGACAGCCCAACGATAGACCTGTCTCTTCGATGCCAACTGATCTTGAGTGCGGAGGCCGGCATTAAAGCCGACCTCCGGTTTTGTTACTTGCCCGAGGCCTGGGCAGAGTACATGTAGCTGTCATAGCTGTATTCGGCGACGCGGAACCACTCGAAGGACTCGTCCCTGAACTTCTTCCAGCCTGGATAGATCTTTGCCCATGCCGGATGCTTGGCGCTATATTCCGCGTAGAGCTCGAACGTTGTCTTGTAGGCGGCATCCATGACATCGCGTGGCAGCGGTCGCAGTTTGACGCCCTTGCCGACGAGCGAACGGATCGCCGCGGTGTTCTTCACATCGTAGAGTGCCTGCATGTTGATGTTCGCCGCCTTGCAGGCGGCATCGAGTGCGGCCTTGTAGGCGGGAGGCAGACCCTCATACTGTGCCTTGTTGATGAAGAAGTGGATTGTGAGACCACCTTCCCAATAGGCCGGGTAGTAGTAGTTCGGCGCAATCTGGTAGAAGCCGAGGCGTTCGTCGTCATAGGGACCGATCCACTCGGCCGCGTCGATTGTTCCGCGCTCGAGAGCCGGATAGATATCGCCCCCCGGTAGCTGCTGCGGCACCACGCCGAGCCGAGACATCACTTCGCCGGCAACACCGGCGATGCGCATCTTGACGCCCTTGAGGTCGGCGACGCCCTTGATTTCCTTGCGGAACCATCCACCCATCTGGGCACCGGTGGCCCCGCCTGGGATGCCAACCACGCCATAGGCAGAAAGAAACTCGTTATAGGCCTCGTTGCCGCCGCCGTGGTAAAGCCAAGCGTTCTGCTGACGACCATTGAGACCGAAGGGGATGGTCGAGCCGATCGCAAATGTCGGATCCTTGCCGGTGAAATAGTATCCGCAGGTATGAGCGATCTCGACGGTGTTCGCCTTCACCGCATCGATCGCCTGCGGTCCGGGTACGAGTTCGCCGGCCTGAAACACCTGGATCTGGAATTTCCCGTCGGTGATCTTCGACAGTGTCTCCGCCATGACGGTTGCGCCGCCGTAAATCGTGTCGAGGTTGTTCGGGAAGCCCGAAGTCAGGCGCCATTTGATGCTCGGCAGTTCTTGGGCAACCGCCGGTGCGGCGAGTGCGGTCGCGGCGACTGTTGCCGCCCCTCCGACTGCGCCTTTCGTCAGGAAATTGCGTCTGTTGATGGTTTCCGTCATTGCGTTTCCTCCTCCTCAGGTTCGGCAGTATCGAACGCACGCTGTGCGATCAAAGCGTGTGTCTAGTTTTTCGGTGCGCCGAAGCTTGGCGTCGGGGAACCGAAATCTGGTGCAGGGATATCAACGGCCGGGGCGGCGGGATCGCCGGAAGACTGCTCCGGTGCGCCGAAAGGCTGGGTCGGTGTTCCAAACGGGTTAGCGCCATCGGCACCCGGCATCGGTACGTTGAGCTCAATCGTCGATGGATCGACGACGGCAGATCCTGATTTGTAGTGGGTCACGAGACCCGGAAAGACGATGACGACGACGACCATGACGAGCTGGATCGCCAGGTAGGGCAGGGAGCCCATGTAGATCTGGCCGGATGTGACCGGCTGGATTGTCGCACCGGTGATGCGATCCTTGTAGGCCCGTGTCGGAGCGACGGAGCGCAGGTAAAACAGCGAGAACCCGAACGGCGGATGCATGAACGACGTCTGCATGTTGATCGCCAGCATCACGCCGAACCAGATCAGGTCGATGCCGAGCGCATCGGCAACCGGTGCCAGCAGCGGGATGATGATGAAGGCCAGCTCGAAATAATCGAGAAAGAAGGCCAGGAAGAATACGAGCAGATTGGCAACGATCAGGAAGCCGATCTCGCCGCCCGGGATCGACGTCATCAGGTGCTCTACCCAGACGTGACCGTCGACACCGTAGAAGGTCAGCGAAAACACGCGCGCGCCGAGCAAGATGAAGATCACGAAGGAGGACAGTTTCGCCGTCGCGTAAAGGGCCGACTTGACCATCGCCAGCGTAAGCTTGCGATTGAAGGCTGCAAGAAGCAGAGCACCGACTGCGCCCATCGCGCCGCCTTCGGTCGGTTCGCAAGGCCGATAAAGATTGTGCCGAGAACGAGGAAGATCAGCACGAGCGGCGGCACGAGCGAGGTGATGACCTTGGCCACAAGCTTCCAGCCACGAAGCGATCGCGCCTCGATGGGAAGAGCCGGCACGCTTGCCGGACGCAGAAAGGACATCAGGATGATGTAGCCGGTATAGGCAGCAACCAGCATGAGACCGGGCACGAGTGCGCCCTTGTACATGTCGCCGACCGACCGGCCGAGCTGGTCGGCCAGAATGATCAGCACGAGGCTGGGCGGAATAATCTGGGCAAGCGTTCCCGACGCTGCGATCGTGCCGGCCGCGACCCGTCGGTCGTAACCATATCGCAGCATGATCGGCAGGGAGATCAGGCCCATCGAGATGACGGAGGCCGCAACGACGCCTGTGGTGGCTGCAAGGATGGCGCCCACGAAGATGACCGCGAAGGCGAGCCCGCCGCGGATCGGGCCGAACAGCTGGCCGATCGTATCGAGCAGATCCTCGGCCATTCCGCTTCGCTCGAGAATCAGCCCCATGAAGGTGAAGAACGGAATGGCGAGCAGTGTCTCGTTCGACATCTGCCCGAAGATGCGGTCAGGGATCGCTCCGAACAGGTTGATGGGCAAAAGGCCCATTTCGATGCCGATGAAACCGAAGACAAAGCCGACAAAGGCGAGTGCGAAGGCAACCGGATAACCAAGCAGCAACACGACGATCAGTGATAGAAACATGATCGGCGCGAGATTTTCCGCAAAGAATGCAAACATATGAGCGTATCCTGCTACGAATTAGAGCGCTTGCGCTTCGGCGTCGGCGAGAGCGACGGCGTCGGGCATCGCACCGCTGAGGATCGCTAGCCGTTTGATGAGTTCCGACAGTCCCTGGAGTGCCAGCAGGCCGAAACCAATCGGGATCATGGCCCAGACTGGCCACAGCACCAGCCCACCGGTATTGTTGGAGACCTCTCCGCTCACATATTTGGCGATGACGATCGGCCAGGACAGGTAGATGGTGACGAGGCAGAACGGCATCAGGAAGAAGATTGTCCCGAACACCTCGATCCAAAGCTGCGCCCGTCTGGGGAGCTGGCCATAGACCAGATCGACCTTGACGTGCTCGCTGCTCAGCAATGTCCAGGCCGCCGCCAACAGGAAGGCTGCGGAGAAAAGGTACCATTGCGCCTCGAGCCAGGCATTTGAGCTCAGATTGAAGACTTTTCGGGTCACTGCGTTGATGGCGCTGATCAGCACTGCCGCCAACAAAAGCCATGAAACGGCTTTACCGAAAAGCGTGTTCATCGCGTCGATAGCGCGCGACACGGCGAGTAGACCAGACATTTCAAACCCTCCCAGGCAAGCTGCCCGAAGGCAGCTGTCCTATGCACTACTATCGCCGCAAATCACACGCGACAAGAGCATTATGACAAGAGGCCAATCTCGCGGTCTGGGAAAAGGCTTCGATACACGTTGCTATGGGCTGGAACAGACCATGACGTAGGGAGCGCAAACGTCCCCGCTGATTCTCGATTTCGACGCTTGTTCTTTTCGCATCCAGCATGAACGCGTGACGCGCATGACGAGAGATTTCTGTCGTCAAATCAGTGTCTTTGAGAAAATAGGTCTGGTTTCAGCCGCCGTCGCTTCAGGCGATAATTGAAGGCTAGCGCACCGACGGCAAGCAAACGGGCGCCTAGGGCGCCCGTCGCAATACAGATCCGGAGCGGCCTTATTCGGCCACAACCGTCTTTCCGCCTTCCCACTTGTAGACGGAAAAGCTCTGCGAGCTGAGATCGCCGGTTTCACCGTAGGTCAGTTCGCCAATGGCAGTCTTGATACCGGTGCCATCCTTGAGCGCGGCAGCAACTGCCTCAGCGTCGTCGGTGCTGCCAGCCTTGGCGATGCCGGCGGCGATGACCTCGACGGCTGCATAGGCGTTGAGGGTAAAGGCTTCGGCGGGGATCTTTTTTGCAATGAGCGCATCGGCCGCGGCCTTGCTGTCGGTATTCTTCAGCGCGTCGGCAGCGTTGGTGAAGATCGTGCCGTTGGCTGCGTCGCCGCCGGTGGTGATGAACTCGCTGTTGGAAAGGCCGTCACCCGCGATCAGCTGCACATTCATGCCGGCATCCTTCATCTGGCGCACCAGAAGGCCTGCTTCCGGGTGATAGCCGCCGAAATAGAGGACTTCGGTGCCTTCCGACTTCAGGCGTGTCACCAGCGCGCTAAAATCCTTGTCGCCCGCCGTCAGCGCATCGTTGAAGACTTCCGTGATGCCGGACGCATTCAGCGACGCCTTGAAGGCATCGGCGAGACCCTTGCCATACTGCCCCTTGTCGTTGAGGATGGCGATCTTCTTGTCCTTGAATTTCTCGACCACGAATTTTGCTGCAACGTCCGCCTGCTGGTCGTCCCGGCCGCAGGTGCGAAACACGGTGGAAAGGCCACGCGCGGTCAGTTCCGGCGAAGTGGCTGTCGGGGTAACCATCAGCGCACCGTTTTCGGCAAACGCGACCGAGGCGGGGATAGAGACGCCCGATGTGACAGGGCCGACCACGAAACGGATATCGTCGGCGATCAGCTGATTGGCGGCAGAGACGCCCTGCTTCGGTTCGCCGGCATCGTCGACAATTTTCAGCACGATCTTCTCGCCGTTGACGCCGCCCTTCTTGTTGATTTCCTCGACCGCGGTTTCCGCGCCGTTCTTGATCTGCGCGCCGATCGCAGCAACCGGGCCGGTCAGCGGCGCGATGAGGCCGACCGTGATGTCGGCGTAGGCAAGCGGGGCGAATGCGAGTGTGGCAGCGAGTGCCGCAGTGATTGTCTTCAATGTCATGTCAGTCTCCTGGGATGCGGACCTCCCGACCCGCGTGCTAATCGTGCGCCGAACCCGCTCAAACCGTCGGCAATGCCATGACTGGTGGAAGAGGGAGGGCGCGTCCGGTCCGCGCGTGGCCATAGTGAGCTTCTCCGTGCGTCCGACAATTTTCCTAGAAATATTGGGCCGGTGACGCAAGAAGATAACCGGAAGCAATGACCTCTTGATTGAATAATTCACGCCTTCTTGTGGGGACGTGATGGGCGGCTGCAGCCGTGCCCTTTCATGCCGGCAACTCACACGACGGAACCAACCCATGATCCGGGCAGCCGTCCATGGCGCCCCGACGGCGATCAGCGGATACGTGTCGTTCTCCACACTGCGCCGCGGTTCGAAGACAACGACGGTGGGCATATTGCTGATAGTGGCGACTCAGATGCTGAAAGCGGCTCCGATCAGCGCCCTAGTGTAATCGGCCTTCGGGGCGTCAAAGATCGCGTCCGTATCGCCTTCCTCAACGATCTTTCCGTTGTTCATGACGATCACATGATCCGCGATGGCCCTGACCACGGCAAGGTCGTGGCTGATGAAGACGTAGGAAAGGTTGTGGTCGGACTGCAGCTTGCGCAAGAGGTCGATCACCTGTCCCTGCACGGACCGGTCGAGTGCCGAGGTCGGTTCGTCGAGGATAACCACACGCGGCTTGAGGATCATCGCGCGGGCAATCGCGATGCGCTGGCGCTGACCGCCGGAAAATTCGTGCGGGTAGCGATTGCGCGCCTGGGGATCGAGCCCGACTTCGGTCAGGGCGGCGATCGCGCGCCGGTCTCGATCCGCCTTGTTCAGCGAAGGCTCGTGGACGAGCAGACCTTCGGTGATGATCTCGCCGACTGTCTGACGCGGCGAGAGAGACCCAAAGGGATCCTGGAAGACGAGCTGCATCTCCTTGCGCAGGGACCGCATCTGCCGACGGTCGAAGCCGGAGATGTCGGTCTTGTCGAAGCGGTAATGACCATCGCTGTGGAGAAGCCGGAGCAGCGCGCGCCCAAGCGTCGATTTCCCCGAGCCGGACTCACCAACGATGCCGATCGTCTGGCCCTGCCTGAGCTTGACGGTGACGCCGTCAACGGCCCGGAAACTCTTTGGACCCTTCGAAAAAAGTCCGCGGCCGATCGGAAAATCGACCGTGACATCGCGTCCCTCCAGGATGATCGGCGCGTTTTCCGCCGGCGGTTGCTTGCGACCCTGCGGTTCGGCATCGATCAGCATGCGGGTATAGGCGGAAGTCGGAGCCTCGAAGATCTGTGATGTGGCTCCCTGTTCCACCACTTCGCCGCGCCGCATGACGACGACACGTTCGGCAAAATGCCGGACAATGCCGAGATCGTGGGTGATCAGCACAATCGCCATGCCGAAACGCTCCTGGAGCGAGCGCAGCAGTTTCAATATCTGCGCCTGGACCGTCACATCAAGCGCCGTCGTCGGCTCGTCGGCGATCAGGACGTCGGGTTCGTTGGCAAGCGCCATGGCGATCATGACGCGCTGCCGCTGGCCGCCGGACAGTTCATGCGGGTAACTGTCAATGCGGCGGGCGGGATCGGGAATGCCGACCAGTTCCAAGAGTTCCAGCACGCGGCTGCGGGCCGCTTTCCGGCTGCCGCCGCGGTGGTAGACGATCGGTTCGGCGATCTGGCGGCCGATCGTGTAAAGCGGATCGAGCGAGGTCATAGGCTCCTGAAAGATCATCGTGATCTTGGCACCGCGGATCTTGTTGAGCTCGTTATTTCGCAGTCCGACCAGTTCCTTGCCCCGATAGGCGGCGGAGCCAGTGACGGTGCCGTTTCCAGCGAGCAGGCCCATAATGCCCATCATCGTCTGGCTCTTGCCGGAGCCGCTTTCGCCGACGACGGCGAGCGTCTCGCCGGCACGGACATCGAAGCCGATGCCCTTGACCGCATTGACCGTGCCATCCGGCGTCGTGAAATTCACTTTCAGGTCGCGGATCGACAGAATGGTGTCTTTTTGATCGGTCATGTCAACGATCCTTCGGGTCGAGCGCGTCGCGCAGGCCGTCGCCGATAAAGTTCAACGAAAACAGCGTTGCCACGAAGAAGATGGAGGGAAAGATCAGGAGCCAGGGTGCCGACTGGATATTGTTGGCGCCTTCCGAAATCAGAGCCCCCCAGCTGGTCAGTGGCGCCTGAACCCCGAGCCCGAGGAAAGACAGAAAGCTTTCCAGGAGGATTACCTTCGGAACCACGACGGTGACGAAGACGATCACCGGTCCGATCGTGTTCGGGATGATATGCCGGCGGATAATTTGCCAGTCGCTCAGGCCGAGCGCTTGGGCAGCGCCCACGAATTCCCGGCGCTTCAGCGCCAGCGTCTGGCCTCGCACGATGCGCGCCATGTCGAGCCATTCCACAGCACCGATCACCAGGAAGATCAGGATGAAGGAACGACCAAAGAAGACGACCAGGACGACGACGAGAAAGACGAAGGGGAGAGAGTAGAGGATTTCGACGAAGCGCATCATGACATTGTCGACACGGCCGCCAAGATAACCCGCGGTCGCGCCGTAGAGCACGCCAATGCCAAGCGAGACGAGGCTGGCCAGCACGCCGACGGCAATCGAGATCTGGCCGCCGAGCATGACACGGGCAAGCAGGTCGCGGCCGTTCGGATCCGTGCCGAACAGGAAGTATTCCCGGCTGACATTCCCTTCGACCTTGAGAACGCGCCCGTCTTTTTCGGTCGCCACTACCTTGGTGTCGTCGAACTCGTTGGCACGGTCGAAATAACGCGTCGTGCGTGGGTCGATCGGATCCTCGGCGCTGATGGTCGCGGAAAAGATCTGGCCCGTCACCTCGAACGCGTCGAGGTTGACGCGGGCGCGAGTCGCGACGCCTTGCATGGCGCCCTCCAGCGATGCCTCGTCTGGCCGCGGCTCGAGACTTGGCGACACCGTCACATAGGAAGAAAAGACCTGGTCATAGCTATGAGGCACAAAAAGTGGGCCGAGATAGGAAAAGAGCGCGATCAGAACGAGCATCACGCAGCCGCCCATCGCCGCCTTGTTGCGACGGAAGCGGATGGCGGCAAGCTGGAAAAGACTGCGGCTTGTGCTCTGGGGCGGGGTGGAAGGCGGATCGTTGGCGATATCAGTCATGACGGACCCTCGGATCGAGCAGGCCGTAGAGAAGGTCGACCAGGAGATTGAAGACGATAACAAAGATGGCGATCAGGACGACGGTACCCATGACCAGCGTATAGTCACGATTGAGCGCGCCGAGCACGAAATAACGGCCGACGCCCGGAATGGTGAAGATGGTCTCGACGACGGCCGAGCCGGTCATCAATGCGGCGGCACAGGGTGCGAGATAGGAGACGACCGGCAGCATGGCGCCGCGCATGGCATGCGTGATGACGACGATCCTTGCCGGAAGGCCATAAGCGCGCGCGGTGCGGATATGGTCGGCATGCAGCGCCTCGATCATCGATCCGCGCGTCAGCCTGGCGAAAACGGCAAGCTGCGGCAGCGCCAGTGCGATCATCGGCAGGAGCAGGAACGAGAACGAACCATCTCCCCAGCCACCGGCCGGCAACAGCGCAAGAAGAATTGCGAAAATCAGCGTCAAAACCGGGCCGACGACGAAATTCGGGATCGTCGTACCCATCGTCGCGAGCGTCATGATGGAAAAATCGAGCACGCTGTTCTGGCGCAGGGCCGCGATCGTGCCGAGCGTCACGCCGCCAATCAGGGCAAGAAGCAGAGCGTAGAAACCGAGTTCAATGGAGTAGGGAAGGCCTTTTCCGATCAGTTCCGCGACGGTGTTGTCCTTGTAGATATAGCTTGGACCGAAATCACCCTGCACGGCATTGCCGATATAGGTGAGATATTGACGCCATAACGGCTGGTCTAGCTGGTAGGTCCGCATGATGTTTTCCATCGTTGCGGGTGGCAGCGGACGTTCCAGGTTAAAGGGACCGCCCGGAGCAAAACGCATCAGGAAGAAGGAGATCGTCACGACGATGAAAAGCGTCGGGACGGCGCTCGCAAGGCGGCGCAGGATAAAAGACAGCATGCAGTAGTCTCCTGCGGGATGGCGTCCGAAACGCTGTCGGACGCCATCCCGTGTCGATTATTCGGAAACGCTCAGGAAGCGGCTCAGGTGTTCATTGGCAGCATTGTCCTGCCAGCCCTTGATGCGGTCCGAAACAAGCCACAGATCGGCCTGGGTCAGGAAGGGAGCAATCGGCTGGTCGCGCATCAGGATTGTTTCCGCCTCATGCATGATCTTCGATCGCGCAGCCGGATCCGTTTCCGCATACGACTTCTTCATCAGACCGTCGAATTCCTTGCTCTCGTAATGCCCGTAATTGAAGGTCTTGTTGGTCGAGAGGTTCAAGGCGAGGAAGTTTTCCGGATCGGCATAATCGGCAACCCAGCCGGCACGTGCCACGTTGAACTTGCCGCCTTCCTGGAGATAGGCGTAGTGCGAGGAGACATCGAGATTGCTCATCGTCACCTTGGCACCGAACGTGTTTTTCCACATGTCGGCAACGGCGGTGGCGACACGTTCGTGGTTCGGGTTGGTGTTGTAGCGGACCTCGATATTGAGCGGCTTGCCGCCTTCACCGTAACCGGCTTCCTTCATCAGTTCGATCGCCTTGTCTTCGCGGTCGAGCTGGGAAAGTTCTGCGAAATCGGCCTTGGCGGGTTCGCCATAGTTCGCCATGCCCGGCGGCACCAGCGAATAGGCGGGAAGCTGCGACCCGCTATAGATCTTCTTGGCCAGGAAATCGCGGTCGACGGCCATGGACAGGGCCTGGCGGACACGAACGTCGTTGAAGGGAGCCTCGCGGCCATCGAAGACGTAATAATAGGTTGCAAGCGTCGGAGACACGTGCACCTGGTCCTTGTAGGCCGAGCGCAGCCGCTCGATCTGGTCGGCGGAGAAGTTATAGACGAGATCCATTTCCTTCGCCTCGAAGCGGCGGACGGACGCGGCCTGGTCGTCGATCGGGTAGAAGATCACCTTGTCGAGCTTGACGTTGGCGGCATCCCAGAAATTGGGGTTCTTTTGGACAACGAGGCTGTCGTTCGGCACATGGCTGACGAGCTGGAAGGCCCCGTTCGACACCATCGTGCCTGGCTTGACGAAATCGGCGCCGTTCTTCTCAAGGCTTGCCTTGGAGACAGGCAGGGCAGTCTGGTGAGCAAGAAGTTCAAGGAAGAAGGGGGTCGGGCGCTCGAGGGTGATCTCGAACGTCTTGTCATCGACGGCCTTGATGCCGAGTTCCTTCGGATCGGCCTTGCCGGTGTTGACCATTTCCGCGTTCTTGATCGGGTAGAGGATGTTCGCATATTTCGCGGCGGTCTTCGGATCTTCCACGCGCTTGAACGAGAATTCGAAATCCTGCGCCGTGACGGGCGAGCCATCGGACCACTTGGCATTCTCACGCAGCTTAAACGTGTATGTCAGTCCGTCGTCGGAGACTTTCCACGACTCCGCTGCACCCGGTACAATCTTGCCCGCCGCGTCGTAGATCGTCAGACCTTCATAAAGATCCTTCAGAATGAAGGCTTCGATATTGATCGAGGTCTGGGCCTGATCGAGCGTTTGCGGTTCGCCGGAATTGCCACGATGAAGCACCGTTTCAGCAAATGCCGGTGCCCCAGCCAGCAGAGTTGATCCGAGCAAAGCGACCGCTGCCGCACGCATGAGACGAGATGACATACCGTTATCCTCCTGGTTTTCCGTCCGATTGGGCGAGTGAATGCCAGAAATATCGGAACCGCAAGGCTTTTTTGCTCTCGACTCAAATGCGGAGTGTATATCCGCGCGCCTCGACTAACCTCATAATTGCAGGGTCCTGCAGGGGCAATAGCCCGGGTATCCTGACCTTGCATCCGCGCCAGACCGTGAATCGAGAGAGCAGCGACATTTTACGTTCAGGTAAACCGAGCAGCGAATACCATGGTGTCGCGATCAAGGTGCCTGGAGTAATTTTATTGCAGGAGCACAAATGAAAGCGGTTCCCGCCGATCCATCTGGATACAATCAGGGAGGGCATGGCTGGGCATCAGCGGACTGCAATACGCGCCGCTCGCAATATGAAGATCCGGCACCCTATCAGCGGCACCCAAACATCGGGGACGATGTAGCGTCGGCTATCACAGGCAACGAGCCGATAAGGCAAAGCGTCACGAATCTGCACGCTCCGCGGCTCATTCCTTCAACAAAGCGCTTCGGCCAAGCATGCGGCAGGTCGCGGCTAGTGGCGCTTTCTTCTGGAGATCTTGTTGCCGTGTGGACCGCTGACGACCGGCGTCCTGTCCCGATTTTCGGTGACCAGGGTTCGCCACCGGTCGAGACGATCGCCTGCAAGTTCGCCGCTTGCGACTGCAGCCTGAACGGCACATCCGGGTTCGTGGACATGGCTGCAATCGCGAAACCGGCACTGCGATGCCAGTTCGGCGATATCGGAAAAGAAGACATCGATACCGTCGGCAACATCACTTACATACAGCGTCCGGATCCCGGGTGTATCGATCACCCATCCGCCACCCGGTAGCGCGTGCAGCGATCGTGCCGTCGTGGTGTGTCTGCCCTGCGAGTCGTATTCCCGGATCGTGCCGGTCTTCTGTGTGTCCGACTGAGACCCGACGAGCGAGTTGACCAGGGTTGATTTCCCAACGCCCGACGATCCCACGAGCGCGCAGGTCTGTCCCTCGCCGCACCACGGCGCCAGGAGTTCGCGTGCCTCTACCGAGCGTCCGTTCAGGAGGATAACGGGCAGGCCAGGCTGCAGTCCCTGCGCCTGGACCCGGAAGACGTCAGCGTCTTCGGTCGTGTCCGCCTTTGTCAGGACGATCACCGGGTTGCTCCCGGCTTGTTCGGCCAGGATCAGATACCGTTCCAACCTTGAAAGGTTGAATTCGGCGTTGCAGGACGTCACGATGAACAGGGTATCGACGTTGGCAGCAACCAGTTGCGGGATCGTGTCGTTCCCCGCACGTCGTTGAAAGAGAGTTTTCCGTTCGAGACGGCGAACCAGCATGCCGCTGATCGGGTCGGCGAGGATCCAATCGCCGACCGCGAAATCGGCTGTGTTGGCGTTGGCTGGGAGCTCGAGGGCGGCCGGACCACCGGCATCAATAGCCTCCACGCGCGACCGGTGGACGGAGGCAATGCGCCGCGGCGCGAGTTCGTCTTCATCGGATGTGAGCTGATCCGAAAAGAAGTCCGACCAACCAAGTCGTTTAAGCGCTGTCATGTGAAGGGGGTCGATCAAAGGAAGGTCGCAATCTTTGGAGCTGTTAGGGTTGGACGGGGCCTGTTGGCTTCGGTTTCCCTTGGCTGCGCGAGAAGTTTGGCCGAAAAGAGTCTATGAGCGTCGGTGCGTCGCGGACGGAGGCAAGTTCTTTTGGACGCTGGCATACACAACCATCCTCTTCAGACTGTATGCGCGGGGCAGTTGGCGGACAAGCCCTAACGAACCTCGTCGTGCGGGACGGGTCTGCAGAGCAGGTCAAAACTAAAGGTTGACTTGGCGGCCCTTCGTCTCTATCTTTGGTTTATCGATCTTTTGCTTGCTGAACTTTGGTTACCGCGCGATTGGCACCGCGCTCTGAACGAACTTCCCTCTCAAAATCAATCGTTACACTCATCCGTTCGGCTTCGGTCCTACGGTCACTCAACATTGCTTTGAAAGGGTTCATCATGACCACAGGCACAGTAAAATGGTTTAATTCCACCAAGGGTTTCGGCTTCATCGAGCCTGACAACGGCGGCGCTGACGCGTTCGTCCACATCTCTGCCGTCGAGCGCGCGGGAATGCGCGAAATCGTAGAAGGCCAGAAGCTTGGCTACGAACTCGAGCGCGACGCGAAGTCGGGCAAGATGTCGGCCTGCAACCTTCAGGCTGCCTAATCGTACCTGGTTTCGTCCTTGACCACGGATGTACTGGCACCGACGACACCAAGTTATCTGAGAGGCCGGGCTTATAGCCTGGCCTTTTTTGTTGGCTCGCTCAAAGCAGGCTCAACCACAGGAAAATCCATGACACAGACCCATTCGAAATCCAGACAGCAGGCCGAGATTGCCTTCGGCAACACGCAGACGCAGTTCTTTGCCCGAAATCACGCCGTCGCGGAAATGGACTCCCTCGTTGCGGCGCGCGAGACGAAAACACAAAGGCTGCGGCAGGCACGCCTCGCGAAGGATGCCGACGACATCGCCAAGGCATCCGCAGGCCTGATCGCAATGCGCGCCCGCAAGTCCGACCTTTAAGGATGCCATCTTGATGGACCAGAACACCGAGTGGACATCCGGTCAGCTGCGACGCGCGATCAAGGCGGCAGGCGTGGCGCTGTGGACCTGGAACGTCGATACGGACGCGTTCACGATGGACCAGCGTGGATATGCACTATGGGATTTGGAGGTCGATGGCGTCCTGTCCTTTGAGGACCTGTCGGCCAAGGTCCATCCGGCCGACCGCGATCGTGTGAGGGCAGCGTTCTCGGCAACACGTGCCGTCGTTGGACCTTACGAGATCGACTTCAGGATCATGAGCGATGTTGAAGTTCGCTGGATCTCAGCACGCGGTCAGGGGAGCGATGAGGATATTCTGGCTCGGCAGATGACCGGCATCTTTCTCGATGTCACAGGCCGCAAGCAGGCTGAAGAAGGGCATGAGCTTCTCGCCGGAGAAATGAGCCACCGGGTCAAGAACCTGCTCGCCATCGCGTCAGGGCTGACGCAGATGACATCCCGGTCCTCGAGTTCGATCGCCGATATGACCTCACAGCTCACTCTAAGGCTAACCGCTCTCGGCCGTGCTCACGACCTTGTCCGGCCTTTACCTGGCGGGCAGGGCAAGGCCGCTCTTCTCGGTGACCTGATTACGATCTTGCTCTCCCCCTATGACGAGACGGCGGCGTTTGCTGGCCGTATTCGGGTAGCAGTTCCAAGGATGGGCGTGGGAGAGGCGGCAGCCACAGGCCTCTCGCTGGTGATCCACGAACTCGCCACGAATTCACTGAAATACGGCGCCCTGTCAGTCGGCACCGGAACACTGGGTGTGTCCGGATCGGTCGAGGAGAACAATCTGATGGTGACTTGGATCGAGCAGGGCGGGCCCGAGGTTGTCTTCCCACAGGGCCCGGCCGGCTACGGTAGCAGAATGCTGGACCGTACCATGTCCGCTCACCTTGGAGGAACGATCTCCTATAACTGGACACCGGACGGAGCGCTGGTCACGCTTATCATCGATACGAGCCGGCTTGCCTCTTGACCGCTTGGAAAAGGCCTCGGCCGCAAGCCCGCGCCGGAAAATCCGACGGGCTGACGCGCAGCTGTTTTGTCGTTGAACGTCTGCGCGGTCGCTCTTTTGCCGGTCAATAAGTTAGCGTCCGCTTGTAACCGAAACATGGGTAGATGAAGCGCGCTGATCAGCGCTTTTCGACATCGACTCGAAGCGCGCAACGATCAGATCAAGGTCATACGGCTTGGAGAAAAATTGTGCCGAAGATGGCAGATCGATCTCACCGGGCGTGATGCGACCGGAGGCAACCACGATCCCTGCGTGGGGGAAGCGAGCCGCGACTTCGTGGGCAAGGTCCACACCCGTGAGAAGGCCGGGCATCTGGATATCCGTGAACAAGAAGTGAATGGTCCCGTCATCGATCTTGTCCAGGGCCTCGTCCACCGTGCCGGCTTCTATGACCTCGAACCCCGCATCCTCCAGGGCGTCTGTGACCGTCATCCGGATCAACACCTCGTCGTCCACCACGAGTACTTTGCGCATGTCCCACTCCCTGCATGTGGCCCTACAACAGACCGACGCGGTTATCGTTCCAAAAAACGCAGTGGGTATCAGACAACTGCATTGGCCTTTCCGGCTAGTGCGTTGGATTGCAGTGGCAGTGGCAGCTTTCGGTGAGTAGCACGGAGATGGCAGTATCCTTTGGTCTGCTTCGGGTGTGGGGACAATCTTTTGTAGCCGATGGGCGATCGGCGGCGCTTTCAACACCACGGCTGTGACCGAAGCGGCCACCCAGGGAAAAGACGCAAACATGTTGGTCGTTGCGCTGCCGGCCGACGGCCAAAAGACAGAAATGCACCCTACCGGACATCTGAACACACGGTTGTGTTCAGATGTCCGGTGTGGTCTGGCGCACGTACGTCGCGCGCCTTGCTGCAACGCGCAGGATTCATGTCACGAGACCGGTACCGGCTTCACGAAGCCGGTGTCAGGATCTTCTCGGCCATGTACGGACGTGATTTCGCAGCTGAGAACGATCTTCTCAACGCGCTTGATCTAGACGTAATGTCATTGGATGAATTAAAGACCCTTTGCCAAAACGGGTTTGCACCCTCGGCCGCGTGACCATCGTAAGCCTTCGATCTATGCTTCACCGTCCGGCAAATGGACCGAGCAGCTTAAGGTCGAGGCAGGGGAGGTAGGAGCGTCAACGCGCTTCTCCTGTCCCATACCCGAATTTCTCCAAGCCGCGACGCGGATGCGTCGGAGGCAAACAAGGTTGCATTCACAATGAGCAACGCGTTCCTCGCACATCTCTCCACCGAACTTGCGGGTCTGAGGTCTTCGGGTCTCTACAAGACCGAGCGGGTGATCGTTTCCAAACAGGCCGGCGAGATCGAAGTCGCATCTGGTCGCAAGGTTTTGAATTTTTGCGCCAACAATTACCTTGGCCTTGCCGACAACGCCGAACTGGTGGAGGCCGGCAAGAACGCGCTGGATCGTTACGGCTACGGCATGGCATCTGTGCGTTTCATCTGCGGGACGCAGGAAGAGCACAAGCAGCTCGAAGACCGGATTTCGAAGTTTCTGGGATTGGAGGATACGATCCTCTATTCGTCCTGCTTTGATGCCAATGGTGGATTGTTCGAGACGCTTCTCGGCGAGGAGGACGCGATCATATCGGACGCACTCAACCACGCTTCGATCATCGACGGAGTGCGCCTCTCCAAGGCGAAACGCTTCCGCTACGCCAATAACGACATGGCGGCGCTGGAGGAGGAACTGAAAAAGGCCGAAGGCAGCCGGTTCAAGATGATCGCCACAGACGGCGTGTTTTCGATGGACGGCATCATCGCCAATCTTGCGGGCGTCTGCGACCTCGCCGAGAAATATGGCGCCATGGTCATGGTCGATGACAGCCACGCGGTTGGCTTCGTCGGCAAGCACGGTCGCGGCTCGGCGGAACATTGCGGCGTCGAGGGCAGGGTGGATATCATCACCGGCACGCTCGGCAAGGCGCTTGGCGGTGCATCCGGCGGCTATACGTCCGGCAAGAAGGAAGTGGTCGACTGGTTGCGCCAGCGCTCGCGTCCCTATCTGTTTTCCAACACCCTCGCTCCCGTGATTGCGAGCGCCTCGCTGAAGGTGTTTGACCTGATCGACAATGGTGACGCATTGCGCGCCCGGCTAGAAGCCAATTCCCGCCTCTTCCGCGATGAAATGAGCAAGCTTGGGTTCACGTTGGCGGGCGAGGGGCATCCGATCATTCCCGTCATGCTCGGCGATGCGTCGCTGGCGCAGGACATGGCGGCGAGGATGCTGGAAAAGGGTGTCTACGTCGTCGGCTTCGCCTTCCCGGTCGTACCCAAAGGCCAGGCCCGTATCCGCACCCAGATGTCTGCGGCGCATAGTGAGGACGATGTGCGCCGGGCCATTGCGGCGTTCGAAGAGGTCGGCAGGGAACTGCGCGTGATCGAGTAGACGCCCGGCCCGAACCGATCCAACTCATTGACAGGAATTTTTCGATGACCAACATGATGCGCGCCCTCGTCAAGTCGAAAGCCGAAACCGGTCTCTGGATGGAGCATATCCCTGTTCCGGACCCCGGCCCCAACGACGTGCTGATCCGGGTGAAGAAGTCCGCGATATGCGGCACCGACGTTCATATCTGGAACTGGGACAGTTGGGCCCAAAAAACCATTCCGGTGCCGATGGTCGTCGGCCACGAGTTCTGCGGGGAGATCGCGCAGGTGGGCTCTGCGGTCACCAAGGTCCAGGTCGGCGCGCGCGTCTCCGGCGAGGGGCATATCGTTTGCGGCAAATGCCGCAATTGCCGCGCGGGGCGCGGACACCTTTGCCGCAACACGTTGGGCGTGGGTGTCCACCGGCCCGGATCTTTTGCCGAATTCGTCTGCATTCCCGAAGACAATGTCGTGCCGATCCCGGATGATGTGCCGGACGAGATTGCCGCGATCTTCGATCCGTTCGGCAACGCCGTGCACACCGCTCTCTCCTTCGATCTGGTCGGCGAGGACGTCCTGGTGACCGGAGCCGGTCCGATCGGCATCATGGGTGCGATGGTTGCCAAGCGCTCGGGCGCCCGCAAGGTCGTGATCACCGACATCAACCCGGTACGTCTGGCACTTGCCGAAAAGCTCGGCATCGACCACGTCGTCGATGCGTCCAAGGAAAACCTGTCGGACGTGATGAAGCGCATCGGTATGACCGAGGGCTTCGATGTCGGTTTGGAAATGTCGGGCGCGGCCCCCGCATTCCGCGACATGATCGACAAGATGAACAATGGCGGCAAGATTGCGATTCTCGGCATCGCGCCGACCGGGTTCGAGATCGACTGGAACAAAGTGATCTTCAAGATGCTCAATCTCAAAGGCATCTACGGGCGGGAAATGTTCGAGACCTGGTACAAGATGATCGCCTTCGTGCAGGGCGGCCTCGACCTTTCGCCTCTTATTACCCATCGCATTGGCATCGACTCCTTCAGAGACGGGTTCGAGGCCATGCGCTCCGGCAATTCCGGAAAGGTCGTCATGGACTGGTGAAGCCAACATGAGGTCCAACAAAAAGCCGACCGATGGGGGCAATACGATGTCGATCAAGACTAGAGGGCAGGCGAAGCTCTTCTGCTTAGGCCCTTTCGGCTTATGACCATCTTGCCGGAACAGGGAGCAAATGAAAACTGGAACCGTCGGATGGTCTTTCTGGCGCTTCCCATCATTCTCGCAAATCTGGCTCAGCCGATCCTGTCACTTGTCGATACGATGGTGGCTGGACATCTCCCGGGGTCTTTCTTTCTCGGCGGGGTCGCGCTGAGCGGCGTGCTGTTCAATTTCCTTTTCTGGAGTTTCAGTTTTCTGCGCATGGCAACGACCGGTCTGGTCTCCCAGGCGTGGGGTGCCAAAGATAGCACGCTCATGCGCATGCATCTGTTTCGGGCGCTGCTTATCGCCGCTGCCGGCGGTGCCGTGATCATCCTGCTGCAAAAGCCGATCATCGAGATCGGACTCGGATTCCTCGGCGGCAGTGAAGCGGTCTACCGGAGCGCGTCGGATTATGCATTCGCCAGAATCTGGTCAGCGCCTGCGACGCTCGGAAATTTTGTCCTTCTCGGCTACCTTCTCGGTTGCCAGCGCGTGATGATCTCACTGGCGCTACAAGTCGCCCTTAATATCGTCAACTTGCTCGCAACTCTCACGCTGGTTCTTGTTTTCGACTGGGGTGTCGCCGGCATAGGGGCGGGGACCGCCGTTGCCGAATGGGTGGCCTTGATCGCAGGCCTCTTCATCATCAAGCCATTCGGTGCGCATCCCGCAGTGCGGATGAAAGAGCTGCTGGACGGGTTGGCGCTTCGACGGCTGGTCGCGGTCAACCGGGACATCTTTCTGCGAAGCTTCTTCCTTCTGCTCTGTTTCGGCTGGTTTGCCCGCAGCGGTGCCAAGGAAGGCGACACGATCCTCGCCGCCAATGCCATCCTTCTCAACCTCCACGGCTTTACATCCTATGGGTTGGACGGGTTTGCGAACGCCACTGAAACCCTGGTCGGTTCAGTCATCGGCGCGCGGCAAAAAAAGGCGCTTGCCCAGGTGATCAAGGCCGCGTTTGTGTGGTCGGGGCTGGTGGCGTTTCTGTTTTCGGTCGTTTACGCCTTCGCTGGCTCATCGATCGTCTCGCTCCTCACCGATCAGGAAGATGTCCGTACCGCCGCCATTGCCCTGCTTCCCTTCCTGATCGCGTTGCCGCTCGTTTCCGTGACCAGCTTCATGCTTGATGGCATCATGATCGGAGCCATGCGCGCCCGCGATATGCGCAACAGCATGATCATCTCCACCTGCATCTTCATCGCCACTGCTTATGGTCTGCAGCAGATCTGGGGAAATGAAGGGTTGTGGACAGCGATGATGATCCTGATGATAGCGCGTGCGGTAACGCTCGGCTTGAAACTGAAAGAGACATTTGCGCAGGTGTAGCGGCAATTTGCACAGCGCTCATAGCGGCGAAAATGACAAGGGGCGAAGCACGGTGTGCTGTCCGTCATACCCACCGACGAACCTCAACGGATCAGCGTGACGTGGAAGCAGGGCAAGTGGACCTCTAACTGAACCGGAAAACGGCTCGAGCAGCGCGACCGCATCAGGCGGCACATGCCCGGTCACCAATCCTGCACAGTCAGGGGCAAATAAGGGCGTGCCTGCGGGCCGTGGGCCATGCTGCCTGTGACGGTCGGCGACGGCCGTGTCGAAAACGGGTGATCCGCGCCCAAGCGTCGCCAGATAGTTGTGCTGCTGCAACACCATCGGGAAAGCCTGGGGGATGAAGCCGTTTACCCAAGCCTCTTCATTCGAGAGTGCGGCGCGGCATGCTTCGCGTTCAGCCCAGTCCGCATAGGTCCAGAGATGGTGGATCACGTTCAGAGGGCCGGTTTCCGCCTGCCAGTAGCCGAGAAGTGGCAGGTGCCGTGTCACAAGTGGAAGCCCGAGGTCTGCAAGCAGCGCGAGGTACTCGCCGGTTGCGCCCGGCTTTAGCTGATAGGTTCGCCATTCGTGGATCATCACCGTCTCCCATCGCGTCAGTCTGGCACGCCGGACCGGCCGCGAACATGGATAAGGTCTACAAGAGATTGGACAATTGAGCCTATCAGTTGTCGTGTCGTGCCGCCTGTTTGCGATAGGTCCCCGGAGAGACTCCGACACGCTGGGTAAAGAAGCGGTTGAAATAGGCGGGGTCGTCGAAACCGGTCATATGGGCCACCTGCGCGACGCTGCTCTCGGTATAGACGAGGTAGCGCTTGGCTTCCATCAACAGCCGCTCGTAGAGCAGGTCCGACGCGGTCTTGCCGGCGCGAGCCTTGCAGGCCGCATTGAGCCGCGCCTGCGTCGCCGCCAGCTCTTTCGCGTAGAAGGTCAAGGATCGCTCCGTCCGGAAGTGGCGTTCCAGAAGGGCCCTGTAGCGCAAAAGCAGATCATAACCCCGGTCTGGCGTGGATATACCGGTCTCGTCATGGGTGATGTTAAGCCTCAGCACGATCACGAGCAGCCGCATGTAGTGTGCCATCATCGATATGCGCCGGCCAGGTGCCGACCAGATGAATTCCCGATGCAGCCAGTGAAACGTATCGACGACGGCCGGAATGCTGACGCCGGTTCCTTCGATCGGATAGACTGCCGGTCTCGATGCAGCCGTTTCGAGCCGCGGGTCCGAGCTTGACGCTGCCTTCAGGCAACCGAGTGCGGCCGTCACCACGTAGCCGTCAGTCCCCGGATCAAAATCGATCTGGTGAACAATTCCGGCTGGAACGACCATGATCGCAGGCGCGGGTATGAATGAGATTTGATCCTCCATGCGGATGGTTCCACCCCCCTCTCTGACCAGCAGAACCTGCATGTGGTCCGGATGGGCATGCGGACGAATTCTCCAATCGTTTGGCCCGCTGCGGTCACGCAAGGGTTCGATATGCAGGAAGTCCAGATCGACGTCGGCACCCTGATCGCCATAGAGATAGTAAAGCGGAATGCCGCCTGCGGCCAAGCTTCCCATGTGTGCTCCTCATTATCTCCCTGCCAAATAGTGCAACAATTGCGCGACGGCGTCCATTGGTCATCCCCGGTATGCAGGTTAGCAAGATCTCCATCAAACGCGACCGGGAGAAGCGGATGGAGCCGAAGAGGGAGGAGGGGCACGTCTGTGACGTGCTGGTCGTCGGATCGGGCGCCGGAGGGCTTGCCACCGCGATCACGGCGAGGAAACACGGCCTGTCCGTGATCGTGACCGAGAAGGAGCCTGTGTTCGGAGGCACGACGGCGTTTTCGGGTGGCGTGCTGTGGATACCCGGAAACCGGCACGGGAAATCGAACAACCCGAGCGATACGCGCGACGCGGCGCGCCGTTACCTCAAGGCCGAGACCGGGAACTGGTTCGACGCGCAAACGATCGACGCGTTTCTCGAGGCCGGTCCGAAAATGCTCGACTGGTTCGAACGCGAGACGGTGGTGAAATTCGTCCCGACGCTTTACCCGGACTATCACCCGACGGTGGCTGGCGGCGTCGATGTCGGGCGCTCGGTGCTGGCGGCGCCTTTCGACAGCAGCGTGCTCGGCAGCGATCTTGCGCGGCTGCGGCCGCCGCTCGGCTCGATCACGTTCATGGGCATGATGTTCAACTCGTCCAATGCCGATATCAGGCATTTCTTCAACGCCACCAAATCGCTGACCTCGTTTTCCTACGTGATGAAACGCCTTGTCGCGCATGCCGGCGAGGTTGTGCGTCACGGCCGCGGCGTCCAGGTCACGAGCGGCAACGCGCTGGCAGCGCGGCTGGCCGCAGCCTGTCTCGATCTCGATATTCCGATCCTGACCGATACGCCGGCGCTACGGATGACCAAGGACGGTGGTCGTATCACCGGTGTCGAGGTCGGTGGCGCGTCACCCGGCCGTATCGTCGCCCGGCGGGGCGTAGTCCTTGCTTGCGGAGGATATGCGCAGGATCTCGCGAGGCGAGCCGGGATCTACGCCCATCTCAAGGCAGGCGGTGAGCATTTTTCGCCGGTACCGGAGGGCAATACCGGTGACGGCATCCGTCTCGGCGAGGAGGCAGGCGGCGCATTCGATGCCGAATTCGCCCAGCCGGCCGCCTGGATGCCGATCAGCCGCGTGCCGGGCAAAGGCTATCTTCCGCATCTGCTCGATCGCTACAAGCCGGGCATGATCGCCGTTCTGTCCAATGGCCGGCGATTTACCAATGAGAGCGAAAGCTACCACGATGTCGGCGCTGCCATGGTTGCCGCGGGCGAGGCGGGCGCTTGGCTGATCTGCGATCATCGGGCGATCCGCAAATATGGTCTTGGCCACGCAAAACCGGCGCCGGTGCCACTTCTGCCGTGGCTTCGCAACGGGTACCTCAAGAAAGGCAAGACACTTGCCGATCTCGCCAAGGTCTGCGGGATCGATGCGACCGGTCTGGTGGCGACCGTGGCCGAATTCAACCGGGGCGCCAGGCACGGACGGGACGAACAGTTCCATCGCGGCGAGACCACCTTCAACCGATACCTTGCCGATCCCGACCACAAGCCCAACCCTTCGGTTGCGCCTGTGGAGCAAGGGCCGTTCTACGCCGTCCGGCTGGAAATCGGCGACCTCGGAACGTTCGACGGACTGAAAACCACAGTGGAGGGCGCGGTCGTCGATCGGGATGGCCGGGTGATCGACGGGCTGTTTGCGGTTGGCAACGACCGGGCCTCTATCATGGGCGGCAATTATCCCGGGGCCGGCATCACGCTCGGCCCGGCGATGACATTCGGCTGGATCACCGGGCGTTACCTCGCAGGCATATCGGCGGCGGAGGGAGACGCGGCATGAACTGGCTTGGACTGGAGGGAAAGACGGCCGTCATCACCGGGGCTGGAGGTGGCATCGGTCAGGGGCTGGCGCGAGCCTTCGCTGCTCAAGGGGTGCGGGTCGTGCTGCTCGACCGTGACGAGGCGCAGACGGCGTCGCTCGCTGTCGAACTGGGTATGGGGAGTCTTTCGCTTAGCTGTGATGTGTCTCGGACAGACGAAGTTGCAGCAGCGGCGGAGGCGGTCGAGGCGCAGGGAGGCGCTGATATCCTCATCAACAACGCCGGAATTCTGCGGCCCGGCCCGCTCGAAATCGTGTCCGAGGCCGACTGGTCGGCGATGCTTTCCGTCAACCTTACGGGTTATCTCGTGACCGCTCAGGCGTTCGGTCGCGGCATGATGTCCCGCGGACGGGGCGCCTTGGTGCATGTGGCTAGCATCTCGGGCAGCCACCCTCAGCCTGCAAGCGGCGCCTATTCAGCGTCGAAGGCGGCAATCCTGATGCTGTCGCGCCAGCTTGCCTACGAATGGGGACCCAAGGGCATCCGCTCGAATACGTTGAGCCCTGGCCTGGTGCGCACGACGCTTTCCGAAACCTTCTACGCCGATCCGCAGGTCAAAGCGCGACGCGAAGCCATGGTCCCCGTCGGCCGTATCGCAAGCCCCGAAGATCTGGCCGATACGGCCTTGTTCCTCTCCTCGCCGCGTGCATCCTACATCACGGGACAGGACATCCTCGTCGATGGGGGGCTGTCGCAATCGCTGATGGGACTGGTACCGAGGCCCGGCTATGCGTGAAGCCCTCGTCACCGGCAGCGCCGACGGGATCGGCCTGGCAATTGCCCGAGCGCTTGCTCAAAGCGGCCACCGCATCACCATCGCCGATATCGACGGCGATAAGGCTGCTGAGCGGGCGGCCGAATTGGGCGATGTCCATCGCGGCATTGCCTGCGATGTGACCGATGAGGCGCAGGTGGCCGCGGTCGCTGGTTCAGCGCTGTTCGATGTGCTGGTCAACAATGCCGGGATCGGCGACAGCCACCTGCCAACGCTGGAGCAGGGGATCGAGGCTTTCCGGCGCGTCCTCGATGTGCATCTGGCCGGCACGTTTCTGATGTCGCGCGAAGTGGCGCGTGGCATGGTCGCGCGGGGCGATGGCGCAATCGTCAACCTGTCCTCGATCGCGGGACTGACCGGTCTTCCCAAGCGCAACGCCTATGGCGCCGCCAAGGCCGGGATCGGTGCCATGACACGGGCAATGGCCTGCGAGTGGGCAGGGCGCGGTGTGCGGGTCAACGCCGTTGCGCCGGCTTTCGTGCAGACGGCGCTGGTGGAAAAGCTGGCCGCCGCAGGCCGGATCGATCTGCCCACGCTTCGCCGCCGCACGCCGATCGGGCGACTGATCATGGCCGAGGAGGTGGCGGCCGCCGTCAATTTCCTAGCCTCACCAGCGGCATCGGCGATCACCGGTGTGGTGCTGCCGGTCGACGGCGGCTGGACCGCGTTCGGTGATTTCGGCGACGCGTCCCCTTGAGAACGCGTCGCCGAAAAGGTTATGCGATCGCGAGGATCGATCAGGCGGCATCCTCGATGTGACCGCCGAGAAACAGCTGGCCGACACGCGGGTCATTGAGCAGCTTGTCCGACCTGTCGAACATACGCGTCTGGCCGAGTTCCAGCACCAGCCCGTAATCCGACATGGCGAGCGCCGCCTTGGCATTCTGTTCGACCATCAGGATCGTTACGCCCTGGTCGCGCAGGCGGGTCAGCGTCTGGAACACCTCCTGCACGAGATTGGGGGACAGGCCGATTGACGGTTCGTCGATCAGGATCAGCTTCGGATCGAGCAGCAGCGCGCGGGCGATCTCAAGCTGTTTCTGCTGGCCGCCGGAGAGCTCGATCGCCTTCTGGTCCTTGCGCTGGCGCAGCATCGGGAACTGGTCCATGACCTGTTCCATCCGCATTTTCACCCGCGCCTGATCCTTGGCGGTGATGCCGCCGAGTTCGAGATTGTGCAGCACGGACAGTTGCGGCACGACATTGCGGCCCTGCGGCACGTAGGTAACGCCACGGGCAATCATATCGGCCGGGCGCTTGCGCGTCACGTCCTCGCCTTCCAGGTGGATGGAGCCGGAATTGATGTTGAGCAACCCGAAGATCGCCTTGAACACCGTGGATTTGCCAGCGCCGTTCGGACCGATCACCGTGGTGATGGACGCCTTCGGTATGCTGAAAGACGTCCCGTTGAGAATTGTGATGCGGCCGTAACCGCCATTGAGGTTTTTCACTTCCAGCATGTCAGCCTCCGAGATACGCGTCGATGACCAATTGGTTCGCCCGGATCTCATCCGGTGTCCCCTCGGCGATGATCTCGCCCTGCGCCAGCACGATGACGCGGGTGCAGAGCGACATGACGAACTCCATATTGTGCTCGATGACCACGAAGGTTGTGCCGTGTTCGCGGTTGTAGGTGATCAGCCGGTCCTTGAGGTGCCCAAGCATGGTCAGGTTGACGCCGCCCGCCGGCTCGTCGAGCAGCACGATCCCGGGCCCTGCCATGAAGGCCATGGCCGCATCGACCAGCTTTTGCTGGCCATAGGAGAGCGAGCCCGCCGGCGTATCGCGGTAAGGCGTCAACCGGAAGAACTCGATCAGCTGTTCGGCCTTCGTCGTCAGTCCCGCATCCGATTTGCCGAACAGGCGCGACAGCATCGAGCCTTCATGTTCCTGGCCGGCCACAATGACATTGTCGAGCACCGTCATGTTGGGGAAGACCGAGAGCTGCTGGAAGGTGCGGCCGACCCCCATCAGAGACAGGTCGGCAGGCCTTACGCCATCGGTGGACTTGCCGTTGATCTGGCAGTGCCCCTCGGTCGGCTTCGACTGGCCAAGAATGCAGTTGAACAGCGTCGATTTGCCCGACCCGTTCGGGCCGATCAATCCGAGGATTTCGCCTTTATGCACATCGAAGCTGACCTGATGGACGGCACGGATGCCGCCGAACCGTTTCGAGATGTTGTGAACCGAAAGAATGACCTCCTGGGCCGCCGCATTCATAGCTGGACTCCCTGTTTGAGGTCCCGGCGGGCTTCATGCTTGGGCCGGAACCTTTCCGCGAGTTTCTTGCCGGCCCCGATCAGGCCGGTTGGCGAAAACACCATCAGGACGATCACCAGCGTCGAGTAGATGATCAGGTAATAGCCTTCCGTGAAGCGCAGCAGTTCCGGCAGGAGAATCACCACGGCGGCACCCAGCATCGGGCCGAAGAAGAAGCCCGAACCGCCGACCACCACCATCAGCAGGATTTTCAGGGAATGGATCAGTGCAAAGCTGCTGGGCTCGATGAACTGCACCAGCGGTGCCTGCAGCGCGCCGGCAAGACCGCCGAACGCAGAGCCGATGGCAAAGGCGAGCAGTGTCTGGCGTCGAACCTTAAGGCCGAGGCTTTCGGCGCGGATTGGATTTTCCCGCAGCGCCCTGAAGGCTCGCCCCCAGGGAGAGCGCAGGATCCACCACATGGCGCCGGCGGAAACGATGAAACACACCAGCGTGAAATAGTAAAAGGCGATGTTGCTGTCGGTGGTGATACCGAAAAACGACGGCCGAGGCATGCCCACAAGGCCGAACGACCCGCCGGTTATCTCTTCCTCGTTGCGCAGCACGAGGAACAACAGCGTGTTGAAGGCAAGCGTGACGAAGGCGAGGAAGTGGTGCTGAACCCGCAGCGCGGGGTAGCCGAGCAGCAAGCCGACCGCGAAGCTTGCTGCGATCGACACGATCACGGCCAGTCCCCAGTGAATGCCGTTGAGTGTCATCAGCGCGGTGATGTAGGCGCCGATGCCCATGAAGGCGGCCTGCGCCAGGCTGACTTGGCCGGCATAACCGAGCGTCAGGTTGAGACCCATGGCGGTGATCGAGAAAATCAGCCACGAGGCCAGCGTGTAGACAATGTAGTTGCCCTGGCCGATCGGAGCGGCGACGAGGGCAGCAAGACCCAGCAGAAGCAGAAACGGTTTCAGGCGGATCATACGGTTCTCCCTTCCGAGGTGCCGAGCAGGCCCTGCGGACGCAAGAGGATGATGGCGATCAGAAGCAGAAGCGGCATGGCCGAGCGGTACTGGGCGGAGATGTAGACGGCTGACAGATTGTCGATCACGCCGATCAGCAGACCGCCGACCAGGGCGCCGCGGATCTGGTTGAACCCGCCCACGATGGCGGCGATGAAGGCGACGAGGCCGAGCGTTTCACCATTGGAAAACTTGGCGAGATAGATCGGCGAGATCAGCACCGAGGCCACGGTGGCAAGGCCGGCATTGATCAGAAATGTATAGAGCACCATGCGCTTGACGTTGACGCCGAGGATTTCGGCGACCGCCGGATTCTGGGCGCTGGCCTGCATGCATCGGCCGGTCCGTGTTCGGTTGAGAAACAGCTGCAGGCTGCCGATTGCGAGCATCGAGACAACGAGATTGCCGATATCTTGCATAGAAACGCTGGCGCCGGCGATCTCGTAGACCGTCTGCGGAAAGATCGCAGGGAAGGGCTGGGCGGTCGCGCCGTAAAATTCCTTGACGCTTTCCTTCATCAGGAGGCCGAGCGAAATGGTGGCGATGACCAGCGGCAGCGTTCCGTGCGGCAGCATCGGTTCGACGATCAGCCGCTTGAAGGCCACGCCGAGGATAAGAAGCGACAGCGCGAGCGCCAGCGCCACGGACGGCCATAGCGGCAGGCCAAACACTGTCATACCAACCAGCACGAAAAACGCCGGCAGCATGACGAACTCGCCTTGGGCAAAGTTGATGGTTTGCGATGCCTGCCACAACAGGGTGAAGCCGACTGCCGCAAGCGCGTAGATGGAGCCGGCGGCGAGACCGGAGACAATAATCTGGATAAACTCGGCCATGGGGTCGTCCTCACGGGCTGGTAATCGGCGTGACGTGCAGGATTGATGACGACGTGCCGGCGGCGCGAACCGCCGGCACTTGTCTCGTCATGCGATCGGCATCAGTTCGGCGGCAGCACCGCCTGGACCACCTGTTTGCCGTTCTCGACTTTCACGACAAAGCTTTCGCGCGACATCTCGCCGGTATCGTCCCAACTCACATCCATCAGGACGCCGGGGTGCTCCTTGGCTGTCAGCTTGAGACCGTGCAGCTTTTCCGCGATGGCCTTGCTGTCCGGCTTGCCGACCATTTCCGTGACGTATTTCAGCGTCCAGGCGGCGGTGTAGCCTTTGATGGCATTGTGGTCGGGCGTGTACTTGAACTTCGTCTTGAAGCGCTCGACCATTTCCTTGACGGCGGGGATATCGGCATCGGGCGTCAGGCCGACATGGCCCATAGCGCCGTTGGCTGCATCGCCGGCAAGTTCGATGACCTTGTGGCCGATCAGAGTAGTTTCGCCGAGAAGGGGTTTGTTCAGGCCTTGCTTGCGGGCTTCGCGCAGGAAGCGGGCGCTTTCTTCTTCGGTGTAATAGATGAAGAAGGCTTCGGCCATGGAGCCCTTCAGCTTCAGCACGTCGGCGGAAAAGTCAGCCTGCGCCTGTTCGGACGGCACATCGACGACGATCTCGATATTGGCAGCCTTCATCGCATCGACGAAAGCCTTGTGGCCGCCCTTGCCGAATTCGGTATTGGCCCAGGCGACGCCGACCTTTTTCAGGCCCATCGTCTCGGACATGTATTTGGCAAGTTTCGGCACGCCCTTTTGCGAGCCGAAGGCGGTGCGGAAGATGTAGGGGTTTTTCATGGCGACGATGGACGGAGCCTCGGAGCCGGTGAACTGCGGAATGCCGGCCTGACGCGCGACCAGCATGTTGACCACGGTTGATGACGAGAACACCGTTCCCATGATCGCGTAGATACCGTCGTCGATACCCTTCTGCACCATGGCGCGCGAAACCTGTGGGTCGGTCTGGCTGTCATATTCCAGAACCTTGACCGGCTCCTTGAGAATGCCGCCCTGGGCATTGATTTCCTCAAAGCCCATCTTCACGCCATCGCGGAAGTTGGTGCCGGCCGCGGCGCCGGGTCCGGACAACTCGACGATCGAGCCGACCTTCAGTTCAGCAAGCGCCGGCATTGCGCCGAGCGCCAGTACCATTGCAGTCGTGGTGATAAGTTGTCTGATCATGACCTTCCTCCTTGGCTGATCGATATTTCCGTCCCGGCGGCCAGGTCTCCTCCCTTGTCGCCGTATCCTCATGCCCGGGCGTAGACCCGGGCCTGCGGTGTCTCCGTCTCGATCGCCTAGGCGTCGATCGTGCGTGTCCCCATCAACAGATCGGCCAGCAGCACGGCCTGGGCGTCGAACATGCCTGACCCGGACATGGTGCCGCAGCCCTTGTCGCGGGCAGCAGCAATCAGCGGCGGCACGGCCGGTCGCGTCACGACGTCCGAGACGAACTGGTCTGCGGTCAGAAGATCCGTCTGCACCGGCAGGGGATCGGTCTCCCGCATGCCAAGTGGCGTGGCATTGGCGACCAGTGCAAAACCGCGTGGATCTGTTGAGCCTATCCGCGCACGACCCGGAAATGCCTTGTTCAACTGCGCGATCAACGCATCGCGTTTGTGCGTGTCGAGATCGTGCAGGGCCAGTTCCGAGGCGCCGCGCGCCAGGATTTCGTAGGCGATGGCCGCTCCGGCGCCGCCGGTACCCACCAGAAGCGCAGACTTGCCGGCGATCTCGAAGCCTTGGGCCGCGATACCGTCAAGGCAGCCGTGTCCGTCGGTCGCGTCGCCCACCCAGTCGTCGCCATCGCGGATCATGATGTTGACGGCGCCGGATGCCTTTGCGCGGGCCGATATGCGGGCGCAGAATTCGAGGCAGGGGACTTTGTGCGGTACCGTGACAATGATGCCCGCGACATTGCGCATGCTCTTTGCCTGCGACAGCCAGCCGGCCAGGTCTTCGGGGAGAATATGGACCGGTGCGACGATGCCGTTAAAGCCGCGATCGGCCATGATCTGGCTGAGCGAAGCGGGCGATTTCACCTGTCCGATCGGATGGCCGATGATCGGGAAGAGCTTGGTCTCCCCGTCGACCTTTATATTTATACTCACGCCTTCCTCCCCTCGGCATGCGATCCGACCCTTGTCCGGTCGTTCTCAAGCTCGACAAAAACATAGGCCCCTTCGTCGGCAAATGGACGATGGGGGCGAAACGTTGGACTATTCAACACCGGCGGTCTCCTTCAGTTCGGCCAAGGCCCGGGCGATGCCGTTGCCGACAGTCGTGACAGGCTGATTGCCGAGGATGTGCGGCACCGGGTCCGACGCCAAATCGGCGGGAATACGCAAGGGCGGTCCGCTGATCCGGATCTCGTTCCAGCCGGACTGGTGACTGAGTTCGGCGACAAAATCGGTCATCTCCACCGTATCTCCGGCCATGGTCAGAACGGTCGCTCCTTCCAGCGGCACTGTCATCGCGGTCGATAACATCTGTGCCACGTCGTCCACGTAGACGAAGCCGACGCGGCCGGAAAAATGGATTTCGGCCGGTTCGCGGCGCACGGCTGCTCCAAGCGCGATCGACGGACCAGCCGCGATGCCAGCGCTTTCGCCGGGGCCGTAGACGATGTAGGGGCGAAGGCCGAGGCTCGGGATGCCGTGGTCGAGCAGATAGGCCCGCGCCATGCCTTCGACCGCAAGCTTTGTCGCCCCATAGACCGTCATCGGCCTCGGATTGACGGCATCGTCGAGTCCGAACACGCCGGCCGAACTCAGATAGGCAACCGGTAGGTGCTTTGCCTTTGCCGCCTCGAACACGTTGATGCTGCCTAGAAGATTGACGCGCGTGCCGAGCGCCGGGCTGCGGGCACAATCGACCGTCATCAGGCCGACGAGATGGACAATTCCGTTGCATCCATCGGCAGCTTTCGCCACCGCGGCGGCATCGGTGATGTCGCCCGAGACGATGTCGACGCCATCCATGACGGATAGTCGTTCCGGCTTGGGAGCCAGGTCGAAGATCCGGACCCGGTGCCCGGCCGCCTGCAATGCCCTGACGGTTCGCAGGCCGACGAAGCCGGTTCCGCCGGTCACAAGGACGAGGCTCATGCAGCCTCTCCCTTGCGAGCAGCGACGGCGCGGCGGGCTGCATGACGGGCGGCGATGGCCCCGAACACGATCGCCGGGCCAACAGTGATGCCTGGGCCGGGATAGACCCCGCCCATGATCGACTGCAAATCGTTGCCGCAGGCGTAAAGGCCTGAGATCGCCGATCCGTCGCGCCGCAGAAGCTGGGCATTTTCGTCGCCGACCAGGCCTATGGCCGAGCCGATATCGCCAGGCCAGAGTTTGACGGCATAATAGGGAGCCGTCTCGAGCGGCCCGAGTGTCGGATTGGGCCCATGCGTCGGATCGCCATTGGCCTTTTCGTAGACGGTGGTGCCGCGGGCGAAGTCGGCGTCCGTGCCGGTCCTTGCATAGGCGTTCATTCTGGCCACGCTGTCGTTCAGGCCGGCAGCGTCGATGCCGAGCTTGCTGGCGAGTTCGTCGAGCGTCGCAGCCTCGGTCAGGTAACCATCGGCGAGAAAGGGTGCGATGTTTGCCCCGCCGGGTCGGATCATCCCCATGCCGTATGTCTTCAGCGCCGTAGCGTCGGCAATCAGATAGGTGGGCACATGGCTGCCGTCCTTGTTCGCCGCATACATGGCCGACACGAACAGGTGGTAGCTGGTGCTTTCGTTGACGAAGCGACGCCCGTCGCGGCCGACCGAGATGATGCCGGGCTTTGAACGGTCGAAGACGAAATGCGGGAAAACCGCCATCGAGCCATCGGCGCGCTTGCGATGCGAGACCGGCGCCCAGAAACACGGCTGCGCCGCCATGTCGCCGTGATAGGCCCCGGCGGTAAAGGCCAGATCATGCAGCGTGCCCGTATGGCCGGGGGCAGACGGACTGAATTCGGGCAGCGGTTGCGGCAGCTTGTCTGCCCGCATGGTCGGGTGACGGGCAAAGCCGCCGGAGGCGAGGATCAAACCGCCCGTGACGTGAATCTGCCGTTCGGTATCCTTCTGACGGAGTGTCACGCCTGTTACGCCGTGAGGCCCGGTCGTGAATGCCAATGCCTCGGTTTCGGTGAGGATGGTGACCCCAAGCTTGCGCGCGGCAAGCAGCATCCTGCCGATGAGAGCATTGCCCATCACCAGCCGCGTTCCGCGGCCTTGGCGGATCTTGTCCAGGTAGTAATGTCCGATCAGTCGAGCCGAGTAAGCGGTCGACTTCGCCGATTTGCCGATTTTCATCAGATGGGCGATGTCGTCACGGTCCACCATGAGGCCGCCGAGAATGGTAAATTCCGGGATGGGCGGACGGATGAGATGCAGGTCTTTCCCGAGCGCCGATGCATTGAACGGCAAAGGTTCGAGCGCCCGCCCGAAGGACGTGGCGCCCTCGAGCTCGTAAAGATAGTCGGGGTGAAAAGGGCGCGCACGGAATTTGACGTCCGTTTTGTCTTCCAGCGCATCGACCACACCTGTCCCGGCTGCAACAAACGCATCGCGCACGGATTTGGAGCTGTGGTTTCCGACAGCGCGATCGAGAAAGCCTGAAACCTTATCGCGACTGTCGTCGGCACCCATGGCCTGCGCGTGACGGGTAAGCGGGATCCACGTGGTCGCGGCGGAATAGGAGGTCGTGCCGCCGAGATATTCGGTGCGCTCGACCAAAAGGACACGTGCGCCTTCCATCGCGGCAAAGATGGCGGCAGACATGCCTCCTGCGCCAGCTCCCAGTACGACGACATCGTAATCCGGCCCGACCTTCGTCAATGCATGTTGCATGTGACAATCCTCCCAAAAGACGAGACAGACCAATCTTCTATGGCCACCATCACAAATAATGGAATGACATTCAAGAATAAAAACCAGTTCCATTTTCGTTATTCGTCTGATACCTCACATTCGATCGGGGAGGATTTGGATGGGACGTGTAATCGACATTGCGGTAATTGGTGCCGGTGCCATCGGCCGTACGCATATCGATACGCTGGCCGGAATGCCCCGTTTTCGCCTGACCTCGATCGTCGACCCGATGCCGGCGGGAGCTGTTCTCGCCGCCTCGCTCGGCATTCCCTGTCTTCTTTCCGCAGAGGCGTTGATCGATTCGAGTCTCGCTCGCGCGGCGATCGTCGCCACTCCGAACGAGACGCATCTCCCCGTATCCGAAGCTTTGTTGCGGGCCGGTATTCCTGTGCTTCTGGAAAAGCCGGTCGCCGAAAGCCTGGCTTCGGCGCTGAGGCTGATCGCGATTGCCGACGAGACCGGTCTGCCGCTTCTGATCGGTCACCACCGCCGCCATAACCCGATCATCCGCGCAGCCCATGCGGCGATCCATGCCGGCCGGATTGGCGATCTGGTGATGGCGACCGTGACCTGTTCGCTTGCCAAGCCGGCCGGATACTTCGAGGCCGCGTGGCGCAGAACTCCGGGCGCCGGCGGGCCACTGCTGATCAACATGGTCCACGAAATCGATCTGCTGCGGCATTTCTTCGGCGAGATTGCGCAGGTCCAGGCGATCGCCAGCCATGCGCGCCGCGGTTTTGCCGTCGAGGATACGGCGGCGGTCAATCTCTCCTTTGTCGATGGCGGGATCGCGACCCTGTGCATTTCCGATACCGCGGTCGGCCCCTGGGCCTGGGACCTGACAGCGGCCGAAAATCCGGCGCGCTTTCCGGCTCATCCGGTAACCGCCCACCATTATACCGGCAGCAAAGATGGCCTCTCGCTGCCCGATCTGACGCTCTGGGAACCGAAGGGCGAGCCGGACTGGACTGAGAAGTTGCGACCGACAGTACTCGATGTCATCCAGGCCGACCCCTACGAGCGCCAGCTTTCCCATTTTGCCGATCTGATCGATGGGTCAGGCACACCGATCGTGTCAGTACGAGACGCGACGGCCAACCTGATCGTGCTCGATGCGATCCGCGCGGCAGCCGATACCGGACAGTCCGTCACAGTTGACCTTTCACCGCTCGAAAGCCTTAGTGGAACCGTGTTCAACAACGGAATGGGTCCATGAGCAGCGTTCTCGGAAAATCCCTCGCCATCATCGAACTGCTGGTCAATCATCCGGCCGGCCTCACCGTGTCGGCGATCGCCAGCGAAATCGATCAGCCGGCAAGCGGCGTACACCGGACTTTGCAGGAGCTCGCGCGGCTAGGTTATGTGCGCCAGGCCCAGGCGCAGGGCGATTACGCCCTGACCATCAAGCTGCCGGCCATGGGCGTCGGGTTTCTCGGCCGTGCCGGCATTACGGATGTGGCGCAGCCGGTGCTCGACGAACTGGCGGCGCATTCCGGCGAGTTGATCCGGCTTTCCGTCATCGATGGCGACCGTCTGACCTGGGTGGCGGTGGCGCAGGGGGCAACACGTGGCCTCCGTTACGATCCGGGCCAGGAACAGGGCGTTGTCGTGCATCTGGCGAGTTCCGCCGGGGGTAAGGCGTGGCTTTCGTCGATGAGTGATGAAGAGGCGCTGTCGCTTGTCTCCGGCCAAGGGCTTTTGCGACAGGCGGAAGGCACGGGACCGAACGCCCCGCGCAGCCTTACGCTGCTGTTGGAACAACTGGCTGAGGCCCGCGCCCTCGGTTACGCGACGGCGGTGGATAGCTATATCGCCGGCATGGCGGCTATGGCCGTTCCGGTCCGGTATCACGGCCATGGTCAGGTGCTCGGATGTCTCTCGATCGCCGGCCCGGCCGTGCGGATGACCGCGGAGCGGATGGCGGTGCTCGCACCTCGTCTTCAGGCCGCGGCCATCGAACTTGGCGAGGCAGCCTCGGGATCGCAATATTTTCAGGCAGTCGTGAAGGCGGTTGAGCCGGCCAGCGGAATGGAACGAAAGACCGCGTAGCAACGCGCCGTTCCACTGTCTTGTCCGGGCATGCACGTAAGGCGGAGATGGATGGAACGGCAATCTGTGAACACCATGACCTGTGATGTTCTCGTCATCGGTTCCGGCGCTGCCGGGCTCGCGGCGGCGGTGACGGCAGCGCACTACGGCTGCAAGGTCATCGTCGCTGAAAAGGCTTCTGTTTTCGGCGGTACATCGGCTTGGTCGGGCGGCTGGCTCTGGATACCCCGCAATCCTCTGGCGCGGGCTGCCGGAATAGACGAACCACCGGACGGACCTCGCGAATACCTGCGCAGCGAACTCGGCAACCGTTACGGTGATCCGCGCGTCGCGGCCTTCCTGGCCAATGGTCCGGAAATGGTTTCCTTCTTTCAGGATCATACCGAGGTCCGCTGGGTGGACGGCAATCGCGTGCCGGATTTCCACGACACGCCCGGTGCTCTGAAGGGTGGCCGGTCGGTGACGGCAGCTCCGTATGACGGGCGGCGGCTCGGGCCATGGATCGACAAGCTCCGCCCGCCGCTCGACGTCGCCAGCCTCTGGGGCATGGGGCTCGCAAGCGGTGCCGACATCGGACATTTCTTCAAGGCAACCCGCAAGCCGCGTTCGGGGCTCTATGCAGCGGGCCGGCTCGTCCGGCATTTTCGCGATCTTGCATTGCACCGCCGCGGCGTGCATCTCGTCAACGGCAATGCTCTTGTTGCCCGTCTGCTGCGCTCGGCGCTCGATCTCGGCGTGTCGATGATGGAACAGGCGCCGGCAAAAGAGCTGTTGCGGAATGGCGATCGGGTCGTCGGCGCGCGGCTGGGCAATGAAGGTGGCGATACGATCGTTCATGCGGCGCGCGGCGTCGTGCTGGCGACCGGTGGTTTTCCGCATGACCGCGACCGTCTGACTGCGCTCGCCGGATCGGCCGGCGGCGGCGAGGGGCATTTTTCGGCAGCACCCAGCAGCAATACGGGCGACGGATTGCGGCTGGGGGAAACCGTCGGCGCCACCGTTTCCGCAGATCTCGCATCGGCCATGGCGTTGGCGCCGGTGTCGCTGGTGACACGGCCGGATGGCAGCGTGGCACATTTCCCGCACCTGATCGAACGCGCCAAACCCGGCATCATCGCCGTCAACGCGTCGGGCAGACGGTTCGTCAACGAGGCGGACAGTTATCACGACTTTACCAAGGCGCTGCTCGATGCGACGCCGCAGGCAAGCCCGCCTGTTGCCTGGCTGATTGCCGATCACAGGGGACAACGCCGCTGGGGCCTTGGATGGGCAAAGCCGTTTCCCTTTCCTCTCGGCCCGGCGATCCGTTCGGGTTACCTCAAGAGAGGTCGAACGCTGGCCGAGCTTGCCGCGGTCTGCGGCATTCCCGAAGCAGCTCTCACAGACACGGTCGCGACTTTCAATCGACATGCCGAGCGTGGCGAAGACCCCGAATTCGGGCGTGGCCGGTCCGCCTACAACCGGGTCCAGGGCGATGCCGACCACGCGCCCAATCCATCGCTTGCCCCGCTTACTCATGGGCCGTTTTACGCGGTGAAAATCGTGCCCGGATCGCTCGGAAGCTTCGCCGGCCTACGCACCGATCCGCAGGCCCGGGTTCTGGATGCGGGCGGCGAGGCAATCCCCGGTCTGTTTGCTGTCGGCAACGACATGACGTCGATCATGGGCGGCAATTACCCGTCCGGCGGCATCACGCTCGGTCCGGGCATGACGTTCGGATACATCGCCGGTCGGGTTCTGTCCGGCCAGCCCGTCACGGTCTCCGAGACAATTTCACAGGAGGAAATGGAATGAGCCTTTATGAACTTGCGACGCTCGACACGGTGATCTTTGGCGCTGGCAAGGCAACGCCTGGGATCGAAGCCTGGGTTGCCGCAGGCGAGGGGCGCCTCTGCGGAGCCTGGGGCACCGATATCGGCTCGCTGAACCGTATCTTCCTGCTGCGCGCCTTCGACAGTCTCGATAGTCTCTACGGCGAGCGCGAGCGGGCGTTGCGTAGCGACAACCCCTTCGGCTGCGTCGAGCAACTGGTTTCGCTCAGCATGGAAAGCTACCGCGCGCTGGAATTCCTGGCCCCCATCAAGGCCGGCACGTTCGGTCCGATCTATGAATTCCGCACCTATCACACCCGGATCAACGGCATCACGCCGACCGCGGAAAAATGGGCCGATGCGGTGCCCGCGCGCGAGGCCTATTCGAAGCTCACCGTTGCCATGTACGGGCTCGACGGCAGGCCGCGGCTCACCCAGATCTGGCCCTATGCCAGCCTTGCCGCCCGCACAGAGGCACGCGGGAAATCGGTCACCGACGGAAAATGGCCACCGAAGGGTGGGCCGGACTGGCTGACACCTGAAATGACCAGCCAGATCGCGTTGCCGCTGCCATTCTCGCCGCTGAAGTGAAGGCACCGAGCCTGTGACGATAGCGCCGGACATCATTCTGCCGCTCTCCGCGTCCCGCGAGCGTCGTTTTCCTGTGTCCAGCCGGACCGGCATCAGTCCTATAGATTGGCCGTATAGTCCATTGTTCAAACGCCTGCGGGTGCGCTTAAAGAGACCCCAAGATCTACGGAGGATTTCATGCGCACCCAAGTCGCCATCATCGGTTCTGGCCCTTCGGGTCTCTTGCTTGGCCAACTGCTGACCAATGCCGGTATCGAAAACGTCATTCTCGACAGGGTGAGCAAGGACTACATCCTTGGCCGGGTGCGGGCGGGCGTGCTGGAGGAAGGCATGGTCAGCATGATGGAGCGTGCCGGTGCGGCGGACAGGATGCACAGGGACGGCCTCCCACATGACGGGTTCTCGCTTGCCTTCGACGGCCGCGACCACCGCATAGACCTGTTCGGGCTAACAGGAAAACGCGTGCTGGTTTACGGCCAGACCGAAGTCACCCGCGACCTGATGGATCAGCGCGAAGCCTCCGGCGCAACCACGATCTATAGTGCCGAAAACGTAGCGCCGCATGACTTCGATGGAACGAACCCGTACGTGACATTCGAAAAAGAGGGCGTCAGCCACCGGATCGACTGCGATTTCATCGCCGGCTGCGACGGTTACCATGGCATCAGCCGTAAATCGGTGCCGGAGCACAGTCTCACGACGTTCGAACGGGTCTATCCGTTCGGCTGGCTCGGGATCCTGGCGGATGTGCCGCCGGTCAGCCACGAACTGATCTACGCCAATCACAGCCGCGGTTTCGCACTGTGTTCGATGCGCTCGGCCAGCCGCAGCCGCTACTATATCCAGTGCGGACTGGACGAGAAGATCGAGGATTGGTCGGATGAGCGCTTCTACGACGAACTGCGTCGGCGGTTGCCGGCGGAGCATGCGGAAAGCATGGTCGTCGGCCCCTCATTCGAAAAATCGATCGCGCCGTTGCGGTCCTTCGTTGCCGAGCCGATGCGGTTCGGCCGCCTGTTCCTGGTCGGCGATGCCGCCCATATCGTGCCCCCGACCGGCGCCAAGGGGTTGAACCTTGCAACCAGTGACGTGTTCTACCTGTTCGAAGGTCTGCAGGAGTATTTCTCAGAGAAATCAGCCGCGGCAATCGACGCCTATTCGATGCGAGCGCTCAAGCGCGTATGGGGCGCCGTGCGCTTCTCTTGGTCGATGACGACGATGATGCACCGCTTTCCCGAAGCCGGCGAGTTCGACCGGAAAATCCAGGAAGCGGAACTCAATTACCTCGTAGGCTCGAAGGCTGCCGCAACAGCACTCGCCGAAAACTATGTCGGCATGCCCTATTAGGCTCCGTCGGAAAGAGTTGTCGGCCGAAGCTGCGGTGCGGCGGCCATACACGTCGATCGCGATCATTGCTCATCGCAAACGTGATAATCTGTTGTATTCGTCGACATGAGTCATACACTTGACGGGATGGTCGGGGCGTTCCTGATCGTCGGCAGCCGCAATATCGGTTGTGTGTCCCACTGGATATTTTATGTTGAATTGACAGCAGACGAGAACGATCGATTGGTAGATACGCACGACAGTCCTTTCACCACTCAGAAATCAGTACATCGGCGGAAAGCGTGCAGCGCTTGCGCCAACTGCGATGTGCGCACAATGGCTGTTTGTGCTGCGTTGGCTGACGAGGAACTTTCCGAACTCGACAAGATCATGACCTCTCGGCATCTTGCTCCCAACGAGATGCTTGTGAGCGAAGGCGACCCTTTGCATCGGACCTACAGCCTTACTGCAGGCATGTTGCGACTATCGATCGCGCTCCCCGATGGACGCCGCCAGATCACCGGCTTTCTGCTGCCGGGCGACTATCTTGGCCTGGCGGATGAGGACGTCCATTCCTCCACGGCGGAAGCGATTGGTTCAGTCCAGCTCTGTTCGTTCTCGACGCGCGAAATGCATGCGCTGATGGAACGCTACCCCAAGCTGAAGGACCGGCTGCATTCCTTTACCCGCTCGGCGCTTCGCCAGGCCCGTGACAATCAGATGATTCTCGGGCGCCTGGCGCCGGTCGAAAAGCTTGCGAGCTTTCTTCTGGCGCTGTCGGCAAGGGCTGCGGAGCATAAACTTTCCGCCAATCCTCTGTCCCTGCCAATGTCGCGGACCGACATAGCGGACTATCTTGGGCTGACGATCGAAACCGTCAGCCGCTCCTTCACCAAGCTGCGCAATACGGGCATGATCCGGCTGCCCGATCCGCAAACCGTCGAACTGATCGACATGTCTGCGTTGGAGGCCGTTGCAGGCATCAACGTTCACTGATCTTCGCGCAGACGTCCGTCCGTCAGATGGAGGATGCGGTCAACGATCCCGAACGGCAAGTGCGCATGGCTGATGAGGAGGACGGTTCGTCCCACCGTCGCGTTCCTGAGATCACTGAAGAACGAGAGTTCGGTTTCCCGGTCGAGACCGCTGGTCGGCTCATCGAGAACGAGGATCTCCGCCTTGGACAGAAGTGTTCGGGCGAGGCAAAGCCGCCGTGCCTGTCCGACGGAGAGTGTATGACCGGCTTCTCCGACCGGCGTTTCCAGACCGGCAGGCAGACTGCGCACAAAATCGGCGAGACGCGCCTTGCCGAGAGCGAACCAGCATTCGTCATCGCTCGCTCCGTTGCAGCCGATCCTCAGATTGTCACCGATCGTGCCGATGAAGACCGGCGCGTTCTGTTCGAGCAGGGCGATCCTGGCGTGGAGATCCGACTGCGCGATGTCGCGGATATCCGTACCCGCAACGCGCACGGCTCCCGCGATGGGATCAGCGAGGCGCAGGAGAAGGGCGCCGAGTGTGGATTTTCCGGCGCCGCTTTCCCCCATGATGGCGACGCTGCTTCCGGCGTCCACCGTCAGATCGAGGTTCCGTAGGACAGGCCGCCGCGGATCGTAGCCGAAGGTCAGGCCTTCGATTGAGATACTTCCCCCGGCGGGAAGGGCTGCCGGGTGGAGCGTATCGACGACAACAGGTGGTGTCTCCGCCAGTCTCCTCAGTCGCTCCGCCGCGGCGATCGCGCTACCGAACTTTGCGACCTGACGGGTGACGGCCGCCGTTGCCTCGAAGCTCCCGAGCGAGGCGAGAAGAAGGCCGACGAGAATAGGGCCGCTGATCAGGCCACGTTCCAGAGCCGTCAGCCCGGTCAGCAATGTGCAGACGACTGCAAGTCCTCCCAGGACGGCAATTGCTGCTGACGCCGATGCCGAGGCACGGGCGAGACGCAGCCTCGTCCTTGAAAGATCTGCAGCGATTGCATCGGAGCGTGCCCGCATCCGATCGGCAGCACCGAATGCAATCAGATCGGCGTGGCCGTCGACCATGTCGAACGCCGCCACACGCAGTTCGGTCGAGAGGTCTATGACCCGGGCGCCCAGCCGGCGCGTTCCGCTTGAAAGCAGAATCGGAACGACAAACAGAGCTGTCGCCATGAAGACCGCATATAGGACTGCAGCTGCCGGCAGCATGACGGACAGGAAAACGGTCACTGCCGTTGCTGTGAGTACACCCGTCACGAGCGGACCGGCTGCAACGATGAACACACTGTCGAGCGCATCCACGTCTGCCGTTAGCCGTGAAACCGCATCGCCCTTGCGGAGCGTCTGGCTGGCTTGGTGCACGCCGGGACCGAGGCGTCTGAACAGCCATTCTCTGATGTCGGCCAGCACTCGAAGCGTCGTGTCGTGACCGACGAGCTTTTCGCCGTAGCGCGACAGAATACGCAGCATCGACAGGCCGCGGACGGCAGCCGATGGGCCGAATAGGTTAAAGCTCATGGCAGCCGTGGTCAGGAATGCCGCGGTCAGGAACCAGCCGGACAGGCCCAGCAGAGCAACGCCCGCGAGAAGCGTCGCAAGCGAGAGGCCAAGGGCAATGGCGAAGCCTGCCAGATGCCGCCGAAACAGCGGGTGGAAAGACAGGAGCGCTCTCATGCGGCAAACTCCCGACCAGAGGAAACGACAGACAGGGTCGGCTTCATTGGCAAGAGATGTCCGTTCTCGAACCGCACTGTCGCGTCCATGCGGGAAGCGACCGTCATCGAATGCGTGGCAATGATCATCGTCCGCCCTTGGGCGAAACCCTGGAGGCGATCGAGCACGGTCGCTTGCGTCTCGGGATCGAGATGCGCGGTCGGCTCATCGAGCAGGATGATGGACGGATCCGTGAGATAGAGGCGGGCCAGGCCGACGCGATGAGCCTCGCCGCCCGACAGGCCGAGACCACCTTCTCCGATGCCGGTGGCAAGGCCGTCCGGAAGGCCATCGCTGAACGCCGTGACCAGGGCCAGATCGGCCGCGCGGCGGATCTCGTCGTCGCTGGCGCCGGGATTAGCAAGGCGGATATTGTCGGCGATCGTGCCGTGGAAGAGATGCGGTTTCTGACTGACGAAGGTCAGCATCCGGCGGAGCTCGCGCTCATCGATCTCGTCAAGCCGGCGATTGCCGAACTCGATTGTTCCTTCAGTGCGCGCAAGCCGTGCCAGCACATTCAGCAGCGTCGACTTGCCGATGCCACTTCGGCCGACGAGGGCGATATGCTGGCCAGCCGGGATGGAAAGTCTGCTCGATGTGAGCAGAATGGAGCAACCGTCCGGCGTTTTGATGCTGAAATTGGTGGCGAGGATCGGGACCGCAGAGGAAACGAGACGCACCGGTGCCGGTGGGATTGTCGCAGCCGCGGGCATGGGAAGCTCGCCGAACTGGCGCACGATCTCGGCGACCGCCCCCTTGGCATGGGCGCGGTCGTGGTAATGGGCGGCGAGTGATCGCAGAGGAAGATAAACTTCCGGAGCCAGCAGCAGACAGAAGAGCCCGGATTGGAGCGACAACTGCGTACCCGGCAGGTCGACCATGCCGAGATAGCTGAGGCCGACGTAAAGTGCGACGCCGGCAACGCCAAGCGCTGCGAAAAATTCGAGCACTGCCGATGACAGGAACGCGATGCGCAGCACGCGCAGCGTCCGCCGGCGAAGCTGGTCTGTCGCCTCGTGCATGGCGCCAGCCTCGATCTCCATCCGACCGAACAGCTTCAGCGTGAGGAGACCACCGAGACGATCGGCGAAATATTCCGACAATCGCGACAGCGCATTGGCCTGTGCATCGCTCGCGGCCTGCGCCCCGAAGCCGACAAGCGCCATGAACAGCGGGATCATCGGCGCCGTGAACAGGAACAACAACCCGACTACCCAGTCGAACGGCATCACTGCCGCAGCAAAGACGATGGGCAGCAATGCGGCCTGAATGGTTGCGGGCAGGAACCGTGAGAAGAAGCCGTCCAACGCCTCGACCTGATCGACGACCGTGCTGGCAAGCGCGCCGGACGACCGGTCTTGTCTCCAGTCCGGACGAGGGGCAAGCAGCCGCGTGGTCAGGCTGTCGCGCACCGTTCGCTTGATCTTTTCGGCGGCGAGCGATCCCGCCCACTCGGCAGCAAAGGCAAGCGCGATCCGGAGAACAAGGAGGGAGGCGAAACCGAAGATCTGCGGAAAGAGCTGTTCGAGGGGAACACCATCCTCGATGGCCCGGCCAAGCACCTGCGACAACAGGAGCACCTGCCCGATCAGCAGCAGGCCGGAGAGTATAGGGAGTGCGACCGCGATGCCGAGGGCGATGCCGCCGTGTCGGCGCAGGGCGGAAAGCGCTTTCCGGTCGCCGCCATCTTCGACCATTTCCTGCTCGTCTGTGCTTGTGGTCATCGGTTTCCGCACTGCCCTGATCGTCGTGGGACTATCTAATCCGGCATGCAGGCGGGCTCATTGATTGCAATCAATGCACGGGGCCCGTGCGGTGGATTATGCCGCTTTCAGACCGGGGATTTCGAACCGGAAAACCTGAAAACAGGCGGGTAGACACATGATCGACTTTACGGTTGTCGACCTTTCGCGACTGCAGTTCGCGGCGACGGCAATGTACCACTTCCTCTTTGTTCCGCTGACCTTGGGGCTGTCGTTTCTGATGGCCATCATGGAAAGCGTCTATGTGATGACCGGGCGCGAAATCTGGCGGCGCATGACGCTTTTCTGGGGCACGCTGTTCGGCATCAACTTTGCGCTGGGCGTCGCAACCGGCATCGTCATGGAGTTCCAGTTCGGCATGAACTGGAGCTATTACAGCCACTATGTCGGCGATATCTTCGGGGCGCCCCTGGCGATCGAGGGCCTGATGGCCTTCTTCCTGGAAGCCACGTTTATCGGCATCTTCTTCTTTGGCTGGGACAGGCTTTCCAAAGTCGGCCATCTGGCCGTGACCTGGCTCGTGGCGCTCGGCGCCAACTTCTCGGCCCTGTGGATCCTGATCGCCAACGGCTGGATGCAGAACCCCGTCGGCTCGACCTTCAATCCCGATACCATGCGCATGGAAATCACCGATTTCGCCGCTGTCATCTTTAATCCCGTGGCGCAGGCAAAGTTCGTCCACACGGTCAGCGCCGGCTATGTCACCGGCTCCATGTTCGTCATGGCGATCAGCGCCTGGTTCCTGCTGCGGGGACGCCATCTGGATCTAGCCAAGCGGTCGATGGCGGTCGCTGCGAGCTTCGGCCTCGCCTCGGCTCTTTCCGTCGTCGTCCTTGGTGACGAGAGCGGCTATGTCGCGACCGAGCACCAGCAGATGAAGATCGCTGCGATGGAAAGCATGTGGGAAACAGAACCGGCACCTGCCGGCCTCAATGTCTTTGCCATCCCGGGCGTCCGCGAGAACAGCTATGAGGTGAAAATCCCCTACGTTCTCGGCCTCATCACCACGCGATCACTCTCCACCGAGGTTCCCAGCATTCTGCCCTTGGTCGAGCGTGCGGAAGTCCGCATCCGCAACGGCATGACCGCCTATGCGGCGCTGGACCAGATTCGTGCCGACCGCAACAATGCCGCTGCCCGCCAGACCTTTGCCGATACGTGGCGTGACCTCGGTTACGCACTCCTGTTGAAGCGTTACGTCGATGACGTGCCGGCGGCGACCGACGAGCAGATCGAAAAGGCCGCCTGGGATACCGTGCCGGACGTGCCGACGCTGTTCTGGAGCTTCCGGTTGATGGTCGCGATCGGCCTCTACCTGATCGTCTTCTTCGCGGTGGCTTTCTATCTGGCCTCCCGCCACAGGCTTGGTGAAAACCGCGTGCTTCTGTGGATCGCCCTGTTCAGCCTGCCGCTGCCATGGGTTGCCATCGAATTCGGCTGGCTCGTTGCCGAATACGGGCGTCAGCCCTGGGTGGTCGAGGGAGTGCTGCCGACCTTTTATGCCGCGTCGGGCCTAACCCTCGTGGATCTGGCGATCAGCCTCGGCTTCTTCCTCACGGTCTACACGACGCTTGCCGTCATCATGGTTCTGCTGATGCTCAAAATCATCAAGGCAGGTCCGAGCGAAAGAAACGTGCTGATCGACGGCATTCGCGGATCGGCAGTGGTTCCCGAACGCGCCGCCGCTGCGCCGCAACGCTGACCCTCTCATTCGAAAGCAAGGTCCATGTCACATTTACCTCTCGATTATGAAACATTGCGGATCATCTGGTGGCTGCTGCTCGGCGTCCTCCTGATCGGCTTTGCCATCGCCGACGGCTACGATCTCGGCGTTGGCGCCCTCCTGCCATTTGCGGCCAAGACGGACGAGGAGCGGCGCATCCTGCTCAACCTGATTGGGCCGACCTGGGAAGGGAACCAGGTCTGGCTCGTTCTGGGCGGCGGCGCCATCTTTGCCGCTTGGCCGGCGCTCTACGCGGCTTCTTTCTCCGGCTTCTACCTTGCCATGATCGCCATCCTGCTGGCCCTCATCCTCCGGCCGGTCGGTTTCAAGTTCCGCGGCAAGGTCAAGGATCCGCGCTGGAGAAGCACCTGGGACTGGGCGCTGTTCGTCGGCGGTTTCGTGCCGGCGCTGATCTTCGGTGTAGCGGTCGGTAACGTGCTGCTCGGTGTGCCCTTTGGCCTCGACGGTACGATGAGGGCCCATTATGACGGCAATTTCTTCGGGCTTCTTCGTCCCTTTGCCCTGGTCGCGGGCCTCACCAGCCTGTCGATGCTGGTCATGCACGGGGCCGTCGTCATCGCCATGCGCTGCGCCGGACCGGTCGCCGAACGTGCAACGCGCTTTGGCCGGATGGCGGCCGCAGCCACCGTTGCTCTCTTCGCGCTCGCCGGCTTGTGGGTCGCCTTCGGTATGGACGGTTATGTCGTCACCAGTGTTCAGGAAGCTGCCGGTCCATCCAATCCGCTGGCGAAAACCGTCGTCACGCAGGCTGGAGCATGGCTGAACAACTACCATGCATATCCCTGGATGATCACCGCGCCGGTTCTCGGCTTCGTCGGGTCGCTCGTCGCCCTGGCAGGACTTGGCAGCCGCCGGTTCAAGATCGCACTCGCTGGATCGAGCCTTGCCATCTTCGGCATCATCTCGACCGCCGGCCTGTCGCTGTTTCCCTTTCTTCTGCCATCGTCGATCGATCCGGCCGTGAGCCTCACGGTCTGGGACGCGTCATCCAGCCACCTCACCCTGTTCATCATGCTGCTGGCGACCGTCGTCTTCCTGCCGATCGTGCTCGCCTACACGGCCTGGGTCTACCACGTGATGCGCGGTCCAGTGAACGCGGCTTCGATCGGTCGCAATCCGAACGCTTACTGAAGGAGATCATTCATGTGGTATTTTTCCTGGATCCTCGGCGTCGGCCTCGCCTGCGTCTTTGCCATCCTCAACGCCATGTGGTTCGAGATGAAGGAAGACCGGCGCCTCTCGGCGCTTCCGGACCCCTCAAACAAGCCAAAACGCAGCTCCGTCGGAGATCCGGCCGCATGAAACCGGATATGGTCGAGCGTCTCGCGGAAATGCCGGTTCCACGATACACATCCTACCCCACCGCCGCGGATTTCAGCGAGGCGGTGGGGCCCAAGAAACAGGCCGCCTGGCTCGGCCAACTTGATCCGGCCGAACCGGTCTCTGTCTATCTGCACGTTCCCTATTGCCGGCAGCTTTGCCACTATTGCGGTTGCCATGCCAAGGCGGTTCGGAAGGCCGAGCCGGTCGAGGACTACCGGACCACGCTGGAGGCAGAGATCGCGCTGGTTGCCGCTCACCTGCCAGCCCGGCTGAAGATCGGCCGCATCGCCTGGGGCGGCGGCACGCCCTCCATTCTGGGCGAGGCAGGCTTGAGCTCCGTTCTCGGTATGCTCAAGAAGCATTTCGACCTGGAAGACGACTACGAGCATTCGATCGAACTCGACCCGCGGATGCTCGGGCGCGATCTTTGCCAAGCGCTCGGCCGGCTCGGGATCAACCGCGCCAGCCTCGGCGTCCAGGATCTCGACACCGTTGTGCAACAGGCGATCGGGCGGGAGCAGCCGGAAGAAAAGGTGGCCGCCGCCGTCCGCGACCTGCGCGACGCCGGCATTTCACGCATCAATTTCGATTTGATCTATGGTCTGCCGAACCAAACCCAGGAAAGCTTGCTGACGACCTGCCGTTCCGTCTTGGAGCTTAATCCGGATCGCATCGCCTTTTATGGATACGCCCATCTACCATCACGAAGGGCCAACCAGCGCCTGATCGATAGCGCATCGCTTCCTGGACCCATCGAGCGTTTGCAGCAGGCAAGCGCGATCGCGTCTTTCTTCTACCGCGAGGGCTATCAGGCGATCGGCATCGATCATTTTGCCAAGCCTTCCGATCGATTGGCGGCTGCCGCAAGAGAAGGTCGGCTCCACCGCAATTTTCAAGGCTACACGGACGACGATCGCCCGACCCTGCTGGGGTTCGGGTGCTCTTCCATCTCGCGGCTCCCCGGTGGCTACACGCAGTCGGAATCCGGTATCGAGGCTTACAAACGCCATATCGCGGAGGGGTCTCTACCCACGCGACGCGGCCACGCCTTTGTCGAGGACGATCATGAACGCGCGACAATCATCGAACGCCTGATGTGCGATTTCTCCGTCGATCTGGGACAGAATGCCGCCGGTTATGCCGACGAACTAGCCTTGCTGCGACCGTTCGCTTTGAGCGGTCTGTTGACGGTGCGGGCGAACCGCATCTCGATGACGGCAAAGGGGAGACCCTATGTTCGCACTGTTTCGGCGATCTTTGACCGGTTCAGAAGCCAGGGGCAAAATCTGTTCAGCCCCAGCGTATGAACGTCATCACTGACATAATGAATTTGAGGATTTCGGCTTGAGGAGCGGAAAGCGCGCCCTCACGAAAGGCAGACGGGATGAATATAAGAGAACTTGATTATCAGGAGTGCATGGCATTCCTTTCAAAAACCCGGATGGGGAGATTGTCCTGCGTCCTCGAAGGCCGCCCGTACACGGTTCCGATTTCTTTCATCATTGAGGACGACTGGTTCTACAGCTTCTCGCTCGATGGCAAGAAGATCTCGTGGATGCGCGAGAATAACTCCGTCTGCATTCTGGCAGACGAAATCTCCAGTCCGCAACAATGGCGGACCGTTATCGCGAATGGGCAGTTCAAGGAATTCGATCAGGCTGCCGAATGGGCGAAGTATGCGCGTGCATGGTCTCTTCTGCAGTCCAGCAACGCAACCTATTGGTTGCCTGGAGGACTGAAAACAGCAGCGGCCGGGGTGCAAAACAAACCCGTCTACTATGGAATTCGGATCGAAAGCGTCTCGGGGAGAGAGGCTTATCTTTCGAGCGAGAGCGAACGTGTGCCCGGCATGCATCCGCATTGATGCGCGCGACATCAAAGCCGTCCGGCTTCGGCTGCCGCCAGACTTAGACGCGCGCTACTCTGCGGGGTGCTGCTTGCGCGTGTGGAACCGCGCTTTCAGCCAGACCAAAAGATCATCCAGGAATGTGAACACGACCGGGATGACCAGCAAGCTCAGGAAGGTTGAGGTGATGAGGCCGCCGATCACCACGATGCCCATCGGCTGGCGGAAGCTTGAATCGCCGGATACGAGGCTGAGGGCGGCGGGCAGCATGCCGCCCGCCATGGCGATCGTCGTCATCACGATCGGCCGCGCCCGCTTGTGGCAGGCATCCACCAGCGCGTCATAGCGTGACATGCCGGCGCGGCGCGCCTCTATGGCGTATTCGACGAGCAGGATCGAGTTTTTCGATACGATACCCATCAGCAGCAGCAAACCGATGACCGCGGGCATCGAGAAGCTGGTCCCGGTGAGCACCAGTGGCAAGAGAGCACCGCCGAGCGCCAGTGGCAGGGCCATCAGGATCGTGACCGGCTGCAGGAAGTCGTGGAAAAGCAGGACCAGCACCGCATAGACGCAGAAAATGCCGATCGCCATCGCCAATCCGAAACTGCTGAACAGCTCGCTCTGGCGCTTCAACTCTCCCTGTTCGACGAATTTCACGCCCTGTGGCAGGTTCTTGTAGCCGGGCAGCTGCGCTGCCTCGTTCGTGACTTCCGAGAGGCTCCGGCCGTTGAGTTCGATCGTGAGCGAGACGTTGCGCGACCGGTCAAGCCGGTCGATCTGGCTGGGGCTGGATCCCAGCGATATGTCGGCAATGGCGCCGAGCGCGACATTGCCGTCCTTGCCCTCGACCGGGATGAGCGACAGCGCATCCAGCGATTGCCGGCTCGCCGTGTCGAGCATGACCCGGATGGGGACCTGGCGTTCCGGCAGGTTGAGCTTCGACAGGGCCGCATCATAGGCGCCGGCCGTTGCGACCCGAATGGCGTCGGCGATCGCCTTCGAGGTCACACCCAGAGATGCGGCTTCCGCGAGATTAGGGCGGATGGTGATCTCCGGCGATTGGGTCGCGGCCGACGAGGTCACGTTGCCGATGCCGGGTAGCGTGCGCAGATCGGATTCGAGGCTGGCGGCCGCTTTTTCCAGTAGGTCGGAATCGTCGCCGGCCAGCGTCAGCGTCAGCTGCGTACCATTGCCGCCGGATCCGATCTCAAGACGGACGCCGGGCAAGGTTTCCAGCGCCTTGCGCAAATCCGCTTCGATCTGAGATTGCTTGACGTCGCGGTCGTCGATCGACGTGAGGTTGACGACGAGCGTCGCACTGTTGGTGCTGGCATTCGAGGTGCTGTTCATCCCGCCTGTGGAGGCCGTGCCCGTTGCCTGGAAAACCGAGGTGACGTGGTCGACGCCGGCAATGACCGCGGACGCCTTTCGCGCCGCTTCGTCGGTCGATTCAATGGTCGAGCTTGGAGGCGTCGTTATCGTGACCTGGGTCTGGCTGCTATCGGAAGCCGGAAAGAACCCGGTCGACAGATGGCTGAGCAGCAGGATCGTGAAGGCCAGAAAGCCGACCGTGCCGAGCACTGGTATCCAGCGCCGACGAAGCGCGCCTTTGACGGCCCAGAGGTAGGACCGCATCAGGCGACCGTCGCCTTCGTGTGTCTTGCCGCTCGGCTTCATGATGTAGGCCGCCATCATCGGCGTCACCAGACGCGCGACGAGAAGCGAGGCGAGGACGGCGACGGAGGCCGTGATGCCGAACTGCTTGAAGATGATGCCGGGAATACCGCCCATGAAGGCTGTCGGCAGGAACACGGCGACCAGGGTGAAGGTGGTGGCGATCACGGCGAGGCCGATCTCATCGGCCGCTTCCATGGCTGCATCCATGGGGCTTTTCCCCATGTTGAGATGTCGCTCGATATTCTCGATCTCGACGATCGCATCGTCGACCAGGATCCCGACCACAAGAGACAGCGCCAGAAGCGTGATCGTGTTCAGTGTATAGTCGAGGAGATACATCACGAGGAACGTCGGGATGATCGACAAGGGCAAGGCAACAGCGGCCAAAAGCGTCGCCCGCCAGTCACGCAGGAAGAGCCAGACCACGAAGATCGCAATCAGCGCGCCCTCATAGACCATATGCATCGACGATTCGTAGTTCTGCTCGATCGGGACGATCGTGTTGTAGGCCTCTTCGATCGTCACTTGCGGATTTTCAGCCGCGAACGACTTCATCTGTTCGCGGATACTGTCCGTGACGGCGACGTCCGAGTAGCCCTTGGACCGCTTGATCTGCGCGGCAATGACCGGCTTGCCGTTGATATAGGCAAGCGAGCTGAGATCGCTGTGGGAATCGGTGACCGTGCCGAGTTCGTCCAGCCGAACCCAGTTTCCCGCCGGCAATGGTATCGGCAGTGCGCGGAGCTGTTCAACGCTGCCGACGGCCGCCAGCGTTCGGACAGACTGGCTTTCGCCGCCGATCCGCCCCTTGCCGCCCGACAGGTCAGACTGCACTGAATCGAGCTGCCCGTTGACGTCGTTTGCAGACAGACCGAGGCCATCGAGCAGATTGGCGTTGAGTTCGACGCGGACCTCCCGGTCGACGCCACCCAGGCGCCCGACTTCGCCGACGCCTTCGACAGCCATCAGGGCACGCGACATATTGTTGTCGATGAACCAGGAGAGTTCCGCCGCATCCAGCGTGTCTGACCGCACCACATAGGTAATCAGCGGCGATGCATTCAGCGACTGTTTGGAAACCGTCGGTGCGTTCATTTCTTCAGGTAAGTCGTCCTGCGCCTGATCGACGGCGCTCTTTACCTCGTCGAGTGCCTCTTGCGTGTTCTTTCCAACTTCGAAGGCGACGGAAATGCTGACGGAACCATCGGTGACCGTCGTGGTCACGGAATCGAGCCGCGTCAGTCCCGTCAGTTCGTCTTCGATCTTGCGGGCGACCTCGGTCTCAAGCTGTGAGGCTGCGGCCCCGTCGAGCGACGCACTGATCTCGATCGTCGGAAGATCCATGTCGGGAAAGTTCTGGATGTCGAGACGGTTGAACGCCCACAGGCCGCAGGCCGTCAGTAGGACGAACAGCAGGATTGGCGGAACGGGATTGCGGATGGACCAGGAGGAAAAATTCACTTCGTCGCCTCCGTCTCGGCTGCGGCGACCGTATCGACCACCCGCACCACGGAACCGTCCGCAAGAAACGCGCCGCCGGAGACGACGACTTCCTCGGTCGTGTCGATCCCCGATACGATCTCGACCCGGTCGCCTTGCCGCCGGCCGGTCTCGACACGCTTGCGGGTTACCGTCGGCTGATCTGTCGCGTTGAGGACGAACGCGTAGGAAAAGCCGTCCCTCAGGGTGACGGCCGTTGCCGGAACTGTCAGCGCATCGGTGGCGCTGAATTCGAAATTGCCGCTGACGAGAATGCCGGTCTTCGGTTGTGGCATTCCGACTGCGGGCTGCAGGGCGACATAGACAGTGACCCGACCGCTGGCGGTCGAGCTCGTGGGCGAGACAAGCCGCACCTCGCCACGGACATCGCCGAGCGGCGTCGGAATGACCGCTTTGGTGCCTTCCTTGACATCGGCCAGCCGCTTGACCGGCAGCTCCGCCTGCCACTCGATGCGATTCTGGCGGATCAGCTTGAACAGTTCGTCGCCGGCGGTCACCACCTTGCCAAGCGACGCGGACCGTTCAGAGATCACGCCATCGTCGTTCGCGTAGACCTTCGTGCGGTCAAGGGTCAGCTGCGCGGATGCCAGCGCGGCCTTCGACGACGCAAGGGCTGCTTTCGACTTGCGCTCCGTGATCAGATACTCCGTCGTCTGCTGGGCGGAGATCGCACCGGAGCCGGTCAGCCCGCGGGCACGGTCGGCATTCGCGACCGCCTGATCGAGATCGGCCTTTGCCTGCTCGACGCTTGCCTGCTGTTGCTCGAGCTCGGCCTGCGCGGTTTCGGCGTCGAATTGCACCAGCAACTCGCCTTTTTTTACCGTCGCTCCCACATCCGCGTTGATGCCGATGATCCGCAATCCGCTGACTTCGGCGGAGATCACCGCTTCATGCCAAGCCGCAAGGCGCCCGCTTGCCGGAATGAGCACCGGCCACTGGGAAACCTCCGGTTTCGTCACGCTGACCGTGAGGGCGGCCGCGCCGGCGGTCGTCTGCGTCGCGTCCTGTGCCCGGCCTGCCGGGGTGAAAGCAAGACAGACGACGCAGGCAAGCGCCATCGTCGTGAGCGGGTGTGATGTTTTAAGCATTAGTTGAGTTCCCGTGCAGAAGAGGCAGCGGCGGTCGGAATGGACCAGCCTCCGCCAAGCGCTTTGTAGAGGGCGATCCAGTATTGGACGGCGTCGCGCCTGATTTCGATGAGAGTGATGGCCGCCGATTGCGCCGATCGGCGAGCTTCTTCGCGGTCGAGAATGCTGACGCCCCCGGACGCCCAGTTCTGGTCCACCGCGCGGAAATAGCGCTGATAGTTGTCGGCAGCGCTTTTTGCGTCGGCGATCCGCCGCAGCGCCGTGTCGACCCGCAACAGCGCCGTCTCGACTTCGGCAACGGCGCCAAGCACGCCAGACTTATAGTTCGCAACCGCGATATCGTAGTCGGCAACCGCACTGCGCACAGCCGCCCGTCGTGCACCGCCATCCAGCAACGGCACCGACAGCGCCGGTCCGAAGGACCAGGGAACGGATCGGCCGGTCACGGTGGACTGGCTGATCGAGATTGATCCGCTGAGGCTGAGGCTGGGGTAAAGATCGGCCTTCGCCGCGCCGACGTCCGAAATCGTTGCGGCGACTTCAGCCTCCAGCGCATTGACGTCGGGCCTCTGTCGCAGGACGTCGGCAGGCACGGCAGTGATCCGCACCGCAGATGGCTGCGGAATACGCCGTTTGCCCTGGTCGAGCAGCCGGCGAACCGCTGGTTCGTCGCCACCCGTCAATTGTGTGATCGATTTGATCAAAATCTCGCACTCGCCGCGCTGGGCCGTCAGGCTTGACGAGGAGGCAGCAGCGCTTGCCCGTGCCAGCGCCAGGTCTCCGGTGGAGGTAAACCCTGATTGCGCCGACCGTTCCGTGGCGCGGATGGTGGCCGTCTGCGATGCAAGCTCGTCGCGGTAGAGGCGCTCCAGTTCGCGGCAGGCGCGGTACTGGACGTAGTCATCGCCTACTTCGGCGGCGATCGAAACGCGGGCATCGTGCCAGGACCAGACCTCGCCAGCGGCCCGCGATGCAGCGGCGCGCACCTGCTTCTTGGTCTTGCCAAACAGATCGACTTCCCAGGCGGAATCAAGTCCGCCGCTCTTTGTCGTTCCGGCGGTCAGCCTGTTATTGTCGTTACCCTTATTGCCCTCACGGCTAGCCGATGCCGAGCCATCGAGCGACGGGAATAGCCCTGACGCGGTGCTGTCGAGCGTGGCGCGCGCCTTGTCGATATTCGCCACCGCTTGCTCGATGGTCGGGTTTTCGCGGTCAGCCAGATACAGCAGGCCTTCCAGCGAGGGATCCTTGAAGCTTGCCCACCATGTCACGAGATCGGCTGATCGACCGCCATGCGGAAGCGTCGCATGCCAGAAGGCGGCAACAGCCGGCGTCGCCGACTTGAGAGTGCCGATGCTCGTGCAGCCGCTAAGCAAGGCCGCGACGACCAGAACTGGTAGAACTGAAGAAAGAGTGCTGCGCATCGATTGGACACCGCCTTAACTGAAGGCCGCAGTATAGGGATCGCCATGTTAATGTCGGTCAAGAGCAGGTTAAGTTAGGTAAAACTGCTGTCTTCGCAGCCTCAAGGTCGTAAAGCTGAAGTTATCGAAGGAGCAAGAGCAGGGCATGACCAAGCTACTATTGATCGATGACGATGCCGAGCTGACCAACCTGCTGGGCGAGTATCTGACAGAGGAAGGCTTCGCCGTCGAAACGACCGCGGATGGTCGCGTCGGCGTGGCCGAGGCCATGTCCTCCTCGACGGATCTGATCGTGCTCGACATCATGATGCCGCGGATGAACGGCATCGAGGTTCTGCGCAAGATCCGGCAGGTGAGCGACGTGCCGGTGCTGATGCTGACGGCACGGGGAGACGATATCGACCGCATCGCCGGCCTCAATCTCGGCGCAGACGATTACGTCTCAAAGCCCTGTTCGCCGGGGGAGCTGGCCGCCCGCATTCGCGCCATCCTGCGCCGCTCGGGCCGAACCGAGCGGGACGGCACCGTCAACGAGATCAGGACGGGCGAACTGGTGCTTTATCCGTCGAACCGCAGGGCGATGTGGCGGGCGGCACCCCTGGAACTGACCGGAACCGAGTTCAGCCTGCTGGAAGTGCTTGCCCGCTCCTCCGGCCAGCTCGTCTCCAAGCAGGAGATATCGTTGCGGGCGTTTGCCAAGCCGCTCACCGCGTTCGATCGCCGGATCGACGTCCACATCAGCAGCATCCGGCAGAAACTCGGCGCCCGCCCGGATGGGCAGCCCTGGATCCAGGCCGTGCGCGGCCGCGGCTACCAGTTGCTGGAAGGCTGACCATGCATCGCCTGTTCTGGAAATTCTTCACCGTCGTCTGGTTGGCCATGGCCGGCTCGATTGCGATCCTGTTTGCGATCAGCACGCTGTTCCAATCACCGTTCGAGGAGGAGGTTGCTGGCCGGGAACTTAGCCTGACGCTGGAGACCGCAGCCCAGGTGCTCCAGTCGGATGGCCTGGAGGCGACGGCCAGGCTGGTGGCGGCGGTTCGGCGGACCGGTCGCGACATCCCGGTTACCGTCACGACCGACGGGCCGGCGATCGATTGTGCCGAACAAAATGAGGAGGCGCTCGTTCGGACCGCCGTGCGCGACGGAGAGTGTTATCGCCTGGAAATTGCCGGCGCAGCGCCGAGCATGATGGCTAAAACCTGGCCTCGGGCTGTTCCGTGGCTGGCAGCCCTTCTTGCGGCAGCAGCTGCGGCCTATTGGCTCGCCCGCTATTTCATTACCCCGGTCGAGCAGCTGCGCTATGGGCTGCGCTCGCTTGCCAGGGGAGAACTGGACGTGCGGATCGCCCACAAGATCGGCGCCAAACGCGACGAGATCGCGTCGCTGGCGCACGATCTGGATATCACCGCTGCCCGGTTGCAGGAGCTCCAGATGGCTCAGCAGCAGCTGTTCCACGATATTTCGCACGAACTGCGCTCGCCTTTATCGCGTCTGCAAGCTGCTATCGGCGTTTTGCAACAGAACCCCGTACGGCTGGCGGTGATGATCGAGCGGATGAGCCGCGAGGTCGAGCGGCTCGACGAACTGGTCGGCGAAATCCTGACTCTCGCCCGGCTGTCGGATCGCGATACACCGAGGTTCGAGCGGCAGACGCTCGACCTTGTCGATCTCCTGCGTGAGATTGTGGACGATGCCGGCTTCGAGGGACAGGCGCGCGGGGTAACCGTCCAGTATGAGGGCGTCGACACATTCGTGGCTTCCGTCAACGGCGAGCTGATCTACCGCGCGCTGGAAAATGTCATCCGCAACGCCATCACCCACACGGGACCAAGCACCGCTGTCCGTGTGACGTCCAAGGTCTTGGACCGGAAGCTGATCGTGACCGTCGAGGACGACGGCGAGGGTGTGCCGGAGACGGAACTGGAGGCGATCTTCAAGCCGTTTTCGCAAAGTTCAACCGTCACCACCCGTTCCGGCTTCGGCCTTGGGCTTGCCATTACCCGGCGTGCGGCGGAATGGCACGGCGGGGGCGCAAAGGCAGAAAACAGACCGGCCGGTGGTCTGTCCGTCCAAATCACAATTCCGACCTGTGCTGTCCCACGAAAGCTTGTGGCAGCAAATTAAGCGCCCATCGCGGTTCGGCCTTGGCAAATCGGTGCCGCCGACTACTTCACCCGGGAGTCGACAACGACAAGGAGACACACAGGATGACCGCCATTCGCCGCATCGTCTTGGCAAGCCGACCGACCGGTCAGCCCGAGGCTGAGAATTTCCGCATCGAGAATTTCGAACTCCCGGAAGCAGCAGAAGGAGAGGTCACCTTGCGATGCCTCTATCTTTCGCTCGACCCTTACATGCGCGGTCGCATGAGCGACGCAAAGTCTTATGCAGCGCCCGTTCCCATTGATGGCGTTATGGAAGGCGAAACGATCTGCGAAGTGGTGAAGTCTCGCCACACAGCCTTTTCGCCCGGCGATATCGTTCGTGCTCGGACCGGATGGACGACCAATGCGGTTGTCCACGGAGATACCCTGACTCGTGTCGAAACGCACGGCGCAACGCTGACGACGGCACTCGGCGTGCTGGGAATGCCCGGCTCGACCGCCTGGAGCGGAATGAAGTTCATCGGGAAGCCGAAGCAAGGCGAGACCGTCGTTGTCGCCGCTGCCTCCGGGCCTGTCGGTTCGCTGGTCGGCCAGCTTGCGAAACTTGCCGGGGCGAGGGCAGTCGGGATTGCCGGCGGACCGGACAAATGTGCGTATGTGAAAGATGGCCTCGGCTTTGACGCCGTTGTCGATCACCGCTCGAAAGATTTTGCGTCCGATCTCGCTGCTGCATGCCCTGACGGCGTCGATGTCTATTTTGAAAATGTCGGCGGGCACGTTTGGGACGCCGTCCTGCCGCTGCTGAACCAGTTTGCCCGTGTCCCCGTCTGCGGGCTTGTCGCGCACTACAATGGCGCCGGATCTGCGGAAACGGACAGGCTTCCGATCACCATGTCGGCGGTTTTGAGGCGCAGCCTTCTCATCCGCGGCTTCATCCAGACTGAATTCATCAGCCACTTTGGAGACTTCCTCGATGAGGTCGGCCCGCGCGTCGCGTCCGGCGACATAAAGTATCGGGAAGATATCGTTGACGGCCTCGAACGTGCGCCCGAGGCTTTCATCGGCATGCTCACCGGCGGCAATTTTGGAAAGCTGATCGTGAAGATCGCTGACTGACTGGCTCAAGCAGCCTAATCCGGCCATGAATTCGCCATGTGTAACAAAGACTAGACCCCGGACCGTGGCAGCACCGTCCGGGGTCTTCAAAGCCAGGCCTCCCTCTAATTTCAGCTTGAATGATGCACTCGCGTTCCGGTCGACTGGCCAGGTGGTGCAGGCGAATTTAGCGTGGGTTTCAGCCAGTTGAGTTCGGCAACATTTCGTGGCATCAACCGGCACCATTCACCTTTCGAAAGTCGCTGGTTACGATGCAGTATTCCGTATTGACGCGGCGATGGATCTCGGCTGCGATTATCGCGATCGTGTCCGCTCAGCTCGTTGCCTGTGCCAACAGGCCTTCGGCCTCTGTTCTCGATCCGGTCGCGGTCAACCCGGCATCCAGCCGTCAGCTTACCGTCCTTACTGCGACGAACCGGTCGCGGGACGGCGACGGATACTCGTCCCGCCGTAACGCAGATCCGGCCTTCGAAACGTTCACGGTCGCAATCCCGCCCTCGCACCGCCCGCCGAAGATCGAATGGCCTGTCGGTAAACCCGACGCGTCGACGGACATGGTTGTTTCCGAAAGACGCTCTCTCGACCAAAAACAGTTTCTGGCGTTGGCGGACGCGCCCAACAAGGATGGGGCGGTTGGCATCTTTGTCCACGGGTATAACTACACGTTCCAGGAGGGTCTGTACCGGCTCGCGCAGGTCGCCGCCGATTCCAAGACGGATGGAAAACCAGTCCTTTTCTCGTGGCCGTCGCAGGGATCCCTTGCCGGATATCTCGCGGATCGTGACGCGGCCCTGGCTTCGCGTGACACCCTGGTCTGGCTCGTCAAATCGATGGCAGCCAAACGCGATGTGAAACGGGTCATCCTGTTCGGGCACAGCATCGGCGGGTTCCTGATCATGGAAACGCTTCGCCAGCTGAAGCTGGAAGGCCGCGGCGACGTCCTCGACAAGTTGGTCGTCGTGCTCGCGGCTCCAGACATTGACGACGATCTGTTCAGGTCGCAGCTGGAGGTCGTCGGTCGGATGCGTACCCCCATCACGCTGTTTGTTTCCAAGGACGACAAGGCGCTCAAGATCTCCAGTTTCATCAGCGGGGAGAAACCGCGCGCGGGATCGCTCAATGTCGATAGCCCTTCGGTGCGCGACGCAGCCTTGCGCTATGGTCTGCGGATCATCGACATCTCGTCGGTCAAGGCAGCAGATGGGGTCGGGCACGACCGGTACGCCAATCTCGCACAACTGGGTCCGCAGCTTGCGCAGGCGGGTGGCGGGGCGGTTTCGGTGCCGGAGGCGGGTGCCTTCGTCTTCGACGTCGCGGCATCGGTCATTTCAAGTCCGTTCAGATTTGCAGGCGCGGTCGTCGGCGGGCGCTGAGCTTGCGGTTTCTGGCGATAGACCAGGGAAGAATGCTTGATCCTTCTCTCTCATTCTTGTGTCCGTGCGTGGTCGCACTTGTCGATTGTCACCCTATGTTGCGTGTGTTGAACCGAGAGACACCGATTTGCGCCGAGCATTCCACTTCCTCGCCCTGACGGGCGTTTTCATCGTCATTCTACTCGTCTCGGCGTGGTCATCGCTGGCACTGTGGTACCGTCTGCCATTGCCGCTCCCGGCAAGAGCGGTGTTCGCTGCGCTGTTTGCCGCTCTCGGTGTCTGGACCATCGTCTCTGTGATCCGCCACCGATGGCGGGCTCCGACGGGCGTGTTCTCGGTGGCCTTCGCGATCGTGCTTTCGTGGTGGTTCACGCTCGCGCCCCCAGCGGTAGGAGACTGGTCGCCGGACGTTGCGCGACAGGTCACCGGAACGATTTCGGGCGACACGTTGACCCTGAACGGTGTGCGGGACTTCACCTGGAGAAGCGATACGGACTATACCGAAAACTGGAAGACCAAGACGTATGATCTAAAGACGCTGACGTCGGTTGATCTCTTTATGTCCTACTGGTCGGGACCGCTGATGGGCCACATGCTGGTCAGCTTCGGCTTCTCGAATGGCGAGCACGTCGCCTGGTCCGTCGAGGTCCGCCGCAAGCGCGGAGGCGCGTTTTCGCCGATCGCGGATCTCTTCAAGAGCAATCCGCTTGTGATCGTCGCGGCAGAGGAGCGGGATATTATCGGGGTTCGTACGATCGTGCGCGGCGAGGACGTCCAGCTCTACCGGGTGAACGTCTTGCCGCAGACAGCACGCAACCTCCTGGTCGCCTATGTCGAGGATGCAAACAAGCTGTCCCGCCAGCCGCAGTGGTACAACTCGCTGATGACGAACTGCACGACTGCGGTTGTGGCCATCGTCAGAACGCTTGGAGGCACGGTCCCTCTCGACTGGCGGCTGTATGTGAACGGCTATCTACCCGAATACGCCTACGATCAGGGCATCCTCGACACTGGGTCCCCGATGGCGGTGCTCAGGAAGCAGTCCCATATTGCCGAGAAAGCCAAGGCGGCGGGCATGTCCGAGGACTTTTCAGAGGCGATCAGGCGAGATCGGGTAACCGAACTGCCTGCAACGAACTAGGCGCAGCTACCGGGAGCCTGTCACCTTACGACGTATAGGCGTTAAGCGTCTGCCAGACATCATAGGCCGAGATCACCGTCTCCATCTGCGCCGTATGGCCCGTGACGAAATCGTCGCCGTAGATAGTCTCGTCAGGATATTCGGTGATCAGCGTCAGCGGTACGGTATGGCGATCGTCAATCGACGACAGGCACGGGAAGCCGTTGATGATGCGGAAGCCCGTCTCGCCGGCATGGGTTTCGTAGAGTGCGATCTGGCGATTGTTGTAGTCGAGAATGCCTGGAATTGCGCCGAGATGCCGGGTGACGTGGTCGAGGATGGCTTCCGCCTGCTGCGTCCAGCCGGCGTGGTGGCGCATGATCAGGAAGAAACCCTTCGGCAGCGTCCACATGCCAAAACCGCGCGGCACGTAGCCGGATAGCGGCCGCGTCCATTCGTGCGATGGATAGCCGTGCAGGTTGATATGCAGCTGTGCGCCGCTCAATTCCTGCGCTGTGAAACGGATGGCTTTTTCGTTGAGATGCTGGCCGGAATTTTCCGCCGTCCGGTATTCAAGATCGTCGCCGAGCGCGGTGTAGCGGGCGGCGTGGTGCATGTGGCGCGGGTTATCGACCCGCAGGCGCTGGTGCAGCGCGTAGCCGTCCGGGTTCTCGATCGGCGAGATGGTGAAATGAGCACCGGCACGCTGCTTCAGCGCACGGGCAGCGCGGATGGCACCGACAATGCCGGTCGTCTCGTTCGGATGCTGGCCGCCGCTGATCATGACCGCCGTGTCGCTGCCTCTGACGTATCGCGCCGAGAGAACGCGGCCGGAGCGCGACCGGGCATCGAATTCCTCTCCACCGATGTCCGACAGCAGTCTCGACATCTGCGCAACGGCCGGTGGTTCGCTGGCCGTATCGATTTCCTGTTCGGGGCCATCCCGAAAACCTGTGCTCAACGGCCGGGTCTCCACCCGAACACTGATCTCACCGTTGCTGCGCACGATTTCCGGCACGATCTGGCCGGGCTTCAGGCCACGGTCGCCAAGCGGGCGTCCGGACTTCTTCTGGAAGAATTCAAGCAGCGAGAAATAGAAGTCCTCGTGCAGGGCCTCGCGAAGGCTGACGACCTCGTCGCCAACCGCCAGCGGCATGTCTTCCGCCGGATGGGAAACGGCGATGTTGAGTTCTTCGAAATAGGGTTCTTCGTTGCCCCAGTCGTGGTTTGCGATCGCCTCGATTGCAAGGCTGAACAGGCGCTCGTAATCCGTCTCCAAGCGCTCGCCGGTCGCGCCATCGCGGCTGATCCAGCCGGTCGGGGAGAGATTGGTTTCCCCGACCGCATCGGTATGCACGCGGTTCGGCGCCTGAACCTTCAGCATTTCCGTCTCGCCGTTGCGGGTGAGCGTGACGTCGTAGACCAGTTCGTCATCTTCCCGCGCGATGAACGCGATATCAGCGTCTCCGACAAGTGCCGCAAGCGGATAGGCCTCGAGCCGGAAACGGTTGGCCGGGGCGTCCGCATGTACGGGATAACGCACCTCGATCGCTGTGACGCCTTCAAGGTCGATCTCTTCCAGAAACGCAAACAGAAGCGGCTTGTAGGCGCTGCGGATCCGCGCCGTGACGCCCTTGTCCTTCAACGCCTGTTCGGCGGCACGGCGGCTCTTGATGTCGTCGAATGTCCAGGCTTCGATCGACTGGCCGGGCGCAGCGCTCGCAACCAGCGTGTCGAGCGTACGCTCCAGTGTGGTTTCAAAGATCGAAGTCATGACGCTTAACCCTCGTTGAATGCCGTGCTGGTTATCGGGATGTGCGGCCGGTCGGATCGAGGCTGTCGCGCAGCCAGTCGCCGAGGAGGTTGAGACCGAGCACGGTCAGCAGGATCGCAAGACCCGGGAAGACGCTGACCCACCATGCGGTCTGCAGATAGGTGCGGCCGTCGGCCAGCATGCCGCCCCAGCTTGGAATGGTCGGATCAACGCCGAGGCCAAGGAATGTCAGGCTGCTTTCGAGCAGGATGTTGTTGGCAACGTTGAGCGTCATCAGAACGATCACCGGTCCGATCAGGTTCGGCAGAAGGTGCTGGATGATAATGCGCCAGTCCTTCACCCCGATCGCGCGGGCCGAGAGGACGAACTCGCGCTCCCTCAGCGTCAGCACCGAGCCCCGTACCAGACGGGCATACTGCACCCATTGCGACACAATCAGAAGGATGATCGTGTTGGTCAGGCTTCCGCCGACGATGGCGATGAATGTGATAGCGAGCAGAATGAACGGCATCGCGAGCTGCAGGTCGGCAAAACGCATCACCAGCATGTCCCAGAAACCGCGGTAATAGCCGGCGATCAGGCCTACCAGCACGCCGAAGACGACGGCGCCGATGACGGAGGTGAAGCCGACCAGGAGCGAGATCTTTCCGCCGGCAACGACACGCGCCAGCACGTCGCGGCCCAGCGGATCGGTTCCGAACGGGTGAGCGGCGGTCGCAAAGGGTTTGGCGAGCCGCGCCATCAGGTCGATCTTGTCGGCGCCGCCCGGAAACAGCAGGTCGGAAAACAGCACTGCGAGGCAGATGACGACGGTGAGGGACATGCCGAGAACGAATTCGAGGCTTGCGAAGCGCCACCGGCTAGAGGTTTTTGTTGCCATTGCCGGTTACTCCGTGCGGATGCGGGGATCGACGAGGCCATAGGCGATGTCGACCAGAAGGTTGATGCCGACGATCATCAGCGACAGAACGGTGATGACGGCCTGAAGCACGGGAAAGTCGCGGGCGCCGACGGCGTCGAAGGCAAGCGTGCCCAGTCCCGGCCAGTTGAAGACACGCTCGATGACGACGATGCCGCCGAGCAGGCCACCGAACTGCAGGCCGAAATAGGTGATCAGCGGAATGGCGCAGTTGCGCAGCGCGTGCTTGTAGAGAACCTTGCTCTCGCTCAAGCCTTTGGCGCGCGCGACCATGATGTATTGCGACTGCAGCGTTTCCAGCATCGAGGTGCGGACAAGACGCACATTCGTCGCGGTCAGGATCACGCCCATGGTGACGGCGGGCATGACATAGCTCGAAAAGCCCGACATGCCGCTTGGCGGCAGCCAGCCGAGCGTGATGGAGAACAAGAGGACCAGCATGGTGGCGAGCCAGAAATTCGGAAACGACAGGCCGATCAGCGAGAAGATGCGGATGGCCTGGTCGGCAGCCTTGCCGCGCGAGGTGGCAGCCTTGATGCCGAGCGGGATTGAAAGCGCGATCGACACGAACATCGAGATAAAGGCGAGCAGCAGGGTCGCCGGCAGGGCATTGCCGATCAGCATCGAGACCGACGTGCCGCCGGAAAAGCTGCGGCCGAAATCGAGCGTGACCAGCCCCTTCATGAACGTCCAGTACTGGACGAGGAACGGCTGGTCGGTTCCGAGCGCTGCGCGAATGCGCGCCAGATCGTCTTCCGTCATGCTGCCGCCGCCCTGGAACATCGTGACGGCCGGATCACCGGTCAGGCGAATGGCGAACGAGACGATGAGCGTGATGGCGATGACGACGAAAATTGCCTGTAGCATTCGCTTGATGAGGAAACCGGCCACTGTGTTGTCCTTAAGGAGAAGTTCGGCCCCGCCCGGGTTGGCCCGGGCGGGGTGGCTTTTCAGATGACTACTCGACGGTGACGTCGGTCAGCTTCAGGCGGTTGTCCGGGGGCGCGATGAAGCCCTTGACCCGCTTGTTGATGCCGAAGATGGCGTTGCTGTTGTAGAGCGGCAGTTCGAGCGCGCGTTCCGACGCATAGGCGCCGACTTCCCGCAGGATCTTTTCGCGGGCCGCACGGTCGGTCAGCGGACGCTGCGATTCCAGCAGCTTGTCCAGCTTTTCGTCCTTATCGTACGGGTTCCACTTTTCGCCCGAGTGGTACATCGAATAGGCGGTGTTGTCGTAGTCGAACGTCCAGCCGCCCCACTTCTGCTGGAACATCGCGCCGGTCTTGCCCTGCGGGATGATGTCGTTCAGCAGAACGTTGGTTTCGTAAGGCTTGATGGTGGCGGTGATACCGACCATCGACAGGTAGCTCGAAATGACCTGCGCCACTTCGTTCATCGTCGCATCATTGCCGCGGATATCGATCTGCAGCGTCGCACCCGTCTTCACGCCGGCTTCGGCAAGCAGCTCCTTGGCACCGGCCGGATCGTAAGGGATTGCCTTGAGGTCCGGATCGAAGCCGAAGGAAAGCGCGCTCTGGAAGCTGGTGATCTCGGAGGCCTGGCCGGCGAGGATCGACTTGACGATCGTGGCGCGATCGACAGCCATGATGATCGCCTTGCGCACCTTTGGGTCGGCAGTGATGCCGTCGCGGGTGTTGAAGCGCAGCGCGTCGACAGTCGGGCCGGGAACGGAAACGATTTCCAGCTTGTTGTCGCCTTCGATGACCGGCAGCATGCCGATCGGAATGGTCGGCGGGATCACCAGATCGACGCGGCCAGCCTGCAGTTCGGCAACAGCGGTTGCTGGCTCAGCGATAAATCGGAACTGGAGTTCCGACAGTTTCGGCGCGCCGCCCCAATAGTCGGCATTGGCTTCGAGCTTGATGTCGACCTTGGGCTGGTAGGACACGAACTTGAACGCGCCCGTGCCGATCGGGTTGAGGTTGAAATTGTCCTCACCCTTTTCCTGGATGTATTTCGGCGGAACGATCATCGCGCCGTAACCGGCAAGCTTGGTCAGAAGAACCGGATCGGCAGCCTTGAGCTTCAGATCGACTGTGTAATCGTCGATGACCTCGACGCTCTCGATCGAGACGTAGTTCGAACGCTGCGGACCCTTGGCACCCTGTTCGCCGAGAAGGCGCTCGAAGGTAAACTTGACGGCGGCCGCGTTGAAGGGCTCGCCGTTGTGGAACTTCACATTCTGGCGCAGCTTGAAGCGGATCCGCTTTCCTTCGTCGAGTTCTTCCCAGGATTCAGCGAGACCCGGAACCAGCTTCAGGTCCGGACCACGATAGGTCAGTCCGTCGAAGATGTTGGTGGCAACGGCCGCCCACTGCACGAGAAACGTATCGATCGGATCCCAGCTGCCCGGATCCTGCGGGCTCGAAATGGTCAGCTTTCCGGCAGCGAACGCAGGCGCCGACGCAAAGGCAGTCGAGAGCGCAAGCGCCACTGCGGTCGCCTTCAGTCCCCGTTTGATTGTTGTCATTGATCTGTTCCTCTTCAGATGGTTGCGATTGTGTCGCTGGTTTCAGGCGCTCTTCGCGACGAAGTGGCCTGGATTAATTTCCTCGTGCACGAGGATGGCGGGCTCGTCACCGACGCGCCTCACCGGATTGGGAATTTCGCCCTCGATCATCGCCGACTGGCGGGCAACGGTCGGATCGGCGACCGGTACCGCGGACAGAAGGCGACGGGTGTAATCGTGGGCAGGCGTCTCGAAAACCTGGCGCCGTGAGCCAAGTTCCATGATCTGGCCGAGAAACAGAACCGCGACGCGGTGGCTCATCTTCTCGACGACGGCCATGTCATGGCTGATGAACAGGTAGGCGAGACCGCGTTCGGCCTGCAGGTCCATGAACAGGTTGATGATCTGTGCCTGGATCGACACGTCGAGCGCCGACAGCGCCTCGTCGGCAATGATCAGCTTCGGATCGGAGGCAAGCGCGCGGGCAATGCAGACGCGCTGCCGCTGGCCGCCGGAAAACTCGTGCGGATAGCGGGTCGCGACATCGGAAGTTAGGCCGACACGCTCCAGCAGTTCGTCGACGCGGCGGCGGACGGCCTTGGCATCGGAGATCAGGCTGTGGGTGTTGATCGGCTCTGCAATTGAGAAGCCGACGGTCTTGCGCGGATCGAGCGAGGCGAACGGGTCCTGGAAGATGTACTGGACATCCTGGCGCAGGCGGAAGCGTTCGGCAGCCGACATGGACGAGAAGGTTCGGCCGTTGAAGGCGATGTCGCCGGACATGGCAGACTGAAGCTGCTGGATCGTCCGGCCGATCGTCGACTTGCCCGATCCGCTTTCGCCAACCAGTGCCAGCGTCTCACCGGGGTTGATGTCGAAACTCACTTTCTGCACGGCGCTCAAGCGATGGGTGGCCTTGCCGAACAGGTTTTTCTTGATGTCGAAGCGGACGTAGAGATCCTTGACCGACAGGAGCGGCGTTGCGCCATTCTTGACCGTGTCCTGGATCCGCTCCTCGCCGACGACGGTCGGCTTGCCATCCTGCAAAATGGTCAGCGGCAGACGCTTGGGGAAAGCCTCTCCCGTCATGCTGCCGAGCTTCGGCACGGCGGAAAGCAGGGCCTGGGTATAGGGGTGCTGCGGGTTGGCGAAGATCTCGCAAACCGGGCCTTCCTCGACTTTCTTACCCTTCCACATGACGACGACATGGTCTGCCATTTCGGCAACGACGCCCATGTCATGGGTGATGAACACCATGCCCATGCCGAGGGTCTTCTGCAGATCGCGCATGATGTTGAGGATCTGCGCCTGGATGGTGACATCAAGCGCAGTCGTCGGCTCGTCGGCAATCAGCAGCTTCGGGCGGCAGGCAAGCGCCATCGCGATCATCACACGCTGCCGCATGCCACCGGAAAGCTGGTGCGGATAGCGGGTCAGAAGTTCTTCAGAGTCGGGCAGTCGCACCATGTCGAGCAGCCGGCCGGCCTCAGTCAGGGCCGCGCTCTTGCTCATCTTCTCGTGCAGGACAAGCACTTCGCAGATCTGGTCGCCAATGGTGAAGACCGGGTTGAGCGAGGTCATCGGCTCCTGGAAGATCATGGCGATCTCCTTGCCGCGGACCGACCGCATCTCTTTCTGACTAGCTTGCAACAGGTCGCGGCCGTTGAACATGATACGACCGGACGCATAATTCGCACCCATCATGTCGGCGAGACGCATGGTCGACAGCGAGGTCACCGACTTGCCCGAACCGGACTCGCCGACGACCGCGACCGTCTGGCCGGCCTCGACGGTAAAGGATAGGTCGTCGACGACGCGGCTCGCGCCGAATTCGACGCTCAGGCGTTCGACCGACAGGAGCGGCTTGCTGTTTTCGGTCATGCTCATGTCCGCGTCTCCGTCTTGCTAGTGGTTCCGGGGTCGTCCGGGGCGATACGGGCAATGACTGCGCCAGCAGTCTGGGAGGATCCGGCCTTTGCCAGTAGGCTGATGATACCGTTAACGGGTGCGGTGACGGCGGTTTCCATCTTCATCACGTCCATCATGGCAACAACCTCGCCTTCACGGACGGCTGCGCCATCCTCGACATTCCATTGCACGAGCAGGCCTGGAACCGAGGCGCGAACAGCGCCGGCATCATTCTCGGCAGCGTCCGGTCCGGCGCTCGATGCCGTCGCAGGCATCTGGCCTAGCAGGCGAAGGAAATTATCGGGAATGCCGATCTCGACACGTTTGCCGTCGATCTCGACATGGCCGCGAAGAAGCCCGCTGGCGGATGCCGGGGCAGGGCGGGCAGCGTCTTCGAGCGTCTCGGCGAAATCCGTTTCGATCCAGCGCGTGTGAACGCGGAATTCCGTGCTCGAGAAATCCGCATGATCGAGCACCGCACGGTGGAACGGCAGGACGGACGGCACGCCTTCGATCGTGAATTCGTTGAGCGCGCGGCGGGCACGGGCAATGGCCTGATCGCGCGTCGCACCCCAGACGACGAGCTTTGCAGCCAGCGAGTCGAACATCGGCGGAATGACCGAACCTGTCGTGACGCCGCTATCGAGACGTACGCCCGGCCCCGATGGCGCCGTGAAATTCGAGATCTCGCCGGCGGACGGCAGGAAGCCGCGACCGGGATCTTCCATATTGATGCGGAATTCGATCGCGTGGCCACGCGGCTCCGGCATCGTGGTCACGCTGATCGGCAGGCCTTCGGCAATGCGGAACTGTTCGATGACGAGGTCGAGACCGGTAGTCTCTTCGGTGACCGGATGTTCCACCTGCAAGCGGGTATTCACCTCGAGGAAGGAGATGACGCCATCGGCGCTGAGCAGGAATTCGACTGTGCCGGCACCGGTATAGCCGGCCTCCGCGCAGATATCGCGCGAGGCCGCGTGGATCGTTTCGCGCTGCTCGTCCGAGAGGAAGGGGGCTGGCGCTTCCTCGACGAGCTTCTGGTTACGACGCTGCAGCGAGCAATCGCGGGTACCGACGACAACCACATTGCCGTGGCTGTCGGCCAGAACCTGAGCTTCGATATGTCTTGGGCGGTCCAGGAACTGCTCGACGTAGCACTCACCACGACCGAAGGCCGCGACCGCTTCGCGCGTAGCCGATGAGAACAGTTCTTCGACCTCATCGAGATCGCGCGCGATCTTCATTCCGCGTCCGCCACCGCCATGCGCCGCCTTGATGGCGATCGGCATGCCGAATTGCCGTGCGAAAGCCAGGGCCTCGGCAGGCGAGGTGATTGCGCCGTCGCTACCGGCAACCAGCGGTGCGCCGACCTTTTGGGCGATCGCGCGGGCCTGGAGCTTGTCGCCGAGCGCCTCGATCACGTGAGGGGCAGGGCCGATCCAGATCAGCCCGGCATCGATGACAGCCTTTGCGAATTCCGCGCGCTCGGAGAGAAAGCCATATCCCGGATGCACGGCGTCGGCGCCGGAGCGCTTTGCGACGGCGATCAGCTTCTCGATGTCGAGGTAGGTTTCCCGGGCCGTGGCACCGTTCAGGGAATAGGCCTCATCGGCCTGCGCCGCGAACATCGCATCGGCATCGGCGTCCGCGTAGACGGCAACCGAGGTCAGGCCGTAATCCTTGCAGGCCCGAATGATCCGCACCGCGATCTCGCCGCGGTTAGCTATCAGAACCTTCTTCATGGGTATTTTCCTAAGATGGACCGGGGAGCGAAGGCGCTGATCGCGTTGAAACGGATCTTCGCTCCGACAGGGATCTGGCCTGCGAGATCGAGATGATGGCGGGCGACATTGGCAATGACCGGATAACCGCCGGTCAGCGGATGATCGGCAAGGAACAGGACCGGCTGACCGCTCGCCGGCACCTGAAGCGCCCCGCGCACGGTTGCCTCGCTCGGCAACTCGCTATGGTTCTGGCGCTCCAGCGCTTCACCGGAAAGACGGATGCCGACCCGGCTCGATTGCGGCGTTACCGACCATTCCTGGGACAGGAATGTCTCGACGGCGCTTTGTGTGAACCAGTCTGTGCGCGGGCCCATGACCACGTCGAGCACGACGGTCTCCACAGTGTCCGGCATGTCGAACGCCGGTCGTTCTGGCGCAGCAACGGTCGATCCCAGCACCGGCGGGCGAATTCCGATAACGGCGCCCGCGCCAAGTGCTGCAGGCCCGATCTGCGCCAGGGTATCCGTCGCCGCGCTGCCGAGAACCGGCGTCACGTCAAAGCCGCCGCGCAGTGCCAGATAGGAGCGCATGCCGGCTGGCGGTTGCCCGAGCGAAACGATGTCGCCGTCATCGAGCGCGATTGCTTCGCCATGGGCTACCGACAGCTTTCGGCCAAAGGTGGTGACAATCGTGATCGGCGTGAATGCACCCGTCACCGCAATCACGCCGCGGCCGCGCATGCGAAAACGGAAGCCGCCAAGCGAGATCTCCAGCGCCGGCGTGCCGACCGGATTACCGACGAGGCGGTTGGCGGCCTTGAAACTGCTGCGATCGACTGCGCCAGATACGCTGATGCCCTGGTTTGCTTGACCAGCGCGGCCGAGATCCTGAAACAGGACCGGCAGGCCGACGGCCAGAACCTCGATTGCGCAGTTTGAATAGCTTGCCGCAACAGGAGCAGTCGCAGTTTTCGCAGGGGCCGAAACTTCGTAGGCTTTGTCGGCCGCCATATCGCGAAAGCGCACGCGACTTCCCGGCTGGAGAAGCGCGGCCGGTGTGCGATCGATATCGAACATGGCAAGCGGCGTCGTGCCAATCAGCTGCCAGCCGCCCGGGCTGGTCTTGGGATAGACGCCACTGAATTCTCCGGCAAGGCCGACAGCTCCGGCCGGAACCCGGGTCCGGGGCGATTTGCGCCTGGGTACGTTGAGCCGCGGATCGCCGCCCGAGAGATAGGCGAAACCGGGCGCAAAGCCGGTAAAGGCTGCGACATACTCGCTTTCGCCATGCAGGCGAATGACGTCCGCGACGCTCAGGCCGAGGACGCCGGCAACTTCGCCAAGATCCTCGCCATCGTAGCGAACCGGGATCTCGACGAGCGGGCCGGAAGCCGCCTTGCGCTGGCCGCCGGCGAGTGCAGCAACCGCATCCGTCAGGGCTTCGTTGGAGATCACGCCCGGATCGAAGGCAATCAGCAGCGTGCGGGCTGCCGGAATGATCTCGCGGATACCGTCGACTGGGTTGGTATCGAGCGCATCGAACAGCGCCAGCGCCTCACCGAGATCGGCGAGTTCGACCAGAATGCTGTCGTCACGCACGGGCAGAAAGCGCATGGATGTATCACGAGGCATGGACGGGGGAGCGATATGCATGTCGGGTTATACGGCCGGCGCGAAGGGCTGGACGGCATGGCCGGATTCTTCCAGAAGCGCGCGCAGCCGCTGCGCGATCGCGACTGCGCCTGGGCTGTCGCCATGCACGCAGATGGACTGCGCATCGATCTGCGTCATCGTTCCGTCGATGGCCTCGATCACACCGTCGCGGACCATGCGCAGCATCCGCTGGGCCACGAGTTCGGGATCATGCAGGACCGAGCCTTTTTCGCGGCGGGAGACAAGGTTGCCTTCCGGCGTATAGGCGCGATCGGCAAAGGCCTCGGCAACAACCGTCAGGCCGGCCGTGCGAGCCTGCTCGACCAGCTGCGAACCGGCCAGAGCCATCAACACCAGCGAGGGATCGATGGCCCGGATTGCCGCGATGACGTCGGCTGCCTGCCGCGCGTCGATGGCAATCGTATTGTAGAGCGCGCCATGCGGCTTCACATAGGTAACGCGGGTGCCGGCAGCCTTGGCCAAGCCCTGCAAGGCGCCGATCTGATAGATCACGTCGCCAATCAGTTCTTCGCTCGAAGGATCCATGTTGCGACGGCCAAAGCCTGCCAGATCGCGATAGCCGACATGCGCACCAATCGCCACGCCACGTTCTGCGGCGGCCTTCACTGTCTTGAGGATCCCTGCCGGATCGCCGGCGTGGAAACCACAGGCGACGTTGGCGCTGCTCACCACGTCGAGCATGGCAGAATCGTCACCCATCTTCCAGGCGCCGAAGCTCTCGCCCAAGTCACTGTTGATGTCGATGGTCAGCATACTGTCAGCGCACCCTCATCCTCGTTGACTAGACGCTAACAAAGGCGAACAATGCTGTCCAGAGTGTTGAACAATTTTTATATGTTGCTCTACAGTTAGGCAAATGCGCAATAATGATGCGTCACCCGCGTTTTGCACGGTTTAGTGGACCATGCGGGTTCGGGTTCGGCTCATTTCGCTTGTGACGGGGTTCGAAGCGCTTTACCGAAAATTGAGACGAGATCCGGAGCGAGGGGCAAAGGCTTGGCTGAACGCAAACTGCAAGGCGCTGATAGAGGCGTGCTTTCTGTTCCAGACGGCAACGGTCCAGTGATTGCGCGTCCGGGCGAGCCGGTGCAGACGCTTGCCGAAAGCGTTGCCAGTCGTATCCGCGAACAGGTTATCTCCGGCAGGCTTACTCCCGGCAGTCACCTTTCAGAGTTGACGCTTAGCGACGAGATGCAGGTATCACGCAACACGTTGCGCGAAGTATTCCGCATTCTGACCAAGGAAGGGCTGCTGCGATACGAAGCCAATCGGGGCGTTTTCGTTTCGACGCCCAGCATGGCAACAATCATCGATATCTACCGCGTCCGGCGGGTCATCGAATGCTCGGCAATTGCCAATGCCCATCCGCGCCATCCGGGCGTGGCCAAGATGCGGGCGGCCGTCGAGGCGGCGGCACTTTCGCGGGAAACGAAGGACTGGTTGAGCGTCGGTACTGCCGATATCGCATTCCATTCCGCCGTCGTCGAACTCGCCGACAGTTCACGCCTTTCGGCCTTCTACGCACAGATATCGCTGGAACTGCGGCTCGTCTTCGGCCTACTGCGCGATCCGGAGCTGCTGCATGGTCCGTTCATCGACCAGAACCTCGAGATCCTCACCGAACTGGAAGCGGGTCGCGCGCAGGAAGCATCCATCATGCTCGAGGCCTACCTTCTGCGCGCCGAACGGCTCATTCTGGGCGCCTATGCGCGCGTGACGAAGTAACGCTTTAGTCTTCGAATTCGACCATCACGCCGGGCTTCACCATGCTGGCCAGTTCCTCGGCGTCCCAGTTCGTGAGACGCACACAACCGTGCGAGCCCGCCTTATCGATCAGCGACGGCTCCGGCGTTCCGTGGATGCCGTAGGTCGGCTCCGACAGATCGATCCAGACCGTTCCGACAGGATTGTTGGCACCGCTCGGGAGTGTGAGCTTGGACTTGTTCTGTCCCTGCTGGAAGTTGATTTTCGGATTGTATTCATAGGTCGGGTTACGGGCGACGCCGTTGACCTTATGCTTGCCGGAGGGCGACGGATTATCCTCGCTCCCGATCGTGGCCGGATAAACCGCGATGATAGCATCCTGATCGTCGTAAGCGACCAGTTGTCCTTCCTTGCGACGAGCTTCTATCCGTTTGACGACGCCGGCGCGGGGCGCACCGATGTTGGCGACCAAGATGGTTTCGCCTGCCTCGAATTTCGCCGATGGGTTCAGTGCATGCACGAGGTCCACGTCCATATGGAACCGCTCGGCGAGCTTTTCAGCGACGCTGGTAAAGCCAAGATGCTCCATCTTGGCCTGTTCGGCATAGTCCTTCGGAATCTCGGCGACGATGTCTGCAGCATCATCGGGATCGATCTGGTATGGACCGACGACATGCTGATCGTCTGCCAGACGCGTAACCACGTCGGGGTCGACTTTCCCGTCGACGGGAAGTCTCTGGAGAGCTTCGAAACCCGCGACAGCCTTGCGAACATTGTTTCCGTCCAGGCCGTCGATCACGCCCGGGGAAGCGCCGGCGCGATCGAGGAGAACCTGAAGGTGAATGATCGCGGGATCCGGGGCAGGCTTCTCCTGCTGCTCGACTGGCTCTGGCGGAACAGCCGCAATATTCGCGTTATTGACCACCTCAGCGGTCAATTCCTGCGCTTGCGCGGCTCCGAATGTGATTGAGGATAGAAGCGAGACGAGCAGGATTTTGTTTTTCATGGCGTTAGAAGGCGTGAGTCCGACCGAAGTTCCGTCCATTTAGAAATTCTGGTCGGGCAAGCGGCTTAGACAGCCACAGAACGCGCCAGCCGTTATCCTGACGACGGGTTTACAGCCCGCGAATATCGAGCCGTCCCGACTGTTGCATGTCTCCGAACCAGCGCTTTTCGGCGCCCCAGGCATGACCGTCCCAGCCTTCGAACGAAAAGCCCGCCACGATCACAGGCGGCGCATCTTCCGGTCGATTGAGGAGGGTTTCGAACGCATAGACGAAACCCGAGCTCAAGGCTGCGTCCGGCGGCGCGCCCAGCGCCTCCAGCTCCTGTCGGGCCTGATCGTGAACGGATTGCTCGATATAGCGCACGCGTCTTCCGATGCCCTCCAGCAACGACGTCAGCTCCAAGGCGCCGCATTCGTCGCCGGGATCCGAACTCGGCGGAAAAACCAATGTAATCAGTGCGGCTTTCCGCACCGCGGGGCGATTGGTGAACTCCGGGTCGGCCAGCCATTCGGTCGCCTGTCCGCCGCGGCTGACGAGAACCAGTTCGGAGATCGCCGTCCCCGAGACGTCCATGAACCCAGCGGTATTGTTGAAGCGCGTGACCCAGTCACAGCGATCCGTCATCTGCCCGGCATCGACGAAGTCAGGGCAGTTGCCGATGATCGCGATATGGCTTTCGTCTCGGATGTTTGTCTCGTCCTTCAAGATCTTGCCTTTCCAGACTTGGCTATTGCCTGCCGGTAGAGCGCCATGGTCTCGCGACCGAGATAGGGTCTATCGAAACGGCCGGCTGCCAGCACGGCGCGATGATGCAGTTGTTCACGCAACTGTGGCGACTGGATAAGGGATCGCAAGGAGGCTGCGATGTCCTGGGGAAGCGTTCGTTCCGCGAGTAGCCCGGCTCCGGTCGCTCCGACGAATTCCCGCGCGCTCGGATCTTCAGCCGATGCGACCACGGGCCGCCCGAACGCAATCGCCTCCTGGTAAACCAGTCCGAAGCTTTCGTATCGCGACGGTGCCGCAACGATATGAGCCTGCCGATAGAGGTCGTGGAGCATTTCGTCGGGTTGGCGGCCCAGGGCGGTTACCCGTTCGCGCGCAACAGCGCTCATCTGCGACGGCAGATCGACGGACGGCACGCCGAGCAGATTGACGTGAAACGGAGGAAGTGTTCCGGAAGCGACTTCGGCGGCCAGAATTTCTACCGCGCCCATCAGCTCTGCAAAACCCTTGCGCTGTTCCGCACGTCCGACGAACAGGATTCTGACAGGTTCCTCTCCAGCCGGGTAGGGCGATGACTGTGCCGTCTTCAGCAATTCAGGCGGCAGCGAAAGACCGATCGTCCGATGCGGTATTTGGCTATCGATCTTATAGAGGTCGACGATCCGTCGACCGTGTTCGTCCGTGTTGGAGATCAGCCCGGCGCTCGACCCTGCCTGCTTCTTTTCCAGCAAGTTCGCAGCAGCCGCGTCCAGCTTGTCTCGAACCGGCAGCTCAGCCATCCTGCTCCAGGCAGCGGGCGTCGAATTGCGCGTCACAAGCGCAAATCCGTGCCGACCCGTCAGCAAACTCGCTGGCGCGTACCAGTTGGTTGCTTCCACCACGTCGAAGGGCTTTGCCGCATGATCACGCAAAACGGCCTGTCGGAACCGCAGCGGTGCGGCGGCGTGACCGATCGCAGCCCATTTGCGCAGGCGGCCGATACGGGATTGATCCGGGATATCACAACCGACGACGCGAACGCCGTCTATGTCCTGGGCTCCCGAGCGATCGAGCGTGAAGACAGTCACGTCGCAGCCCTCGCCAGAGAGCGCCATAGCGATCTCCCTGGCCGCCGTCGAAAGTCCGCTTGGAGACGGCGGGTAGTCCCAGGCGAGAAGCGCTGTCCGCATCACGACTTCAGCATCCTTTTGTAGATCTCGATATAGTCCCGCGCCATGCGGTCTGCGGTAAAGCGCTCCTCGAACCGGGCGCGGATGCGGCGGCGATCGAGGCTTCCCACCTTGTTTACGGCCTCGACTGCCTGGGCTTCGGTTTCGACGATAAAGCCGGTGACACCGTCTTCCACCACTTCGGAGACCGAACCCTTGTTCCACGCAATCACGGGCGTACCGCAGGCCATCGCCTCGATCATGACCAGACCGAACGGTTCCGGCCAGTCGATTGGAAACAGCAGCGCTGTCGCACCGCGGAGCAACTCGCTCTTGGCCGCATCACCGACCGGGCCGACATACTCGACACCATCGCCAAGCTTCGGCCGGACAGAGGTGTCGAAATAGAGCGGATTGCCGACGTCAACCGTACCGGCGAGCTTGATGGGGTGACCGCACTCGACCGCAACGTCGATTGCCTTGTCCGGCCGCTTCTGGTCGGTCATGCGCCCGATGAAGGCGAGATAGGACCCGGGCTCGAAGGAGGGCTCGAAGCGGTCTCCGTCGACGCCGTGAAGGACGACGCCGGCGCGGTTGGCTTCTGGGATCCCACGTTGCTGGGACGCTGAAATGGCCGCGACCGGCAGGTCGGGGAAGGCATTGAAGAACAGCTTCCGGTCAAGCTCGTCGACGCGCCAATGGATCGTTGTCAGCGATTTCGAGCGCTGATCGCCCAGCAGGGTCGCGTGAAAGAACTCGCCGTGGAAATGCAGGATGTCGAACTCGGCGAGCCGCTGGCGAACCTTATCCAACGTCACGCTTTCGAGCACTGCCGGTATCGAAGGTGGCACGGTGCCGTGTTCGCTCTCCAGAAACTGCAAGCTCGGCAGGGACCCGATGCGGGTGACCGGCGTGGTGCTGTCGGATGCCGCAAACAGGGTAACCTCACAACCCTGGCGTTGCATCGCTACGCAGAGATCGTGGATCACACGCTCCGTTCCGCCATGATCGCGGGGAGGAACGGGGAAGATACTTGGTGCAACCTGCGCAACCCTTATCGGCTTCGGGAGTTCCGGTGCGCATTCTAGCATTTTGTATCCTTGTTGCTCAGAAAGGTTGTGTATGTTCGTTCTTCATGTCGCACTTCAAGGGTGTCTGCGCGGAAATAATGTCGAGTATGGGCTAACGGCCGATACCGGCGGGCATATCCGCTACTTGATGGATCTTGTCGGCGCCTGTGAAGCCTCTGACACCGCCTCCAAAATAGTGATCGCAACGCGCGCCTTCGAAGGCCACGGCGAGGACTATCAGCGGCCTTCCGAGGCCGTGAGCCCGCAGATTTCGATTGTACGGTTGCGTACCAACCGCCCCGATTATGTCAGCAAAGAGGATATGCATGCAGAGGTTGCATCCTTCAGCGAAGAGCTGATCGCTCACCTTCGCGAACATGGGCTTCCTGACATTGTCCATGCGCATTACGCCGACGCTGCGGTCGTCGCTGCGCGGATCAAAACGGAGTTGGGCATTCCCTTCGTTTTCACGGGGCATTCGCTCGGCAGGGTGAAAATTGCGGCCATGCCGGAAATCGCATCGGACGCATCCATGACGCATCGTCTTGCGGCGGAAGAATGCGCGCTTGAACAGGCGTCCCTGATCATTGCGTCCTCGCGCGACGAGGCTGAGCTGCAGTACAAGGGGTATGACAATTACGACGCCGGCAAAATCCGCGTGCTTCCGCCCGGCAGCGACCTCGATGCTTTTCAGGGCGCCCAGTCATCGGAAACTGTCGAGGTGCAGCTCGCTCGTTTCCTCGCTGAACCGGAAAAGCCTGTGTTGCTTGCCATCGCGCGCCCGGTCACCAAGAAGAACCTGATCGGGCTTGTGCGGGCCTACGGAAAATCGCCAGCGCTCCAGGAAGCTGCGAACCTTGTGATCCTCGCCGGCAACCGCTGCGAAATCGACGAGCTCGAACCGGATCTCGCGGACAACCTGCGCGAAATCCTTCATCTCGTCGATACCTACGATCTGTACGGCAAGATCGCCTATCCCAAGATGCATCGACCGGATTTGGTGCCAGCCTACTATGCCTATGCTCGCGATCGCGGTGGCATTTTCGTCAATCCGGCACTCAACGAACCGTTCGGATTGACGCTCCTGGAAGCCTCGGCCGTTGGTCTGCCTTTGATCGCGACAGACAGCGGCGGCCCCAATGATATCGTCGAGACCTGCGGCAACGGTGTCTTGATAGACCCGCGCGACGAGGACGGTCTTGCTTCCGCAGCGCTGAAAATCCTGGGCTGCTCCGAAACGTGGCAGACTTACTCCAAGGCCGGCGAACATGCTGTCGCCTGTTATGACTGGGCGCGACATACCGAACGGTATCACGGCCTGCTCTCGGAGCTGATCGACAAGCCCGCAGCCAAGACGGAAAAGCCCTCGCAGCTACTGATCAGCGACATCGACAACACTCTGGTGGGATCGGTTCCGCATCTGCATGCCTTTGGCAATTGGCGGCGACAGCAGAGTGGATTGTCTTTCGGGGTCGCGACCGGTCGTTCCTTCCACAGCGCCATGGCCATTCTCGAACAGGAGGATGTGCCGAGGCCGGAAGTCATGATCACCTCGGTCGGATCCGAGATCTATCACCTGAGCGAGAACGGCGTCTCCTACGAGTATGACCGGAATTGGGCCGAGCGCATCGCCGAGAACTGGGACCGAAGCGGCATCGAGAGAGTTCTGCGCAAGGCAGGCTTCCTCACCCCGCAGGCGTCGCTCGAACAGCGCGATTTCAAGCTCAGCTATTTCAGTGACGGCTCGAGCGGCGTCGTGGCACGCATCAAGGAACTGCTGGAAAAGGCCGGTTTGCGCGCGTCGGTGATCCACAGCCATCGACGGTACCTCGACGTCCTGCCGCTCAAGGCATCGAAAGGGACGGCCGTTGACTACGTCCGTCGTGGTGCTGGACTGTCTGAAAACATGGTGTTCGTCGCCGGCGATTCCGGCAACGATATCGAGATGCTTCAGGCCATCCCGCAGTCGATCATCGTCGCCAACTACTCGGATGGACTGGCCACGCTTCCTGCACTCAGCCATTCCTATATCGCCTCAGAAACCCATGCGGCAGGCATAATCGAAGGTGTTCTCCACTTCCGCAGACAGGCGGAGGCTGAATGTCTCTCAGTGTCCTGACCCTGGTTCGTGGCCGCGAGCGACATCTCGCCAACCTGATGCGCAGCCTTGGGGAGCAGTCGTGCCTTCCCACGGAACTCGTGATCGCCTGGATGCAGCCGGAGCCTTTCGAGGATCTGCCGAGCCTGCGGTTTCCGGTCAAGCACGTGTTCGTCGAGGGAGAGGACTTGCCTCTTGCCAAGGCGCGGAACGCGGCGGCAAACGCGGCTTCGGGGGATACACTCATGTTTCTCGACGTTGACTGCATCGCGTCGCCAACGGTTGTTGAATCCTACTCTGCCGCCTTGAACGAGCATGACGGGATCTGTCTGAGCGAAGTTCTGTATCTGCCGGCAGAAGTGAACGATTTCCGGGGAGACTACGGTGTGCTCGACGAGCTCGGCAAACCGCATGTCTCCAAGCCCCGGTTTCCTGAATTCGGCCGTGTCGAGCAGGAACCGGATGGCGGCCAGCTTTGGGGCCTGTCCTTCGCGCTGCGAAAAAGCACGTGGCAAGCGATCGGCGGTATGGATGAGCGCTTTGTCGGTTACGGCGGGGAAGAAACCGACTTCGCCGCATCGGCAGAGCAGGCCGGAGTGAAGACCTACCGGGTGGGTGGCGCGCGCGTCTACCACCAGCATCACCCGGTCCTCATACCGCCTCTGCACAACTTCGACCCGATCCTTCGCAATGCCCGCCTCTTTCAGGAAAAGCATGGCCGCTGGTGCATGGGCTACTGGCTTGGCCAGTTCCGCGAGGCGGGGCTGATCCGATGGGAGGAGGATGGCGATGCGCTGGACGTCCTGCGCTTTCCGGACCCGACTGAAATTGAGGCCGCGCGACAGCCCGGTACCGTTCTGTATTCATAGGAATTATCGAGTATGAAAAAGCCAATCGCGTTTTTCGCCCATCATCAGGGCCGCGGACATGCCAACCGTATTATGGCCATTGCCGAGCATTTCAGCCAGGACAGGCAGGTCTCTGTTCTGACGGCCGGGCCGGACTATTTCGAGTCCGTAAGCTCAAGCGTCGAGGTCGTCGCGCTGCCGAACATGATCGGCGAAACGGTCCCGACCGCGCGGCTGTTCGATGAGCCTACACCATCGGTCATGCACTGCGTTCCCTTGGGCCTGCCGTCGATGCGGAAAACGATGCGCACCATCGTCGAGCATCTCGACGACCGCGATATTGGTCTGTTTGTCGTGGACGTGTCGTCGGAGATCGGAATGTTGGGTCGGATCTGCTCCACCCCAACAGTTCAGATGCGCCTCCACGGCGACCGCAACGACGTCGGTCATATCGGATCCTACGAAGCGATGGTCGGCATTCTGGCGCCGTTCGACGAGCGTATGGAGCAGCAGGACTATCCGCGCCATCTTCGCGACAAGACGTTCTATACGGGTGGTCTTTGCACCACCCGCGATCAGGTTCTGTCCCGTGCAGAGGCACGCCAGAGACTTGGGCTGCCCTCGGATCAGAAGATCGTGCTGGTCATGACAGGTGGCGGCGGCAGCGGCACGCCCTATGCGCCGCTGACGATTGCCGCACGGGCCGTCCCGGATGCGCTGTGGCTCGTCGCCGGTCCTGTTCTGCGGGAAGGCCATGAGACGGATTTCCCCAATTTGAAGGAACTCGGCTGGGTCGACAACGTCACGGACCATATCGCAGCGGCCGATATCGTTGTGGCCTCCGCTGGCGACAACACGGTTCATGAGATTGCGCGTGCGGCCCGGAAATTCGTGGTGATGCCCGAATGGCGGTATTTTTCCGAACAGCATCGCAAGGCATCCGAGCTCGTCCGACTTGGCGCAGCGGTTTCCGCTCCATACTGGCCGGGAGATTACGAGGGATGGCGGGGGCTTCTGCAGCGTGCCGAAGAGCTCGACACGGAAGCACTTGCAACTCTGCACGAGCCGGCCGCTGCGGCCAGGGCCGCAAACTGGCTGGAAGAGCTCTGCGACCAGCTCTGGATGGGTGGTGCGCAGCGTATTGCAAGCCCGTTGCTCAAGGTCGTCTGATCATGGTCACGTTGACGACCGTCCTGCGCTCCGGGGGGCGCTACGAGCCGATCTGGGTGGAACGCCTTGCCCGCGGGGCGAGGCGGCATATTGCAGGCCTTGATCGCATCGTCTGTGTCACGGATTTCAATGAGGCAATGGACGGTGTCGAGACCGTCAAATTTCGCCATGACTGGCCGAAGTGGTGGTCGAAATTCGAGGCTTTCCGTCCCGAGCTCTCCGACGATGTCAACATACTCTGCGACCTGGACACGATCTTCATGTCCTCGGCCAGCGAGCTTGCATCAAAAGGCGATGCCGTTGTGATGGAGGATCATTTCCTGAAGTCTCGAGCGTCGACCGCGTTGATGCGCTGGAACAAAGACGATTTCTCGTTTCTGTACGAGCGGTTCAAACGCGATCCGGATCACTGGATTGCGCCGGGCAGTTGCGGAACCGTTCCCAACTCCGTGCACGGCGACCAGGTCGTGGTCGACCATTTCCTACGCGACCAGCAACCGTTCCCGGGCTTCATCCAAAACGAGTATCCTGATCTACTCGATTTCTACGATCCGGCTCGCAAGAACAGCGGACCGGTACTGATCTTCATTGGGGATTCCAAGCCCGACAACGCGACGGCCGACGTCAAGGACGCATGGCTGAACAGCTAGCACTGTCGGGAAGTGCTAGCTGCTGCCACCTCAGACTGTGAGCACGGCCCCGATTTGAGCCATTGACGCATCCATCTTCAGCACAAGTCCTGTGGGATTATAGGCGACATCAACAGATCCCATCGAGCCCAGGCTCGACTTGATCAGTTTTGATCCGAAACCCTTGTGCTCTGGAACGGCGACGATTGGTCCGTCCACTTCGATCCAGCTAAACTGAAGCCTGTTCTCGCCACCCTGTGGCACGACAGACCACTCGATATCGATATGGCCAACCTCGTTGGAAAGCGCACCGTACTTGACGGCGTTGGTCATCAACTCGTGAAGTACCAGGCCGAAGGACATGGCAGCCTGGGGTCCGAGCATGACGGTCGTCCCACGAACCTTGATGCGGTCGCTGTCCTGCATCCCGATATTGCAGACAGTGTTGGCCACCACATCGCGCAATTCGGCTCCGCGCCAATCCTCTTGCGTCAGCATGTCATGCGCTTTGGAAAGAGCGGAGAGGCGCGACTGGATCTTGTCGCGCGCATCGTCCACCGTCTGGGCATTGCGCAAAGACTGGGTGGTGATGGCCTGCACCACGGCAAGCGTGTTTTTGACCCGGTGCGCGAGTTCGTGCATCAGCAGCTTTTGTGTTTCTTCGGCCTGCTTACGCTCGGTGATTTCGACAGATGCACCCGAAAAACGCACGGGCTCGCCGGAGGAGTCGCGGATAAGACGGCCCTTTGCGTGGACCCAGCGAACACCGCCACCTGGCTGGATGATGCGGTATTCGTTATCGAAGGTCGACTGTCCCTCGAACAACCGCCCCAGTTCCGCTTCGAACGCTGGCATGTCGTCGGGATGGAAATTCCGGGTGTATTCCTCAAGCGGCGCGCCAGCGGCTGCGCGACCCGGTTCTACCGTATAGATCTCGGCGAAGTTGGGGTCGGCATAGATCAGGTTCGTCTTCAGATCCCAATCCCAGATGCCGACCATTGTCGATGCGCCGAGAGCAAGCTGCAGGCGCTCTTCGCTTCGTGAAAGCTTGTCCTGCATGGATTTGAGCTCGGTGATATCGAGCGATACGCCGCACATCGCGACGGCTTGCCCCCGGTCATCGTGGACGAGCTGGCCACGCGCGAGCACCCAGGCCACAACACCGTCGGGACGGATGACGCGGTACTGGACATCGTAGTCCGAGCTTCCTGCCAGGGTTTCCTCCACCGCGGCTTGCATGCGGGGCAAGTCGTCGGGATGGATAGCGCTCTGCAGATCGTCATAGCTGAGGGACTGGTCCCTGTGACGACCGAAGTTTCCCCGGCACACGTCAGAGGTCTGGAGTGCCATCGTCGCGAGGTCGAGCTCCCAATACCCGAGGCTTCCAGCCTCGAGAGTTTCCTTCATCCGGCGCTCGGAGCGAATAGCTGCCTGTTCCGCCTTTTTCGTTCCTGTGATGTCGCGGGAGATGGACAGGATCCGATCGGGCTTGCCGTCTCCTCCAAGGATTGGGGAAACTTTCACTTCCCACCACCGCGAGTTTCCTTTGGCCGTTTCCGCCGTCCCGACAAAGCTACAGCTACGTCCGGATCGCGCAGCCTCAAGCGCTTCGCGCGCTGCCGCGTTCCCGTCGTCTTTCCAGAAATCAGGCCAAGGACAGTTGCGGATGGTTTCGAAATCGTCGATTTCCATGACGCGCATGCCGCCAGCGCTCATGAACGTAATGTTGCCGGCGAGGTCGATAACCTTGATACAGTCGTCGCTCGCGGACAGGATTTCCGCCATGAGAGCAACGTCCATCGTGTTTGCCAATGCGACTTCGTGCGGTCGCTGGGATACCGTGTTCATTGTGTATCCGATCGCAAGCGTATGGATATCCGTGTCGAAGTCATTGTCGGCCGTTTCTGAACTGCGAGTGCAAGGTAGCCGCGAGACGGCAGTGGGTGAATGTTGCGGGGAGTTCCCGGTAGTTCAATCAGTCTCAGTCACGGTGCAGGTGGCGCGACGATAATGCTGGGTGGAACGCTCAACCCGATGTCGCCGCGCAGAAGTCGCGCGATGTATTCGAGAGCATTCTTCAAGCCGTTCATCGTATACGGCTTTTCGATTACACCGATTGCACCCACGAAATCTTCCGGAATGCGCTTCAGGTTTCCGGTGATGAATACGTACGGGATCCCCCGGTCGGCAAGGTGCCGCCCGACCTCGAGTCCGGTCGGGCCATCGGTCAGATGCACATCGACAAAGGCAAATTCCGGTATCTGGCCTTCCAGAATGGCCAGCGCCTTTTTCCGGTTCATGGCCTGACCGATTACAGAATGGCCCGCCGCCTCGACTTCTTCTTCGAGCTCAAGCGCCAGAAGGGCCTCGTCTTCAACGATCATGATTTTCAAGCTATGCTCCATATCAGCTATCTAGCGGCAAGATGATGCGGACAGTGGTTCGCCGACCCTCTACCTCACGTTCGATCTCGGCCTCGACCTGACGGCAGCACGTCTCCAGCATCAGCCGTCCGAATTCGTTATCCTCTTCGTCGACGTCGACCGGATCGGCCGTATCGCGGACTTCGATGATGAAATGCCCGTTTGGACGATTGACCACGAGGTGGATCTCTCCACCGCCCACGCTCAATCCGCGTCGGACCGCATCGCCAATGAGTTCATTGACGATCAGAGACAGTGGGGAGGCCTTGGCGGCGGGCACAAGAACCGGTGACAGATCCATGGTGATCCGGATATCGTCGCGCCCGAGCGATCCCACGAGGTCGACAACGTGATCGCGGGCAAAGTCGGCGACATCGAAGCGACCGACGTCGTTCGACATGAAGAGCTTGCGTTGCACCGTGCTAAGGGCCTCGACACGGTTGAGGACCGACAGGAGCGTATGCCGGACCGTTTCGTCCCGTGTTTTCCTGGCCTTGAGTTTCACGATCGAAGCGATGGTCAGCAGGTTGTTCTTGACGCGGTGGTCGACCTCGTGGACGAGGGTCGTCTTTGCATCGAGGGCCTGGGTGAGTTCTGCTGTTCGGGCAGCGACCTCCGCCTCGGCTCTCCGACGCGCCGAAGCGGACTGCATCTCCAACGTCTTGTCATCTGTGAAATCAAGCTGCGACGCGAAGTAGTAGAGCGGATCGCCCTGATCGTCGAACACAGGGCTGATGAAAAGAGCGTTCCAGAACGTCGAGCCGTCTTTCCGGTGGTTGACGATATCAATCGCGATCGACCTCTGGTCCCTGATCGCTTCCCTTATCTTCTGAACTGCCGCTGGGTCGGTCTCGGGTCCTTGCAAAAAACGGCAGTTGCGTCCCACCAGTTCGTCCGCCGGATATCCGGTCAGGTCACTAAAGGCCTTGTTGGAAAAGATGATCGGATTGTCGTACTGTCGCGGATCCGTGATGATCATCGGCATCCGGGTTGCTTTGAATGCTGCGGAGAAGGGATCCTTGGAAGAATGCTCTGCAAGAAGCTTGTCCCCGGCGTCCTGTGCCCCCCTTTTCGCCGAGATCGAGTCGTTCATGAGCATGCCTAATTTACAATTTGCTTTCCAACGCGTGCTCTTGGCTAAATGTTCCGCGCGGTAAAGCCACACGACGGTTTGGGTGCTTTGTGTCACGCGGCCGCTTCAGACGCCGCATCTAAACAGCGCACAGATCTTGATCGTCGTGCGGGATATTACCGGGACAACACCAAAGACCGATGCAGCGGAAACGAGCACTCGGCTGACAACCATCTCATATGATCGGTTCGCGCCGATATTCCTGAGCGCCTCTCGCTTGCTGATCAGGCGATTTTCAGTAAGTGTAAATAACTGTAAATAAACGTAAATGTCAGATCCCGGATAGGAACCGCAAGGAGCTTTTGCTGTTGTTCGCTTGCTATCAAAGGAGCTGACATTGAAATACTCTGCATACCTCGCGACAGGATTGGTCGGCATACTCGTGCTGACCGGGATCTCCACTGCCAATGCCCAGATGATGGGGGCGAAGCCGCTTTCCAGGGGTGACGTTCAGCTTGTCCAGAAGCAACAGGGCAAACAGCATATGCTCAAGGGCCACCGCGGTATGAAGGAACGCCGTCAGGGCTACCGGCGCCACAGCGACGGCTACTGGTACCCGCCCGCAGCATTCGCGTCTGAGGCTCCAAAGAAAAAACCAGGCCGATCCGACAAAGCTCCGTCACCGGTCAGAAAATTCTAGGAGAGAACGCGGCTCATGGGCACTCATCCTCAAGCCGTCAACGAGGTAGTGCCGCGTATTGTGCATAGCTGCACTGCAACATGCTGCCTTTCTACATTCGGATAAGTGGAATATCCAGTCTTCCAACGAAGCAATGCACCTCCTCCCGCAGAGCTTCGTGTTCCAGGCGACCCACTCCTCCCAATGGGCGTCTGGCAGAACAGCGGCACTCCTCCTCCCAGCCGTTGTTCGATCTTTTCGAAAAGCCTGCCGCTCCTCCTCCCGCGGCAGGCTTTTTCGTTTTCGGCGAGCCACAAGGCACGTTCGACTGGCCGGCACTTTGGCGCTGCAGCTTGCGCTTTGTGGCAAACAGGGATGTGAACGAAGGCGATGCGGTTCTTCTTTGAGGTTCACCTGTAGTTTTCGACAACCTTATGCCGTACCGAGCGTTTCGATCCTTTACCGACGTCGTCCAGGGAGAAGCGCGTGCCGCAGGAATTTCGTTTTGAGATGCTAGCTAAGTTCGGCTATGCCGCGCGAGGTGTCGTTTTTCTTCTGGTTGCGGCGTTGGCGCTGTTTTCGAGCTTCGGCGGCGGTCGTCCCGAAAGCAAGTCGGCCATATCGTCGTTGCTGGATCAACCGTTCGGCAAGGTGTGGGTCGGGATAATCGGCATCGGGCTTTTCTGTTTTGTGGCCTGGCGGCTTGCCCAGGCTCTGGCCGACAGTGACGGACATGGCAGCGATGCCAAAGGAATGGTCATTCGAGCAAGCCTTCTCGGCAGCGCCGTGACCTATGTCGGTCTCGGGATCTACGCAATCGGGCTTTCGGTCTTTTCGGGCGGCGGAGGCGGTGGTTCTGGAGAGAAGGGCCTGGCGACATGGATCATGTCCCAACCTTTCGGCTCCTACCTCGCCATCATCGCCGGCATTGGACTGTTCGCAGGAGGTGTCGTTACCATGATAAAGGGCCTGACGCGGAAATTCGAGAAGTATATCAGCATCCCGAGCAACGCCAGCTGGCTTACTTATGTATGTGTATACGGTCTCGTCGCCCGCGGTGTCGTCTTTGCCGTTGTCGGCATCCTGTTTGCCTATGCCGGCTTCAAGGTCGATCCTGATCAAGCTGGCGGCATGGCTGACGCGATGGACTGGTTGAGCGAGCTGCCGGGCGGTGCGACCATCTTCATCGTCATCGCAGCCGGGCTCGCAGCGTTCGGTATCTATAACCTTGTCGCCGCAAGATACCGGACAGTCCGTGGCCCCTCCATGGCAGACGTCAAGCGCACTGTCAGCCGGCCCTTCAACTAGCCGATCGGGACCGTTGACTGGGATCCTGCACTCAGCTGGTCATCGAAATCGCGACCATCATAAACGCGTGAGGGGGTGGGAACGGTCCGTTCCCACCCCCTCATTTGCTATATCCGGCATGCCACGAAAGCAGTGACACGCCGGGCTATTTATTGCGTTAGGCGAGCATGCGCACCTTGGGTTCGCGATCCCAGTACCGCTTTGCAGCGGCCTTCAGGAAGCCGTCCATCCCGACAACACCGTCATCGGTTTCGACGCCGGCTTTCTGCAGCAGTGGCTGGGCCTCGTTCGTATGGCCGATAGCCTTGAGGTGGCCGAACGCATCCATCACCCACTGGACCGCTGCTGCTTCTCGGGTCAGCATGTCGCTGCCTTCCTTCGAGAGGAGAACCGCGACCGCGTCGAAGAGCTGTGACGGCGAACCGGCGAGCTGACCATCGGCTTTCGTTACGTTGCCGTCGGACAGTTTTGCCTTTCCGATCTTAGGCGCAACGACGAATGCGGTGGCGCCAGCCTGGCTGATGGCGTTCTTCAGATCACTCAATGCCTTCGCATCGGTGCCATCAGCAATAAGGATGCCGATCTTTCGACCCTTGACCGTCTCGACCATGTTCTTCTGGATCGACAGGGCTGGCGACGGATCGAGATCGACCGGTTCCCGTGCAGCCGGATTGGCAGCCGGAAGGTCGATTCCGAGACCATCGGCGACCCGCTGCGCCAACTCCTCGTCAACGTTCAGGAGATTACCAATAACGCGCGGCGGAACGTGATCGAACTCGACCTTGGAAAGCTCGAACACGAAAGACGACGCGATATGCGCTTGCTCGGACGCTGTCTGAGACTTCCAGAACATTCGTGCCTGGCTGTAATGGTCGGCAAAGAGCTCGGCGCGGACCCGCAGCTTGTCGCCCTGTTCCTGATCACCTGTCGCCCGTTCGAACGACCGGAAGCCAGTTGCGGGACACTCGCGTGGGCCGCCTTCTTCTCCAGCCATTGAGAGGCTGTTGGGTTCGTAATTGGCACGACCCTTCGGAACGCTCATCTGCATCATGCCGTCACGCTGGAAATTCTGCATGGGGCACTTCGGCGCGTTGATCGGCAGCTGATGGAAATTGGCCGTGCCGAGACGCGATTTCTGGGTATCCAGATAGGAGAACAACCGGCCTTGCAACAGCGGATCGTTGGAGAAGTCGATTCCCGGGACGACGTTCGACGGCAGGAAAGCCACCTGTTCCGTTTCGGCGAAGAAGTTATCGGGGTTGCGATCAAGCACAAGCCGACCGACGATCTTGACCGGCAAAATCTCTTCCGGGATGATCTTGGTGGAGTCGAGCACGTCGTAGGGGAGCTTGCTTGCGAATTCCTCGTCGAAAAGCTGAACGCCGAGCTCCCATTCCGGAAAGTCACCACTGTCGATGGCTTCCCAGAGATCGCGACGGTGGTAGTCGTTGTCGGCGGCCTGAAGCTTGAGCGCCTCATCCCAGATCGTCGACTGAACGCCGAGCTTCGGCTTCCAGTGGAACTTCACGAAGGTCGACTTGCCCTCTTCGTTGACGAAGCGGAACGTATGAATGCCAAAGCCCTGCATCATGCGCAGCGAGCGCGGAATGCCACGGTCCGACATGGCCCATAGAAGCATGTGGGTGGTCTCAGGCATCAGCGACGCGAAATCCCAGAAGGTACCGTGCGCGCTACCGGCCTGCGGATAGGCGCGGTCAGCTTCCATTTTCACCGAGTGAATGAGATCGGGAAACTTGATTGCATCCTGGATAAAGAAGACCGGAATGTTGTTGCCGACCAGATCCCAGTTGCCTTCCTGCGTGTAGAATTTGACGGCGAAGCCGCGAACGTCGCGAGGGGTATCGACAGAGCCAGCGCCGCCTGCAACGGTCGAGAAGCGGACGAAAACCGGAACCTTGTCCCCTACACGCTGAAACACGTCGGCTTTTGTCACGTCACTGAGGGATTCCGTGAGCTCGAAGTAACCGTGTGCGGCAGAGCCTCTGGCATGCACGATGCGCTCAGGGATGCGTTCGTGGTCGAAATGAAAGATTTTCTCGCGGAGAACGAAGTCCTCAAGCAGGCTCGGACCGCGATTGCCGGATTTCAGACTGTTCTGATTGTCGGAGATCCGAACGCCGTGGTTTGTCGTCAGGTGGGCCTGAGCAGGATGCGAGCCATCGGACGGAACATGCTGGTGGGTCTCGCCGCCTTCACCGCGGTCCGTATCATATGTCGTCGGGTCAGCCATTGGATGGTCCTTTGCTCGAATTCAATCCAGCAACAGATATGCCCGCGCGACGCTGCGGCAAGCGTCCGTCGGAGAGATTATCCAAGGGATTACTTTCAAAGCTGCAGGTCAGGCACCGGAGGTGGCTGTGGGCTGAGCTCCCGAGAGTGGTCAGTAAAGGTGTCTCGTAGTCCGCTGTGCCTGCATTAGTGGCCTGACCGGCGTTCGAGGAGGCGTTGCGGTGACGCCGGTCCGGCCGGGAGAGATGCCTATCCCGCGCAAAACTTTCCCGATTGCTCTCTTAGCAAGGCAAGCCCTTGCTCTGTCACGAGGTTCATCCTCGGGTTGCCGCGGCGCCCCGCGAAAAGGTCCGGATACTGGGATGACGTAACAAGTCTCACTTCCGTTCGCGGCAGCTTCTGCAGGTGAACACTTGCACCCTTACGCGCAATATCGACGCCCAACGCACGAAGCGCGTCAGGTGCCGCGATCCAAAGAGTGCCGCTGATGTTCAGCATCCGGATGGTGTGTCCATGGCAGGTCACGGTATTCATCGCCCGTCCTCAGCCGTCGCGACGTCAGCCATGCCGTCGCTCGAAATTGCAACGACGACGGTTTTCGACGGAGGGACAGGTGTATCTCCAACCGCTCCGAAAAATCCTGACAGCATCCGTAAATCCTTCGTGAACCACCGATTATGTGCATTGCACAAAACTAGACGGCGGTTATATACGTGCCCGACTGTATGTAAACTATCCTTGTGCGGAGCACTCGATGCCTAAGGCGTTGCGATCTATCCTGACCATCACCTGCCTCCTCGCCCTCGTCGGGTGCCAGAAGGAAGAAGCCGCAGCACCTCCGGCGCCGCCGCCATCGCCCGTTGGAGTGGTGACGGTACAGCCCGAGACCTTGCCGATCACCAGCGATCTGCCCGGACGTATCGCTCCGACCCGTCTCGCCGAGGTGCGCCCGCGTATCTCCGGGATTATCGTCGAGCGCGTCTTCGAACAGGGCTCCATCGTCAAGGCGGGCGACGTGCTTTACCGCATCGACCCGGCACCGTTCCAGGTTCAGGTCGACAGCGCGCAGGCCACGCTTCGGAGTGCGCAGGCAGCGCAGATGCAGGCTCGCCAGACCGCCGATCGTCAGACCCAGCTCAGCAAATCGAACGTCGCCACTCGCCAGGACCTCGATACCGCGATCTCTGCACTGGCGCAGGCGGACGCTCAAGTCGCCGTCGCCCAGGCCGGCCTTGCCCAGGCCGAGCTCAGCCTGCAATACGCCAATGTCACGGCACCAATCAGCGGCCGCATCGGCCGTGCGCTGATCACGGAAGGCGCCCTGGTCAGCTCGACTGGCTCTGAAAACCTCGCGACCATCCAGCAGCTCGACCCGATCTATGCCGACTTCACCCAGCCGGCCGCCGATCTGATCCGCCTGCGCAAGGCGCTGCAGGACGGCAAGCTGATGACGGGACCGAACGAGGCGAACGCCTATCTCATGCTCGACGACGGCACCAAATATCCGGAAACGGGCCGTTTGCTGTTTTCGGAAGCAGCCGTCGATGAAACCACCGGGCAGGTGACCCTACGCGGTGAATTCCCCAATACCAATGGGGATCTCCTGCCGGGCATGTATGTCCGCGTCCAGATCGAGGAAGGTCTTGAGCGCGATGCCTTCGCCGTGCCGCAGCAGGCTCTGCAGCGCGATTCCGGCGGCCAGGCGAGCGTGCTCGTGGTCGGCGCCGAAGACAAAGTCGAACAGCGCCGCGTCACCGTAGGCCGCGCGCTTGGCGAACGCTGGGTCATCTCGCAGGGCCTCAAGGCCGGCGACCGCGTGATTGCGGAGGGGTTCCAGAAGACCGCTCCCGGCGCCACCGTCAAGCCTGAGCCCTGGTCTGCGGACAAGCCCGCGACCGAGCAATCGACGCAGGGCGACGCCAAGGCTGCTCCTGCAGAGCCGGCGAAGAAGTAAGGACCAGGTTACATGGCAAGTTTCTTCATCGACCGGCCGATCTTCGCCTGGGTCGTCGCAATCTTCATCATGCTCGCAGGCGTGCTGACAATTCCGATGCTGCCGATTGCGCAGTATCCGAATGTCGCACCGCCGCAGATCACCGTCTCCACCAACTATCCCGGCGCTTCGCCAGACGATATCTACCAGGGCGTGACGCGTCCGATCGAAGAAGAACTGAACGGCGTTCCCGGGCTGATCTATTTCGAATCGACGTCTGAATCGTCGGGCCGCGTGTCCATCAACGTCACCTTCGCACCCGGTACGAATATCGGCGAAGCGCAGGTCGAGGTGCAGAACCGCATCGCCCGCGCCGAACCCCGCCTGCCGGGCGCCGTCACATCGCAGGGCGTGCGCGTCGAGCAGGCAGGCACATCGTTCTTGATGGTCGTGTCGCTGACCTCCACGGACGGCAATACCGACGTCATCGGTCTCGGCGACTATCTGAACCGCAACGTGCTTGGCGAGATCCGCCGCGTGCCCGGCGTCGGCAGTGCTCAGTTGTTCGCCACCCAGCGCTCCATGCGGATCTGGATGGATCCCGACAAGATGGTCGGCCTCAAGCTGACGGCCTCCGATGTTACGGCTGCGATCAGCGCCCAGAACGCGCAGGTCGCCGCCGGTCGTATCGGCGCGACGCCGAACCCGATCGGCCAGCAGATTTCCGCAACCATCAATGTCCAGGGCCAGCTGACCAATCCCGAAGCGTTCGGAGCGATCGTGCTGCGCGCCAATCCCGATGGTTCGTCGGTGCGGTTGCGCGATGTCGCCCGCATCGAGGTCGGCGGCGAAAGCTACAACTTTTCCAGCCGCCTCAACGGCAAGCCAAGCGCTGCCATCGGCGTCCAGCTGTCGCCGACCGCCAATGCACTCGACACGGCGAAAGGCGTGCGCGCGGTCATGACCGAGCTGCAGCAGTATTTCCCGTCCGGCATCGAATACGAGATCCCGTACGATACCAGCCCGTTCGTGGAAGTCTCGATCGAGAAGGTCATCCATACGCTGATCGAGGCGATGATCCTCGTCTTCGTGGTGATGTACGTCTTCCTTCAGAACATCCGCTACACGCTGATCCCGACACTGGTCGTCCCGGTGGCGCTGCTTGGCACCTGTGCGGTGATGTATGTCTCCGGCTTCTCCATCAATGTGCTCACCATGTTTGCGATGGTGCTCGCGATCGGCATTCTCGTCGACGACGCCATCGTCGTCGTCGAAAACGTCGAGCGCATCATGGCACAGGAAAAGCTGTCGCCGAAGGAGGCGACCCGCAAGGCGATGGGCCAGATTTCGGGCGCCATCATCGGCATCACGCTCGTCCTGAGTGCGGTGTTCATCCCGATGGCCTTCTTCCCCGGTGCGGTCGGCATCATCTATCAGCAGTTCTCGCTGACCATGGTGGTCTCGATCCTGTTCTCGGGTTTCCTTGCCCTGTCGCTCACGCCCGCACTGTGCGGTTCGTTCCTCAAGCCGATCAAAGGCGATCACCACGAGAAGAAGGGCGTCTTCGGCATTTTCAACCGCGGTTTCGACAAGGCTTCGCATGGCTATTCCCGCACGGTCGGTGGCATCATCAAGCGATCCGGTCGCTTCATGGTCATCTACGTCGCGCTTCTCGTCGGCCTCGGCTGGGCCTATCTGCAGCTGCCGAGCTCGTTCCTGCCCAACGAAGACCAAGGCTTCCTGATCGTCGACGTTCAGGCACCTGCCGAGGCAAGCACCGACCGCACCACCGAGGTCGTCGCGCAGATCGAAAAGATCGCGCTCAGTGAAAAGGCCGTCGAGCGCATCATCGCCATCAACGGCTATTCCTTCTCCGGCAGCGGCCAGAATGCCGCGCTCGCCTTCATCACCCTGAAGGACTGGTCGGATCGCGGTCCTGAGGATTCGGCTGATGCGATCGCCAAGCGGATCAACGGCCAGATCTTTGGCATCCGCGATGCGATCGCGTTCTCGCTGTCGCCGCCGCCGATCCAGGGTCTCGGCAACTCGTCCGGCTTTACCTTCCGATTGCAGGATCGTGCCGGCAACGGCCAGACGGCACTTGGCGCGGCGCGCGACCAGTTGATGGCCGCCATTGCCAAGAGCCCGGTTCTCGCAGGCGTTCGCATCGAAGGCATGCCGGATGCGGCACAGGTGAACCTCCTCATCGACCGTGAGAAAGCCAACACGTTCGGCGTCACATTCGGCGACATCAACTCGACGATCACCGCAAACCTCGGCTCGTCCTATGTGAACGACTTCCCGAATGCGGGACGCATGCAGCGCGTGCAGGTTCAGGCCGACGGCAAGCAGCGCATGAAGACAGAAGACCTGCTGCGGCTCAACGTCCGCAACGCCAATGGCGGCATGGTGCCGATGGCCTCATTCGCGTCGGTCGAATGGGTCCGGGGCCCGTCGCAGGTTGTTGGCTATAACGGCTACCCGTCGATCCGCATCGCCGGCCAGGCAGCACCGGGCTTCTCCTCCGGTGACGCCATCACCGAGATGGAACGGCTTGCCGGCGAACTGCCGAACGGTTTCGGTTACGAATGGACCGGCCAGTCGCTGCAGGAAATCCAGTCGGGGTCGCAGGCACCCGCCCTGATCGCGCTCAGCGTGCTCTTCGTGTTCCTGCTGCTGGCAGCCTTGTACGAAAGCTGGTCGATCCCGATCTCGGTCATGCTCGTCGTGCCGCTCGGGGTCATCGGTTCGGTTGCGGCCGTCATGCTTCGGGGAATGTCGAATGACGTCTACTTCCTCGTGGGTCTGATCGCCATTATCGGTCTGTCGGCGAAGAACGCCATTCTGATCATCGAGTTCGCCAAGGACCTCCGCGCCGAAGGCCGCTCCACGTTTGATGCGACGGTCGAGGCAGCGCATCTGCGCTTCCGCCCGATCCTGATGACGTCGCTTGCGTTCACCCTCGGCGTCGTTCCGATGGCAATTGCCACCGGTGCCAGTGCTGCCAGTCAGAATGCGATCGGCACCGGCGTGCTCGGCGGGATGATCTCGGCGACCTTGCTGGCCATCTTCTTCGTTCCCGTGTTCTTCGTCTTCGTGATGAAAGTCTTCCGCGTGAAGGAGCCGAACCACGAAGCAGAAAAGGCAGCTCCCAAAGCGGCGGAGTAGGGGAGAGCGGGAAGAGGAGGACAAGGATGAGACGAACGAAAGCCGAAGCGGCCGAGACGCGCTGTGCCGTCCTGACCGCAGCCGAGCAGCTTTTTTTCGAGAAAGGCGTCGCCAACAGTACTCTGGACGAAATCGCGGCTGCCGCTGGTGTCACACGTGGAGCGGTCTACTGGCACTTTGCCAGCAAGAGCGACCTGTTCCTCCAACTCTACAACGCGGCGCAGCTTCCCCGGGTCGACATGAGCGACGCTGCCGGCTCGGGTTGCGAGGATACTGATCCGATCTCGGCGGTGGAAACCATTGCTCTCGACTGGTTTGGGATGCTCGCAAGCGACGTCCAGCGTCAGCGGCTCCTCACGATCCTTCTGAGAACGAACTTCGAACATGAGTTCGAACCTGTCCTGCAGGAGATGGACGCCCTCAGCGCTGAGCACACTAAAAACATGGAGCGCATCTTTGCCAAGGCTGAAGACAAGGGACAGCTGTCACCCTTGTGGACTCCTGCCGCGTGCAGCCGCGCCGTGCACTGGCAGATGAAGGGTATCTGTTGGGAGTGGCTGCTGTTTGGCCGGAAGTTCGACCTCGTCATCTTGGGCGGAGACAGCGTCCGAAAGCTGTTCGCGACCTTCAGGCGCTGATCGTGATGGATGGGGAGAAATCGGCAGGCTCGGTCAAGCAAGTGGACATTGTCGCCGGATCTGTCGATGCTATGCTTTCCCCGATGACCGATATCTTCCAGGTCTATACCGACGGTTCGTTCGACGCCACTTCCCGATCTGGCGGCTGGGCGATCGTCGCTTTCAAAGGCGACGTGCAGATCCATGTCGCCTCGGGGACGACGATCGGCAGCTCGAACAATACGTTCGAGGTGCTGTCTGTCATGCGCGCGGCGTCTTGGCTTGAAGCCGAAGCGACGGGAATGGCTGCGGTGATATGGACCGATTCCGCCCATGTCGTCGAAGGGTGCCGTCGATGGCGGTTCATCTGGCGCGGCAACGGCTGGAAGCGGGTAAGATCAAACCCGCACGAACGTCGTCGGCCAATCCCGGATGCAGATGTCTGGCGCGAACTGGACGCTTTCCTCGAGCGCAACCCGCTTGTCACAATTCAATTGTGCAAAGGGCATTCCGGAATCTCCGGAAACGACCTGGCCGATGCGGCAGCGAGATCCGCCTTGGGGGGGATAAGGCACGTTGCCGGCTCCCGAGCGCGAAAGACCTGCTGAACATGACAGAAGTCATGTGGCGGACTTGCAACTATGATTGTGCAGTCGCTACTGCAAGATCATCTTTATTAGCTCTTTCCGTTAGCAAACAGCGCGACTCTGATAGTGGATTGAATCACCGATCAGGCATCGGACCACTAAAGGATATGTCATGAACACTCTCTCAAAAGCCCTGGCCACCGTTCTCCTCGCCTCGGCAATCGCAGTCCCGGTGTCTGCCGCAGATCTCGCGCCCATGGAAACTCCGCTTGCCGCACCGGCGACGTCTGGTTTTTACTTTGGTTCGCTGAGCTCCGTAAACTTCCTTGACGATACAGGCTTTGATTTCGGCGCCGCGTCGGTGTCCACCGAGTATGACGTCGGCTACTACAGCGCACTGCGCGCCGGCTATAACTTCGGATCGATGGGCTTCGTTTCGCCGCGCCTCGAGCTTGAACTTGGTTACGGCAGCGCGTCTGTCGACGAACACAGCGTTTCCGGATTTGGCGGCGTTGGCGGTATCGACTCCTACGGCGACGCTCGCTCGTTCCAGGGCTATGTCAATGGCTATCTCGATATCCCGCTTGCAGCTGAAGGCGCAGTCAGCGCGATCACGCCTTACGTCGGCGGCGGTGCAGGTTTCATGAACCTGGAACTGCGCAAGCAGGGCGTCAGCGGAACCGGTACCGGCACGCTGATGGATGATTCCGACACCCAGTTCGCCTACCACCTTGATGCCGGCGTCGGCATCAATCTGCAGGCTATCGGTCTGTTCACGAACACTTCGCTGTTCGACAACACGACGTTCGATATCGGGTATCGCTTCACAGCTGCCGACGATTTCAACTTCGAGGCCCGCGACGGATCCACGTCGAGCACCGACTTCCGCAGCCATGCTGTGACATTCGGCCTGCGTCGCCAGTTCTGATCTGAGGGTCTGGCCGGTTCCGCGACCGGCCAGACCTATTCTGCTTGAGACGTTTCAGATCTCGCCCTCGGGCTTTTCGCCCTTGGCGTCTTCAAGGCCTTTTTCAGCCTTCTTCAGCAAATCCTCACGGTCCTTGTCGGCATTCTCGCTCGTGCGATCCGCATCGCTTCCGGTCTTTTTGTCGTCACTCATTTTATTCTCCTTCTGGTCAGAGATTCATGATGGCCAGATGGTCCAGAATATAATTCCGACCACCACGATGAACGACAGCGGCAGCGCCAGGAACCGCAGCATGCCAGTGCCTGTGTTGTCCCGGCCCAGCCAGGCGAACCACCAGTCCGGGCCTTGATTTCCGCTCTGTGACATCAGCGCCCTTTCACTTGGTTGTGCCGTATCCGGGCGTACCTGTTTTCTCCGAGGCGTCTTTGCGTTCCTGCTCCGGAGTTCGCGTCGTGTCGACGCTTTCCTTGAAGCGCTGGTGCCCATCATTTTCGATCAGCGTTTTGTCGGCGTCCTCGGTAACCGGTGGGTTCTTCACGGTCATTCCTTCCAGTCCTGTCACGACGAGCTCATGAGCCCGTAGATGACGATTGCGATATACAGGCTGAAGGCGCCGAGCACGTATATGCCAAGCACGACGATCACTCCGCGCCCTAACAGTCCCTTCTTCTTTCGGACTTCAGGCGGGTCTCTCATTTTGTCGATACTGGGTTCATCTTCGGGCTTCATCGCATTTCCTTTCATTCAAGGAGGCGAACAGTCCGCAAGCCGCATAGTTCCGGCCGTTTCGAGGCGCAGCGGAATGTGAGGACAATCCGTGCGGCCTATCCACCAGTGCCGTCTTCTTTTGAAATTTAAACGTAAATTTCGGCGAGACGTCGATCTCGCCGAAATCCAGTGTTTGCCCTGCGGTTATTGCTGCGGTTCGTGGAACGGACAGCCGTTGAACCTGGCTCTGAAACCGGCAGAGTGGCGGTAGGTTTCGTTACGTGCCCGGTTGATGCCGCCGAGAGGCTGGTGATCTGCAAGGCCGGTCCAGACGCTGAACCGCATTTCCTCGTCGACCTTCTGCACCTTGGCGTCGCTCCAGCTATCCTGCGGAGCGGCGCTCAAAGTTGCAACGGTCACGAACGGAGCTTCGTCTTCCTTCCATTCTACGGTCGGGTCCTCGATCGGTTGCGCTTCGATATCGCGACAGAGCTGGACCTGGAATTCCCACAGGCCCCGCGTTTCCTGCATTTCCGCCTGGACCGTCTCACGGATGGCGTTCTCGCGGACGCTGGCATCGATTACGGTTCCGGTGCGCTTGGTCAGATCCGGTGAGATCGGCTTCACGCGGAACTTCGCGACGTAGTCACCATAGCGAAACGGCGTGACACTGAAATAGGTCTCGCCGAGCGGATCGACATTCGGCGCGCCGCCGAGGGACTGAATGGTGGGGCTCGTCACGCCGACGGCTTCGAGGCCCTTGTTGACGGTCTGAAGCACGCTGGACATCACGGTCTTTGTGCCTTCCAGCTTGTCCGTGGTCTTGGCAAGGAGCTTGAGGCTGGAGAGAAATTTCTTCGGATCCGGCGTCTGGAAGATCGGGCCGTTGACCATCACGAAGTCCTGGTTATTGCCGTCCGCGCCAGGCAGGCGAGTACCCTCGACGCCGACAACCTTGATCGCCAACCCGCGTGGAAGAGCGACAGCGTCGGGCAAGATGTCGCCGGCGTTTGTGGAAAGACGCATGTAGACCGGATGTTCGCCCGGTTTGGCAAACAGACCTTGCGCGAACTCGGGCGGCAGCCCGTCCTTGACGGTCATTGTACCCTCAAGGATGCCGTGTGCTTTGGCGTGCACGGACCGAACGGCATGGCCGTAATCCTCGGCAGTCTTTTCAAGAATGATGTCGAACTGATCGATTAGACCCGAGATCGTCTCGCGCTCATCAGGTTTGACTGTTTCGAGGTCTGGGGAATAACGGACGGGCGTGGGTGCAATCATCTGGCGCTCCTTCAAAATCCAAAAACGCCAGAATAGTGCTCCTGGTTCCAGCGCAAGCTAATAAGCTCGCCGGCTGGGGGATGCGGCCCCTCGGGGAGCCGCATCCTGAGTGGTCACTCAGGCGCTACGGGCCTGCTGTGGGTGTCTGCCCTCTTCGAATTCCTCGACGATCTTCGCGCAGAAAGCCGGCAAATCCTTCGGGGTGCGGCTCGTCACGAGCCCCTTGTCGACAACAACTTCCTTGTCGACCCAGATGCCACCAGCGTTCTCAATGTCCTTGCGAACTGTCGGATACGATGTCACCGTCCGGCCATTCAGGACGTCTGCTTCGACGAGAAGCCACGGCGCGTGACAGATGACGCCCACGGGTTTTGCCTGCTGGAAGAATGCGTGCACGAAGGCGATCGTCGCCTTGTCGGCTCTCAGCTTGTCGGCGCCCACGCATCCGCCCGGAATGACGAGGCCGTCGAACTCGTCAGCCGCGACGTCACTGACCGTCTTGTCAACGGTATAGCTGCTCCCGGCGTCGAGGTCGTTGTTGTTCGTCTGGGCCTCGCCGCTTTCAAGGCCGATGACAGTGACCGTGGCACCGGCTGCCTCGACCGCGTCTTTCGGCTGCTTGAACTCGGGCTCTTCAGTGCCGCGCGGAGCAATTAGAATGGCGATTTTTTTGCCTTGAAGGGTCATCGTGTTTCCTCACTTTTCTTGATGTGGAGGAGCGTTAATGACGGTTGGCATGAAAAGTTTCATCCAGCCGAACACTTCGACTTGTCACCTTGCTCTGCCGCCAGTCGAAGTTTCCGGAGGCGCTCGCTTTTTTCCTCCCGACGTCGCCGTTCGTCATCTGCAGTCTCGCGCGCAACGGCATTGGTGTGCTCGAAGGCGGCCGCGCGTTCGCCCATGGTCAGCGTTCTCCTGATCCTTGAAACCATCGTATCCATCTCTGTGATTGCTTCCCCAATACATGGGACTCGTTGAGCGCCTCATCAACATATTGCGCCTGTACGGTAGCGGACCGACACGACACGAAGGCACGTGGGACATCGCAGTTCGCGGAGAAATCCCCATATCAGCCAGGGTGAAATCCGGCTCGTTGCTGTTTGCTCAGTCTGGACAGATGGGGAACATCTTTCGATGTCGGTTGTTCTGTCAATGTGCGCCGCTTTCCGCGGGGCAGGAGATTTAGATGCGTAAACGCGTAGCCATTATTGGATCGGGTCCGACAGCCATATTCGCACTGCAGGACCTTGTGAAATGCAGCGCCTCTCTGGATATTGCAATTTTCGAGCGAACCGACGTCGCCGGCAAGGGAACACCCTACCAGCGGGGCATCAACGACCTCGCGATGCTGTCGAATATACCGAGCATCGAGGTTCCGGCTCTGCCGGTGATGCTCCACGACTGGCTGGCACTCCAGTCCGACGAGTACCTGAACGAGATTGGTGTTGCTCGCTCGGAAATCACAGACCGTGCATTCTATCCGCGTGTCGTGGTTGGCGATTATTTCAGATCTCAGTTCGACGCGATCATCGACGCATCGCGGGCCTCCAGGCATACGGTCGACGTGTTTGAGAACGCATCCGTCGACGACGTTCAGCCTGTCGGTGATCAGTTCAAATTGTGCCTGAGCCCTGAACATGGCGGCGCAGAGGCGCTGTTCGATTACGTCGTCATTGCGACCGGACATAGCTTTCCGTCCGAACCTGAGACGTCGCCCGGCTTCTTTGAGGCGCCATGGCCCGCGACCGCATTGCAGAGCATCCCGAGCGGCAAGATCGGAATTTTGGGGACTTCGCTGAGTGCGATCGATGCCGTCATGACGGTCGCGACCAAGTTCGGTGAATTCATCAAAAGCAAGGGTGACGAACTTAAGTACTCCGTCAACGCGGACGGCCAGGCTCTTGATATCGTGATGATGTCGCGCAAGGGTCTTCTTCCCGAAGCCGATTTCTATTTTCCGATCCCCTATCTTGAGCCGAAGATCTGCACGCAGCAGGCGGTCGATGACCGCATCGCGCTTGGCAGCAGCGGACTGCTCGATGACATTTTCGAGCTGTTTCGCCAGGAACTTGCTGTTGCCGATCCGGACTATTCCAAGGCCATCGGTCTAGACGGCTTGACCGTCGACACGTTCGCCGTTGCGTATTACGGGGTTCGCGACAAGGAAGACCCGTTCGAGTGGGCGGCGTCCAACCTTGCCGAAGCCAAGCGGAATTATGCCCAGAAGCACACCGTTCCGTGGCGCTACGCCATTCTCATTACCCATGAGATCATCGAGACGGCGGTCGGCTTTATGAACGCTGACGACCTTGGCCGGTTCAACCGGAACTTCAAGAGCATTTTCGCCGACGACTATGCGACCGTTCCGCACCTGTCGATCGAGCGACTACTTGCGCTTCATCGGAGCGGTTGTCTTGGTATCGTCGCCCTTGGCGATGACTCGGAGATCGTGAAAGAAGGTCTTGAACGGGGCGCTACTGTCGAAATCGCCGGTACCACCATGCGCTTCGATACGTTTATCGACGCCACGGGCCAGAAAAATCTGTCGGCGACCGACCTGCCATTCCCATCCCTTATCGAACGAGGGCTGATATCCGAGGCAAAGACGATGACAGCCATTGGCAATCACCGCCGTACGGGCGGGATTGACGTGGACGACCAGTGCCGACCGCTGATCGCGGGTGTGCGACCGGTGAGGCGACTGTACGTCCCGGCTGTCTCATATCTTCTGCACAAACGTCCGTTCATCCAGGGCATCACAAGTGCTGCCGAACTCGGACAGATCGTTGCAGCCTCCATCATTGCCGAGGTGACAAGACCGGTCCGCAGTCGCCGCGTCAGGTCATCCGCCCGCGCACAGGCGCCGGCTGAGATCGCAGCGTAGGATCTGCGTGCTAGTGAGCGTTGGTCGACTGAAGTGATAATCCCGCCTCTCGAGGCGGGATTTCTTTTTCAATGCCTGCTCACCTCGACCATACACGGTTCTCGCTGACGGTGTGGGGTTTTTGATTATGCCAACTGAAACCACTCTAGCTAGGCGGCAGCGGAGAGGCACGCTTACAACCTTGAGCAATGACGTACTGTGGCATCATAACAGCACGATCGCGCCGACCGGCGTCAGCGTGGCCGGCAATCTCTCGGCTGTGACCCGGACCTGCGGATGGCGAGCAGCAGGGCTCCCCTAAGATGCGTGTCGGACGAGAAACCTTCAGGACTGACCGAAGGGGAACGCAACGAAGCCTCTGTCTCATTCCTGAGAGCAGAGGCTTGTTTCTTGAGATGGAAGTCGGCTGGTCGAAGAAAACCAGGCCCTCAAACGCTGAGCTTATTCTCTGCTTCAGCCGGCTGTGGCGTTTCGAATGGCATCGATGACTGTTGCGAGAACGTTTTGACCTTCGTCGGTAATCTCCGCTCTTTTTCCGTCGATGCGGATGAGGCCGCCGTCTTCGAGTTCTGCCTGGCCCTTCGAGCTTGCGTGATGACCAGCACCATCGTCCAGAACGACTTCCTTTACGGGGTCACCGCTGAGGAGTTGATGATAGGCCGCAAACACCAGGATGGAACGCGCATCGTCTGAAAGTTTCATAGGGATCTACCGTTTTGCTTGAGGATGAAGGGATGGTGCCCCTTCCAATCACACTGTCGATGTTGGGTCGTCTGCGGGGACCTTGCCATCCGGGGTCAGCTCATCGACCGCGCGGGGAAGATCCTTGCTCAGCCGCGCAAGTATCTCATCTCGCGACAGTCCTGTTTTCGCTGCCAGTTCATCGAGAACTTCGGGTCCGATCGCTTCGGCAAGCTGATCCCCATCAATGTCCTCGTTGGATCCGGGCTTGACCCAAGATTCGGCCTTCTGACCATATCCGTTCTGCTGGAAGGTTTTCAGGAGGTCACCCAGACCACCACTCAAGACACCGCCGGACGCAAGTCCTCCCAGAATTCCGCCAAGGCCGCCTGCTTCCTTGCCGCCCGTAAGCTTGCCGAGCAGATCCTCAAGACCACTTGTCTGCCGGGGACTGGTCTCCGGAGCGGTGTTCGCTCCAGCCGGTTGGGTCTTGTTCACGCCCCGTAGGAGCTCCGCGATTTTGTCCCTGTTCTGAAATCCTGCAACGGCGAGTACGCCGAGCAGTGCTTTCAATTGACCGCTTGCCATGGTGTTCTCCTCGATTTCGCAGCCATAGCCGGGATGGCGTTAAGGCTTCATGCAAAGCAAACGACCAGTCGGCGGCGAGGTTCCTGCACGGGAACCCGTTGGCCGAACATTTGCTGCGGGGAGAGGGTTCGGGGCGGTTCGGAATAACTCCGAAGGTAAGGTGACACGGCCGCCGATCCGCTGCCGTGGTCCAAAAAAAGAAAAACCCCGCCATTGCTGGCGGGGTCTCTCATTTGCGCACCGGTGAAGATGTTAGCGGCAAACCCGGCGTGGGCCCGAGTTCGGCTGGTAGGTGTTGTCCGAAGCGCGATACGAGCGGTAACGCGCTGCACAGCTGCTGCTGCCGTTGCGGTTCTGCGAAGCGATCGCACCACCGATGAGGGCACCTGCAGCCAAGCCGCCGATGATGGCGCCAGTGTTGTTGCGACGACGGTTGTCGTAGCGACGGTCATGGCGGCGGTGGTTGCTGTAACGGTTGCGGCGATCATAGCGGTCACGACGATCGTATCGATTGTTGTATCGACGCTCGCCACGTGGGACGTAACGGCGGTTGTCGTTGCGGTACTGGACCTGCTGGACGTCAGCCGCCGGTGCAGCCGCGGTAATCGCTGCCTTCGGCATGGCCTGCGCGGGCACGTATCCGGTAAACGCGGTCATCATCGAAATGATTATAATTGCGAGCTTTTTCATCTGTCTCTTTCATTGTTGTAAAACGGAGATAGGGCGAATCTCCCGTATGGGTAGAGCGCTGGTTGAACTTGTGAACACGTCCACGACACAAGCGCTTGCGCAAACACCGGCGTCAGAGTTCGACCGCAGCTGGTGGTCCGCGGAAGGCGTCGAGTCGGTCCGGGGCCTGGAGCCTCACGGGCGCTCCCGATCGCGCTGACTCGTAGATTGCTTCCATCACAACATGATCCTGCACACCTTCCTCGCCGGGCGTTCGTGGCTTGCGGTCCTCGATGATGCAGGTCGCCATGTGGTCGATCTCGGCCGCGAACTGGTTGTTGAGCGCGATCTCGACCTTTTTCTGCACGGATTTTTCGCCGTCCAGTTCGGTGACAGTCAGGCTCTGGCCGTCGTATTTGTAGGCGTTCGCCATATCCACGGTGGCCTTTTCGAAATTGAGCCGCTGATGCTTGTCGTCTCGCGCGCCATAGCTGGTGAAGCAGTTGGCGATGAAATTGGATGGGAAGCGCAAGGTGAACGAGACCGTTTCCTCGACCTCGGCATAGCGAGGGTCACCTTCGGGGCTGTATTGCGTCGCCATGACTTCGACCGGTTCCTCACCTGTGAGGAAGCGTGCGGTGTTCAGGCAGTAAAGCCCAATGTCAGGGAGTGATCCGCCACCGGCAAGAGCCTTCTTGTGCCGCCATTGCTCGGCACCGTTTTCGGCAACCGTCTGAACGTTGATCGCGGACATGCCGACAAGACGGCCATAGGCTTTGCTGCGGACTTTTTCGGCGAGGTAGAGATTGGCGGCTTCGTACTGGATGCGGTAGGCCACCATCAGCTTGACGTTCTGCTCTTCGCAAACCTTGACCATTTCCTGCCCGTCCGCCGAGCTGATCGACATGGGCTTCTCGCAAAGGACATGCTTGCCTGCCCGCGCTGCCCGTTCGACATATTCGCGGTGCATGCTGTTGGGCAGAACGATGTAGACGGCCTTGATGTCCGGATTGGCCTTGATGGCGTCTAAGCTCTCGTAATCGTAACAGGCATCCTCGGCGATGCCGTATTGCCGCGCGACCGCCGATAGCTTCTCCGGCGTTCCGGACACGAGCGCCACGAGTTTCGATTTTTTCGTTTCGCCAAAGGCGGGTAGTATTTCTGCGAGGCTGAGACGACCGAGAGCTACGACCGCAAAGCCGACCCTATCTTCCGGAGGAAGCGGCGTTGACGGGTTTCCGCTCGGGGTCTCATCGGGCCCGCGCCATTCCGGGAACTTGACCTTGCCGTCCTCGACCATGCCGGTGTCCACCTGCGTCGGTGCGGGGTAGCTCTGAGCGCCGGCAACCGTCGTGGACAACACCACCCCCGTTGCGCCTGCGGCTCCAAGTTTCAGAAGATTGCGTCTGTTGAAAGCGCTTGCCTGATCCATGCCGGTCTCCAAATTGCTCGCCGCCTCACAAACAACGCCGTTTCGCCGATGTTCCTTTGCATTCTGCGTTTGTCGGATGCGGAAGGTGGCTTGGGTATGCGGGTCCGGTGTGAGTATTCATCGGCGCGCGGATGCCAAGTCGTCGCGGCGCCGACCCTTCTCGCAACTCGCCTCTATTTCCCTTTCGAGAATTGCTGGTAGCACCGAGAAGCCTATATCCCCGTAAGGACCTCATGGAAGGAGCTATGCGTGATCCCGAAAAAAGCACCGCCCGTTACTCTCGTCATCTTCGGCGCCACCGGCGACCTGACGCGTCGCCTGCTCATTCCGGCGATCATCAACCTGACACGCAGCGGCCTGGTCGGAGACGATCTCGCTATCCTCGGTGTCGGGATCGATGAAGGCGACGACGAGTTTCTGCGCGGTCGGCTCGATGAGTTCCTCACCCATCTCAGCCCAGACGGCGAAGAGCCGACCCGCAAAGACGACGCCTGGTTCAGTCTGCGATCCCGCATTTCATATATGAGCGGCGATTTCACCATGGACGATATCTATAAGGCGATTGAAACGCGGCTTGGATCGACGGCGAATGCTGCTTTCTACCTCGCCGTCCCGCCCGTTCTGTTCGGACCGATCGTCGAGAAGCTGGCAGTGCATGGCCTGATGCAGGAAACCGAGACATGCTTCCGGCGCGTCGCGATCGAGAAACCCTTCGGGATCGATCTCGCCTCGGCGAAGGCTCTCAATGCCCGTATATTGTCGAATGTCGAGGAAACCCAGGTCTACCGGCTGGATCATTTTCTCGGCAAGGAGACTGTGCAGAACCTGATGACGGCCCGTTTTGCCAACATGATCATCGAGGGCCTGTGGAGCAACACCTATATCGACCATGTTCAGATCACGGCGGCCGAGGTTGTCGATGTCGGCAGTCGCGGCAAATTCTACGATGCGACAGGTGCTCTCCGCGACATGGTTCCGAACCACCTGTTCCAGTTGCTGGCCATGATCGCGATGGAACCGCCGAACAGTTTCGATGCCGAGGCTATTAGAAACGAGAAGGGCAAGGTGCTGAAAGCGCTGCGTGTCTATTCGACTGAAGAGGCTGCCGCAAACAGCGTGCGCGGCGCCTATGGTTCGGGCGATCTCGGCGGCAAGTCGTTGTCAGCCTACCGGGACACCAAGGATGTCGCGCCCGACAGTCGGACCGAAACCTATGTGGCCCTCAAGCTTTACGCCGACACATGGCGCTGGGCCGGTGTACCGTTCTACTTGAGGACGGGAAAGGCTTTGACCGCCCGCGACACGGAAATCGTCATCACGTTCAACAAGGTCCCATTTGCCCAGTTTCGCGAAACGGACGTGACGCGTCGTCTGCCGCCCAACCGGCTCGTCATCCAGGTTCAGCCGGATGAAGGTATGAGCATGGAAATCTCGATCAAACGCCCCGGCCAATCCGTCGAGACAGTGCCGGTGACACTGGATTTCCGCTATTCCGACAGGTTCGACATCGGCAACACGACGGGCTACGAATCCCTGATCTACGACCTGTTCATCGGCGATCAGGCGCTGTTTCAACGCGCCGACAGCATCGAAGCCGGATGGGCTGCCGTCCAGCCTTTCCTGGACGCCTGGGCAGAAGACGGCTCGGTTCCAGAACCCTACGCCCCCGGCAGCATGGGCCCAGCCTCAGCCGATGACCTTATCCGCAAAGACGGTCGTGAGTGGCATGAACTCGGGGTGGTGCTGCATCAGAGGAAGTGAAACGGTGATTTTGTGTGAAGACCGTCGGTGTCTAGAAGCCCGACTGGTTTTTGTTTTCCACAGGTCTTCGAAATTTTTCGAAGTTATCAAATGCCGTGCGCGATGAACCCATCCTGTTGATACGATGAGTGGCGGGTAGCGGCCGAGGCAGCCACAACGGGACCAATTCCGTTAGTGCTCGCAGTTGAAGGACAGCTTCTCACGAGACTTACGAGGTAAAACTATTCCGCTTTGGAATGGCCCATCACCAATTTTCATTGGACGTGTCTGTCTCTCCGCGACATCATGATTAAATCTTATACATGCATAAATTTTATGCATATCGGACGTTGTCGTGGTGCTTATCGAAATGCCTCAAAGCCAACAGCCCCTTACCTATCTCGTGCAAGCTGACGAAATGCATGTCCTGCATGTCGAGGAATTCGGGAGCAAAGACGGTGTTCCGGTCGTCATCCTGCATGGAGGGCCAGGTGCCGGCATCTCGCCACAGCAGATCAAGACATTCGATGCCTCTGCGTTCCGCATCATCACTTTCGATCAGCGGGGCGCAGGGAAATCTACCCCTCATGCCGAGCTTACCGGAAACACGACCGATGCGCTGATCGAAGATATTGAGGGTGTCCGCACGGCGCTCGGTATCGAACGGTGGGTGGTCGCCGGCGGTTCCTGGGGCAGCTGCCTGGCACTTGCCTATGGACAGGCGTATCCGCAACGGTGCCTCGGCTTTCGCCTGCACGGAATTTTCCTGGCCGGCCCGGACGATATCGACTGGTGGTTTAACGGTGTCCGCTCGATCTTTCCCGAGGAATGGGAGGAGTTCGCGGACTTCATTCCGGAAAACGAACGCGGTGACCTGCAATCGGCATACCACCGCCGCCTGACGAGCGGAAACCCGCAGGTGGAAGCCGCCGCCGCACTGAGCCTCCGCGGCTTTTCAGCGAAGACGCAGACGTTCCTGCCGGATCCTGCCCATGTCGCCGCCCTAATGGATCCCAAGGCGGCCCTCGCCGTCGCCCGCATCTTCACCCACTACTGCGTCAACGGTGCGTTTCTGAAGCCGGGGCAGCTGCTCGTCGATATCGACCGCATCCGGCATCTTCCCTGCCAGATCGTGCATGGCCGCTACGACACGGTGACGCCGATGCTTTCAGCGTGGCGGCTGCATCGAGCCTGGCCCGAAGCCGGCTTCACCATCGTTACGGAAGCCAACCACCAGTCGACCAAAGGCCCGCTCTTCGACGAGCTCAAGGCCGCATCCGAGAGGCTGTCGCACCAGCTGGCCGACAACCGAGACCTCAATCTGGAGCATAACCATCGATGACGAGAACGATCGACGCATCCGCGATCCTGCCATTCATCGGGATCGGCTCCGTCAAATCGCCGGCGGTATCACCTGATGGGCAGTGGCTTGCATACCTATCGGACGCCACCGGGTTTCACCAGATCTGGATCCGTCCATTTGCGGGAGGGCAGGCACGTCAGCTGACTGAAATGCCGGAACCCATCGGGGCTTTTGCCTTCAACCCGAAGGGACCGCAAATCCTCTTCACAATGGATTGTGGCGGCGATGAGCGTCATCAGCTCTGGCTGCTCACGGACCTGACGGCAGAGCCTGTTGCGCTGACATCCGCCACGACCGTGGTGCATCTTTGGGGAGTCTGGTCGCCTGAGGGAACGCGTATTGCGTATACTTCCAACGCTCGTTCACCCTATGACATGGACGTCCACGTCACCGACATCGCGAGCCGCGAAACGAAGGTTGTCCATGTCGGCAGTGGCATGCGAGAAGTTCTTGCGTTTATGCCTGACGGACAGTCGCTCCTGCTGCGCGAAACCCTGCGCTCCGGCAACGACCAGGACATTTATCGTCTCGATATCGCCACCGGCTCTCTTGCGCCGCTGATGCCGCATGACGGCAAGGCTCGCTATCTTGCCGCCCGGCTTTTCAAGGATGGCACCGGTGGACTGACAATCAGCGATCAGAACCGCGACTTCATGGCCATCTCTCGTTTTTCGGCCGATGGCGGCGAGATCACGCCGGTGCTGGAGTTCGCGGGGCGCGATATAGAGGCGATGGCATTGTCTCCCGGCCAGGACCGCATCGCTTTAGTGGTCAACGAGGATGGCTGGAGCCGGATCGGTATTGCAGATCGCGATGGTGGCAATCTGATCCGTTTCGACCACCAACCCACCGGCGTCATTACCTCTGTCGCCTTTACGCCTGATGGTCGGTCGCTCGTCTTCCCCCTGGAAAGTGCGTCGAAGCCCTCATCTCTCTGGAAGGTCGACCTCGCGACTGGCCAGTTCGACCAACTGGTGGCGCCGCAGACGAACGGCTTCGATGGCGGCGCCTTTATCGAACCGGTTGTCGAGCGGTTCGAGAGCTTCGATGGCCGCTTGATCCCGGCGTGTGTCTACGTTCCGGCGTCGCCGCCTCCGTTGCTGGGATACCCCGTGCTGTTCATCGTGCATGGCGGCCCGGAGATGCAGTGGCGTCCGGATTTTCGCGCTGACGTCCAGTTCTTGCTGAGCCAGGGCGTCATGGTCGTTGCCCCAAACATTCGCGGCAGCACCGGTTATGGCCGCATCTTCCATCAACTCGACGATCGCGAAAACCGGATGGATACCGTGTCCGACCTGCGGGCGATCAGGCTGGCGATCGGCGCCCGCGAGCACGTCGATGACGATCGCATCGGCGTGTTCGGCCGCTCCTATGGCGGGTTCATGGTGCTTTCGGCGTTGACGGAAGATCCGGACCTCTGGTCGCTCGGCGTGGATTTTTACGGCGTCGGCAACTTCCTCACCCATCTGCGCGCAACCGGCCCCTGGGGACGGCAGCAGCGGGTTGCCGAGTATGGCGATCCGACTGTGATGCGCGAAACACTGGAGCGGTTCTCGCCGATCAACCGCATCGACCGGATGAAGGCACCCTTGCTGATCGTCCATGCCAACCGCGATCCGCGCGTGCCGATGGGCCAGAGCGAAGACGTCTATTCCTGCCTGAGCGGCCTTGGACATGACTGCGACTATCTGCGGATCGATCACGAGGGGCATGGTTTCGCCCGGCTCGAGAACCGCCGCACCGTGTTTTCCGCTTTCGCCCGTTTTCTACAGAAACACCTTTAACAGCAGCCTTCTTGGAGAATTTTTACCATGCAGAACAGTGAGCCGATCTGGGATCTCGTCGACGAACACAAGGCGGAATTCGAAGCGCTCAGCGACCGCGTCTGGGGAATGCCTGAAATCGCCTATACCGAATATGCGTCTGTTGCCGAGCACGCAGCCATGCTGCGCGAGCAGGGATTCCGGGTCACCGAGAATGTCGCTGGCATTCCGACGGCCGTGATGGGCGAAGCGGGGGAGGGTGGACCGATCATCGCCATCCTCGGCGAATACGATGCGCTTCCGGGCCTCAGCCAGGAAGCAGGGATCGCCGAGCCGAAACCCCTGCCGGGTAACGGTCACGGCCATGGCTGCGGTCACAATCTCCTCGGCTCTGCCGCCATGCTTGCCGCGACGGCGATCAAGGATTGGCTGGAGAAATCCGGCACGCCGGGCCGTGTCCGGTATTACGGCTGCCCGGCTGAAGAAGGCGGTGCGGCAAAGTCCTTCATGGCACGCGAAGGTGCTTTCGATGGCGTCGACGCGGCGATCACCTGGCACCCGAGTGCCTTCACCGAAGTCGCCCGCGCGCAGTCGCTTGCCAATACGCGCATGGATTTCCGCTTTACCGGCCGCGCCTCGCACGCCGCCGCTGCGCCTCACCTTGGCCGCTCGGCACTCGATGCCGTCGAACTGATGAATGTCGGTGTCAACTATCTGCGCGAACACGTGCCGGAATCCAGCCGTATCCACTATGCCATGCTCGATTCCGGCGGCATCGCCCCGAATGTCGTGCAGGCCAAGTCAGCGGTGCGTTACGCCATCCGCTCGCGTGATCTGAAGGGCATGCTCGACCTCAACGAACGCGTGAAGCGCGTGGCACATGGTGCTGCGATGATGACCGACACGACAGTCGAAATCTCCATCATGAGCGCGGTCTCGAACCTTCTCGGCAACCGGCCCCTGGAAGAGGCCATGCAGCGCATTCTCGAACGGCTTGGCCCTGTGCCTTTCGAAGCCGCCGACAAGGCGTTTGCCGCTGAAATCCAGGCGACGTTGAGCGACGAGGATATCGACAACGCCTATCTGCGCACCGGCCTGCCGCGCCGCGAGGACACGCCGCTATGCGATTTCATCGTGCCGCTCGATGTTCATGGCGAGCCGATGATCGGTTCCACCGATGTCGGCGATGTCAGCTGGATCATGCCGACCGTCCAGGCCCATACGGCGACGATTGCCATCGGCACGCCGGGTCATTCCTGGCAGGTGACGGCGCAGGGCAAGATGCCGGCCGCCCACAAGGGCATGACCCATGCCGCCAAGATGATGGCCGGCACGGCGATCGAACTTCTGGAGGACGCGGAACTGCTGGCAGCCGCCAAGGCCGATCATCAGGCGCGCCTGGGAAAGACGGCATACGTCTGCCCGATCCCGGAAGACGTCAATCCGCCTCTTCAGCCACGCCCGAAAGAGGCTGCCTGAGATCCAACTGCCGGGGGCGGAAAAGCCCTCGGCCTCAAATCAGCGTTCAAGATTCGAAAAACAAGGGGAACTGAAAGCATGATGACGAAACACTTTGCCAAGCATAAGAGGGCGATTGCCGCCACTGCCGCTGCATTGCTCACCTCGATTGCTCTGCCTGCCCACGCTGCGACGCCGGCTTCGGCACTTGTCATGGCCTGGAATGTCGATGCGATCAGCACGTTCGATCCGGCTCAGGTCGGCGAGGTCGTCACCAACGAGCTCCTGCAGAACACGTGTGACTCCCTCGTCGACTTCGACCCCAAGGATGAATCCAAGGTCGTACCGCTGCTTGCGAAAAGCTGGGACGTGTCCGAAGATCGCAAGCAGATCACCTTCCACCTCAATGAAGGCATGAAGTTCCCGAGCGGCGAAGCCGCCACAGCCAAGGAACTCGCCTGGTCGATGCAGCGCGTCGTGATGCTGGGTTACGGCAACGCCGCGACGCTGACGGAATACGGTTTCACCAAGGACACGGTGAAGGACCGGATCGTCGCCAAGGATGACAACACGCTGGTCCTGACGCTCGACAACCCCTATCCGACCAACCTCATCCTGCAGGCGATCGGTGCGAACCGCGTTTCGGCGCTGCTGGATCAGGCGACGCTGACCAAGAACGAAGTCAACGGCGATTTCGGCAACAAGTATCTTGCCACCAACACCGCCTGCGTCGGGCCTTACAAACTCGTGCAATGGAATGCCGGTGAATCTATCGTACTCCAAGCCAACGACGATTATTACGGCAAGGCGGCCAAGCTCAAGCGCGTGCTCATTCGCCACGTCGCCGAGCCGGGCACCCAGCGCCTGCTGCTCCAGAAGGGTGACGTCGATATCGCCCGTGACCTGTCGCCGGACGATCTGGCCGATCTCGACGGCAAGCCCGGCCTGAAGGTCGAACGTGTCCTGAAGCCGCAGCTGTTTTTCTGGACTTTCAATGCGCTCGATCCGGTTTTCAAGGACGAGAAGGTGCGCCTCGCGATGCGGTACCTGATCGACTATGACGGCCTTGGCAAGTCGGTGATGAAATATCTCGGCGTGCCGCGTGCAAGCTTTGCACAGCTCGGCGCCACCGGTGCGCTCGATGCCGAACAAGGCCAGCCCTTCAAGCTCGATATCGAAAAGGCCAAGGCGCTTCTGACTGAAGCCGGCTATCCCAATGGCTTCGAGGCAAACGTGCTGATCGGCACGCTGCCGCACTCGGCGCCGATCGCGCAGAGCATCCAGCAGAACGCCTCCAAGGTCGGGGTTAAACTGAACCTTGAGCGCATGGCCAATTCTCAGTTGTTTGCCCGTATTCGTGGCCGCGAATTCCAGACTGGAATGCTCGCCTGGCAGACCAGTGTACCGGATGCGCACGGCAACGCCTCGCGCCTGATCTACAATCCGGACAACCGCCCGGAAGCCAAGCTGACGCAGATTCCGGCCTGGCGCTCAGCCTACCAGAACGAAGACTTCAACAAGCGGATCAAGGAGGCGCTTCTCGAAGGCGATCCGGAAAAGCGCAACCAGATCTACTACCAGCTGCAGAAGGACACGATGCAGCAGGGGCCGTCGGCGATCATGTTCCAGATGTATAACATCCTCGGCATCAGCGATAAGGTTCAGAACTGGACCTGGAACGGTTTCCGCGTCTACTACGATATGGCCTCCAAGTAAGGCGGGCCACCATGGCGGATATCACCCATTCGGTTCCCCGCAGCGATGCGGGGAACGGTACGAAGCCCAATCCGGTCCTCGTCGTGTTGAGTATTCTCGGCAAGACGCTGCTGCCGGTCTTCGTCACCCTTTTCGGCCTCGCGGCGCTCACATTTTTCATCGGCAGAATGCTGCCGATCGATCCGGTTGCCTCCATCCTCGGGGATAATGCCACGCAGGAGGCCTATGAGAAAATGTCGGCGGCGCTCGGCATGGACAAACCGCTCTGGTACCAGTTCGGTGTCTATCTCAAGGGCATCGTCGTCCTCGACTTCGGCGATGCGCTGACGACGGGTAAGCCTGTGATCGACGATATCGCCCGCGTCTTCCCGGCAACGATCGAGCTTGCCACGCTGTCTATCATCCTCGGGACAGGCCTCGGGATTCCGGCTGGCGTTCTGTCTGCCATGTACCGTAATTCCTGGCTCGACAACGTCATCCGCTTCACGGGCCTGATCGGTTATTCGGCCCCGAATTTCTGGCTCGGCCTTATGGGATTGGTACTGTTTTACGCCACGCTCGGCTGGATCGGCGGGCCGGGACGCATCGATTTCATTTACGAATTCGATATCGAGCCGATAACGGGCTTCTACCTGATCGACACGGCGCTCGCTGGCAATTGGGAAGTGTTTCGCAATGCCTTCGGCCACATCATCCTGCCGGCTTCGATCCTCGGCTTTGGCGCGCTTGCCTATATCAGCCGCATGACGCGCAGCTTCATGATCGAGCAGCTGAGCCAGGAATATATCGTCACCGCGCGTGTCAAAGGCCTGTCCTGGGCGAGTACCGTCTGGATCCACGCCTTCCGCAACGTCGCGGTTCAGGTGATGACCGTCGTTGCGCTCTCCTACGCCTTCCTGCTCGAAGGCGCGGTGCTGACGGAGACGGTGTTCGCCTGGCCGGGCTTCGGCCGCTACCTCACCAACGCACTTCTCGTCGGTGATATGAATGCCGTGGTTGGCTGCTCGCTTCTCGTCGGTGTCATCTTCGTGACGCTCAACCTGATCTGCGATCTTCTTTATCGCGTCTTCGACCCCAGAACCCGCTGAGGCCGCCATGACTGACAAAGCCATCACCCCTTCGACCGCGCTGCCCGCCAATGCCCGAACGGGACTTGGCGCCTGGCTGCGCGCGCCGGTTCCGACCTCGCCCTCGCATGCCCGCATGCAGCAACTGTGGCTGCAATGGCGGCGGTTGCGCGCCAACGGTTCTGCCCTGTTCGGATTGTGCGTTATCGTCTTCCTGTTGATCGCGGCGACGTTTGCGCCGCTTCTCGCGACGCACGACATCTACGATCAGAACCTCGCAGCACGCTTGCTCGCTCCATCCGCCGAGCACTGGCTGGGAACCGACGAACTCGGCCGAGACGTCTACAGCCGGCTTTTGTTCGGTGCCCGCATCACGCTTTACATCGCGCTTCTGACTACTGTCATCGTCGCACCGATCGGGCTTATTGTCGGCACCACCGCGGGCTATCTCGGCGGCTGGGTCGATACGGTCCTGATGCGCATCGTCGATGTGTTTCTCGCTTTCCCCAACCTCATCCTCGCGCTTGCCTTTGTCGCAGCGCTTGGTCCTGGCATCGAGAATGCGATCATTGCCATTTCGCTTGCCTCATGGCCGCCGATCGCCCGCCTTGCCCGTGCCGAAACCCTCACTGTTCGGCACTCGGATTATATCGCCGCCGTCCGCCTTCAGGGCGCGTCCAGTCTTCGCATCATCTTCAGCCATATCATGCCGATGTGCATTCCCTCCGTCGTGGTGCGCGTTACCCTCAATATGGCGGCGATCATCCTGACGGCGGCGGGCCTCGGCTTCCTCGGTCTCGGTGCTCAGCCACCGAGCCCCGAATGGGGCACGATGCTGTCGTCGGGCCGCGAGTTCGTGATGACCAGCTGGTGGATCGCTGCCATTCCCGGCACCGCCATCCTCATCACCAGCCTTGCCTTCAACCTGTTGGGCGATGGCCTGCGCGACGTATTGGATCCCCGCAATGGATAAGCCGCTGATCGACGTCAAGGATCTGACGATCCGCTTCGAGACCCCGCAACGCAGCTTCGATGCGGTGCGCGGGCTGTCCTTCACCATCGGCCGTGAAAAGGTCGGCATCGTCGGCGAGTCCGGATCCGGCAAGTCGCAGACCGGTCGCGCCCTTCTGAAGCTGACGCCCAAGGTTGCTAAGATCACCGCCAGTCATATGCGCTTCAAGGATACCGATCTGCTTGCAGCCAGCGAAAGGGACATGCGAAAGATCCGTGGCAACCGCATTTCGATGATCCTGCAGGACCCGAAATATTCGCTGAACCCGTTGATGCGCATCGGCCAGCAGATCGTCGAAGCCTATCGCCTTCATCACAATTCCCCGAGAGCGGAAGCGAAGGCCAAGGCGCTTGCCATGCTCGAATCCGTGCAGATCCGGGATCCGGAACGCGTCTTCAAGCTCTATCCGCATGAAGTGTCCGGCGGCATGGGCCAGCGCGTCATGATTGCCATGATGCTGATCCCCGAGCCGGACCTGATCATCGCCGACGAACCGACCTCCGCCCTCGACGTGACGGTCCGCCGCCAGGTGTTGACCATTCTCGATGAACTGGTAACGCGCCGCGGCACCGGCCTGATGTTCATCAGCCACGACCTCAACCTCGTGGCAGATTTCTGCGATCGGGTCCTGGTCATGTATGCCGGTCGCATCATGGAAGATCTGCCGGCGAAGGACCTGCATAAGGCGCAGCACCCCTACACGCAGGCCCTCCTCAAAAGCCTTCCGCGGCTCGATGTCGAGGCCGACGAACTGACGGTTCCGGTGCGCGATCCCGACTGGCTCGACGGTCCTGTTTATCGCAACGGAGTTCTGGCATGATCGCAGCAAGACCCCTTATCGAGGCGATCGGTCTCTCCATCAGCTTCGGCCCGCACCATGCCTGCAATCGCGTTGTCGACGACGTGTCGTTCCGTATCGGAAAAGGCGAAGCCTATGGCCTGATCGGTGAGTCCGGCTGCGGCAAGTCGACCATTCTGAGGGCATTGTCGGGCCTCAACAGCGATTACCACGGCGCTTTGACGCTTGCCGATCGCGAGCTGCCGAAAAAGCGCAGCAAGGATTTCTTCCGCCGCGCCCAGATGGTGTTTCAGGATCCCTATGGCTCGCTGCATCCGCGCAAGATCGTCGAAAAGGTTTTGTCGGAACCGTTGCGCATCCATGGCTTCGATCGCCAGTCCGAACGCATCGCTGAGACGCTCGATGCCGTTGGGCTTGGTGCGTCCTTCCGGTATCGCTATCCACACGAACTTTCGGGTGGCCAGCGCCAGCGTGTGGCGATCGCGCGGGCGCTGATCGTCGAACCGGACATCCTGCTGCTCGATGAACCGACTTCCGCGCTCGACGTATCGGTGCAGGCGGAAATCCTCAATCTCCTGAAGCGTCTGCGGACGGAGCGAAACCTTACCTATCTGATGGTCAGCCACGACCTCGCCGTCATCGCTCATATCTGCGAGCGCGCCGGCATGATGTACAAGGGGCGTATCCTCGAGGAGCTGACGTCGCAGCAGATCCGGCAGTCCGAAGCGAAGGAAGACTATACGCGGGAGTTCCTTCAGGCGAGTGTCGAGGCCGTTGCCCGCTCTCCGGAGGTGGCGGCATGAGCGCTGCCCCATCCGTTGCCAATCCCGGAAGAGACTGGGAATGGCACGGGAGCGAGACCGAGGCTGGAGTTGACGGCAACGGTCTCGACGCGCTGCGTGCCTTTGCGGCGACCCAGGCGACCGACATGCTTCTCGTTGTCAGGCAGGGTAAGGTGGTGCTGTCGCTCGGTGAACCGGATCGAAAATTCCTCTGCCATTCGATGCGCAAGAGCATTCTCGCCGCCCTGATCGGCTTCGAGGTCGAGGAAGGGCGGATCGATCTTTCCGCAACCTTGGAAAATCTCGGCATCAACGATCGCGAAGGGCTGAGCGATATAGAAAGGCAGGCAACGGTCTATGACCTCCTGACGGCACGCTCCGGCATCTATCACCCTGCCGGATACGAGACGCCCTGGATGCGGCGCATCAAGGAACCTCGCCACTCGCACGCGCCTGGCACCTTCTGGTGCTACAACAACTGGGATTTCAACGCACTTGGCACGATCTTCGAGACGCTGACGGGCGAAACCGTGCATCAGGCATTCGCGCGACGGATCGCTGGACCGATCGGCATGCAGGATTTCACCCATGCAGGCGATGAGCCGGATGGCTGGCACGAGAGCTTCGATATCAGCGAGCACCGGGCCTATCCGTTTCGCATGTCGAGCAGAGATCTCGCACGCTTCGGGCAGCTGTTTCTGCAGCGGGGCCTCTGGAGCGGTACCTCGGTTCTGCCCTCCGGTTGGGCACAGCAATGCGTTATGCCCTATTCGCATGCCGGCACGCATGGTGGTTATGGCTATATGTGGTGGCTGGAGCGGGAAGGCGTCTTCCTGCCGAGCGTTGTGACGCCGAGAGGGAGTTATGCGGCAATGGGTGCCGGCGGGCATTATTGCATCGTCATCCCGGCACTCGACATGGTGGTCGTCCATCGCGTCGACACCGAAATCCAAGGGCGTGAGGTCACGCGTTTCGGCATGGGGAAATTGTTGCGTTTGCTCCTCGCGGCCATGAACGATACGTCCTGATATCCTCCCCACACCGCCCCAAGATACCTCGTCCTGAAACGGGCTCCTCGGCGCGGCAAGGACTGCTTTTTCATTTCCAGCAACGGGCCTTCGAACATGACCGTCATCGAAACCATAGCGAACTGGTGCTGGGCACCACCGACCAGCAGCGATACGGCCCGCCGTCTGGCGCGAGAAGCGATCGCCGATACCGTTGCCTGCCTTTACGCTGGTCGCAACGACATGAGCACCCGTGCCGTTGCCGATGCGTTCGGCCGCCAAGCAGACGGAGAGGCAGCGCTCGTCACCGGTGGGCGGCATTCGCAATCCGTCGCGGCTCTGGTCAATGGGACGGCGGCACACGCACTCGACTACGACGATAATTTTCGCCCCGGGATGAGCCACGCTTCGGCGGTCATCTTGCCGGCACTGCTGGCCGTTGCCAATCGCGCGAGTGCAAGCGGCTGCATGCTGGTGGATGCCTATCTCGTTGCCCTGCAGGCGCAGGCATTTGTGGGGAGCGGTGTTGCCGGTTCCCACTACACCGCCGGCTGGCACGGGACCTCGACCGTCGGCAGCATCGGCACGGCTGCGGGCGTTGCCACGCTGCTGGGGCTCGATGCCGCCGGTATCGCGCGCGCTCTTTCGCTCGGCGCCAGCATGGCATCTGGCACAAAGGGTCAGTTCGGCACGCCGGTCAAACCCTTCCACGCCGGCATGGCAGCCCGAAATGCCGTGGAGGCAGCTTTGCTCGCTGCGCAGGGCCTGAGCGGCCGCCTCGATATTCTCGAGGGCGAGCAGGGGTTTCTCGAAATGTTTGGTGGTATCGGTCCTCTAGGCTACGACATCAATACTATCGCTCAGACCCGAGAACACACGATCGAAACGACGGGCGTGATGCCGAAAATGCACCCATGCTGCGGTTCCACCCACATGATCGTCGATGCAGCCCTCGACCTGATGCAGATGGAGCAATTCGATATCGACGCGATCGTCTCGGCCGAATGCCATGTCGGAATCGCAAACTATCGAAACCTTGCCTATCCGGAGCCGAGGGACGAGATGCAGGCGCGGTTTTCCATGCAGTATTGCCTAACCCTCGCGCTTCGCAGGAAGACGCTTGTCCTGTCGGATTTCACGCCTGCCGCGATCGAGAGTTTTGCAAGCGATCCGCTGCTAACGAAGATCTCCATGACACATTACAGCGCTGAGGAAGAGGCTGCCGCCAAATCCAATCTGCCGCACAGGCTGACAATAACGCTTTCTGATGGAAGGATTCTGGAAACGCAACGCGCAGCGGCCCGCGGCGGCCTCGCCAATCCCTTCCAGGATGATGCGCGTCGCGCAAAGATCAGCAATTGCCTCGATGATATGGAGGATGTCGAGCTCATCCAGACCAAGCTGAACCAGTTGGACGACCAACCCGACCTGCATTTCCTGGATGTGCTTTTCGATGGCCGTGCCGCTGCTGCTTGAGGCAGTTTACGGCAGGGCAACCCGGTCGGCGAGCATGCCGACCTCTTCCGCACGGCTCCAGAACCGGCCGACGCTTTTGCATCTCAGCCGGAAGGAGCGGTAGAGCCTAATCTCCACGATCATGTCATAGGCGGAGTCGGCAGCTCTCACGAGTTGCTTGTTCTTGAGCTCGTTGACGGCAAGGCTTTCGGGTATCCACGCAACCCCGTGGCCCGCGACGGCCATTGCTTTCAGGGCAGCAGACATGGCGTTCTCGTAAACGGTGTTGAGCTGGAAAGGTGCTCTTTCAAAGATCGCTTGTGGCAGTGCCTGCGCGAAGAAGGAACTATCCCGGTAGCTGAGATAATTCACCGGCGCCCCGCCGATCGTGAGTGGGTGGATCGGCTGCCCTGCCTCGTCCGGGGCGGAAATGGCAATCACGCGTTCCGAGCCCAGCGTCAGATAGGGGTGCTCCGCGAGATCGCGGATCGCCGGCACGCTTTCATGCGCATAGGTCAGAAGGAAATCGCATTCGTTGCGGAGCAGCTTGGAGACATTTCCGGAAAATGAGGAATAGGCTTCCGAAAACCGCGTCCGGAACGGCTCCCCCAGTGCCTCGACCTTCTCCATCCAGAGCGGGAAGAATGTTAGGACCAGAGTACTCATCGTTGCGAAGGAAATTACTTCTTCCGGAGCGCTGTGAGTTCGCAGCGTATCCTCGCGCAGCGAGGAAATTGTATCGACTGCCTTGCGAGCCCGCGGCAGAAAGCTTTCGCCGGCCGGTGTAAGCCGCACCGGATAGGTCGAGCGATCGACCAGCGTCAGTCCCGCCCATTGCTCAAGCTGCATGATGCGGCGGCTGAGGGCTGACTGTGTGATATTCCTGTCCTTGGCTGCGGCCGTAAAGTTCAAGAAATGGCCGAGAGACAGGAAGTCCTCTAACCATCTGACTTCCATAGAAAACCTCTGTATTGCTTTCGAAACAAACCATTACATGGCGCCTCGCGACCGGCAAGCGGTTACATTCGGCGATCAAGGCCACCTCCGCTATCTGCTGTGTCGATCAAGTGCTGAAAGGTTGACAGTTGATTGAAGGTAGACGCCGTCATTCGATGTTCGATGCGATAGCGGATCTTTAAGGGCCTCTGCCCAGCTTTTTGCAAGGCGGTTCATGGTCGATCCTGCGACCAGAAACAATCACCACCCTACTGGCCAGTCGAGCCGCCGCTACGCGTGTCTACCTCACCGTACCCACTGCATCCCGTCGATCTGGATGTCTTGTCCCGTGAGGAAGTTCGGCTCCGATGTCGCGAGGAAGGTGACCACGCTTGCCACGTCCTGTGGCGTGCCGACGCGCTTCATAGCAATGCCGGCGGCGAGTTGGGCTTCTCGGGCGTCGATCATGGCGTTCGAGCGTTCCGTCTTGATCACACCCGGGCAGATGGCGTTGACGACGATTTCGTGGGCGAGTTCCTTGGCGAGCGCCCGGGTCATGCCGAGAATACCGGCCTTGGCCGACGTATACGCAAACTTGCTGACAGCGCTGGTGACGCCGCCGGTATGGGCGTTCATCGACGACATATTGATGATCCGGCCGCCGCCGTTGCGGCGCATAAGGGGTACGGTCGGCTGGATATAATTGAAGGCACCCTTGAGATTGATATCGATCGTCGTGTCGAACTCGTCCTCGGTGATCTCCTCGATGCCCTTCGGCATCGGCTTTCCGGCATTGTTGAACAGCACGTCGATACGGCCCCAGTTCGCATCGACCTCGGCGACGATCTCGGCGGCGCGTCGGTAGTCGCGCACGTCGGCGACGAAGGTCAGTGCCTGGCGGCCGAGATCGGCAATTTCGCCGGCGGTGCGAGCCAGATCGTCCTCGATCAGGTCGACAAGCACGATATCGAAACCGTGCTTTGCCAGATCCAGCGCGCAGGCGCGACCGATGCCGCGGCCGCCACCGGTGACGAGAGCCACTTTGCGTGTCGTTTCAGCCATCGGCATTCTCACTGGCAAAGCGGGCAATGTCGGCATGGGTGCCGAACCATACGTCGTCGTGCTGCTTGATGTGCTGGATCAGCTCTTCAAGGATGAAGATGCGCGAGCGGTAACCGGAGACATGCGGATGCATGGTCAGGAGAAACAGGCCGCCTTCCTGATAGGCACGGTCGAACTCGCGCTTGAAGATATCGAGCACGGCCGGCGGCGGCGTGTAGGGGCGGTGGGCGGTAAACCGGTTCATGTTGAAATAGACGGCGTCGTCGCGGATCCATTCGACCGGCAGTTCGACCATGCCGGTTGGTTCGCCATTCTCGACAAGTTCGTAGGGATCGTCGTCGGCCATCAAGGAAGAGTCGTAGAGCAGACCGAGCTCGCGCTCGATCTCCAGTGTCACCGCGGAGAAATCCCAGGACGGTGTTCGCATGCCGACGGCCCGTACGCCGGTGATCTTTTCCAGCGTGTCGGCGGCGCGCAGATGCAGTTCTCGTTCTTTGTCGGGAGGAACCTGCGTGTTCACCTCGTGGATCCAACCATGCAGGCCGATCTCGTGGCCCTCGGCGATGACGCGTTTCTGCTCGTCCGGATGAAGGAGGGCTGCAACGGCCGGCACGAAGAATGTGGCGGGCACGTCGGCAGCCTTCAGCGTTTCCAAGATGCGCGGTACACCGCGGCGATTGCCATATTGGCCCCATGACAGGCGACCGATGGATTCGCCGCCGTCACGCAATTCGTTTGTCTCATGGTCACTATCGAAAGAGAGTGCGACGGCGCAGCGGGCGCCATTCTTCCAGGTCTTCGGCTTCAGCGAACGGCCGGCCCGCACCTTGTCGACCTTGCCGCGCCAGGTCGCTTCGTCCCATTCCCAGGGTTCCATATCCCGTCCTCCGTTTAAGTCATTCGGCTGCCTGCGGCAGCACCGGTACGGCCGCCAGCAGTCGCTGCGTGTAGGCATGCTGCGGATCGGCATAGATGGCGGCGGCTTCGCCCTCCTCGACGATCCGGCCCTGATACATGATGGCAACGCGGTCGCAGAGGTGGCGCACCACCGACAGGTCGTGGCTGATGAACACCAGCGACAGGTCGAGTTCGGCGCGAAGTCGGATCAGGAGGTTGATGATCTGCGCCTGGATCGACACGTCGAGCGAGGCGACCGGCTCGTCGCAGACGATCACGTCCGGCTGCATGGCGAGCGCTCGGGCAATGGCGATGCGTTGTCGCTGGCCGCCGGAAAACTGGTGCGGAAAGCGGTTGGAAAAGCTCGGATCGAGACCGACGGCCGCCAGCCATTGCCCGACATAAAGCGCCGCTTCGGCACGGCTTACCAGCCGGTGGGCAAGCGGCCCCTCGGCGATGATGTCGCCGATGCGCATGCGGCCGTTGAGCGAGGCAAACGGATCCTGGAAGATCGTCTGGATGCGGGTCGTGATCTTTTTTGGCGCGCGGCCGGTGCTCATGACGGGCTGGCCGTTCAAGCGGATCGTGCCCGATGTCGGCACGGTGATGCCGGCTGCCATACGACCGAGCGTCGATTTACCGGATCCGGATTCGCCGACGAGGCCCAGAACTTCGCCACGCTTGACCGTCAGCGAGACACCGGCGACGGCGTGGACGACATTGAGCGGTTGTGACAGGCCGGATTTGATCGCCAGGTTCCTGAACAACCCGGCCGGCTTTTCGAAGCGTTTCACGACATCGTCGATGACCAGGTAGGGACTGCCGAGCGGCGGCAGATTGGCGGTTGCTGTTTTGCGCGGCGGTGGTGCCGCGTCGGCAATGCCGCTGCCGCGCAACAGAAGTTCGCCGGGTTTGGCGCGCGAGGGCAGGGCGTCGAGCAGCGCGCGCGTATAGTCGTGCTGCGGTTTCGTCAGCACGCCGAGTGCCGGGCCGATCTCGACGATGTTGCCGGATTTCATGACCGCGACGCGGTCGGCGATCGAGGAAACGATAGCCAGGTCGTGGCTGATCCAGATCAGCGCCGTGCCGAGCTCGGAGACAAGCTCCTTCATTTCGGCGAGGATTTCCGCCTGGATCGACACGTCAAGTGCCGTCGTCGGTTCGTCGCAGATGATCAGTTTCGGTCGGTGCAGAAGTGCTATTGCAATCGCCACACGCTGGCGCATGCCGCCGGAAAATTGATGTGGGAAGAAATCCACCTTGCGTTCCGGATCGCTGATGCGAACTTGGCGCAGAGCCTTGATCGCGCGCTCACGGGCATCGGTGCTGCCGATGTTCTCGTGGGCTTCCAGCGCGAGCTTGATCTGCGTGCCGATGCTCAGCACCGGGTTGAGTGTCATCATAGGGTCCTGGAAGACCATCGAAATGGTCTTGCCGCGGATGGCGCGTAGCTCATGGGATGGCAGGCCCACCAGTTCGCGGCCTTCGAGTTTGATCGATCCCTCGACGATGCGGCCTGGTTCGTCGATCAGGCCGATGATGGAAAAGCCGGTGATCGATTTGCCCGAGCCGGATTCGCCGACGAGCCCCAGCACTTCTCCCGGCGCGATGGAGAAGGAGACTCCATCGACAGCCTTGACCTCGCCGCGTCCGCTCGGGAACCAGGTCTTGAGGTTGGTGACTTCGAGAAGCGGCGTCGCCGGTGTTGTCACTGTATCGGTCATCGGCGGAGCCTCGGGTTGAGCTGGTCGCGGATCTGGTCGCCGACGAGGTTGAGCGAGACGATGAAGATGATCAGCGCCAGGCCGGGATAGATCGAGATCCAGTAGCGACCGGACAGCAGGTACTGGAAACCGTTGGCAATCAGCATGCCGAGCGACGGCTCGGTTGGCGGCAGGCCGACGCCGAGGAAGGACAGCGTTGCCTCAAGCGAAATCGCGCTGGCGATCTGCACGGTGGCGACCACGATCAGCGGTGGCAGCGAGTTGGGCAGGATGTGCCGCAGCACCACCCGCCAGGGCGACAGCGGAATGGAGAGCGCCGCCTCGACATAATCCTTCTGCCGTTCGGCTGCCGCGGCGCCATGGGCCGTCCGGGCAAAATAGGCGTACTGGGCAAAGATCAGCGCCAGGATCAGCTGGTATCGGCCCTGGCCGAGAATGGCGGCGATGACGAAGGCGAGCAGGATGGCCGGAAACGAAAGCTGCAGGTCGACGATGCGCATGACAAGGCTTTCGAAGCGACCGCCGATATAGGCGGCGGCACAGCCGACCACGGCACCGATGACGAACGCGGTGCCGCTGGCGATGATGCCCATCTGCAGCGAGATCCGCAGTCCGTAGATGATGGCGGACAGAAGGTCGCGGCCTTGCGAGTCCGTTCCAAGCCAGTGGGTGTAGCCGCCGGTCCCGACATAGCCCGGCGGGCGCCGTGCGTCGCGCAGCACCAGATGCGCGAGGTCGTAAGGATCCTGAGGCGTCACCAGCGGCGCAATCAGGGCGATGAACACGATGACGAACACGAAGACCGCAGCGCCCGTGGCAACCTTGTTGCGGCGGAATTCATTTAGAAAACGGGAGAGTGGAGTGTCGCGCATCAGGCACGCCCCTTTCTCAGACGCGGATCGAGCAGCGCATAGGTAAGATCGACCACGAAATTGATGACGATGAACAGGAGGGCGACAAACATCAGGTAGGCAACCATGACCGGTCGATCGAGCGAGGTGATGCTGTCGATGATCAGCTTGCCGAGGCCCGGCCAGGAAAAGATCGTTTCGGTGACGACGGCAAAGGCGAGCGTCGAGCCGAGTTCGAGGCCGAACACGGTGACCAGCGGAATGGAGATCAGCCGCAGCACATGGCGGCTCAGCACCGTGAACTCCGAAAGCCCGGCAGCGCGGGCGAATTTCACCGTGTCGCTCAGCATCAGTTCGCGAGTGCCGGCGCGGGCAAGACGGATCATCAGCGAGAACTTGAACAGTGAGAGGTTCAACGCCGGCAGGATCATGTGGGAAAGGCCATCACCGGTCAGGAAACTGAAGTCGACGCCGAACAGGCTGGCGGTCTCGCCGCGTCCGCCGGCCGGCATGCAGCCGCATTGCACGGCAAACACCATGATCAGCATCAGGCCGAACCAGAAGGTGGGGACGGAAAAGCCGAGGATGGAAAGTGCCATGATGGCACGCGAGATCGGGTTGTGCGGCTTGTAGCCGGCATACATGCCGATCGGAATGCCGACGAGGCTGGCAAACAGCACGGCGGCCAGCGTCAGTTCGAGCGTTGCAGGCAGCCGGGTCAAGATCAGTTCGCTGACCGGCATGTTGTAGACAAAGGAGCGGCCGAAATCGCCGTGCAGGATACGCCCGACAAAGGTGAAATACTGCTGCCACAGCGGCTGGTCGAGACCGTATTGAGCGATGACGGCGGCGCGGATGTCTTGCGTCGCGTCCGGCGAGATCAGCACGTCGATCGGGTTGCCGACAGCATAGACGCCGCAGAATACCAGTGCCGACATGGCAAGGACCACGATCAGCGCCTGCCACAGCCTTTGCAGGATGAAACCAAACATTCGTTCCCTGTTCTCCCGTCTCGTGCGGGGTTCGAAAATGCGTCGTGCGTCAGGCGGCGGTCAGTGCCAGTCGCCTTCCAGCAGCGCGCGGGTTTCGGAAACGGCGACCTCCCAGATCGCAGCCATGTCTTCATCGGGGCGTTGGTAGAGACCGTGATAATTGCCGTCGCCGAGCAGTTCACGCTTCTGCGCAGCGCCGACGCGTGCAAGCGCTGCGTAGTCGATCTGTGGCTTGGCAGTCGTCGGCTGACGCGCGTCGGTGGTGCGCGTCCAGGGGAAATTCTCCATCCATGACGCGTGCGATGCGGCGGGGTCGGTCTGCTGCACCTTGGCGAGCGTCTGGGGCGCCCGCCACCAGTCGTGGAATTTGACCGATGCGTCGGGGTGGGCATTCAGCCATTCGGAAATCACCACCGTTGCCGGCGTGTTGCCGCCATGCCCGTTGACGATCAGGATGCGCCGGAAACCGGAGCGGTAAATGCTGTCGAGCAGATCCTCGATGACGCCAATATAGGTGGCGAGCGATAGCGTCAGCGTTCCCGGAAACGTTGCGAACGAGGAGGCAAGGCCATAAGGCACGACCGGAAAGACCGGGATGCCGAGCGGCTCGGCAGCATCGACCGAGACCTTTTCAGCCAGGATCATATCGGTCGCGAGACTGAGATAGGCGTGCTGCTCGACGCTGCCGATCGGTAAAATACAGCGATCATCTTTTGCGACGCGCTCTTCGACCTGCATCCAGTTCATCTCGGCAATCTTCAATTCGCTACCCTCGTTCTCAATCTTCTTGCAACTGCGCAAAGAACGTTCTGTTTTCCGCATGGCCGCACAATATTTGTGCTTTCCGATGCTTTGTGTCGCATGAAGCAAAGTTCCATACGGGACTAAAAAAAGAAATTGACAGCCATTTAAACGATCGTCAAGTTCCATACGGGACTAACGACCGATATACCGGAAAGCGACCGAAGAGTGCGACAGACGCGTGGACCGACACTGGAGACCCTGCTGCGGGAGGGCGGAAAAGCCGCCGCCGGCACGCATGGCGTCGAGGACCTGGTATCCGTGAAACTGTGGAAGAACCCCTGCTGGTTGTCGTTCCGGTTCAACTTTCTGGCGCTGCAGTTCAACGAGCCGATCTACCGACTGATCGAAAAGGAACACGGCCTGGCGCGGCCGGAATTCGTCGTCATCTATTCGCTCGGCCTGTCCGACGGACTGACGGCCAGTGCCATCTGCAATTCCTCGGGCTTTCCGAAGAACACGATCAGCCGGGCGATCCAGAAGCTGATCGACAAGAACATCGTCCGTCGCGAAATCGACCAGGCGGACCTCAGAAGTTTTGTCCTCTACATCACCGAGGAGGGCAGACGCATCGTCGATCAGGCCATGCAGCCGATGGTGGAGCGCGAGAGAGCCATGATCTCGTCGCTGACGCCTGCCGAACAGCTGATGTTGTCGGAACTGCTCGCCAAGGTCGTCGTCGATTCACCCAACTGGCCACCAATGACAACAATAGAGGAGAACGAAGAATGACGGCTTCCAGGACATTCCGCACCATCGTGCTCGCCGCAGCATTGCTCGGCGGCGTTTCGAGCGCAGCACTTGCCGCCGACCTCACCATCGGCGTGCGCGCCGGTCCGCTGTCGATCGATCCCGATTTCACCGCCGCCGGCACTCACGCCGAGGCGATGAAGCACATCTACGACTCGCTGATCAAGTCGGGCAACAATCTCGAACTCGAGCCGGGCCTTGCCACCAGCTGGACCGCGATCGACGACACGACCTGGGAATTCAAGCTGCGCCCGAACGTCAAATTCCATGACGGTTCGGACTTCACCGCCGAGGACGTCAAATTCTCGATCGAGCGTATTCCGAAAGTCGCTGGCCCGAACCCGACAACCATCTACGTCCGCCGCGTCAAGGGCGTAGAAATCGTCGATCCGCTGACGATCCGCGTCAAGACGGACGGACCGGCGCCAACCCTGCCCAACGATTTCATCCGTCTGTTCGTGGTGTCGCATATCGCTGCCAAGGATTATTCCGACAGCGCGGAAAAGGCCTCGGAAGGTTTCAATTCCGGCAAGGCCGCGATCGGGACCGGTCCTTACAAGTTCGTGTCCTGGACGCCGAAGGAGCAGCTGGTTCTTCAGAGCTTCGACGGTTACTGGGGCGGCAAGGAGCCGTGGGACAAGGTGATCCGTAAGGAGCTTCCCAACGACGCCGCCCGCGTTGCGCAGCTGAAGGCCGGCCAGGTCGATCTGATCGCCCGTATTCCCGCATCCGACGTGCCGACGCTGGAAACGGATTCGAAGCTGACGATCGTTCGCCAGGACAGCGTCTACCTGTTCAACATGGCTTTCGACTTCCGCGAAAAGTCGCCGCAGGTGAGCGCCAAGAACGGTTCGCCGCTGCCGAAGAACCCCTTCATCGACCCCCGGGTGCGTGAAGCCTTCGATCTTGCGATCGATCGCGAAACCATCACCGAGATCGCCATGGAAGGCATGGGCACCGTCCAGTCGCAGCTCGTGACGCCCAACATCTTCGGCTACAATCCGGATGTGAAGCCGGCACCTTCCGATGTCGAGAAGGCAAAGCAGCTGCTTGCCGACGCCGGTTATCCCGATGGTTTCAAGGTGACGTTCTCCTTCACCAACGACCGCCTGCCGGGAGACAAGGACACCGGCACGACAATCGCCCAGATGCTGACCGCGATCGGCATCCAGGTGGAAGCCAATGCACAGCCGGGCGCCGTCTATTTCCCGGCCAACACGCGCGGCGATTATTCGCTGACCATGTCCGGCTGGGGCACGCTGACGGGTGAGGCGAACTACACGCTGTCATCGCTGGTCCATACCAACGATCCGACCAAGAAGCTCGGCGCCTTCAACATCCGCGGTTACTCCAACCCTGAGATGGACAAGCTGATCGAGGCGGCCGGTGTCGAGATGGATGCAGGCAAGCGCGAACAGTACCTGAAGGACGCCAACGCGCTGGTCGCTTCCGATCGTCCCAATCTTTCGATCGCTTCGATCGTTTCCGCCTGGGGCATGAAAAAGACCATCACCATCGTGCCGCGTTCGGACGAAGACACACTGGCCATGAACATCAGGCCTGCGAAATAGCCTCCACGCCAACCGGAGGTAAACTTGGCCGGGCAGTTCTGCTGCCCGGCTTTTTTATTCATGGGAAGGAGAAGATCATGGGCAAGATTGCACTGGCGATCCATGGCGGCTGCGGCGTGATGGCAAAGCTCGGCCTCAGTGAGGCGGAATGGGAAGCGGCGCGCGTCGATCTCGGTCATGCGTTGAAAGCCGGATGGGCGGTGCTGAACACCGGCGGCTCGGCGCTTGATGCCGTGCAGGCGTCGGTCGTGGTGCTGGAAGACAGCCCGCATTTCAATGCCGGCTATGGCGCAGCGCTCAATGCTGCCGGCGAGCACGAACTCGATGCCTCGATCATGGATGGCGCGACGCTCGAAGCAGGCGCGGTGACACTGGTGCGGCGCATCCGCAATCCCGTCAAGGCGGCGCGGCGGGTGATGGAAAAGGGTGAAGCGGTGCTGATGGGCGGCCATGCCGCCGACGAGTTTGCCAAGGTCGAGGGCCTGGACGTCGTCGAACCCGATTATTTCACCACCGAAAAGCGTGTGAAAGCGCTGGCTGCGATGAAGGCGCATGCGGCGGCCGGCACGGCTGCATCGGCGAGCGAATCCGAAAAGCACGGCACGGTGGGGGCCGTCGCGCTCGACAGTGCCGGACATCTGGCGGCCGCAACCTCGACCGGTGGCTACAACAACAAACCGGTCGGTCGTATCGGCGATACCCCGATAGTCGGCGCCGGCACCTATGCCCGCGACGGTCTCTGCGCTGTGTCGGGCACCGGCAAGGGCGAGTTCTTCATCCGCTATGCCGTCGGCCATGAAGTCGCAAGCCGCATCGGCTATCTCGACGAGACGGTGGAGCAGGCGGCGTCGAAGGTGATCATGGAAGACCTGAAGCCGCACGCTATCGGTGCCGGACTTGTGGCCGTCGGAGCCGACGGAACGATCGCCACACCTTACAACACCGACGGCATGTTTCGCGGCTGGGTCACACCTGACGGCGAATTCTTCGTTGCTACCCACGACGTGGTGTTCAGGATCGAGTAAGGCGACCCGGAGATTGCGGAGGCCGCTGTTACGGCGGCCTCGCGGCGCTTAGATTGCGCTGGCGATCTTGTCGGCGATGTAGAGTTCGCGCAGTTTGAGCGTCAGAGTCCCCGGCTTGCCGTCGCCGACGGGTTCACCGTCGATGCGGGTGACCGGCATGACGAAGTTGGTGGCGGATGTGATGAAGGCCTCCGAGGCATTCATCGCTTCATCGGGTGTGAAGGCGCGCTCGCCATAGGGAATGCCGGCTTTTTCGGCGAGATCAAGCACGCTTGCGCGCGTGATGCCGTGCAGGATTGCATTCGACAGCGGGCGGGTGATCAGCCTGCCAGTCTTGTCGATGATATGGGCGGTTGCCGAGCTTGCCTCCGTGACGAAGCCGTCCTCCACCAGCCAGGCGTCATCAGCGCCTTTCTCCATCGCCTGCATCTTGGCCATCGAGGGATAAAGCAGTTGCACGGTCTTGATGTCGCGGCGCTCCCAGCGCCAGTCGGGCAGCAGAGCGACGGACAGGCCGGTTGCGAGCTTGGGGTTCTCGATCACCGACTTTGCCTGGGTAAAGAGAACCAGCGTCGGTGTCGGATCCTTCGGAAAGGCGAAGTCGCGATCGGCGGGGCCGCGCGACAGCTGGAGGTAGATCAGGCCTTCCTTGAGTGCATTGCGGCGGATGATCTCGCGATGAACCTCCAGAAGTTCGCTGGCCGAAATCGGCAGGTCCAGACCCAGTTCCCCGATCGAGCGCTTCAGGCGGGCGGCGTGGCCGTCATATTCAAGAAGCTTGCCGTCGATGACGCCGGTCACTTCGTAGATGGCGTCTGCGAACAGAAACCCGCGGTCGAACACGGAGACCTTAGCGTCGGCCTCGGGCAGCCATTCGCCATTCAAATAAACGATACGGGACAAGGCAATCTCCTTCAGTATGTCGGGAATTCAAAACACATCGCCGGCGGCTCGCTTCAGTTCGGCGATGAAGCCGTGCAGCAGACGCGAGCGCGGCACGCCTTTGCGGGTAATCAGGACGGCCGCGACTTCGCGGGGCGGCTGGAAGGGCAGTTGCACCAAGCCCTCCGATGACTGGTAGGCGGCGCTATAGGGATCGACGACCGCTGCCCCGACGCCTGCTCCGGCCAGAACCGCAGCCGTTGCGCAGTAGCGCACCTCGACCCGCGGCTCGTAGTCGATACCTTCGCGATCGAAGGCGTCACGCAGCATCTGGCCCATGCGCGATTCAGCTTCGAGGCCGATGAAGCCGTGTTCGGAGAGATCGCTGACCGTCACCTCCTGCCGGCTGGCGACCGGGTGGTCCTTCGGCACAAGCGCGACCATATGGGTACGCGACAGGATCTCTACATTCACGGAAGGATGACGCTCGAGCGCGATCGCCAGACCGACATCGGCGGCGCCGCTCTGCACAGCTTCGATGACGTGTTCGAGCCGGCGAACATCGTAGGCGACAGACACATCCGGACGGTCCTTCAGGAACCGTGCGAGCGCCACCGGTGCGACCGTATTGCCAAGCGGCGGCGTCGACATGACGCGCAGCCGTCCCGATGTGCCGTGCCTGATGGAGCGGGCGCGGGCGGAAAAGCTGCGCAACATGCTGAAGACCGGACGCACCTCTTCAAACAGAAGCGTCGCTTCCTCGGTTGGCTCAAGCCGCCGGTGCAGGCGCTCGAACAGCGTTATGCCGAGCTGGTTTTCCAGCTGGCGGATGCCGTTCGAAACGGCGGGCTGGGAAATGCCCAACTGCTCGGCGGCCTCGACGGTCGTTTCGCAGCGCATCATGGCCCCGAAGATCTCGAGGAGGCGCAGGGAGATATCCGGTTTCTGCTCGATTTCGGTCATGGCGTTCAGGTGAGAACTGCGCCAAGCGCCATCGCGACGGCGGCCTGGGTCGGGTCGATCACGCGGATGCCGAGCTCCTCTTCCAGTCTGCGGCGATGGCCGGACATGCCGGCACAGCCCAGCACGATCGCGCCGGCGCCCATCTGGCGCAATTTCAGCCCGGCCTTCACGAGTGCCGCGTAGCTTTCCTCCCCATGGCCGCTATCGGCGACGCTGATCGCGCCTTCAAGCGCGACCTCGCCGGCAAGCCTGCCATCGACGCCGAGGCGGCGAAGGTTGCGCATGTGACGGGGGATCGAACCTTCGGCGACTGCGATGACGCCGAAGAGATCCGCAAGCGCCAGCGCGCTCAGCACGCCCGCATCCTGGATGCCGTAGACCGGCTTTTTGGTGATCGACCGGGCAAGGTCCAGCCCGGGCTGCGAATAGCAGGCGAGCACATAGGCTGATGCATCCGGTCGGGTTTCTATCAGGTCGGCGGTGCGCAGTGACGCTTCATCCACATGGCGCTGGCTGACGACGCCGGGCGGACCCTCATCGATCGTGACGCATTCGATGACGGGACCACCCGGAAACTGCATCGGGGAGAGCGCCACGCGCAGGCCTTCGGTGACGCTTTCCGAACTGTTCGGGTTGATGACGAGGATCGGGCCGACTTTTCTCATGGGGCGATCTCCACGCCGAAGTTCTGCGCCGGATCAAATTCCTTGGCGCGGTAGCCGGGCTTGCCCGTCAGGTCGACAGGGCTGCGGGCAATGAAACGGCCACGACCACGGTCCGCCTTCAACTCGCCGTTCTCGACGATGACATCACCGCGGTTCATGGTGAGGACTGGCCAGCCTTCGATCTCCATGCCCTCAAACGGTGTGTAGTCCATATTGTCGTGCTGATCGGCAAGCGTTGCCTTGCGGCGGGCTTCCGGGTCCCAGATGCAGATATCGGCTTCGTAGCCGGGTGCGATCGATCCCTTTTTAGCCATACCGAATGTCTTCGCCACAGTGGTGCTCGAGAGCGCAACGAATTGCTGCAGCGTGATGCGGCCTTTGGTGACGCCCTCCGAGAACAGATAGGGCAGGCGCATGGCGATGCCGGGCATGCCGTTGGAGATCTTCGGGTAAGGCGCATCCGCGCCATTGGCAAACTTTCCGCTGGCGTCGAACCGGTAGGGCGCGTGGTCGGAGGAGACGCTTTCGAACGTGCCTGACTGCACATGTCGCCAGAGCGCTTCCTGCGTTGCCGCGTCGCGGAGCGGTGGAGAGCAGATGAATTTCGCCCCTTCCATGCCGGGCCGATCGAGATCATCAAGGGTCAGCGCCAGATATTGCGGGCATGTTTCGGCAAACAGTTTCGTGCCGGCGAGCTTTTCGCGCTGGACGATGGCAGCGCCGCCAGCCGTTGAGACGTGGACGATGAAGAGTGCTGCATCGACCAGCTTTGCCAGCGAGACGGCCCGGTTGATCGCTTCTTCCTCCGCAAGCTCCGGACGGCTGATCGCGTGGTATTTTGGCGCGGTCAGCCCAGCCGCCGCGAGCCGCTTGTTCATCCACTTCACCATGTCGTTGTTTTCGGCATGGACCATGGTGAGCGCCCCATGGGTTTTGGCAATCGTCAGGATATCGAGCATGCCGCCGTCGCCGATATTCATCAGGTCGTAGGTCATGAAGACCTTGAACGACGTGATGCCCCGCGCAAATACGCCCGGTAGCTCTGCAAGGACATCAGCCGAAGGGTCGGAAATGATCAGATGATAGGAATAGTCGAGCACCGAGTGCGGCGCGGCGCGGCCGTCATAGGTGGCGATGACTTCGGCAATCGACTGGCCGCGATGCTGGGCTGCGAACGGGATAAACGACGAATTGCCCCCGAAGGCGGCGGAGACCGAACCGGAATAGTAGTCGTCGGCGGTCATCACGCCCGCGGAGCTTTCCTGAGCGATATGGGCATGCGCCTCGATGCCGCCGGGAACGACCAGCTTGCCGCCGGCATCGATCCGGCGGTTGCCTCCGGAGATCTTCTCGCCGATTGCCGAAATCCGACCATCGGTGATGCCGATATCGCCATCGAATATGTCGGATGCAGTGACGATGCGACCGCCATGGATGACCGTATCAAACGCTGTCATGTCGGTCTTTCCTTACACTTCGATGATCACGCCGGTCTGGCTCGTCAGACGGCCGTAATGCTCGATACGACGATGGCGCTCGAAATCAAAGATCGTCTTCTTGCCGAAGTCGCATTTGGAAAAATCGCATTCGGCGATGATGAGCTCGTCCTCCTCGGTCACGGCGCGGGCGAGAACGAACCCGTCCGGATCGACGATGATCGAGCCGCCCATCAGCGGGTGACCGTCCTCATTGCCCGCCTTGGCGACGCCGACGACATAGGTCGAATTCTGGTAGGCGCCGGACTGCATGGAGAGGTCGGAATGGAAAAGCCGCTTCTCCAGCCCCTCGGCGCTCATCTGGCTGTTCACCGACGGCGTGTTGTAGCCGATCGTGACCAGCTCGACGCCCTGCAGGCCCAGGCAACGGAAGGTTTCCAGCCAGCGGCGGTCGTTGCAGATCGCCATGCCCATGATGACGCCTTCGTTGCGCCAGACGTTGAAGCCGAGGTCGCCGGGTTCGAAATAGCGCTTTTCGAGATGCTGGAAGGCACGCTCGGTATCGTATTCGGAATGGCCTGGGAGGTGTACCTTGCGATACTTGCCGACGATATTGGCCTGCCGGTCGGTAACGATGGAGGTGTTGTAATAGTGTCCATCCGGCGTCTTCTCGCCGTAGCCGAAGGTGATGGCGATGTTGAGCTCGCGGGCGCGGTCGAACAGCGGCTGCGTGGCGGCGTTGGGCATTTCCGTCTCGAACCAGAAATCGATCTCGGTTTGGTCTTCCATATACCAGCGGGGGAAGAAGGTCGTGAGCGCCAGCTCCGGGTAGACGACCATGTCGGCGCCCTTCAATGCGGCTTCATCGAGCAGCGCAATCATGCGCGTGACGACGCTTTCGCGGCTATCGGCTTTCTGGATGGCGCCGAGCTGGGCACCTGCGATCTTCATGATGGTCATCGGAGTTTCCTTTCGAAAGCGATCAGGCGGCCAGGCGCCGCTGGAAATTACTGACGAGGCGCACCAGCGGCCACAGCAGCACGAGATAGATGAGAGCCGCCAGCACCAGCGGCGAGGCATTGTAGGTGACCGAGCGCGCCATGCCGGCATTGTAGAGAAGCTCGGACAGCGAGATGACGGAGGCAAGCGAGGTGAGCTTGACGACTTCTACGGTGTTGGACAGCAGGTCCGGCAGCACGTTGCGGATGGCCTGCGGCAGGACGACATGGGAAAGCGTCTGTACCGGGCTGAGGCCCGTCGACTGCGCCGCTTCCCACTGTCCCTTGGCAACCGAGATGAGCCCGGCGCGATAGACCTCGGCGTAATAGGAGGAGTTGTTGAGCAGGAAGGCGATGACGACGGCGTAAAACGGCGAGATGTTGACCCCCGCAAAGGGCAGGCCGGCATAGATGAAGATGAGCAGCACCAGCGGCGGCAGGGCGCGGAAGAGATCTGTATAGGCGATCGAGATCCAGCGCAGCCAGCGGCGCTCGCTCATATTTCCGAGTGCTACGAACAGGCCGCCGATAAGGCCGAGCAGGATCACGGCGCTGCACAGCTTCAGCGTCATCCAGAGGCCGGACATCATCAACGGCAATGACTGGCGCATGATGTCGAGATTGAAGAACTGGTCGATGAAGATATCCATGGCAGCCTCCTATCGCTTCTTCCAGGCGGTCCGGCTTTCCAGCCAGCGGGCGAAGACCACCATCGGCAGGAAAATCACCAGATAGGCGACAACCGACATGGTGAGCGGCGTGGCACTGCCGGAAAAACTCTGCGCCGTCGTGGCGCTCGACAGGATTTCCGACACGCCAATGGCCGAGCCGAGCGCGGTCATTTTGGTGATGGCGAGCACGCGGTTGACGAGCGGCGGTATGGCAAGGCGGACGGCCTGGGGCAGCGCCACATAGGCAAGCGTGCGGGTAAAACCGAGCCCGGTTGCGATGCCGGCCTCCCATTGGCCTTTCTCGACGGACGAAAAGCCCGCCCAGAATATCTCTTCGGCAAAAGCTGCAAGGGTCGCCGCCAGAACGAGGAACAGAACCATTGGTCCGGACAGCTGGATGCCGATCGACGGGAACCCGAAATAGAGGATCAGGATGACGACCAGAGGCGGCAGTGCGCGAAAGATATCGGCATAGCAGATGATGAAGAAATTGAGCGTCTTGACGCCATAGCTGCGCAGGCAGGCGAGCGCGAGGCCGGCCAGGATGCCAGCCACGATCACCGCCGAGGCAATCTGCAGGGTGACCCAGATTCCGGCAATGATGTCAGGCGTATATTTCGCCATCACCACCGGGTTGAAGAAGGTTTCGAGGAACCGGTCCATCGCCGTTACCCGGAAACGCGCGAAAGGAATGCGCGGGTGCGATCGGCCTTCGGGTTGCCGAATAGCTCGTCCGGCGCGCCTTCTTCGACGACGACACCGCCATCCATGAAGACAACCCGGTCCGCGGTCTCGCGGGCAAAGCCCATCTCGTGGCTGACGACGACCATCGTCATGCCCTTGGATTTCAGGTCCTTCATCACCTTGAGGACGGAACCGACCAGTTCGGGATCAAGCGCTGAGGTTGGCTCGTCGAACAGCATGACTTTCGGGTCGAGCGCCAGCGAGCGGGCGATCGCCACGCGCTGCTGCTGGCCCCCGGACAGTTCACCGGGATAGGCGTCGGCCTTGTGCGCCAGGCCAACCTGTTCGAGCATGTCCATCGCCCGCGCATCGGCCTCTTCCTTGGCGCGCTTCAGCGCCTTGCGCTGAGCGAGCGTGACATTCTTGAGGACACTCATATGCGGGTAGAGGTGAAAACCCTGGAACACCATGCCGATCTGCAGCCGCATACGGTCGAGATCGCGGCGGGTACCGGCCATGATGTTGCGGCCATTGACGATGATATCGCCCGATGTTGGCTCCTCGAGACGGTTACAACAGCGCAGCATCGTGCTTTTACCGGAACCGGATGGACCGATGACGAACACGAGTTCGCCCTCGGCGACCCTCAGGTCGATCTTCTTGAGGACGGTAGTGGTCCCGAAGCGCTTTTCCAGCGCGACGACTTCGAGCATTGGGCGATTGGCCATTGTGGGACCTCCGGCAGGCACGATGCGGGCAGATTGCCGGCCAACCGCTATCTCCGATGGGAGAGACGATTGGCGGCCGGCTGCCGCATCCTGTCTGATCAAGGGGGAGGGCAGGCGACTGACGCGCCTGCCCGTGCTGCAGATCGTTACTTCAGGTTATCGCAGGAGGCTTTGTGGTCATCATCCTTGTAACCATCGAAGCCTGGCGTCCCGAAACCCTTGGTCGGGGTGACGATCGTCGTGCCAGCTTCTGGCGTGACGCCGAACCATTTGACCGAAAGCTTCGCCATCGAGCCGTCGAGCTTCAGGCATTCCATCGCACGATCGACGAGATCGCGGTTCTGCTCGTCTCCCTTTCGGAAGGAAAGGGCCCAGACGAGGCCGGTTTCGTATTCGAAGGAGAGTTTCAGGCGCGGGTTCTTCTTGACCGCCCATGCAGCGGCAGTATTGCCGGCAAGGTTGGCATCGGCGCGTCCCGCAATGACGGCTGCCACGGCGTCGGTATTGGTGCCGTAGCTTTCGACCTTCCAGCCGAATTCCTTTTCCTTCTCCCGCAGGAAGCTGTCATAGGCAGACCCCTTGTTGACGGCGATCGTCTTGCCCTTGAAGTCTTCCAGCGTCTTGTATTCAGGCGCATTGGCCGGCACGACGAAGCCGAAATTGGTGTCCATGAAGCCTTCGGTAAAGAGAAGGTTCGCGGCACGCTCCTTGTTCACGGTGACGGGCGCTACCAGGAAGTCATAGGTGCCGGCCTGAAGTGCTGGGATGAGGCCGGAGAACTGCGCTCCGGTCAGATCGACATTCTTGCCCAACCGTTCGCCGATCAGGTTTGCCATATCGACGTTGAAACCCTCGATCTTGCCGTCGAGCGTTGGCATCGCGTGCGGCGCGAAGGTCGCGTCGATCGCGGTCTTGATCGTGTCTCCGAGGGAGTAGGCTGGCGTGCAGGCAAGCAGAGTGGCTAAGCCGACAAAGCCGGCCCTGATAGATGGTTTCATCGATGTTCTCCTACTGGCGGCTCCAGGCCTTTGCGGCCCTTGTTGACGCCAGTGTTCCACCGAACCTGCTGCGCTGCAATATAATTGATTATTATAATCGAACTAGAATTATATGATTGTCGAATAGTGATTGGGTCGATCGTCGTCGTTGTCGCAACCGGCCAATGGCGCATATTGCGTCAGCTCTGAAGAGGCTGAGGCTCTTTCGGAAGAAGTTCGCCTTCGATGCGGTAGTGCAAACCATCCGTGCGGTAGTCCACGTTGGCGACGCCGTTGAAATAGGTCGGCACAACGCGCTCCATCAGGCGGGAGCCAAAGCCGCGCCGCGTCGGTTCGCTCACGGCCGGCCCCTTGCTTTCGATCCATGTGAAGGCAAAGCCGTTTTCGCCGGGCGCCGTCCAGCGGATCTCGACCTTGCCGTCGGCCGTACTGAGCGCGCCATATTTGGTGGCATTTGTCGCAAGTTCATGGATTGCCAGTGCCAAACCCATGGAAGGTTGTGCTTCGAGCACCATCGGAGGCCCGAAGATATCGAAGCGGTCGGGACTGTCCTGGTGCGGTTCGACGGATGTCCGTACAATCGTCTCGACATCTGCTGCGGACCAGTTCGTTGCCGTCAGCGTATCCTGTGCCCGGGCAAGTGCGTCGATGCGGGCCGACGCCATTTCACCGGCAAGCTTCACGTCTGTCGCATTGCGCAGGCTCTGGGATACGACGGCTTGAACCATCGCCAGCGTGTTCTTCATTCGGTGGGACAATTCGCGCTGCAACACACGCTGTTGGCGCTCCCGTTCCTTTTGCTCGGCAAGAAGGCGCTGCTGTTCGCGCACCAGGTCTTCGCTGCGCAGGCGTTCTTCCTGAAGATCGTCGACCGCCTTGTGCATGACCTGGATCAGCAGAATGTCCACGATGACCACGCACGCGTAGAAGGTCAGAGCAACGAGGACCGACCCGTTGATCTCGAACATCGCAAACGGCGGTATAAACCAGTACCAGGCAGCCACGCCACAGGCCACGGCGCAAACGGCCCCGGGCCAGACGCCCGCCAGAAACGTCGTCAGGATTACCGCGGGGAAGAAGGTCAGATACGGGAAGCCCGGCGGCAGGAGATGGTCGCATAGAAACCGCGCGTAGAGCGCAAGCCCGAACGCTGCAACCGCCACTCCCCAGCGCTTTCCCGGGGAAGCGCGGACGTGGTCGCTCATCTCGAACAATTGCATACGTAAGGGCTTCATTCCAAGTGGGTTCCCGCGGCGTTGCTTGTTCTTGGCTTGTTCGGGGTGTTCCGTCAATCAGCAACTAGAAAGGTACGTAATGTCCGACGGGATAAGGGACAAGTTTGGCAACACCGGTGAAAGCACGGCGTATGCGGACAACAAACGTGACGAGCACGTTGAGGCATCAGAGGCGCGATATGCGGGGACAGGAGGCGCTCCGCGAGACTGACAGATCGTCAGCCTCCGACGCGGGGTTCTGACAAAAATTCGCGGGCCCACAGTACGGGCCCGCGCTATCGTCGATCAAGTCAAACCGTAAAGCCTCAAGGCCTTCGCGCCGCCAGAATGAGTCGCTCGAAGAACTTCAGCTGCTCGTCACAGGTCTGGGCGACCGTCTCAAATATCAGCCGGTCTTCCCGCCGGATTGCCGCAATCTTCTTCGTCAGGGCCGAAATCACCCTTGCCGGCATCTTGGCAATGGTCATCGCAATCGCCTTCGGTCCGGCTTCGAGTTTGGCGATACCGAGATGGCCTGCTGCAAGCTGCAGCCTGGTTGTGCGCAACAACAGCAGCGTCTCCTGCGGCAATTCGCCGAAGCGATCCTCGAACTCTTCTTCCAGATCATTCACGTCGCGCTGTGAGGATGCCCGCAGAAGTCTGGCATAGAGATTGAGCCTGACAGCCGGATCCGGCACGTAATCCGCCGGTATCGTGCCCGCGACGTCGAGATGCAGGATTGCGCGCTTTCTGGTGGCCGAAAGTCGTTTTCCCAGTTTCGCGACGGCACGCGCGAGGAGCTTCTGGTAAAGGCCAATGCCGATGACCTTCATATGCCCAGCCTGATCCTCGCCGGCGATGTCGCCCCCGCCGCGCAGATCGAGATCGCGCAGACTGATCGCAAGCCCGGCGCCCAGGCGGTCGTTCTCTACGAGTGTCAAAAGCCGCAAGCGCGTTTCCTCGGGCAGTTCTGCACCTTCTTCCGTCAGAAGCGTGGTCATGCCCTGCGCGCCTCCACGGCCGACCCGTCCACGCAACTGGTGCAGCTGGGCCAAACCGAACCGCTCCGCATTCCAGATGAACATCGTATTGGCGCGCGGCACATCGAGGCCGTTTTCAATAATGTTGGTGGCGAGAAGGACATCGCCATCGCCGTCCGCGAAACCGACGATCGCTTCGTCGATCGTCGCCGCCGGCATCTTGCCGTGCGCGACCTTAACCGCGAGCTCGGGAACAATTTTGCGCAGGATCGCCTCGACGGCTTCGATATCCTCGATGCGCGGCACCACGACGAAGCTTTGTCCGCCCCGGCGGTATTCTCGCATCAATCCGGTGCGCATCGATGCGTTGTCGAATGCTGCAAGCGATGTGCGAACGGGTCGGCGCCGGGCGGGCGGAGTCGTCAGGAGGCTGACCTCCTGAACTCCGACCATTGCCGACTGCAAGGTGCGTGGGATAGGTGTTGCCGACATGGCGAGCGTGTGGAGGGTCGGCGCGAGCGCGCTCATGGCCCGTTTGTCCTTGAGCCCGAACCGATGTTCCTCATCCACGATCAAAAGCCCGAGATGCGCAAAGCCCACGTCTTTTGCAAGGATCGCATGGGTCGCGACGATAACGTCGATTTCACCCTCGGCCAACGCCGCCTTGACCTGCTTCGCCTCGCTTGGCTTGACGAGCCGTGACAACATTCCGACAGAGATGCCTGTTCCTTCGAAGCGTCGCTTGAAGGTGGCGAAATGCTGACGTGTGAGAACAGTCGTTGGGGCGATGACGACCACCTGACCGCCCGCAAGTGCTACCGCTGCTGCGGCGCGCAGTGCAATCTCTGTCTTGCCGAAGCCGACATCGCCGCAGACAAGGCGGTTCATGGCACGCCCGGACGCGAGATCGGAAAGCGTGGCCTTGATGGCTTCGGCCTGATCTGGTGTTTCGGCGAAAGGGAACCGTCGGGTGAAGGCTGAAAATTCGGCGCGGGGAGGAATGAACGTCTCGGCCGGCGAGGCCTGCCTGTGCTTTGCGATGGTCGAAAAATGACGCGCCGTCGATTTGATATCCGCGACAATCTTCTCGTGCTTCTTTTGCCAGGCGTCGGTGTGAAGACGATCGAGCGAGACCGCCTCGGGTTCGGAACCGTAGCGCCACAGCTTTCCGAATTCTTCCATCGGAACAAGCACGGAAGCACCTTCGCGATATTCCAGACGGGCAGCGTCACGCGCGACACCTGCAACGGCGATGCTTTCCAGATCTTTTAAAATGCCAATGCCGTGATCTTCGTGGACGACGACGTCGCCGATCCGAAGATCTGGTTCGCCAAGAAAGGAAGTTGCACTTGAAACATGTCGGTGTTCGTCGCCCGCGGCGATCACAGCAACATTTTGCGCGACGTCGAGGAACCCGTGATCGAGGGCGCAGGCGAGCTTCAAAAGCGCGCCGGATTCGGCGTCCATCACCTGCGTCCAGCTGTCGACGAACCGAGGCGATACGCCAGTTGCTTTCGCGACACGGCGGCAAAGCGCCTCTGATGCCTTGCCATGCCCGGAAATTACAACCTTCATTCCATCGCCCAGGCGTTCCTGTGCAAATTTGACCAGTGCCTTGCGCGGGTCCGCATCAGACGCCCCGGAAGGCAGTTCACCCCCTTGTTCGAGATCCAGTGCGCTGGTCTGCACGCCGGTGAAGCGCTGTTCCCACTCCTCGCTGTCAAGATAGAACGAGCAAGGAGAGGATGTTCCGGTCTTACCGAATTCCGTGCGGGACTGGCGGGCGTCGTCGATGATTTCCAGATTCCGTACGACCCGGTCTGCTGCGCCCGGAGCCGCAGTCAAAGCGGCATTGCCGAGGATATCGAAAACCGTCACCATGTCCGGGTAGAGGCGGGAAAGCTGGCGCTCCATCGTCTCAGATTTTGGAGCAGGGGCTACCGCAATGACGTCTGCGAGTATGGCTTCGGATGCCGGACCGAAGCTCAACCGTTCAAGGTAGCTCTCGGTTCGCTGCGAGACGCGGTCAAATCCACGCAATTCGGTCACGTGATCGTCTTCCGACAGGACGATGCGCATTGGGCCCGGGGCGCCGGCGGGATAGATGTCGATCATCCCGTCGCGCACCGCCAGTTCGCCGGGATCGTCGGCAACGCCCTCTTCCACATAGCCTGATCGTCTGACGAAATTCAGGAATGCCTCGCGATCGAATGGCTCGCCGACCACCAGTTCGATCTGGCCATCTGCGATGACCCCCGCCGGCGGAATGCGCTGCAGCGTCGCGTCGATCGATGTCAGCAGCAGTCGCGGCGTGTCGCTTGGCCTGGTCCATATCCGCAATGCGTCCATGCGTCGACCCATGCAGTGCCGCGAGGGCGGAACCCGATCATAGGGAAGGCAGTCCCAAGGCGGCAGAACAATGAATTGGACCGAGGGAAAGAGCGCTGCCATGGCATCCGCTGTTTTTTGCGCAGCATTTTCGCTCAATGCCACATAGCAGAGCGAACGACCGGAGCTCCGGAGCGATGCCTCAAGCCGGGTTGCCACCAAACCCGGCGGTAGTTTCAGATGCGGGGTCTGTTCCGATGCGGGGAGGGGAGAGGGGGCGTTTTCATTTCGGGACTCAACGATACTCACATGAACCTGCCATTCTCGCGTCAGCGATTTTATCAGGCTGCAAGAACTTAGTTTGTCGCGCCCTGTTCCCTTCGAACTTTGAGTTTTCTCTTCACGCGGTCAGGCCGCCATGACGGTGAGAGATCAGCGACCGGATGCCGCGTTGCCGTGCACGGAACAGGTCGATGACGAGCGGGTTATTCGACCTCACGGATAGGAGAACCATGTGAAAGTGTTCATTTACGGCACCCTGAAAAGAGGCTTTGCGCTTCACGATAAGGGGCTTGGGAATTCGGAATATATCGGGGATGTAGTGACGGTCGAGCCCTACCCCCTGTTGATAGCAGCACCATTCTACGGGCCGATGATGCTCGAACAACCGGGAACCGGTTTGCAGGTGACAGGGGAGTTGTTTGAAGTCCCTGAAAACGATCTGCCGGTTCTGGATAAGCTGGAAGACGTTGGTGAAGAGGGAAGTTTCCGGGCAATGCTCAAGGTTCAGGCATCGGGTGGCGGTCTCGTTCATGATGCCCTTGTCTTTCTGAAAGACGAGAACTGGCTCGACCCCATCCATTCCGGTTTCCTGTCCGCCTATAACGACCGCAGATTTATCCCGCCATGGGACCGGTAACGACAAGACAAGAGGGACGTCACGATGCGCTACGAGGCAAAGCCCGGCGATGTCAGCCTATTCGAAAATGAAAAAGCCGGCCACGAGCGCGCACCGGACCACCGCGGCTATTTCATCGCTCACAGAGATATCAAGGCCGGAGAAAAGATCGAAATGGTGCTGTGGGCCGGAAGGCCGAACAGTTCGCGCTCCTTTGGTGGCAGACTATCCGACGACCAGAAGGGGAGCGCGTCGGCGGTTCCCGATCCGGTTGATCTGTTTGGCAACCCTTTGCCAAAGCCACCGAAAGGATGACACTGCGCACTCGTTCGATTTGACGTCTCAAACCACGGCGGTGCTCTCGCTCCGCGTCTCGGTGGAGGAACTATGGCTCCGGTTGCTGGTTACGGGGCGAGTCAACGAGAGAGATACAGTGATGAAATTTGGACTTCTTGGCGTCGCGTCGGTCGCGACCGCGGTATTCTTGAGCAGCGCAGCCTATGCACAGCAGGGCGATGGAACCGAAGTCCAGATCACGACCAACGTGTTCAAGCCGAACAAGATTCCGGCAACCGCGGAACGGATCGCCACCTTGAAGGCGCCGGAAAGTTTCACCGTTGAGCCTTTCGCCCAGGGTCTCGGAAACAGCCGCATCATCGCCGTGTCGGATAAGGGCTATATCTATGTCAGCCGCCGCGAGGAAGGCGACGTGCTGCTGCTGAAGGACGAGAACGGCGACGGCAAGGCCGACGGCGCACCGGTGAAAGTGGCAGCGCGTGCGCAGGCCCACGGTCTGGCAATTAAGGATAACAGGCTGTACCTCGTCACGGTCAAAGAGGTGTTCGTCGCGGACATCAAGGACGACGGCACGCTCGGGCCACTCGAAATGATCATTGGCGATCTGCCGGATTCCGGACAGCATCCCAACCGCGTCATGGAATTCGGTCCTGATGGCATGCTCTACATCAGCGTCGGCTCCACCTGCAACGCCTGCAATGAGAGCAATGCCGAAAACGCAACGGTGCTCCGGGCGACCCCTGATGGCAAGAGCCGAACCATCTTCGCGTCCGGCCTTCGCAACACGATCGGCTACGACTGGAACCGCGAGACCGGTGAACTTTGGGGGCTCGACCATGGCATCGATCTCCTCGGTGATGAGGTGCAGGCAGAAGAGCTCAACCTCATCGAACAGGGAAAGCAATATGGCTGGCCGCATGTTTACGGAGCAGGCGACATCTATCCGCAGTCGACACCGGTCGGCGGCGTGACCAAGGAGGAGTGGAAGGCGCAGAGCGATCCGATGAAACTCGGCTACACGGCACACGCAGCCCCCATGCAGATGAAATTCTACAGTGGGACGTCGTTTCCGGCCGAGTTCTCGCGCGATGCGTTTGCAACCATGCGCGGATCCTGGAACCGTAACCCGGCATCCGGATACGAGATTGTTCGCATTCACTTCGAAAACGGCAAGCCGAAATCCTTCGAACCTTTCGTCACCGGCTTCCTCAGCGATGGTGGCAAGACGCATTTCGCACGACCGGTCGGACTGGCCGTCGCCAAGGATGGCGCCTTGCTGATGGCCGACGATGCAAACGGTGTCATCTACAGGGTGGCTTACACCGGCGACGCGCAAAAGGCACAAGCGCAGCCCGCTGCGCCAGCTGAACCTATGAAGGCGCAGGCCGCCAATGGTATCGATGTGCCACTTGCCATGGATCGCCCAGAGACCAAGACGGAAGGCAGCGTATCCGTCTCGTCCTCGTCTTTCGACAACGACGAACTCATGCCGCAGCGTCATAGCGAATATGCCGAGAGTGTCTCACCGGCGATCAGCTGGAAGACCGTCCCGAAGGCTGCGTCCTACGCGATCATCGTAGAGGATCCAGGCTCCTCACCGACCAAGCCGTTTGTTCACTGGCTGGCATGGAATATCCCGGCGACGGTGACGTCCCTGCCGGAAGGGTTGCAGGAACAGCTCCGCCTCGTCGAACCGGAAGGCGTCCTTCAGGGCCGCAACACATCCGGCAGTCACGGCTATTTCGGACCGAAGCCGCCGGCCGGCGACCAGGCGCATCACTATCACTTCCAGGTTCTTGCGCTCGACGAGATGCTGGCTCTTCCCCCGACATCCGACCGGGATGCTCTTCTCGCCGCAGTGGCCGGTCATGTGATCGGCAAGGGTGAGATCGTGGGTCGCTACCAGCAGAAGGTCGATCCTGCGAAGAAGTAAGGCTTCGTCCGATCACGCCCCGCTGCAACGCTCCGCAGTAAGCGATGTCTTTGAAGGAGGAGGCCGTACTGGAATCAGGCGGCCTCTTCTTCGATTGCGAGGTCTCGCAACAGGGTGTGGATCTGCTCGCCGCTCAGCCGCGACGGATCGAAACCGCTTGACGAGCCGACGTCGGCGAAGCGCTTTGCGTGGGCTTCGGATGTCCCGATAAAACCCATTGCCCAGTTCGGGAAATACCGATGGCTGATCGGGTCCACGGCCAGCAGCGAAACTTCGCCATGGCGTTCGTCCTGCTGGATGCGCTCGAATGCGGCTTCCACCCGCTCGAGCGGACCTTCCAGAACCTGGGCGAAGCAGCCCGCGTTGAACAGAAGCGCCCCGGTGATCTCGTCACGCAGATTGTTCACCCGGCTTTTCGCCAGGATCTCGTCGACGTTTGAGATAAACGCCGCGCCATCGTCGCCGATCTGGTTGCGGCTGTAGTAGACCAGGCGATACAAGCTGTTATCCATTACCAGTTCCCCTTTATAAAATGTGTTGTGCCAGGAACGCCGGAATCTGATCCGTGCCCATGGGCCGTCCCGTCAGATAGCCCTGCACATGGGTGCAGCGTTCGCCACGAATGCGCGCCAACTGTTCCGCCGTCTCGACGCCTTCAGCCGTGATCGACATCCCGAGGCTCGTCCCGAGACTTGCGATTGATCGCAGGATCGCCTCGCTGTCTGCGTCGTCACAGGCAACAAACGAGCGATCGATCTTCAGTTTGTTGAATGGAAACTTCTGCAGGTAGCTCAAGGACGAATAGCCAGTGCCGAAATCGTCCATGGAGATTCTGACGCCAAGCGCGCGCATGGCATTCAGCGTCTGGATGACGTTATCCGTGTCATCGAGCAGGGCGCCCTCGGTAATTTCGATTTCCAGGCGATGGGCTGGCAATCCCGAGTGCCTTAGCGCCGATGCGACCGTTTCCAGCAGTGTGTCCGCCTTGAACTGAAGCGGCGAGACGTTGACGGCGACAATCATATCATTCGGCCAGGACATGGCCTCCAGGCAGGCCGTGCGCAACACCCATTCGCCGATCTTGACGATCAGGCCGTTTTCCTCCGCAAGCGAGATAAAGGAAAGAGGCGGGATGTTGCCTTTGACGGGATGTTCCCACCGGAGCAGGGCCTCGAAGCCATCCACCCGTTTGGTCGAGACATCGAGGAACGGCTGATAGTTCAGGTTGAACTGCTTCAGGGCCAGCGCGCGGCGGAGATCGATCTCCATTTCCCGACGTCCGAGGAGTAGAGCGTCCATCCCACTTTCGAACATGCGGTAACGTCCGCGCCCGGCCTTCTTTGCCTCGTAGAGAGCAAGATCACCGTTGCGGAGCAGGTCGTCTGGCTGGAGCGCATCAGCGCCAAAGGCGACGCCGACGCTTGCGCCGATATTGATTGTATGACCGTTGAGAACATAGGTGCGGCCGACAAGGTCCACGATCCGCGAAGCGAGTTTCTCGGCCGCTGCAAGATCGTCGACATCATGCTGGAGGATCACGAACTCGTCCCCGCCAAGACGCGCAACGACATCGCTTTTGCGGCACGCGGCCTTGAGGCGGTCGGCCACCTTTTTCAAAAGAAGGTCGCCTGTTGCATGTCCCAGCGTGTCGTTGACCATCTTGAAGCGGTCAAGATCGAGGCAGTGGACGGCGATCGATGAAGATTTAGAACCGTTGCTCAAAGCGGACGACAGGTGCGACAGCAAGGCGTTCCGCTTGGCAAGGCCCGTCAGTTCGTCGACATCGGTCTTGATGGCGATGCCCTGGTTCTGCGATGCAGGTCGCAGGTCAACGAGATACTGCCCATCGTCGAAAGAGACGAACGCGGCATCGAAGCTCTCACCGCTATGGATGGACGTGACTGAAACCGGGGCGCAGCTGGTGTCGGGCAGGTCTGTGCCCAAGCCCGTAAAAAGCGCGTGGACGGCGCCCCCGGGAAATGCGCCGAATGAGACTTCGCTCGCCTTGTTGGCGTAGACGACGAGACCATCGGATCCGACAACCAAGACCGGGCGCGGCAACATCTCTAGTATTTTCTCGGTGTTGAGAAGCTGAAACGGATGAGGTTCCAATGTGTGGAGGATAGACGTCACAGCGTTCATGGTCGGTTACCGTTCGGAGTTGACCGAGAGGTAATCCGCAAACGTTTCCAGGCAATGGATGCCAAGCCTCGGAACATGACTGTTTGTCGAGAGAGGGTTATCGATTGCTAAAGATGGACTGATGGCGGCAGGAAGGGCACGCCGCGCAGGATGCTCGCCTCTACTTCCGGCAACCTGAACGTGAGACTACCCAACCTAGATTAGGAAATAGGAATATATTATTGAGCAACGCTTGAATGTATTATTACAAAGGCTTATTCTTGTTTTTTGCCAAGTCTTAATTACTAATTTAACAATTGTTTGCGATGAAGGTTGACCAATCACCTGTATCGCAAGGCTTCGTGATGTTCGATTTTTTCGGCGCAAACTCTAATCAAATCCTTTCAGCTTTAGACCTGTCCTTCGCGATCATCGAGTTCGATACCGAAGGACGCATATTGCGAGCCAATACAAACTTCTGCGATCTGATGGGATATAGCGAGCAGGAGATTATCGGTCAGCATCACCGGATTTTTGTCGACGGAGATTACGCTGCAACGCCTGAATACAAAGCCTTCTGGAGCAAGCTTCAGGGCGGCACGTTCGAGTGCAGCGAATTCAAGCGCATTGCGAAAAACGGCCAGGAAATCTGGATCCGCGGCAATTACAATCCGGTGAAGAATGGCAGCGGCAAGGTCTTGAAGATCATCAAGTTTGCCAACGACATCAGCGAAACAAAGATGAATGGGCTCGACAGCGCAGCCAAACTTTCAGCTGTTTCCCGCGCGCAGGCAACCATCGAATTCACGCCCCAGGGTGAAATCCTTACCGCCAACGACAACTTCCTGTCGGCGCTCGGATATTCCTTGAACGAGATCGTGGGTAAGCATCACCGGATCTTTATGGACCCGACCGAAGCGGCATCCCCGCAATACACGCAGTTGTGGGAGCGCCTTCGCGGCGGCGAATATGTTGCCGACGAGTTCCGCCGCATCAGCAAGGACGGCCGTAGCGTTTACATCCAGGCTTCCTACAACCCCGTTTTCGATCCCAGTGGCAAGGTCATCAAGGTCGCCAAGTTTGCCACCGATGTTACCGGCCGGGTCGAGAACGTCGAGCGCCTCGCGGAAGGCCTGACGCGTTTCGCCGATGGTGACCTTTCGCAGCAAATTGCAAAGCCGTTTATTCCATCACTGGAGCGCCTGCGGACCGACTTCAATGCGGCGTCGCAGAAGCTGAAGCAGGCCATGGTGATGGTTGCCGAAAACGCGAAGGCTATTTCGGCCGGTTCCAATGAGGTTCGCACATCGGCGGACGATCTGGCGAAGCGGACCGAACAGCAAGCCGCATCGGTCGAGCAGACCGCAGCTGCTCTGGAAGAGATCACCACGACCGTGAAGGATTCCAGCCGACGCGCCGAGGAAGCCGGCCAACTGGTTGCCCGCACGAAGGAGCATGCCAACCATTCCGGTGACGTGGTGCGTGAAGCGATTGGTGCCATGGACCAGATCGAAGCGTCGTCGAAGGCAATCTCGAACATCATCGGCGTGATCGATGAAATCGCCTTCCAGACAAACCTGTTGGCGCTGAACGCCGGTGTTGAAGCGGCGCGCGCAGGCGAGGCCGGTAAAGGCTTTGCCGTCGTTGCGCAGGAAGTGCGTGAACTCGCGCAGCGCTCTGCAACAGCGGCCAAGGAAATCAAGACACTCATCACGGCCTCCAGCACGCATGTCGGAAACGGCGTCTCGCTGGTCACGAAGGCAGGCGCCGCCCTGCGCGAGATCGCGACCCATGTCGAAGGTATCAACGGCGACATCACCGCGATCGTCGAAACCTCACGCGAACAGTCCACCGCGCTGACCGAAATCAACCGTGCGATCAACACGGTCGATCAGGGCACACAGCAAAACGCCGCGATGGTCGAGCAGCAGACAGCTGCGAGCCATGAAATGGCAAGGGAAGCGGCCGCGCTGTTCCAGTTGCTCGAACAGTTCAATTTCGACAACGATCGGGCCCCGGCCCAGACACTGCAGAAGCGCAATCCGATCGCCCATCGCCCCGTCCCTTCAAGACCGGTCGCACAGCCCATTTCGGATCGCCCGGTAGCCGTCGCAATGCCGCGCAAGATCGCTAACGCCTCGTCTTCCGCTGCCCTGGCGGTTGCGGACTGGGAAGAATTCTGAGTTAACAATAGGCTCCAAGCCGTTGAAAATAGGCTGTTACCGCCGCGAGCCTGTATCACGCTCGCGGCGGTTTCGCCATCTCGTTTTGGTTTGCTAGACGTTGCGCTAATGTAGCAAAGCTCATCGCGTCAGATGCTTCAGCGTTGAAGCTTGATCGCGCGCTTACTGTATCTCGTTGACGTAGCGGTGGTCCGCAGTCGTCGCCCGGTGCGCAGAGATGAGCACCGGCACGGCCATCTGGTCGTAGGCCACTTCGTCGATCGTCATGACTGCGGCTGGAAGCGTCAGGTTCAGCCAGCGTGCATCATCCTCCGATGCCAGGTCCGCGCCGATCTGTTCACGGATCGCCGAAATCCGGATCCCGTAGTTTTCCAGGAGATGCAGATAGAAGAGCGGCGGGATGTCCTCCTGCTTCTGCGGAAAGCCGGGGACGCGCTCGCGCGGCAGCGTCAACGTTTCGTGCATGATTGGCCGGGCGTCGATATAGCGGACGCGGTGGAAATGCACGATCGGCCGGCCCGTTTCAATCTGCAGCTTCGCCGCTGTTTCGTCCGAAGCCTCGCCGAATTCCAGCGACGTGACCTTCGTAACGGATTTGCTCAGCGAGCCGTCCAGCCCGTGAAGACGAAAATACTGGAAGAACAGGCGCAATCCGTGCTGCGGTTTGCGTCCGGTCACGACGGTCCCGGTCTTGCGGCGTCGGCTCAAAAGTCCGTCGTTGGTGAGATCCATCAGGGCGCGTCGAATCGTTCCGACAGCAACGCCATAGGTTTGCGCCAGGGCGATCTCGCTCGGCAGCACGGAGCCGGGTTCCAGGGCGCCGATCATGATCGCCTCGGTGATCTGTCGTTTCACGACCTCATAGAGAGGCAGAGACAGGTCGCTCAGTCGGGCGGCATTTGCTGAATTATCAGGCAATGAATTGCCTCTTCTTTGGAGTTGACACGTGATGCCGATCTACGCTGTATTACTATATAGTTTATATTAATGAGCCGAGTTGTGAAGGCTGCCGGAATGCGGAGGACGACCGAGATGAGCCTACAGCAACCAGGCACCACTTCTGAGCCCCTGACGTCTGCCATGGCAGCGATTGACCGCGATGTCGAGATGGCCGTGCAGGATCTTGCACGGATGGTTGCGGTCGACACCACCTTTCCGCCGGGCGAAGGCTATGGCGCGTTTGCCGATCTGATGACCGAGTTGCTGATGCCGCTCGGCTTCGAATTCGAGCGCGTGACGGTGCCTCACGACCTCTGGCATGTCGAGGGCGGACCGGCGTCCGGCGAACGCATCAATCTCGTTGCAAGGCGCGAAACGGACAGGCCTGTCTGCGGTCTCTACTATCATGTCGATACGGTTCCGGTTGCTCCGGGCTGGAGCCGCGATCCGCTGAAGCTGACGGTCGAAGGCGATGACCTTTTCGGGCTTGGTGCTGCCGACATGAAGGGCACAATCGCTGCGACGCTTCTGGCGCTTCGGGCGGCACGCGAATGCGGCGTTTCTCTCGCTTACGATCCGATGCTGCTCCTGTGCACGGATGAAGAAGGCGGTCTGTATCCCGGCATTCGCTATCTCGCGGAACAGGGCATGCTCAAGGGGCATATCCTCAATTTCAACGGAACGGCCGCACCACGCATCTGGGCGGGCTGCTTCGGGATCTTCAACCTGCAGGTCACGATTACCGGCCATGCGGTCCATGCCGGCGAGGGCAATCGCACCGGCGCGGGTGTGAATGCCATCGAGGGCGCCTTGCCGGTTCTGAATGCGCTCGCAGCGCTGAAGCCTGACGTGGCCAAACGCGCATCCAAGCTCGCTCCGCCGCCGCATGCAACCGGGCCGCTGCGGCCACAGCTGACCATCTCTGCCATCAACGGCGGCACGGCGGGCGGGCAGGTTCCGGCCGAAGTGAAGATCCTCGTCAGCCGTCGGTATGCGCCGGAAGAACGCTATGAGGACGCACGCGCCGAGATCGAAGCGACGATCCGAAATTGCATCGAAGGGACAGAGCTCGGGCTCAAAGTCGATCTTGTCGGTCATCTGATCCCGACCGACGATCCCGATGGCCCGCACTGGCCGCGCTGGCAACAGGCGCTTTCGCTCGGCTTCGGATACGAGCCGAACGATTTTCAGAAATGGGGCGCCGCCAGCTGTTCGGACTTCGGCTATGTCCAGAAGGCCGGCTTTGGCCCTGAAGTATTGCTCGGTGGCCTCGGCCGCCCGGAAAGCTGCATCCACAGCCCGGAAGAGCACACGACCCGACAGGACATCATCGCACTCGCAAAAAGCATTCTCGCCTATCTCGCGGCGGATTTCGCTGCCGAGGCCATGCCCGAAAGTCGCATATAACCATACCAAGCAGCATCGAAGCATAAAGGGAACGATAAACATGCTGGAAATGAAACGCCGCTTCTTCCTGGCCGGCACCGCCGCCATTCTCGCAACGCCATCGCTGGGCTCTGCCCAGGCCGCAGCACCGGCCAAGGGCGGTACGCTGAAAATCTCCGTCGACCAGGCCGTCAGCGTCATCCACCCGCTTCTGACTCGCGTCAACCCGGAATACCTGGTGACCGAGCTGCTCTACAGCAACCTCACCCGTCTCAAGGTCGACATGTCGGTCGAGCCGGATCTGGCCGAAAGCTGGACACCGAACGAGGCGCTGACCGAATGGACGTTCAAGCTGCGCACCGGCGTTACCTTCCACGATGGCTCGCCGTTCACGGCCAAGGACGTCGTCGCAACCTTCAAGGCAATCCTTGATCCGGCGACAGCATCTCCCGGCCGCAACAATGTCGGTCCGATCGCCGATATCGTTGCCGTCGACGATGCAACCGTCATGTTCAAGCTGACCGGCGCCTATGCCGACCTTCCCGTCTCCATGGCCTATACAAGCGCCCGCATCATTCCGGCTTCGATCGCCACCGGCGACCTGAAGAGCCTGTCGACCAAAGCCGTCGGTACGGGTCCGTTCAAGCTGGTCTCCTATGAGCCCGATCGCCTGATCGTCGTCGAGCGCAACGAGAAATATTACGACCCGGCTCGTCCTTATCTTGACCGCGTCGAAGTGCAGGTCTTCCCGGACATTTCCGCTGAAGGTTCCGCGATGATGTCTGGCGATGTCGACATCGTCTCCACCATCCAGCCGACCGAATATCTGCGCCTCGACGGCAGCGATGGCGTCGACGTGCTGCGCACGCCGTCCGGCCAGTTCTGCAACATCAACTTCGGTTGCGATACGGCGCCCTTCAACGATCCGCGCGTTCGCCGCGCCATCGCACTGACCGTCGATCGTGAGGCAATGGTCGGTTTCGTCACCGAAGGTTTCGGAACACAGGGTAACGACACGCCGCTCAACGGCTCCTACCAGTTCTTCAAGGGCGTCAAGCAGCGCGAGCAGAACATCGAGGAAGCCAAGAAGCTGCTTGCAGAAGCCGGGTTCCCGAACGGTTTTGAAGCCACCCTTGTCGCCTCCGACCGCCCCGCTGTTCGCACGCAGCTTGCCGTCGCGCTGAAGGAAATGGCCAAGGAAGTCGGCATCAAGATCAACGTGCAGACGATGCCGCATGCGACCTACCTCGAGCAGGTGTGGAAGAAGGGCTCTTTCTACGTCGGCTTCTACAACATGCAGCCGACACCTGATGGCATCTTCAAGCTGCTCTACACGTCGGACGCATCCTGGAACGAGACGCGCTGGAACAACAAGGCGTTCGATGCGCTGGTCAACGAAGCGCGCGGAACGATCGACACCGACAAGCGGACCGAGCTCTACACCAAAGCGCAGGAGATCATGAACGAGGAGGTTCCCTCGATCATTCCGTCCTTCTTCGACGTCCTCTCGGCCAAGCGCAGCTGGGTTTCAGGTTACGAAGCGCATCCGCGCGCATCCGTGTTCCGTCTCGACTATGTCTCGCTGACAGCAGACGCACCCAAGCGCGGCTGATCTCAAAACCTGCCGGACGCCACCGGGCGTCCGGCTCTCTTGTACGAGGAACACGACCCTGTCCCCGAATTACATAGCCAAGCGGCTGGTGATGATCGTCTACACGCTGTTCGTCGTGTCGCTGATCGTCTTTGCCATAACCCAGGTCCTGCCGGCCGACGCGGCCGTCATGATGTTGGGCGAAAACGCGACCCAGGAAGCGCTCGACGCGCTGCGCGCAACCATGGGCCTGAACGCGCCGATCTGGCAGCAGTATCTTACCTGGCTGTGGCACGTGGTTCAGGGGGATCTCGGAACTTCGCTGCGCACCGGCCAGCCGGTCGGCCCGGTCATGTTCGAAGCGCTCGGTCGCTCGCTGCTTCTGGCCTTCCTGTCGATCGGCCTGATGCTGGTTCTCGCCATCCCGCTCGGCATCATCGCCGCCATCCGTCGCGGCAAGGTCGCCGACATGGTGGTGAGCCTGATCTCCTATGCGGGCGTCGCACTTCCGGAATTCGTGACGGCAACTGTCGCCGTGCTGTTCTTCGCCGACTGGCTGAAGTGGCTGCCGCCGACCGGTTACGTGCCGCTGACCGAGGACTTTTCCCGCGGGATCGCCCATCTCGTCCTGCCCGTCTGCGTCATCTCGATCATCCTGATTGCCCATGTGTCGCGCATGGTTCGGTCCGAACTGGTGGACGTGCTGCATACCGACTATATCCGCGCCGCACGGCTCAAGGGGATTTCCCGCGGACAGGTTCTGCGCCGCCATGCGCTGCGCAACGCGCTTCTTCCCACCATCACCATTGTCGCGCTCGATGTCGGTTATCTTCTGGGCGGCGTCATCGTCGTGGAAGAGATCTTTGCCATTCCGGGCATCGGACGCCAGCTGATCGTCGCCATCCAGGCCCGCGACTTGCCGGCGATCCAGGCCGGCGTACTGATCATGGCTGCCACCTATTCGATCGTCAATTTCATCGCCGACATCCTCTATGCCTGGCTCGACAAGAGGATCCAGTATGATTGATTTCACGAAACGTCTGTTGAAGACGCCGCAGGGCGCGATCGGAATTTTCCTCGTCGTGTTCGTGCTGCTAGTCGTCGTCTTCGGTCCTCTGGTCGCGCCGCACGATCCGGAAAAGCTGTCACCTCTTGCACGCTATAAAGGTCCGAGCCTCACCTACTGGCTCGGCACCGACCAGTATGGTCGCGATATTTTCAGCCGGCTTCTGATCGGAGCGCGTGCCACCGTCGTCATGGCGGTTCTCGCCACCATCGTCGGCACCCTGATCGGGGCGCTGATCGGAACCGCCTCCGCCTTTCTCGGCGGTCGTGCGGACGAGTTGATCATGCGCACCATCGATGCCGTCATGTCGATACCGAGCCTGCTGTTTGCCCTTCTGGTGGTCAACCTTCTCGGCTCCAGCACCGTCAATGCGCTGGTCGCCGTCGCCATCGCTTTTGCGCCGGGCATGGCCCGCATCACCCGCAGCGTTGCGCTGTCGGTGCGAAAGCAGGACTACGTCAACGCGGCCGTCGCACGGGGCGAAAGTGCCGGCTACATCATTCGCCGCGAAATGCTGCCGAACGTGATTGCACCGATCATCGTCGAGATGACCATTCGCGTGTCCTTCGCGGTGATGCTGTTTGCGACCTTAAGCTTTCTCGGTCTCGGCGCCCAGCCACCGGCTGCCGAATGGGGACTGATGGTATCGGAAGCGCGCCGCTACATGCATCTTTCCGCTGGCATCCTGATCTGGCCGAGCGTGGCGATCGCGATCGTCGCCGTCGGTTTCAACCTCCTGGGCGACGGTCTCCGCGATGCCCTCAATCCGCGGGCCTGAGGTGAAAATAATGACCAATACTGAACACCCTTCGCCCGCTACGCCAGTTCTCACAATCGAGAACTATTCGCTCGATTACGAGACCGCGAACGGCCCGTTTCACGCGCTGAAGAATATCGATCTCGCCATCAGCCGTGGCGAGATCCTCGGCCTCGTTGGCGAATCCGGGTCCGGCAAGACGTCGCTTGCATGGTCGATCATGCGCTACCTGCCCAAGAACGCCCGCGAGCCCGGGGGACGCATCCTGCTGGGCTCCGACAATCTGCTGGAAAAGGCGGAACGTGAAATGGAAACGTTTCGCGGACGCCGGATCAGCATGGTGTTCCAGGATCCGAGCACATCGCTCAATCCGACCCTCTCGCTCGGCAAACAGCTGGCCGAAGTCCTCGTTCGCCACCGCGGCTTGTCCTGGCAGCAGGCCTGGACGGAAGGCGAGGCGCGGCTTGCCCATGTCGGGCTGAAGACGCCGGCCCAGATGATGCACCGCATGCCGCATGAGGCATCGGGGGGCGAAAAGCAGCGCGTCGTCATCGCATCCGCGTTTGCCTGCAATCCCGAATGCATCATCTTCGACGAGCCGACCACTGCCCTCGACGTGATCACCTCGCGACAAATCCTCGATCTCTTCGTCGAGCTGCAGGCCGAAACAGGCGTCGCCTCGCTTTACATCTCGCACGACCTTGCGCTGGTTGCTCGCACCGCCGGCCGCGTCGCCGTCATCAAACGCGGCGAGATCGTCGAGCAGGGCACGGTGCGTGACATCTTCACCAATCCGCAGCAGGACTATACCCGCGAGCTGATCAACGCGGTTCCCGATCCGGCCCGCCGGCTGGTAAACGATGATGTCGCTCCGACGGAGAAGCCGCTGGTCGAGGTCGAGAATGTCAGCGTCCATTTCGGTCGCAAGCCGTTCCTTTCCGCCCTGACCGGCCGGAAGACCGAGCGCGTGACCGGCAACAATGCGATCAGCCTCAGCATCAGTCCGGGAGAAATTCTCGGCATTGTCGGAGAATCCGGCTCGGGCAAATCGACGCTCGCCAAGGCCATGACCGGCCTCAACCGGTTCGAGGGCAAGATCCGGTTCGAAGGACGCGAGATCCGCAATCTCGGCGATATGGACAATGCCTATCGCAAGGACGTGCAGATCATCTTTCAGCACCCGGATGCCTCGCTCAATCCGCGTCAGAAGATTTTCGAGATCCTCTCGCGGCCGCTAAAACTGTTCGGCGATGCAAGCGATCTTGAGCGACAGGTCGGGGACATGCTGGAGCAGGTGCGCTTGCCGCGCACCCACGCAAACCGCTATCCGCATCAGCTCTCGGGCGGCGAGAAGCAGCGCGTGGCGATTGCCCGTGCCTTCGCCTCCAAACCGAAGCTGGTCATCTGCGACGAGATCACCTCTGCGCTCGACGTCTCGGTGCAGGCGTCGGTCGTGGAGCTTCTGCTGGAACTGCAAAAGGCCAGCGGTACCGCATACCTGTTCATCACCCACGATCTCAACCTGATCCGCCAGATCGCCCACCGGATTGCCGTAATGTATCGCGGCGATCTGATCGAGGTGGTGAAGGCGTCCGAGATCGATAGTCCCGACCGGGCGGAATACACCCGCCGCCTGATCGAGGCGGTGCCACGCGCCGCCGCTCAATACCAGTAATACCGCATCAAGGAGCATGACAATGGACCCGAAGTCCCTCGTGGATCGGATCGACGAAAAGGCCTGCCTCGATTTTCTGTCGAAGATGGTTCAGCACAAGAGCCATTCGGAAACCGAAGGCGAGAAGGTTCTGGCGCGCTGGATGGCGGCTGAGCTCGCAAAGATCGGCGTCGAAGCCGAGCTGCAGCCCTTCGACGATGGCCGGCGGTTCAACACGATCGGTCGCCTGAAAGGCCAAGGCGGCGGCAAGAGCCTGCTGTTCAACGGCCATCTCGATACCAATCCGGTCACCGAAGGCTGGACGGTCGACCCCTATGCCGGTCTCGTCGACGACAAATTCATTTACGGTATCGGCGTTTCCAACATGAAGGCCGGCGATGCCGCCTATTTCTGCGCGGTGAAGACGCTGCTCGAGGCGGGCGTCAAGCTCAAGGGCGACGTGATCCTGACCTTTGTCGTCGGCGAATTGCAGGGCGGCGTCGGCACACTTGCTGCCATCAAAAGCGGCGTGAAGGCCGACTATTTCATCAACAGCGAACCGAGCGATCTCGTTGCCGTCACCATGCATGCGGCAGCACTGAGCTATGTCATCGAGCTGACCGGCGACACCCGCCACCTGTCGAAGCGCGAGGAATCCGTCGACGCGATTGCCGCCGCCTGCGATATCATCCCGCGCATCAACGCGATGACCTTCAGCGGTGCCAGAAGCGATGTGCACCGCTCGATCAACCGCGGCCATGTCGGTGTCGTCCATGGCGCGCTCGGCCGCGACCTCGAGGAATGGCGTCCGCCGCAAGTGGCCGACTTCGTTCGCCTCAAAGGATCGTGCCGCTATGCGCCCGGCCAGACGCAGGAAGGCGTTCTCGCCGATCTCGACAAGGAGTTGCGGGCACTTGAGGGCCGGTTCCCGGGCCTGAAGGCAAAGCTGGTTCCCGAGATGATCGAAGGCCGTCCGTTGATGCCGCCCTTCGAAGTATCGCCGGATAGCCGCATCGTGACCTCGATCAATGCGGCCTATGAGGCCGTCCGCGGTGAAAAGCAGCCGACCGGCGCGATCACGCCGACGCGCTTCTATGGCACCGATGCCGGGCATCTCTACCATGAGCTCGGTATGGAAGGCATCGTCTGCGGTCCGGGTGGTCGTTACAACACCATGCCGGACGAGCGTGTCGACATCGTCGATTTCCTCGACATGATCCGCGTCTACATGCTGACCATCCTCGATATCTGCGAAGTGGCCTGAAACCTGGTCTCCCGGGTGAAACGATCGCAATATCGCCTTCTCCCGGGAGGCCATCTTCCCATCTGATACGGACTTTCGATGCATGGCTTCATCGCGCACGGGGCAGCAACGATTTTGCCGGCAATCGACCCCGAGCGACGCAGGGGCCGGGCGAGCCCGTCGAGACTTACTTCAGCTCAACGACGCCGTCAGCAATGTCGGGCACTGCCGGAATGATTCCGCTTTTGGCGTACCACTCAGCGACGGCGTTGATCTGCTTTACGGCCGATTGCGAAACGGCTGTCGTCGGCACCGCATTGTTTTCGCCGATCTTCGCCCCGAGTTCTGCCGGTACAATCATTTCCTTCGCCCAGATCGCCCCGGCCTCCGGCTTGTTGGCAACTGCCCAGGCGTTTTCCGCTTTGATGACATCGAAGACGAGCTGCAGCTGATCGGCCTTGGCCTTGGCGAATTCGCGGCTCGCGACAAGAACGACAGCGTTGTCGGACCTGATGGCGGCGCCATCGGCGATGACCCTGCCGTCATAGGCTTTTTCCGCGATGGTCAGGAACGGATCCCAGGTCGCCCAGGCGTCGACATGGCCCTGGCTGAAGCTCGGGCCGCTGTCGCTGGGGCTGAGATAGACGCGTTCGACGCTCGTCTGATCAATCCCGTTCGTCTCCAGTCCGCGCATCAGCAGATATTCCCCCGTTCCCCCGCGGTTCACTGCCACCTTTTTGCCGGCGAGGTCCTCGATGGCGGCGATGCCGGAACCCTTCGTCGCCACGATGCCCTCAGAGCCTGGCGCCATCTTCTGATAGGCAAAGATTACCAGCGGGATTTTTGCGGAAAGGGCTGCAATCGCCGATGTCGAGCTGCCGGCCGCGATATCGATGCTGCCGGCGTTGAGCGCTTCGAAAGCGGGTGCCGCCGCCGGGAAGGGGCCGGCCCACTCGACCTTGATGCCCTTTTCGGACAGCGCCTTTTCCAGCGTGCCCCGCGACTTGGCGAGCGTGATGTCGTTGGGTCCCCGCAACCAGCCGATCCGCACCACCTGATCGGCTGCCTGGACAGGAGGGGCAAACACGGCGGCGGCACTGAAGAGGGTGACGGCGGCAAGGAATGTACGCTTGGAAATCATAGCTCAGTCCAATCTGCGGTTTTCACATGGAAGTCAGTCTTGCGTGGGGAGGACGCCGAGCTCTTCCAGCAGCGCCGCTTCGATGCGGCCCGTTCTGGGGTCGTCGCGGCGACGGGGGCGGTCGATATCGACATTGATTTCGCGGATGAAATGTCCCTGATCGAGCACCAGGACTCGGTCTGCAAGCGCCACGGCCTCCCAGACATCATGGGTGACGAGTAGCACCGCCGGGCTATGTTTGCGCCACAGCGCGAGGACGAGCTCATGCATCCGCAACCGCGTCAGCGCGTCGAGCGAGGCAAAGGGTTCGTCCAGCAGCAGCAATTCGGGTTCACGCACGAGAGCCCGCGCAAGCGCCGATCGCTGCGCCTCGCCGCCCGAGAGCGTCAGTGGCCAGGCGTCGATCCTGTGCGACAGGCCGACTTCCTCCAGTGCATGTGTGGCGAGCGTCCGGGCATCCGGGTGTCGCAGACCGAGCGCGACGTTGTCGATGACGCTTTTCCATGGAAGCAGGCGCGGTTCCTGGAAAACCACCGAACGCCGGGTGGTCAGCTGCAGCCTTTCGGCCGCGGCGGTATCGAGACCGGCGAGAATGCGCAACAGCGTGGTTTTTCCGGAACCACTGCGGCCGAGCAGGGCGACGAATTCGCCGGGCGCCATGGCGAGGTCGATGCCGTCGAGAACGGCCGCGCCGCCAAACGAGCGGGTGAGTTGCCTGATGTCGACGAGGGGGATCAACCGAACACCACCGGACGCCAGCGCAGCGCATAAGCTTCGATCACGCGCACGAGACCGTCGGTCAGCAGGCCGAGGATCGCGTAGACCAGAAGGCAGACGACGATGACATCGGTCTGCAGGAAGTCGCGGGCATAGGAAATGGTGTATCCGATGCCGCTTGCGGCATTGATTTGTTCGCCGACGACGAGGCTGAGCCAGGCGACGCTGAGGCCGTATCGGACGCCCACGAGCAGCGAGGGCAGGGCGCCTGGAATGATGATATGGCGAATGATGCTTGTCGTGCCGAGGTCGATTGTCTGCCCCGCCTCGATCAGCTTCCTGTCAATGCCGCGAATGCCGCCATAAAGGGTGAGGTAGATCGGAAAGATGGCGCCGAAGGCGACGAGCCCGATCTTCGGCATCTCGCCGATCCCGAACCAGAGAATGAATAGTGGCAGAAGACCCAGGAACGGCATCGCCTTCAGCATCTGGATCGGCGGGTCTATCACCGCTTCTCCGAACCGAGACAGGCCGGAGATCAGAGCCAGAACAATCCCGGCGACGAGCGCAATCGAAAAGCCTGCAAGCACCCGCAGGAACGATACGATCAGCCCGTTGATCAGTTCACCGGACGCGATGAGGCGGCTGGCTGTCGCGACGATGTCGCCCGGTCCGGCCAGAATGCGCGGCGACAGCAGTCCCGTCATGCTGGCGATCTGCCAAATGACAAGGAGGGCAACCGGCGAGGCAAGCCGCGACGCGAACTGCGCCAGGCGTCCGGCCCTTGCAGGACCCTCGATAGCTCGGCTCATGCTGGCCACCATTTGTGGAAGTGGTGGACCGGGCCATGCCCGCCGCCGATCGAGAGGTTTCTTCCGGCAATGAGAGCGTCCTGAAGATAGGTCTTCGCAGCTCCAACGGACTCGTGCAGCGACAGGCCGCGGGCGAGGCCGGCGGTGATGGCCGCCGCAAGCGTGCAACCGGTGCCATGGTCGTTTTTCGTATCGACACGGGGAGAAGAAAACGCCGTCACGCCCGACTGATCGAACAGGAGATCGATGCTGTCGCGGCCGCACCCGTGACCGCCCTTCATCAGCACGGCACGGGCTCCGGCGTTGAGGATGATCTCCGCCTGACGGGTCATGTCGGACCGGGTTTCGGCAACGGGCATGCCGGTCAGCAGTGCAGCTTCAGGCAGGTTCGGCGTCACGATCGTCGCTTTCGGAACGAGGCTGGCAATCAGGGCGGAGATTGCGTCCTCGCGCAGCAGCCGGTCTCCCGAGGTCGCGACCATGACCGGATCGAGGACCATAGGACCGCGATAGTCTGCCAGGCCCTCGGCAACCGCGCGGATTGTTTCGCAGCGTGAAACCATGCCGATCTTGATCGCATGGACCTCGATATCGGCAAGCACTGCGCGCATCTGCTCCCGGATCATTGTCGGCGAAATGTCTTCAACGGCGCTCACGCCCCGCGTGTTCTGGGCGGTCACTGCGGTAATGACGCTGGTCGCGAACACATCGAGGGCGGAAAATGTCTTGATATCGGCCTGGATGCCGGCCCCTCCGCCACTGTCGGAACCGGCGATGGTCATGGCAACGGATGTCATCGCTTCACCTCGCTCAGAGCTTCATCGACCCTTCGCCGAAAACTGCGGCAGGCGTCTGCAGGATCCGGTGCGCGGAAGATTGCCGAGATAACCGCGACACCGTCAGCTCCGGCCTCAATGACGCTCCGCACCTGCTCGAGCCCGATACCCGCGATGGCGCCAACCGGGAGGGTCGGATCCATTTGTCGCAACCTTTCGCGCAGATCCCGAAAGCCATCGAGGCCGACCGGAGGATCGGGGTTCTGCTTCGACAAGGTCTCGAATACTCCCCCGATACAGGCATAGCTCGCTTGCGCCCGGCCGGCGCGTTCCGCATCGGCACGTGTCTTGACGGTGAGGCCGATGATGGCCTCGGGGCCAAGCAGTTGGCGTGCGATCGCGGCATCCATGTCATCAGCACCCAGATGCACGCCGTCAGCGCCTGAAGCGAGCGCCACATCGACACGGTCGTTGATCACAAGCGGCACGCCGGTGCCTTCAAGGGCGGCCTTGATGCTTTTGGCCATGGCGATCATCTGCCGGGTGGAGCCGGTCTTGTCGCGGTACTGGATCAGCGTCGCGCCGCTTCTCGCAGCCAGCGCCGCGAGACCGACGAGGTCGCCGACATCGGTGAGACCAGCATCGACGATCGGGTTCAGTCGGTAATCAAATCTCATGGCCGATCCTTCCGTGCAAACTGAGCTCTTCGGCCGTGAGCGCTGACAGCGCATCCAGGAAGGCAACGGCGAAACTGCCGGGGCCGCGCGCGTGCTCGGCGGCCTGTTCGGCTGCAACACCGGTCGTCGCCAAGGCCGCAGCGGCCGCAGCCAGTGCATCCGGTTCGATGGCAAGAAAGGCAGCGATGATGCCGCCTGAAAGGCACCCGGTCCCGGTGACATCCGCCATCCATCGATGGCCATTCCGAACAGCGGCGGTTCGCGCGCCATCGGTCAGCCGGTCGTGAGCACCGGTCTCGATTGTCAGTTTTTCGCCTATGTCTCCGAACAGCGCCATCTCTGCGCTATTGCCGCGAAGGGCCGTCGGCCCGCGGGCGATCAATGTCTTTGCAAACTCAAGCCGGACCGGGGAATAATCGCTATGCACGGGATCGAGGATCCATGGTTTCCCCTGATCAATTGCAACATCGACGGCCAGGTCGATGACCTTGCGACGGTCTGCATCCAGTGTACCGAGATTGACGACGAGGACATCCGCTTTCGAGACGAAACCGACGATTTCATCCGGGGAGGAGGTCATCGACGGAATGGCGCCGATCGCGGTGAGACCATCGGCGACGAATTTCTGCACCACCGTGTTCATCAGACAATGGACGCGTGGGCGCCGGGCCCGCACACGTGCCAGAAGATCGCCGGCCTGTTGCGGCGTCGGGTAATTGTTCATTGTCATCACCGGATTTCGATCGCCACGTCTTCGACCGGCGGGGCCTGCGGAATAAGGCCGCTCGCGGCCATGAACTCACCGAAGCGCTGGTAGCGACCCCGATCCAGCGCTGCAGGCCGTTTGGCGAAACGCGGCAGCGTGTCGGTGAACGCCTGACGATTGAGCGGGTCGTCGAGGTTGGGATAGGCCTTGATGAACAGTTTCCAGGCATCATCGGGGTGATTGGTCAGGAAAATTGCAGCCTTCTCGACGGCTTCGAGAAAGCGGGGCAGGCGAGGATCTGTCGCCAGCCCGTCGCGCGTCACGAAGATCAGCTCGTCATAAACAGGGACGCCGTGTTCTTCCGGAAAGAAGGAACGACCCTCGTGCCCTTCGATCCGCATCTGCGTCAGTTCGAAGTTTCTAAAACCGCCAAGCGTGGCATCGACCTTGCCGCCGATCAGCGACGGCGAGAGGGCGAAATTGACGTTGATCAGTTGGACCTCGGTAAGTGCAACGCCTTCGCCTTCGAGCATGCGCTTCAACATCGCATCTTCGAAACCCGTCACCGAAAAACCGACCTTCTTGCCGCGCAGATCCTTGAGGCTCTTGATCGGGCCATCCGCGAGAACCGTTACCGTGTTCAAGGGCGTTTCGACGAGCGTGCCGAACCGCTTGAGCGGCAGGCCGACTGCACGATCGAGATACAGGTTCGGCTGGTAGTGGATGCCGATATCGGCCTGGCCGGCGGCAACGAGGCGAGGCACCGTCGACGGGTCGGCGGGAGGCACCAGCTCGACATCGAGGCCGGCGGCTTTGAAATAGCCGTTTTCGGCGGCAATCACGAGCGGCGCATGGTCCGGGTTCACAAACCATTCGAGCATGACGGTGAGTTTTTCTGCCGCCTGGCTAGCGGACGCAATCATGCTCACGGATAGGGCAATGGCAAAGGCCAGAAGCATGCGTTTCATGGGTGGTCGTCTCTCCTCACGATGATAACTGTGTCTGTTGTTCGGTCTCGATTGCCCAATGGGGGCGTCCCTTTACGAGACGGTCGAAACCCAGGCGCAGCGCGACGCTGGTCAGGGCCAGGATGGTCATGGCTGCGAAAACGGTGTCGGTCTGCATCCGGGCGTTCGCCTGAACCATGACAAAGCCGAGCCCGGCTGAAGCCCCGACCCATTCGCCGATCACGGCACCCAGCGGCGCGAGCGGCACGGCGACGCGCAGACCGGACACGAGCGCCGGCAGCGCAAGCGGTGTTCTGAGCCTCACAAGGATCTGCCAGGGCGTCGCTCTTGTCAGCGCGGCGGCTTCCAGGATCGCCGGTTCCGTCCGCCTCAGGCCATCTGCGAAGGCGGAGGCGACCGGGAAGAAGATGACGAGCGTCGTCATCATCACTTTCGACGCCATGCCGAAACCGAGCCATAGCACCAGGATGGGTGCCAGCACGAAGACCGGAAAGGTCTGCAGGATAAGAATGATCGGCCAGACAAGCCTGCCGGTGCGCGGGAATGCCACAACGAGAAACGCGACCGCCGCACCGAAGATGCTGCCGGCGACGAGACCTGCAAAAAACTCGGTGATGGTGACAGCGGTATGATGAGCGAGGAAGCTGCTCTGACGCACCAATGCCTGCACCACCGCGAGTGGTGACGGCAAAAGATAGCGCGGCGGTGAAAAGACCTGAACGGCTATCTGCCAGCTTACCAGCAGCAGAAAAAGCCCGAGGGCTGCGAACCGGGAGTGCATGTCAGTGCTGAGGCGTGAAACCGTCGAACCGCATTCGTCCTATATGGGAATCTCTCGAGAGCGTAAGCATGGCTGATCTCCTGACCTTGACATCATGGAGATCCAGGCGAGCGGAGAATAAGAAAGAGGTGCGGTATTGCGCCGTTTCCGTTCCTACGCCGGTATGACCCGGATCAGGTTCAAGGGTCCGGCTCACCGCCATCTCAGCACCGTTCGATGCTCCCCTCGGAATGACGCCAAGGTTGGACAAAGAAACGGGCTTTGTCAATCGCTTGCGATCGCTGTCCGGCAGAGCCTGCGCGGCGAGCTGACAAAAATTTTATTCTATGTCATCCGCCTCAAGGAAACCCGGGGCCCGTCCGCTGGTTATGTCTTCGCAACTTAGGAGGAGCAACCATGACCGATAGAGAACAGGAACAGCGCGAACGGGCCTACAGACTGTGGGAGGAAGAAGGCCGTCCTGACGGGTCCCATGACGATCACTGGAAGCGTTCCGAGCATCCAGCCGACATGTCGGATCAGGAAAGCGACGATGTGACCAAGGTCAACCAGCAGGCTGATGCCGCGTTTGGTGGAGAGAACGGTGCAGCGGCCGACGATGCCGCCACAATCCGACCTCCGTCGTCAGTCGCGCCGGACTGACGACGACCGCGGCAGTCTGGATAGGTATCCAGACCTGCCCTGCATGAAAGGGGTTGGCACAACACCTCGAAGTATCGGCTGCCGATAGTTCGGCCGTCGACACACTTCAGCCGTCATGAACACCGTTCGTCCGGTCCACTTTATGCGTCGTCGGGCGATCGAGAACCTGACCGAAACACACGACGGCCACCCGTTTTCCGGTGGCTTTCGCCAGATACATATAGTCGTCAGCGCGTTTGACATAGGTTTGCGGCGTGTCTTCGGCCTGGAGGAACGTAACGCCGACCGCGGCACCCGTGAATGTCACCTGGCCATCGATGGGGATCGGCTTGAACACCCTTTCCATCGTTTCCTGAATATGCGTCTGCATATCGCCCGCGTACTTGCGATCCATGTCGAGAAGAATAGCAAACTCGTCTCCTCCGACCCTGGCGATGAAATCCGTCGCTCGGAAACTTTCGCGAAGTCTCGCCGAGATCGTTCGCAGGACTTCGTCGCCTGCGGAATGCCCCAGACTGTCGTTGACGATCTTGAAGCCGTTGAGATCGATGTAGGCGATGGCGAGCTTTCTGTCATTGAGCAGGTTGCGGGCAACCTCTCCGGCGACAACTTCATCGAAACAGGCTCGGTTTGGGAGTCCTGACAGGGCATCGGTCTGCGCGGAGGTTTTCAGAGCGCTTTCGATAGCGCGCTGCTGCCTGACGCGGGCAGACACATCGACAATGACCTCCACATCGAATGAAACGCCATCGACGATCGTGCGTTGCGCCGAAATCAGGGTTGGGATGATCGTACCATCCGAATGCGCAATTTCAACATCTTCGAGCTCGTAGGCGCCGTCCTCGCGCAATAGCCGGTGCCGTCTGTCGCGGGCGGGATTGTCGATCGCTGCACCCTCGGAAATCAGCTTCTTTCCGTTGATCTCGTCCCATTTCAGGCCGGTGAGCTTCAGATAGGCATCGTTGACTTTGACGTAGCTCGAGGTTTTCGTGTCGCTCGTCGTGATGGCCATGGCAATGGGCGCGGACTCAAACATCCTCATCAGCATCGAGATCAAGTGTTGCGTCGGCAGGACATCAGCCTGGTCCGGATCATGCCAGACATGAGGAGCCTTCACGGATACTTTCCCGTCCAGCGGGACCTCCGTGGGCACGATCTCGGTGATGGTGCCGTACCATTTCACGATCTTGCCGGTCGCATCGCGATGAGGCTTTGCTCGACTGACCATCCATCGCCAGCTGTCGTCGTGCAGACGCATGCGAAACCTGGTTTCAAAGGGGTCGCCGGATGGCAGCCATCCAAGCCATTCCCGTCGAACCCGCAAACTGTCGTCCGGATGCATCCGACCGTACCAGTCCGCGATCCGGTCACGCATCCTGGACATCGTCGGGTCTGGCGTTGGCCCCATGAAATTGACAATGCCTTCGGCATCGCTCGACCAGGGAATGTTGGGGCTGAGTTCGATCGACCATCGTGCGTGGTCTTCCGTCTCGGTCAGCGCCTTTTCCATCGACTTGTGACCGGTAACATCGATCGCCGTGACCGAAATGCCGATCGGCTCGCCGGCGTCGTCATCGACCCGCTGGTTCACCACGAGGAGAATGTTCTCACTTCCGGGCGGACGATATTCGTCCACAATCAAAGGCTCGCCCGCAAGGACTCGCTGAAGATCTTTGGTGACCCGGCGCGCCTCTCGTGCCGGCATGAAACTGTGAACGGTGAGCCCGATCATCTGCTCGGGCGTTAATCCCAGCATTGCAGCGAACCGATTGTTTACACTGACATGGCGCAAGTCTGAATCGAGAAAGCAGAGACCGACCGGTGCCGCCTCATAGAGCGTTTCCAGTTGATGGACCCGCTGGAACAGCGAGCCGGTTCCGCGGCGTTCCGTGAGTGGCTTCTGCTTGCTGACAGCGAGAAGCCGTTCTGTCGCATCACCGTCGACAGGTCTGCCAAACAGCCACCCCTGTCCAACGTCGCAACCAAGGCGCTTCAGCATTTCTGCCTGTTCTTCGGTTTCAACGCCCTCGGCAACAACCGTCATGCCAAGGCTTTGCCCCAGCCCAATGACCGAGGCGACGATTTTCCGGCTGCCGCTGTCATGCTGCATGGAGCGCACGAAGCTTGTGTCGATCTTCAGTTTGTCGAAGGGGAACGCGTGAAGCCGCGTCAGGCTGGCAAAGCCGGTCCCGAAGTCGTCGAGGGAGATACCCATTCCGGCAGACTTGAGCGATGCAATGTTTTCCCTGACGACTGTATCGTCATCGAGCAGTGCGCTTTCCGTCATTTCGATATGGATTCGGTTCATCGGAAACCCGGTTTCCGAGATTATCGAAGCCAGAAAGTGGAAGAGGTCTGGGTCCTGAAACTGCGTCGGCGACAGGTTGATCGCGAGGACAAAGTCTCCCCTCCAGCTTGCAGCTTTGCGACAGGCATCCTGGACGATCTTTTGCGTCAAAGCGCCAATCAGATTGCTGGTTTCGGCGAACGGAATGAAATCTGAAGGTGCGATGGCACCTGCTTCAGAATCGGTCCAACGCGCAAGAACCTCAAAGCCGATGATCGCACCGCTCTGCAGATCGACAAGCGGCTGAAATGCCGGCCAGATCGCATCGGTTGAGAGGGCGTCGGAAAGTCGTCGCTTTGACAAGATGCCGTCTTTGGCGGACGCGGGTCTTTTTGTCGAAACCTGCGGTGCAGATTTCCGATTTGCCGGACCGATATGTCGACCAGAGATCATGGCACTTTCCACACTTGCGGAAAAGCAATGTCAGAGACCGCTTAAGAATAGATTAGCATGGCTTAATTTAAGAAGCGATGCGTATCTGTCGGCATCTACGTTCGTTCGATGGCCGCCATGAGCTATGGCCCCGCTCGTGAGACTACAGGAGCGCGCTGCGGATCTTGCTGATGGCGACGTCGGGATCCGAGCCATAGGGAATGAGCCCCTTCAACCGGCCATCCGCACCGATCAGGAACAGATCCATCGTGTGGCTCATGGAATAGCCGCCACTCTTGTTCGGCTTCTTTTCCGCGAATGCGCGCCATCCGGCGACCACCCGCCGGATCTCTTCAGGCGTTCCGGTCACCCCCGTGATCCGGTCCGAAAAGGCGGTGACATAGCCGTTCATGATGTCAGGGGTGTCCCGTTCCGGATCGACCGTGACCAGGTAGCTTTTGATCGGCAGGCCATCTTCACCCAGTTCCTTGAGGTATCCAGCAACTTCATAAAGCGTCGTCGGGCAGGCTTCCGGGCAATGCGTGTAGCCGAAATAGACCAGTGACGGGTTGCCCTTGAAGATCGACTGATCGACCGCTTCTCCCCGATCGTTGATCAGAGAAAACGCGGTATTGAATGTGGTGTTTCTTGGCTCATCCTTGAACGTGAAGAAGAGGACTCCGACGAGGACAGTGATGAAGATTGCCGAGATCGTTGTGGCAACCAGCATGAACGGGTTCTTCGTCATCAGTCGTGACCTTCGTGAGCGGCGTGAGGCCTTTGCGCACCGGCAAACGGTCCGACGGCAAACTCGACCTCGATCGGCCCGGCCTTTTCAAAGATGAGCGTGACCGCCAGCGTCTCGCCCTCCTTGAAAGGTCTAGAGACATTCGTGAACATGAGATGATAGCCACCGGGTTCCAGCTTGACGGTAGACTTGGCCGGCACGGGGATACCGTTGTCCAATTCCCGCATTTCCATCACGGCGCCGGTCATCTTCATCTCGTGGATCTGGACTTCTTCGGCACGATCAGACTTCGCACCGACAAGCCGATCGGCCGCGCCGGCGTTGTTGATCGTCAGGTAACCCCCTCCGACCTTTGCCACCGGCAGCATGGCGCGGGAAAAGGCGGATTCGATCGTGATATTACCGGTCCCGTGTGCATGCATGTGCTGGGAAGATGCGGTGCCAGGCAGCATCAATGCCACGGCCGCTACAAGAAATTTCGCTCGGATTGTCGACATGGGTATTCGCCTTCGATGTAGCAGAATCGGTTTTGCTTATTCCGTCAGCTACGAAGAGGGGGCCCTCTGGCCGAGGTGCTGGTCAGCAGGACGAACCGAGAAAGGCTTTCGTTGGATTGCCAATGCGCGTGCACGATCTCGCGCAGGATCGGCGCACCCAACGTATCTGTCGGCAGTGGCAGTATTGATGCCGTCACATGCCGGCAGGCGTCGCAGGAGATCTTGCTTTCACCTTTATCGTGATGCGTTTTCCCGGCTTCCGAGGGAAGGCAAAGATCAGGCAGACTTCCGTCCGGGAGGATGTAGGACGCAATCGCGATGGTCTCGATCGAGCGCGCATTGGCGGTCGGATGGGAATTGGCAAATCCGAGCAACAGAAACGCAAGGCTGCAGAGAATGCGCAACCCTACCTGTCTAATCTGCCCAAAACGCCGGATCATCTCGCCTATCAGCTTATCATGCAGCCCAAGGTCATAATGAGTTACGGCAACCCATGCAATGAGTTGCAACCACGAGGACATTGTGACGCAGATGAGCCGCGCGGGCAGACGACCCGCCCGATCGCGTGCAGCGCTGAATTGGCGTCAGAGGCTCACGCCGCTTTCCCGGTCGAAGACGTAGACAAGGTTTTTGTCGATGCCGGCGCGAAACTGCGTTCCGTGTCGCACGGGATGGTCTCCATCGACGATGGCGGTCATCTGCTGGCCGGCAAATTCAAACAGCACATGCGTCTGGGCGCCCGTCGGTTCGACGAGCAGCGTTTCTCCACCGATATTGTCGCCGCCGGCCGTCAGGTGTTCGGGGCGGAGCCCGAGCTTGACGCTCTGGCCGCGACGGACCTTGCGCAGCGGCGAAATGTCGATTGCGGATCCTTCCGCCAGACGAACGACCGGTCTGTCGTTTTCGCCGTCGATCGTGCCGTCGAGCAGGTTCATCGCGGGTGAGCCGATGAAGCCCGCGACGAAGAGGTTGGCAGGCGTCCGGTAGAGCTCCATCGGCGTGCCGACCTGCTCGATGCGGCCGGAATTGAGAACGACGATCCGGTCGGCAAGCGTCATCGCTTCGATCTGGTCATGCGTCACGTAAATGGACGTCGTCCCGACCTTCTGGTGCAGCGCCTTGATCTCGGTGCGCATCTGCACGCGCAGTTTGGCGTCGAGATTGGACAAGGGTTCGTCGAACAGAAAGACTGCCGGATCGCGAACGATCGCCCGTCCCATCGCGACGCGCTGCCGTTGCCCGCCGGAAAGCTGGCTGGGCTTGCGGTCCAGCAGATCCTCGAGCGCCAGCATGCGGGCAGCTTCTCCGACGCGGGTCGCGATGTCAGGCTTGGTGACACCGGCAAGCTTGAGGTTGAAGCCCATGTTCTCGCCGACCGTCATGTGCGGGTAGAGTGCGTAGGACTGGAAGACCATCGCGATGTTGCGTTCCCGCGGTGTCATAGCGTTGACCACAGTTCCACCGATCGTGATTTCGCCCTCGCTGATGTCCTCGAGCCCGGCGATCATGCGAAGCAGCGTCGACTTTCCGCAGCCTGACGGCCCGACCAGGGCGATGAATTCGCCGTCATCGACCGACAGCGAGATATCGTGCACCACTTGAAGCGCGCCGTAGCTCTTGCGAACGTTTGTAAGGCCAACCGATGCCATGATGCTAATCCCTCATTTCAAGACTTTACGGCGCCGGCGGTGAGGCCTGCGATGATGTGTTTCTGGGCCAGGAAGAAGACGATGATCGTCGGCAGGATGGTGAGCGTGATAAAGGCAAGCACCAGTTGCCAGTCGGTGCCGAACTCGCCGCGATAGACCATGATGCCGAGAGGCCACGGATATTTGCTTTCGGTATTCAGCATGATCAGCGGCAGGATGTAGCTGTTCCAGCTGCTAACGAAGGTGACGATGCCGACCGTGGCAACGATCGGCCGCGATAGCGGCAGCGATATGTACCAGAAAAAGCGGATATAGCCGCAGCCATCGACAAAGGCCGCCTGGAACAGCTCTTCCGGCAGGTTGCGGAAATAGTTGCGGAACAGAAGGATGCTCATACCGAGCCCGAATGCGACCTGCGGCAGGATCACGCCCCAATAGGAGTCGAGCAGGCCAAGATCGCGAATACGGATGAACAGCGGGAGAATTGCCGTTGCTGCCGGAAACATCAGCCCAATCAGGAAGTAGTTGAGCAGCTGGTTTGAGCCGAAGAAGCGGATATGCGCAAAACAGAAGGCCGCCATCGATGAGACCACCAGTGTCAGGAACACGGTAACACCCGCGATGATCAGCGAGTTCATCATCTGGCGCCAGTAGCGCTCGCCAAACAGGATATCGACATAGTTGGACCAGACCCATTCGCTTGGCAGTCCGAACGGATTGAGCCGGAGGTCGCCAAGCGTCTTGAAGCCGCCCAGTGCAGTGGTCACAAGCGGAACGAGCACGATGGCAGCGACCAGCGACAGCGAAACATAGACATAGAGGCGCGTTGCTGTGGACACGCGGACTGTGGACGATGTGTCAGTCATTGCGCATGAATATCCTTTTGTAACCGAAGGCGATCGTTACACAAATGACGAACAGGACGACGCCGACGGCGCTCCCCAATCCGACCTGCATGCGCGTGACGCCGTAGGTGTAGAGAAAGGTGACCATGGTCTGCGTCGAGTTCGACGGACCGCCGCCGGTCAGCGGCATGATCAGGTCGAACAGCTGCAGCGATCCGATGATGGCAAAGAAGACGGAGAGACGCACGGTCGACCCGAGCAAGGGCAGGGTGACGTAGCGGAATTTCTGCCAGCCAGTGGCACCGTCGATTTCGGCCGCTTCCATGACGCTCTTGTCGATCGACTGGAGGCCGGTGATGAACAGCATCATGTGAAAGCCGAAATATTTCCAGATGACGACCGCCAGCACCGCGTAGATCGCAAGATCCCTGTCGGCCAGAACATAGGGTGTCGCGACGCCGAGAAAGCCGGCGATTGCGGCGAACAATCCGTAGTCGCCGTCATAGACGAAGCGCCAGATGAGGCCGGCGGCCACATCGGCTAGAACATAAGGTAGAAAGAAGATCAGCCGGAATGCGACGACGCCCCTGATTTTCTTGCCGAGCATCACAGCGAGCCAGATTGCCAGCGGCACCTGCAGCAGCAGGGACACGACGATGATCAGGCCATTGTTGATCAAAGCCGTCGAAAAAGCGGCGTTGTTGAACAGCACCTCGAAATTGCGAACGCCCACAAATTCGGTCGGAGTGCCGTAGCCGTTCCAGCGATAGAAACTGTACCACGCGGCTTCGCCCATGGGCAGGATCACAAAGAGCGTGAACAGAAGCAGGGCAGGCGGCAGGAAGATGATCAGCGCCGGCAATCGGCCACGCGCGGTCGGGCTTTTGTAGCGGACCTTTTCCGGCACACCCATGACGGAGGCGCCGCTGATCTTCGCGGTCATGTTGTTCATCCGGTCTATCCTTGTCGCACCAATTCAGAAGTGCCGTTGCCGGTGACGGCGCTGCCGCCACCGGCTTGTCGGCTTACTCCAGTTCGGTCGCGTCCTGGATTGCCTGCGCTCCCTCTTCGGCGGTCATCTGCCCGGCGAGAATTTCGACCGAGACATCATTGACGACGCGGCCAACCGATGGACCGAGATCCTGGTCGAAGAAGTTCTGGTGCCAGGTGGATGCGGCGAGCTGGTCGGCAGATTCCCGCATCAGCGGGTTCTTCAAGCCTTCCTCGGCATCGACAGCCGCAGGAATGATCATCCCTTCGGAGGCCATCTGCCGCTCCATCTCCTGGCTGGTCAGGAAGCGGAGGAAATCGACAGCCGCCGGCGAAGCGTTCTTGCTGACGCCCCAGCCGTTGAGCCCGCCCAGCGTATCGGTGGCTTTGCCGGCGCCGCCTTCGACAATCGGGAACCCGAAGCGGCCGATGTTGTCGGCAGCAAGCCCCTTGCCGTCGCCGGCATTCTTGCGCTGGTTTGGCTCGGTATTTTCAAAGCCGAGAAGCATTGCAGCCCGTCCATCGCCGAACGCACCAAGCGTCTGCGGCCAGTTGGCGCCGAGATAGCCGTTCTGGAAAGGCTGAAGCTTCCCGAGCTCTGCCAGTTGCTCGCCGGCCTTGATCACCGCAGGGTGCATGAAGCCTTCGCCTTCCTTATTCTTGGCGGCTTCGAACACTGCTTCGCCGCCATTGCGCATGACGAGGAAGCTCCAGTAGAAATGCAGCGGCCACTTATCACCACCGCCGCCCGCAATCGGTGCGATGCCGGCACCTTTCAACGTCTTGACCGCTCCCAGGAAGTCGTCCCAGGTCTTGATGTCTTCGGCCTTGACGCCTGCCTTGGCGAACAACTCCTTGTTGTAGAAGAAGCTGACGGTCCCCATGCGGTACGGGACGGCATAGATCTTGTCATCGAATGTCAGACCGGCGACGGCGGCTGGCTTGTAGGTCTTGGCCCATTCGCCGCCGTTTGCGTTCATGGCCTCTGTCAGGTCCATCAGGGCGCCCGTCTGGGACTGCTGACGAAGAACGCCGCCACCCCAGCTGTAGAAGAAGTCAGGCGCCGCGTCAGACTGCAGAAGCGTCGGCAACTTGGCCTTGAACGCTTCGTTTTCCAGAAACTGCAGCTGGATATCAACATCCGGATGCTGGGTTTCATATTTCTTGGCGATGTCTTCCCACGTCTTGATATAGGCGGGGACAGTTTCGACGTGCATCCATTTGACGACGGTCTGCGCAGCAGTTGCCGTATGGGTCCCGAAAAGCGTCGAAAGTGCTGTGGCTGCGGCGAGCGCAGTGATCCGAACGCCCGTATAGGACGTTGCCTTATGGTGATAGGTCATTCTTCCTCCTCCAAAGGGAAACAACCATCCTCAATTTTTCCCTTATGCGGATTAATTCAAACGACATTTGCATCATTGTCAACCGCGCTCGCTGAAGTTTTGCTCACATTGGCTTGACAAGAGGCAGTTCGTCGACGCTATTTAATTCGTGATCCGACATAAATATCGGAATCAAACGTCATAGCGATACGGGCATCCGGCTTTCCATGAAGACTGCAGATCCAGAATTGATGCGGGCGATCAATCGTTTCACGGTGCTGGACAAGATCCGCAGGCGCGGCCCGATTTCCCGGGTCGAGATCAGCGAACGTTCGCAGCTGTCGACCACGACCGTTTCGGCTATCACTGCCTCTCTGCTCGACGACGGACTGATCCTGACGAGGCACGAGGGCGATATCAGAAATACGGCGGCACGGGGCAGGCCGCGGGTGATGCTGGAGCTCAACCCGGATGCGGCACGCGTCGTCGGCGCAAAGATCGCCAATAACCGCCTCGTTTTCGCGCTGACGAATTTCTGCGGCGAGGTTCTGTCGCAGCTCACCATCCCTGTCCGCGTCGACAGGCTGCCGATCGGTGTGATCAGCGATCTCGTCGAAGACGGCGTGCGGCGGTGCATCGTCGATGCCGGTCTTTCGTTGAGCGACATCGACACAGTCTGCTTAGGCCTGCCAGGGGTTGTCGAACATCGCACCGGAAAGGTGCGCTCCAGCCCTATCTTTCGCGAGACGGATATCAATTTCGCCGAGGAAATGACGAGCCGGCTCGGCCTTCCGACCATCGTCGAAAGCGATGCGCACGCGATCGCTTTGTCGCATCACTGGTTCGGTCAAGCCCGGGACCTCGACGATTTCGTCATCGTCTCGCTTGAGCAGACGTTGGGGCTCGCCCTTCTTCACAACGGGCAGGTGTTCCGTGGAGCTGGCGGTCTCAGTCATAATCTCGGCGACCTGGTGCTCGGCGCGACATCCGAGGAGACGCTCAGGCTTTCGGCGGTTGCCGGCGAGACAGCCATTTTCGGCGAGCAGCAGCTGGTGGGGCATTTCGCCGAAGCCGTGCGGCTCGGGCGCGGTATGGCGCATGCGCAGGCGCTGATCGCCTCCGAGAACAATCCCTTGTCGGGCGCCGCTATTAGGGCCGGCGAAGCTGTCGGGCTGGCGATTGCCAACATCGTCACGCTGTTCGGTCCGCCCCGCGTCATCATCGTCGGCTCGACGCTGGGGCTCGGCGCGGTGTTTACCGACAGCCTGCAGCAATCCTATTCCCGCGCGATCCCGAGCTCGATCAGCGAAGTCGCCGAACTGGTTTTCGACCAGTCGACCGATGAAGCCTGGGCGCAGGGAGCGGCGGTCGTCGCTCTGCGGGAGCTTTACGAGTCGCCCTGGGGAACGACAGGTCCCGCTTCGAGCCTCTAGCGCAGGCGAACCACATATTTGCAACTTTGGGAGGAGACTATGCAAAAACTCGGCATCGGCATCATCGGATGCGGCAACATATCGTCAGCCTATCTGAAAGCGATGGCGTCTTTCCCGGTCCTCGACATCCGCGGCATCGCCGACCTCAATCACGGTCTGGCGGAGCAGCGCGCCGGAGAATTCAACCTTTCGGCCAAGAGCATCGATGAGTTGCTCGGCGATCCGGAGATCCAGCTGATCGTCAACCTAACCGTGCCCAAGGCGCATGTGGAGGTCGGTCTTCGCGCCCTTGCTCATGGCAAGCATACCTATTCCGAAAAGCCGCTCGGGATTACCTTTGCGGAAGGCAAGAAGCTGGCAGAGACCGCGAAGACGACTGGTCTTCGGATCGGCGCGGCACCCGATACGTTCCTCGGCGGCTCGCACCAGACGGCGCGGTCGATCATCGATACGGGCGTGCTGGGAACGCCGGTTGGCGGAACCGCCACCTTCATGTGCCCCGGCCACGAACGTTGGCATCCAAACCCGGATTTCTACTATGAGGCCGGCGGCGGCCCGATGCTCGATATGGGGCCTTACTACATCACCGACCTCGTCAACCTTCTGGGTCCGGTTGCCAAAGTCGCGGGCTTTGCGGTCACTCCGCGCAACGAGCGCACGATCACCAGCGAACCTCGCAACGGCCAGAAGATCCCGGTGCATATTCCCACGCATGTTTCGAGCGTCATGGCGTTTGAAAACGGAGCCGTGGTGCAGATCAGCATGAGCTTCGACGTCGCGGGTCACAAGCATGTGCCGCTCGAGGTCTACGGTACCGAGGGAACGCTGATTGTCCCCGATCCGAACCACTTCGGCGGCGACATTCAGCTGCTGAAGAAAGGCGGCAGCTTCGAGCTGCAGCCGACGACGGAACCCTATGCGGATGGCAATTACCGGTCGCTCGGCGTTGCGGACATGGCTCATGCCATCCTGTCCGACCGCCCGCATCGGGCAAGCGGCGACCTGGCTCTGCATGTCCTTGAGGTCATGGAAGCCTTCGGCACCGCGGCGGACAAGGGGCAGACCGTTGACATCACTACCAAGCCCGAGCGGCCGGCACCGCTTTCGCAATCCTTGATAGACGGGCAGATCGCCCGCTGACACCACACTGAAGGAGACTGATATGCGCGAAGCTTTGATCGTATGGGGTGGCTGGAGCGGGCATGAACCGCAGGAATGCGCTCATGTCATAAGGGACATTCTTCAGGAAGATGGTTTCAAGGTCTATCTTGAAAACACGACGGAAGCGTTTGCAGATCCTTCCATTCACGACCTGTCCCTGATTGTGCCGATCATGACCATGTCGAAGATCGAGAAGGAAGAGGCGAAAAACCTCGCGTCTGCCGTCGAAAACGGCGTCGGCATCGCCGGTTACCACGGTGGCGCCGGTGACGCGTTTCGCGAATGCGTCGAATACCAGTTCATCATTGGCGGCCAGTGGGTGGCCCACCCCGGCAACATCATCGACTACACCGTCAATGTGACCCGCCCGGACGACGAGTTGATGCAGGGCATCAGTGATTTCCCATACACGTCCGAGCAATACTACATGCACGTGGACCCTTCGAACGAGGTGCTTGCGACGACCACGTTCAATGGCGATCACGCCTACTGGATCGACGGCGTTGTCATGCCTGTCGTCTGGAAGCGCAAATACGGCAAAGGGCGCGTCTTCTATTCGTCGCTTGGCCATGTGGCGAAGGAATTCGACGTGCCGCAGATGAAGACGATCTTCAGACGTGGTGCAAACTGGGCGGCGCGCTGATGGTTGCCTGACGCTCAGTCCACCCGATCTCCGACAAGCATGGCTCGGCTCTCATGAAAATCTCGGCGATAAAGCCCTATGTCACCAAACTCGGTGTTCGCAACCAACTGCTTCTCAAGGTGGAAACGGAGGAGGGGATTTATGGTTGGGGCGAGTCGGGCCTGTCATATCGAGAGAAGGCGGTTCTCGGGGCGATCGATCACTACAGCCGGTTTCTGATCGGTCGGGATCCGATGCAGTGCGGCGCCCTGTGGCAGGAGATGTATCGAAGCCAGTATTTCGAGGGCGGACGGGTGTTGACGGCCGCGATCTCTGCCCTCGACATCGCCTTTCACGATATCAAGGGTAAGGCTCTCGGAGTGCCCGTGTACCAATTGCTCGGAGGCCGGCAGCGCGAGCGGGTGCCGGCCTTCGCAACGACCTCTGCCGAACCGGGACCTGAGATGGTGGAGCAGGCGCTGCTCCTGAAGGACCAGGGCTGGCGGTGCATCCGGATGATCGCCACCGGCCAGGAAAACAGCGATCGTTTCGAACCACGCGAGTCGATCGCGACGACAGCCGAATGGGTCACCCGCGTGCGCGAGGCCGTGGGCAATGAGATTACGCTCGGCGTCGAGTACCATCATCGCCTCAGCGTCGCCGAGGCCGCCTCGTTTTGTCAAAAGCTGCCGCGGGGCACTCTGGATTTCATCGAGGAACCGATCCGCGACGAGACGCCCGGTGCCTACGAAGCACTGCGCAGAATGACGGAGATACCGTTTGCCATCGGCGAGGAGTTTTCGTCGAAATGGCAATTCCTTCCCTATGTCGAACGTGACCTCCTGCAGTTCTGCCGTATCGACATCTGCAATGTCGGCGGTTTCACCGAAGCGATGAAGATTGCCGGTTGGTGCGAGGCGCATTACGTCGACCTCATGCCGCATGCGCCGCTTGGCGCCGTATGCACGGCGGCCTCCGTCCACCTTGCCGCAGCCGTCGCCAACTTCGCTTGGCTGGAATGCCGCAACTCACCGACAGAGCAGCTGGGTTTCGGTGACCCCGCAACCTACCCGAAACAGATCGGGATGGATGGAGCCTTCTACCGCGTGCCGGACGAGCCGGGTCTCGGTGTCGATGTCAATGAATCGCTTCTTCAGGCGTCGAGCTTCGAATACAGCGAGCCGCCGCACCTGCGCCGCGATGACGGCTCTTTCACCAACTGGTGAGATCGGGACCAACCGTGTTCGTATCGTGGGTGAACGCGGATGCGCGTCCTTGGTTGATCCGCCGTGCCTAATCTCAACGGAACAAAATCCGGCTCCGCGGGTTGTCCTCCGCGCATTCGAAAGTGAATGCAGAACTTGGAGGAACACCATGAAAAAACTTAGCTTTGGCCTCGCTGCAGTCCTTCTTTCGGCATCCGCCGTTCTGGCTCAGACAGAGCCTAAGACGACCGAGACGACACCAGCGGTGAGCACCTCCGGCGAAACAAATCCGGCCGCACCGGTTGCTGGCAAGAACAGCTTCACAGAGGCGCAGGCAAAATCGAGAATCGAAGAAGCCGGTTACGCGGAAGTCTCCGGTCTCAAGCTGGACGACCAGGGCATCTGGCGCGCCATGGGTACCAAGGACGGCAAGCACGGCAACGTGTCGCTGGACTTCCAGGGCAATGTGGTGATGGCGAAGTAAGCCTGATCGTCCCAACAACAATAACGAATACGAAGAGGAATTCCCATGCGTACCATTACTGGACTTTACGACAACTACGATGACGCCCGCGCCGCGGTGAAGGCTCTCGAAGATGCTGGCGTGTCATCCGACGACATCAGCATCGTGTCGCACAAGAACGGCAAAGAAGATATCGAAGGCCAGGGCAGCAACGCTGCTGAAGGCGCGGGCACAGGCGCTGGCATCGGTGCCGTCGCTGGTGGCGCCGGTGGTCTTCTGGCCGGTCTCGGAATGCTCGCAATTCCAGGCGTTGGCCCGGTTGTAGCAGCTGGCTGGCTTGCAGCAACGGCAGCCGGTGCCGTCGCTGGCGCAGTGGCCGGTGGCGCAGCAGGCGGCATCGTCGGTGCAATGATCGAATCCGGTGTGTCCGAGAAGGACGCACACCTTTATGCCGAAGGCGTACGCCGCGGCGGTTCGCTGGTCGTCGCCAAGGTCGATGACGACAAGGCAGTGGCTTCTGAAGCGATCCTGACCCGTTCGCGTTCTGTCGATCTCAACGAGCGTCGCACAGCCTACACCAATGATGGCTGGTCGCAGTTCGACGACAAGGCTGATCCTTACACACAGGACCAGATCGACGCCGAGCGCGGTCGCTACCGCACCAACACTCCGATCTGATCCCTATTCTGAAAGGGCGGTCTTCATGGCCGCCCTTTCTTTATGCCGGGCAATTGCCGGCGACTCCGCAAGCCGGCATCGATTTGTCAACCTGTGCTTTGTCAAAACCAACACGCAGCACCGCAAATTTTGGCTGGGCCGCGAACTCGATAGTCGCACTCGGGTACAATTCGCGTGAAAATAGCCAGCTACAACGTCAACGGCATCAACGGGCGGATCGATATCCTCCTCCAGTGGCTGGAGGAAGCGCAGCCTGATGTCGTGTGTCTGCAGGAGCTCAAAGCGCCTGATCAAAAGTTTCCCATCAAAGCCATTGAATCAGCCGGTTACGGCGCCGTGTGGCACGGGCAGAAATCCTGGAATGGCGTGGCGATTCTAGCGCGCGGCGAAGAGCCGCTGCTGACTCGAAAGGGCCTCCCTGGCGATCCTGACGATGTCCAAAGCCGCTATATCGAAGCCCTTGTGAACGGTATCCTCGTCGGCAACGTCTATCTTCCGAATGGTAATCCTTCACCCGGCCCGAAATTCGATTACAAGCTCGCGTGGCTGTCGCGACTGCAGGACTATGCCGCCGAGCTGATAGAATTAGACGTTCCGGTCATCATCGCTGGTGATTACAACATCATACCGACCGATCTCGACGTCTATAAGCCTGAGCGATGGGCAGATGATGCGTTGTTCCGGGCCGAAGTTCGCGATGCATTCAGGAAGCTTCTCGCGCAGGGCTGGACGGATGCCATTCGCAGGTTACATGCCGACGAGCGCATCTACACCTTCTGGGACTACATCCGGAATGCGTATGGGCGAAACGCAGGACTTCGCCTCGACCATTTCCTGTTGAGCCCAGGTCTCGCAGACGACCTCTCGCGAGCCGAGGTCGACATGCATGTTCGGGGCTGGGCCCACACGAGCGACCATGCACCTGTATGGATAGAGTTGTTAGACGATCTTAAAAAAGGAGCTGAGTGATGGAAGGCCATTGGACAAACGAACTTCGCCAGAAGGTTGAGGCACTCGTCGACGAATACGTTGCAGCTGGAGCATCCCAGAGCGATGTGCTCGATGTCGTAGCAAAGACAGGGGTCGATCTGCGGCTTCCGAAAACCGATGAGCCTGATCGCGCCAGCGACAAGGCTGTTGTCGAGGAACCCGCCAACGATTGGCCGGCTGCGACGTAAGGCTGCGCGGAGGGGCGTGACGATCACGTTGCCGCGGACTACCATAACCGCCCGGCATGGCGGTTATGGCTCACATATGGGAAGGGAACAGAAACATGACAAAGCGGATCGTTTTCACTGGCGGCACCGGAAAAGCCGGCAAGCATGCGGTATCGTATCTTCTGGCGAAGGGATACTCGGTCCTTAATGTCGATCTGAAACCGCTCGATATGCCCGGCGTGAATACGCTGATCACGGATATCACCGACAGCGGCCAGGTCTTCAATGCGTTGACGACGCATTTCGGGTTCTCCGGCTTCGAAGACGGCGCACCGCCATCGGCACCCGATGCGGTCGTCCATTTCGCAGCGGTTCCACGCGTGCTGATCGAGCCTGATAACAAAACATTCGAAGCCAATGTCATGGGCACCTATAACGTGCTGGAAGCCGCCATGAAGCTCGGCGTACGCAAAGTCGTGATTGCTTCAAGCGAGACGACCTACGGCGTCTGCTTTGCCGAAGGTGACAAGAATTTCCACGCGTTTCCGCTGGAAGAAGATTACGACAGCGATCCGATGGACAGCTACGGATTGTCGAAAGTCGTCAACGAAAAAACCGCTCGCGCCTTTGCCATGCGCTACGGAGCCGACGTCTATGCTCTGCGCATCGGAAACGTGATCGAGCCTGACGAATACGACAATTTCGCAGATTTCCTTGAACAGCCGATGTCGCGAAAACGCAATGCGTGGAGCTACATCGACGCGCGCGACCTTGGTCAGATCGTCCATCTCTGCCTGGAGAAAGACGGGCTTGGCTATCAGGTCTTCAACGCAGTCAACGACACGATCACCGCCGAGCTGCCAACCGCCGAATTCCTCGCCAAATATTGTCCGGATACGCCGGTCTGGCGCGAGATGGGTCGGGATGAAGCGCCGCTCTCGAACCGCAAGGCCCGCGAAGTTTTAGGCTTCCGCGAAGAGCATCCCTGGCGGCGATATATGCTTCGCTGAGCTGCCAGATTGTCCGCTTCCGCGAGGGCGGGGGAACTTGAAATGGATGCGGACGTCAGCCTATCGGAGGGGCTGGCGTCATCTCCGGCAAGCGGTTAGCAATAGTTCTAGACGAAGCCGCAGCTTCATCTTTGATCGCGAAGGCATAAGGCGCGCCGCTGTCGCATCAGCCTTAGCTGGGGCACGGGGACGAGGGGATGGGAGACGACAACGCATGCTGCAGATAATCGAACAGCTGGAACAACGCAGGGCTGAGGCGCGTCTCGGAGGGGGCCAAAGACGGATCGACGCCCAGCACGCGAAGGGCAAGCTGACGGCGCGCGAGCGGCTAGAGGTCCTGCTGGACGAGGGCTCCTTCGAGGAGTTCGACATGTATGTCACCCATCGCTGCACGGATTTCGGCATGGAGACACAGAAGGTGGCCGGCGACGGTGTCGTGACCGGCTGGGGCACCATCAACGGGCGCCAGGTCTATGTCTTCAGCCAGGATTTCACAGTGCTCGGCGGGTCTCTGTCCGAAACCCATGCCCAGAAGATCTGCAAGATCATGGATATGGCGGTGAAGGTCGGGGCGCCCGTCATAGGCCTCAACGATTCCGGCGGGGCTCGCATTCAGGAAGGTGTTGCGTCCTTGGGCGGCTATGCGGAGGTGTTTCGACGCAATGCCGAGGTTTCCGGCGTCATCCCGCAGATCTCGGTGATCATGGGACCATGCGCCGGCGGCGCCGTCTATTCGCCTGCCATGACCGACTTCATCTTCATGGTGCGTGACACGTCCTACATGTTCGTGACGGGCCCGGACGTGGTGAAGACCGTGACGAACGAGATCGTGAGCGCCGAAGAGCTGGGGGGCGCCACGACCCATACCCAGAAATCCTCGGTCGCGGATGCCGCATTCGAAAACGACGTGGAAGCGCTGGAAGCGGTCAGACAGCTGTTCGACTTTCTGCCTCTCAACAATCGCCAGAAGCCACCGGTTCGACCCGTTCATGACGATCCGTCGCGGTTGGAGATGCGCCTGGACACACTGATCCCGGATAGCGCGGCCAAGCCCTACGACATGAAGGAGCTTATCACCGCACTTGCCGATGAAGGCGACTTCTTCGAGATCCAGGAAGCCTTTGCGAAAAACATCATCACCGGTTTCATTCGCATGGAAGGCCAGACGATCGGCATCGTTGCCAACCAGCCGATGGTGCTGGCCGGCTGCCTCGATATCGACTCGTCGCGCAAGGCAGCGCGGTTTGTGCGGTTCTGCGATGCGTTTTCCATTCCGCTGCTGACGCTGGTCGATGTGCCGGGCTTCCTTCCGGGCACGGCGCAGGAATATGGCGGCGTCATCAAGCACGGCGCAAAGCTGCTGTTTGCCTATTCGCAGGCCACCGTGCCGATGGTGACGCTGATAACCCGAAAGGCATATGGGGGCGCGTATGACGTGATGGCGTCCAAACATATCGGCGCCGATATCAACTATGCCTGGCCGACGGCTGAGATCGCCGTGATGGGCGCTAAAGGTGCGACCGAGATCCTGTATAGGTCGGAGCTTGACGATCCGGACAAGATCGCAGCCCGCACCCGGGAATACGAGGAGCGGTTCGCCAACCCGTTTATCGCGGCAGAGCGTGGCTTTATCGACGATGTGATCATGCCGCATTCGTCGCGCCGTCGTATCGCAAGGGCATTTGCTTCACTGCGAAACAAGCAGGTGCAGACCCATTGGAAAAAGCACGACACAATCCCGCTGTGAGGCTCCAAGCATGATCAAGAAAATCCTGATCGCCAATCGCGGCGAAATTGCCTGCCGGGTCATCCGGACCGCCAAGCGGATGGGTATCGCAACCGTCGCCGTCTACTCGGACGCTGATCGTGATGCGCTGCATGTGAGGATGGCGGATGAGGCGGTTCATATCGGTCCAGCACCTTCCGACCAGTCCTATATCGTCATCGACCGTATTCTCGATGCCGTCGCGAAAACAGGCGCAGATGCCGTCCACCCTGGATACGGGTTTCTGTCGGAAAACGCCCTGTTCGCAGCAGCGCTCGAGAAAGCCGGCATCATCTTCATCGGTCCGCCGGTCAGGGCGATCGAAGCGATGGGCGACAAGATCACGTCGAAGAAGATCGCCGCCGAAGCGGGCGTTTCGACCGTGCCGGGTCACATGGATCTCATTGCGGATGCCGATGAGGCCGTAAAGATTTCCTCCTCGATCGGCTATCCGGTCATGATCAAGGCGTCTGCCGGCGGTGGCGGCAAGGGCATGCGGATCGCCTGGAACGATGCCGAAGCCCGGGAAGGTTTCCAGTCATCCAAAAACGAGGCGAAGTCTTCCTTTGGCGACGATCGCATCTTCATCGAAAAATTCGTGACGCAACCGCGTCACATCGAGATCCAGGTGCTCGGTGACCAGCACGGGACCACGCTCTATCTCGGGGAGCGCGAATGCTCGATCCAGAGGCGAAACCAGAAGGTTATTGAGGAAGCGCCGTCTCCCTTCCTCGATGAGCAGACCCGGAAAGCGATGGGCGAGCAGGCCGTCTTGCTCGCAAAGGCCGTTGGTTATTTCTCCGCAGGAACAGTCGAATTCATCGTCGACGGCAACAGGAATTTCTACTTCCTCGAAATGAACACCCGGCTGCAGGTCGAGCATCCCGTGACGGAGCTAATTACCGGCGTCGATCTCGTCGAACAGATGATCCGAATCGCGGCCGGTGAAAAGCTGGCCCTCAGCCAGGACGACGTGAAGCTTGAAGGCTGGGCGATCGAAAGCCGGCTCTATGCCGAAGATCCCTATCGCAATTTCCTGCCGTCGATCGGCAGGCTCAGCCGCTACCGTCCACCGGTCGAGGGCGTCAAGCACGATGGCACGATCGTGCGCAACGATACCGGCGTCTTCGAGGGTGGCGAGATTTCGATGTACTACGACCCGATGGTCGCCAAGCTCTGCACCTGGGCGAAAGACAGGACGGCTGCGATCGATGCGATGGCGACAGCGCTCGACGGTTTTGAGGTCGAGGGCATCGGCCACAACCTACCCTTCCTCTCGGCGGTCATGAGCCAGGAGCGTTTTCGCTCCGGCAACTTGACGACGGCCTATATCGCCGAGGAGTTTCCCGATGGCTTTTCCGGTGTGCAACCCGATGCGGATGCGTTGCGGACGCTGGCAGTGATTGCGGCGTTTGCGCATCAGATGATCAGGCAGCGGGCGCTGCAGATCTCAGGAACGCTTGCGACCGCTGGCCGCGTGACGGCAAAGGACTGGATCGTGGCGCTGGCAGACGCTGAGGAAACCGTCACGATCGAGACCGGATCGGCAGAAAGCGCCGTCGTATTTGCAGATGGCAGTCGCTTCGCGATCTCTTCGGACTGGCTGCCCGGCAAGCGACTTGCCAGTTTTACCATCGGTGACAGAGTTGCCGAAGTGAAAATCGATCTGATCGGATCGGCCATCCGGCTACGTGGGCGCGGTATGGATGTCAGGGCGCGGGTGCGTTCACCGCGTGTTGCGCAGCTTGCACGCCTGATGCCGGTCAAGGTCCCGCCGGATATGTCGCGAATGCTGCTCTGCCCGATGCCCGGTGTCATCACCTCGGTCACGGTCGGCGTGGGCGATCAGGTCGAAGCAGGTCAGACGCTGGCGACTGTCGAGGCGATGAAGATGGAAAATGTCCTGAAGGCGGAACGTCGTGGCGTGGTGAAGCGGGTGACAGCATTGCCCGGCCAGAGCCTCGCGGTTGATGAACTGATCATGGAATTCGAGTAAGGCCCGCCGACGATTTCTCAGGAAACGGTGTCGACGCCCACACACAGGGTCAACGGTTCAGCGGTTCTTGAGAACCGTGCAGGAAACGCCGTGGGCTTTGATTTCATTGCAAAGCTTGACTGCAGCGGCCCGGCTTTCCTCACCGATGCGGGCTGCGTATCGCGGACGACGACCGAAATTTCCGCCGCGCTGGCGCACGATAAGTGCGCGTTCGGCATTAAGCGGCGAGGGCAGTTTCGCAGCCGAGGCCGCAAACAGCCGGCCGGCAACGCCAGGGTTATAATGCGCGGCGAGCTGGACACCCCAGGGCGCCCAGTCGGCTGACGCACCGAGAACCGGATCGTTGATGCGACGAGTGTCCGCCAGCGCGACGCAGGCGTCCTTAAACGGTTTTTGAGGGTCCAGATCGGGTGCGGCAACCGCCGGAGCATTGTCTCTCCAGACTTCCGCGGGATAGCCTGTAATCGCGAAGACGTAGTCCCGCGTCTCCATCGGCAGGCTTCCTGAACCAAGAAACCGCTGAAGCCTTGCCTCTCCGGCATTGTAGGCGGCTGCCGAGAGACCAAAATTGCCAAACTTGTCTTTCATTTCAGCGAGATATTTGGCCGAAGCATCGAGCGCGTCGATGACGTTGAAGCTGTTGTTCAAGCCGCGCAAACGGGCGGTATCGGGCATGAACTGCGCGATACCCTGCGCGCCCTTAGGGCTGACTGCTTCAGGCCGAAACAGGCTTTCACGCCATATCAGGCGGGCGAAAAAGGCGGGCGGGATCTTCTGTTCTGTCGCGAAATGTTCGATTGCGTGACAGAGATCGACGTTGAACGTCTCCTTGGCGATGCAGAGCGCTTCGTCGCCGTCGCGCCGCTCGTAGAGGCACTCCGTCTCTTTGGTTGGTTCCGGAGGTGCGGTCTCGGCAGCGACGGGGTCGGCAAAGGCAGCCGCGACCATCAAAGCGCCAGCGCCTAGAAGTTGGAATTCCCTTTTCAACAAAAACCGCTCTCTTCTATCCGTTTGCATGTCCGCCGCCCTGCGTCACGACAGAGGCGATCTTTGGCGCTGCCTTCTTCTTGACGACGTCCTCCAGCGTTACCGGCCGAAGCCCCTGCGCATCGACGCCAACATCAAACTGCCGTGGCAGCGGTTTGAGCCGGCCATGCGAGTGGCCGTGGAGGTTGATCGATTTCTTGCCCATCTTGTTCCAGGTGCGAAACGCGTAGTGGCAGAGGATCAGATGGACATCGTCGATATGAAGCTCATGATAGTGCTGCACGGACGTCCAGCCACTGGCCGACGTCGTGGTCTCCGGGTCGTTATTGCCGATGATCAGGTGTTTGCGGCCGTTGAGCTTCGCCAGTAGCCCATCGCAATCGCCACCGCGTACCGACATGAAATCGCCGAGATGCCAGACATCGTCGTCAGCGCCGACTATATCATTCCAGTATTGAATGAGTGCCTCGTCGTGCGCGACCATGTCCGGGAACGGTCGCCGGTCGATGCGCAACACGCGGGGATCGCCAAAATGAGTGTCGCTGGTGAAGTAGATCATGAGGTTTTAACCGGACCGCGCGAAAAAAACAGCAACATCTATAACGGACATGCTGGTGCTATGCGGTCTCTGTCTTGGCCTCCAGATTTTCTACCTTAGCTTTGCGACCGCTGAAGATGCGCCGTACGAGCACGAAAAACAGCGGGACGTAAAGCGTTGCAAGGATCGTCGCCGTGATCATGCCGCCGATGACCGCCGTACCGATCGCGATGCGGCTCTGTGCACCCGCGCCGGACGAAATTGCAAGCGGCAAAACGCCGAAGATGAAGGCAAGACTGGTCATCAGGATCGGTCTTAGCCGCAGGCGGGCGGCTTCCATGGCCGAATCGTAAGCGCTCTTGCCGGCCCGTTCCGCCTGTTCCGCGAACTCGACGATCAGGATCGCATTCTTTGCGGAAAGGCCCATCGTGGTCAGAAGGCCGATCTGGAAGTAAACGTCGTTCTCCAGTCCGCGCAACGTGACCGCACAGACCGCTCCGATGATGCCAAGCGGGATGATGAGCATGACCGAGAACGGGATCGACCAGCTTTCGTAAAGTGCTGCAAGACATAAGAAGATGACGAGAAGCGACAGCCCGTAGAGGATGGGCGCTTGTCCGGCGGACAGTCTTTCCTGGTACGAGAGACTGCTCCAGGCCACCGACGTCCCCGGCAGGTCCGCGGCCAGTTCCGTCATACGGTCCATTGCCTGACCGGAGCTTAGGCCCGGTCCCGCTTGTCCCTGGATTTCATAGGACTGCAACCCGTTGAACCGCGTCAGCGTTGTCGGCGCCTGGGACCAGCTCGTCTTGGCAAACGAAGAGAAAGGTGCCATTTCGCCGCTTGCCGTGCGCACATACCAGCCATCGAGATCCTCGACAGCGCCGCGGTGGGCGGCGTCACCCTGGACGTAGACCCGCTTCACGCGCCCACGGTCCACAAAATCGTTGACATAGACGCCACCCCAGGCTGCGCTCAGGGTTGCATCGACATCGGACTGCTGGATCCCGAGTGCGCCGACCTTTTCGTCGTCTATGTCGATCTGTAACGTCGGGACGTCTTCAAGTCCGCTCGGACGTACGCGCGCAAGTGTCGGATCCGCCGTCGCCGCAGCGAGAAGCTGGTCGCGCCGCTGCTTGAACTCCGTCAGGCTGAGATCGCCATTGTTCAAAAGTTGCATGGTGAAGCCGTTGGACTGACCCAGTCCCTGCACCGATGGCGGTGTCAGCGCGAAGAACTGGGCGTCGCGCAAGGAGCGCCCGAGCGCGGCTGTGGCACGCGCCACAATCGAGGCGGCCGCATTCTCTTCGCCCACTCGTTCGTCCCATGGCTTGAACTGCACAAAACCCTGACCGACGTTCTGGCCGGAACCGCTGAAACGGAAACCCGAAATCGTAAACAGGCCAGCAATATTCGCCTGTTCCGGTCCGAGGAAGTGGTCTTCGATCGCGGCTGCCGTCTCGACCGTGCGAACACGGGTTGCGCCGGGAGGAAGGGTGTACTGAACCACGCCGTAACCCTGATCCTCGACCGGAAGAAAGCCGCCGGGAAGTTGGAGGAAGAGAAACACGACGGCGCCGACCAGCGTACAAAAGGCGATGATCGAAAGCCAGATCCTGCGGATGGCGATCGTGACGGCCGCGAGATAAGTCTTTTGAACCCAGCCGTAACCGCGGTCGAACATCGTCCCAAACCGCCGGATCAGGCCGCCAGTTCGCTTTGGCGCATCCTCTTTTCCGCGTGGTTTCATCAGTGTTGCGGTCAGGGCCGGCGTCAGCACCAGCGCCACCACGACCGACAGAACCATTGCGGAGATAACAGTAACCGAGAACTGCCGGTATATGACCCCGGTTGAGCCGCCGAAGAATGCCATCGGAACAAACACCGCCGACAGGACCAGCGCGATCGCAATCAACGCCGTCTGGATTTCACCCATCGAGCGAAGCGTCGCGTCTCGGGGGCTTAAGTCCGGCTCCTCCTCCATGACTCGTTCGACATTCTCGACGACGACGATCGCGTCATCGACCAGAAGACCGATCGAAAGGACCAGTCCGAATAGGGTGAGCGTGTTGATCGAATATCCGAACAGTGCGAGCACGCCGAACGTGCCGAGCACGACGACCGGGACGGCAAGTGCTGGAATCAGCGTCGCACGCCAGCTGCGCAGGAAGACGAACATGACGATGACGACAAGAACGATCGCCTCGATCAGCGTCTTCACCACTTCCTCGATCGAAAGCCGGATGAACTCGGTGGAGTCACGAGGGTAGGTGACGCGGTAGCCATCCGGCATGTTTGCCGCTTCGCCATCGATAGCCGCTTTCACCAGCTCGGCCGTTTCAAGCGCGTCCGCGCCGGGGGCAAGCTGAACGGCAATGCCGGATGCCGGATGACGGTTGAAACGGGTGAAGCGCGTATAGCTTTCCTGTCCGAGTTCGACGCGGGCGACATCCGCCAAGGTGACACGTGCGCCGCTTTCGTCCGTGCGGATGACGATCCGCTGGAACTCCTCCGGTGTCGTCAGGCGCGAACGGGCGGTCACGATCGCATTCAGCATCTGCGTGTCGGGGGAGGGTTGGGCGCCGATCTGGCCGGCCGCAACCTGCGTATTCTGCGCCTCGATCGCGGTGATGACGTCCGACGGCATCATCCCGTATGAAAACAAACGACCCGGGTCGAGCCAGATGCGCATCGCGTATTGCGAGCCGAAAAGGTTGGTATCGCCGACGCCGGGAAGGCGACCGATCCGCTCCTGGAGATTGGCGGCAATGTAGTCCGAAATGTCGGAATCCTTCGCCTTATCGGTTTCATCGTAAACTGCGGCGACAAGCAAAAAGTCACTGTTGGACTTTGTAACGGTGAGACCTTGCTGCTGCACCTGCTGGGGCAGACGAGAGAGAGCCTGCTGCACTCTGTTTTGAACCTGAACCTGTGCGATATCGGGATCGGTGCCCTTGTCGAATGTTACCGCGATCGTGACCTGGCCTTCGGCGCTGGAGGTCGACGTGAAGTAGATGAGGCCGTCGATGCCGGTAAGCTGCTGCTCGATCACCTGTGTCACGCTGGTTTCAAGCGTTGCAGCAGAAGCCCCAGTGTAATTGGCGCGGATGTTCACCTGCGGCGGCGCGATATCCGGATACTGCTCGACCGGAAGCGTCAGGATGGAGCCGATACCACCCAACATGATCACGATCGCGATCACCCAGGCAAAGATTGGACGATCGACAAAGATACGGCTGATCATAGCGCGGGGACCGCCTTGTTCTCTGTTGCTTCTGCGGTCTGCTTCTTACCCACGTCGACAATCTTGACCTTGTCGTCGGGTTTGACCTTGGAGACGCCTTCAACGATGACCCGGTCTCCAGGAGCAAGGCCTTCGGTTACGAGCCAGCGATTGCCGACAGCCTGAGCGACCTGGAGCGCTCGCCGCTGGACGGTATCTCCGTCGCCGACCACGAGCGCGCTTGCCTCTCCCGTAGGGCTCCTCGTCACGCTCTGCTGCGGCACGAGGATCGCATCCTTCGCCTGAGTCTGTGAGAGAACTGCGCGGACATACATGCCTGGCAGCAGGATGGCGTCGGGGTTCGGAAACTCGGCGCGAAGTGTGACAGATCCGGTCGACGGATTGACGGTGACATCGGTAAACTGGAGTTTGCCCGGAAGCGGATATTCCTGACCGTCTTCCAGTTTCAAACGCACCTCGGCCGTGTCCTTGGACAATTCGCTCGAGGCCATCGCATCTCGCAGCTTTAAAAGCGCGGTCGAGGATTGCTGAATATCGACGAAGATTGGGTCGAGGCGCTGGATGGTCGCCAAGGCCTGCGTCTGCTGAGCCGATACGAGCGCACCTGTCGTCACCAGCGAACGGCCGATCCTGCCGCTGATCGGCGCGGTCACCTTGCTGTAGCGCAGGTTGATCTCCGCGGTCTGGAGCTTCGCATTGTTCTGTGCGACGGCCGCAGTGGCAGACCGGAGCGCTGCAGTGGCATCCGTAAACGCCTGCTCGCTAACCGCTCCCTTTTGCGCCAGTGGCTTTAAACGTTCGAATTCGATCCGCGCGTTGTCTTCGCCGGCCCTTGCGCTTTCGAGATTGGCGCGTGCCTCCGCAACCGAGGCTTCGAACAGGCTTGCATCGATCTGGTAGAGCGTGTCGCCCTTCTTGACCAAAGCACCCTCGGTAAACGAGCGAGCCTCGATGATCCCTGACACCTGGGGCCTGACCTCAGAAGTCTCGAACGGGGATGTGCGACCTGCAAGCTCGTTCACGAGCGGCACGTCTTCTGTCATCGCCGTCACAATCCCGACTTCCGTTGGCTGGCGCGGTGGCTTTGCTTCCTCCTCTGCCTGCAGATTGCAGCCGGCAAGTGCAACGGCACAGCCGATGGCTGCAAGCCGCGGCAGCAACCCCTTCTTCGGGTAGGAGAACTGTGTGGGGATCATCGTAATTTGGCCTGTTCCGTCGCTGCCGAGATGAGTTGCTCGGCAGGTAACGCGGAAGGCGGCAAATCGTACGGTGCTGTTTCATCACGATGTTGCGATGCAATCGCGAGCCGGACATTTTGCGTCCGAGAGGCCTGAGAAAGCTGGCCCATGAGAGCTGGCCTGTCCGCAGTTTCTGCAAACAGTTTCAGAGTAGCTGTATGGTGACTGCTTCGACGAGAATATGATAGATATTCTCTATGACCGTCTGGGAATCCGTTTTGAACGGTGCCGACAGGTTTTTAGAATGTTCCTAAAGTGTTCATATTATCGGTATCTAATATTATCGTTTGCTAATTTTGCAACGCGGTCGCGATCCCGCTGCCCCCTTAAATCTAGGGGTGTGTCGATTGACATTTTCTATCAGGTCATTTGTTTCGTGCCTCAATGTCATTCGGGCACGAACCGCTTGATGGATAGTGGCGATATCTGCGTCGGCGGGCTTTGCAAAGGTCGTGCCGTGTGAGATGGCTCGCGAGCAAGGATGGAGGCGGAACGAGCTCATGCAAGCGAAATCAACCAGCCAAGATGGTGAACGCAAAAGCGGTGTGCAGGCGAATCCGGTCGGGGTTTTGCAGAAGGTTTACGGCTACCCTTCCTTTCGCGGCGACCAGGAGGCTGTCGTTCGCCATGTTGTTTCGGGCGGAGACGCGGTTGTGCTGTTTCCGACGGGCGCAGGAAAATCTCTGTGCTTTCAGATCCCGGCTCTCTGCCGGGACGGCGTCGGCATCGTTGTTTCGCCGCTGATTGCGCTGATGCGCGATCAGGTCGAAGCGTTGAAGCAGATTGGCGTCCGTGCCGCCTCGATCAATTCCTCCATGCCGCGGGAAACGTTCGGCGAGGTCAAACGCGCGCTGGCGGCCGGCAGGCTCGACATGCTGTACGTGACCCCCGAGAGGATCGTGACGTCAGGGTTTCGTGAGTTGATCGGAGACGCCAAGGTCGCGCTGTTTGCAATCGATGAAGCGCATTGCGTCTCGCAATGGGGGCATGATTTTCGCCCGGAGTATCGGCAGCTCGGTGAACTCGCCGACCTTTACCCGGGCGTGCCGCGTATGGCGCTGACCGCGACCGCCGACCCGCATACGCGGGAAGATCTCATCGACAGGCTCACCCTGCGCAATGCCCGGGTCTTCACCGCATCGTTCGATCGCCCGAACATTGCCTACGAGATCGTCGAGCGGGATCAGCCGCGCCAGCAGTTGCTGCGCTTCCTGGAGAATCACAAGGGATCGAGCGGTATCGTCTACTGCCTGTCGCGCGCGAAGGTCGAGGAAACCGCGGAGTGGCTGAGTGCGCAAGGCATCCGCGCGTTGCCCTACCATGCGGGTATGGACCGGGAGGTTCGCGATGCCAATCAGGACGCCTTCTTGAAAGAGGAAGACCTCTGCCTCGTCGCGACCGTCGCCTTCGGGATGGGCATCGACAAACCCGATGTACGCTACGTCGCGCACCTGGATTTGCCGAGCTCAGTCGAAGCCTATTATCAGGAGACGGGCCGTGCCGGTCGTGACGGTCTGCCGTCCGAAGTTTGGATGGCCTACGGGATGGCCGACGTCATTCAGCGCGGCAGGATGATCGACAACGGCACGTCCGGCGACGACGTCAAGCGGGTCGAGCGCGCCAAGCTCAATGCGTTGCTTGCGATCTGCGAGACGGCCGGCTGCCGACGACAGGCGATCCTCGCACATTTTGGAGAAGAGCATGCGGGGCATTGCGGAAACTGCGATACCTGCATCAAGCCCGTGGACACCTGGGACGGAACCGAGGCCGCCATCAAGGCGCTCGCTGCCGTGTATCGAACAGAGGAACGGTTCGGTACCGGCCATTTGATCGATGTCCTGCTCGGCAATGACAACGAAAAGACACGTCGCTTTGGCCATGTGGACATGCCGGTCTTCGGTGCGGGAAAGGATCTGGCGCAAAAGACGTGGCAGTCCGTCTATCGCCAGCTTCTGGCCGCAGGCCTGGTGCGCGTCGATCACCAGGCTTTCGGGGCTTTGAAACTGGAGCCTTCGGCACGCGATGTCTTCCGCCACGAGCGGACCGTCCGTTTCCGCAAGGACCCGGTGACCGGCCGCAAGACGCCACGAGGGCAAACGGCAGGCTCGAAAAACCCAAGGTCGCAGTTGGGAGAAACCGACGCGGTCTTGTTTGAGGCATTGCGCAAGATGAGAATGACGATTGCGAAGGATCTGGCGATCCCTCCCTACGTCGTATTCGCCGATGCGACGCTGATCGCATTTGCAACGCAGCGGCCGACAACCCACGACGCGCTCCTTGGTGTATCCGGCGTCGGGCAAGCGAAACTTGAGCGCTATGGCGACGCGTTCCTCGATATTATTCGGGCACACGACGGATAATTGATAGACGACGCGCTGCGAGCGGCTAATGGTCGCCCCGACACTATATCGGGACGACGCCGGTCCTTACTGCTTTGTGACGGGAAACGTTCTGAGGCGGTCCGGCGGACACGTGCCCTCGATCCCGGCGCGTCTGTCCGCTACGTACTGGATTGCTTTCACGACCTCGAGATCGAGGATCGGCTTCTCCATCACGCCAAGCGTTCCCTTCACGCCCGCCCCCAGCGCGCCCGGATCGCTAGTCATGAACAAGACGGTGATGTCGGCGATTGCGAGGTCGCGCCCGATGCCCGGCCCGGTTGGACCGTCATCGAGGTTGACATCGACCAATGCCATATCCGCCGTGGCAGCAAGCAACGTGGCTTCCGCTCTGTTTCTCGCCACGCCAATCGAATGGTGCCCCAACGCTTCGACAGCGTCTTCCAGACCCATTGCAATAATTGGCTGATCTTCGACAATCAGAACATTGAAAGCCATTTCCATTCTCCGTTCATGAACACTTTTGCGTAATCTCTTAGTGAACGAACGGGCGGAAATGCAGGGTGTTCCAGTTTTCGTCACAAATACTTGTGGTTGAACGTGGCTATCGCGTGATGCCCCACAGAAATCCGATAGCCGCCGCAAGCCCAACGGCTCCGATTGGAGATCTTTGGATACCGCGCTTGATGTCGTCCACAATAAGGCGGGGTTCGTTCGCGTACTCGCGGTAGGTTGCCGGCTCTACGGCTCTGTCCTTCAAACTTTCGAGCTCGGCGCGCAGGGCTGTCAGCGTATCTCGTGCTTTGGCAGTTGCCGAGTTGTCGCGGTCGTGGACCGATGCCAGCGCTTCATCGACAAGCGGTTCGTCTGAACTCGTGCTCGGGCCGCCAAAGCCTGTGGCAGTGGACGAAGATGAAACAGGATCGGAACCCGGGAAGGTCTCCTCGAGGCCCTGTTGCAGGACTTCGTCTGGAGTGCGGGCGCGTTGTGCTGCCTGTTCGCGAAGAAGAGACGCGGCAGCAGGCGACTGGGAATGATCGGCCATTGGGTTTTCCTTGCTTGTTTGTTTGGGGATCGAGACATCCTCTGATCCGGCTCGTGTTTCTATGGGTACCGAAACTCGCTCTTCGAGAGCGGTTTCGGGAGAGGAGCGAGCCTTCCCGAAACCGAACGACAATGAACGGATCAGATCATGATCTCGCCGCCGGTCACCGGAATGACGGCGCCAGTCATGTAGCTGCCAAGGTCGGACGCCAAGAGAACATAGGCACCTGCCAATTCGGCTGGCTGGCCCGCACGACCGAGCAAGGTCTGCTCGCCGAACTTCGCCGCCTTTTCAGCCGGCATGGTCGAGGGAATGAGAGGCGTCCAGATCGGGCCCGGCGCGACGGCATTCACCCGGATCCCATGTTCTGCCACCATTTCGGCAAGACCAGCCGTGAAGTTGGAGATGGCACCCTTGGTCGAGGCGTAGGCGAGAAGCTGTGGCGAAGGTTGACGCGACTGGATCGACGTCGTGTTGATGATCGAGCTACCCGGCTTCATCAGAGGGACAGCCGCCTTCGATAGGAAGAATGGTGCGTAGATGTTGGTCCGGAACGTCTCGTCCCACTCTTCCGCAGTGATATCGGTAATGGTGGCATAGGTGCGCTGGAAGGCGGCATTGTTGACGAGGATGTCAATTTTTCCGAGCTCATCGGCCGTGCGCTTTACGAGCGCGTTGCAATGCTCCTCCGACTTGATGTCGCCGGGAACGACCACTGCCTTGCGGCCTGCTTCGCGCACCCACTTCGCCGTGTCTTCAGCGTCTTCGTGTTCGCTGAGGTACGAAATGAGGATATCCGCGCCTTCGCGGGCGAATGCGATCGCCACAGCTTTGCCGATGCCTGAATCGGCACCGGTGATCAGCGCGACCTTGCCTTCAAGACGACCATTGCCCTTGTAGGAGAGTTCGCCATGATCCGGCGCCGGATCCATCAATGCGGTCTGGCCTGGCGGGTCCTGATGCTGGGCGGGATGGGGAGGTGTCGGGCGACGTGTTTCTTGCATGGTTTGATCTCCAGTCTAGCGTTCTGAGCAGAAACAAGCTGATCCACAATCGGTTCCGTTGTCGCTCACTCAGCCTCTTCGAAAGCGCTCCAGTCGGGCCGGGGAAACTAAAAGTTGACTTTCGGGAGCGTAGCCGCTATTTGTGGTTTATCGATATTTTGCTTGCTGATCTTTGGTTATTGCGCTTCGAACGAAGCGCCTGAGCGAACTTCCTCTTCAAAACAAATCGCTATCACCTTCTGCAAGATCTCGTTTTGCAGATACCTTCTCTATGCTTTGAAAGGGTTCACTATGACCACCGGCACAGTAAAATGGTTTAATTCCACTAAGGGCTTCGGCTTCATTCAGCCTGACGATGGCGGCGCTGATGCGTTCGTTCACATCTCCGCAGTCGAGCGCGCCGGAATGCGCGAAATCGTCGAAGGCCAGAAGCTGGGCTACGAACTTGAGCGCGACGCAAAGTCGGGCAAGATGTCGGCCTGCAACCTTCAGGCTGCTTAATTCGATTTTTGCTTCGCTTTGACCACGGATGTACTGGCACTGTCGAAGTAGCAGTTGGTGAGGGCCGAGCATACGTGCTCGGCCTTCTTATTTGGCGTCTACCGCCAGGATTGGATAAGAAATGACGGAAACAATGTCGAAGTCGCGCGAGCGTGCGGAAGCCGCATTTGCTCAGACCCAGACCCAGTTTTTCTCCCGCGTCGAAGCGGTCGCAGAATTAAACGCACACGTCGCCGAACGTGACTCAAAGACGGCTCGGCTCAAGGCTGCGCGCCTTGCAAAAGAAATTGAAGACCGCGCCTCGGCGACTGCTGCCCTGATTGCCAAGCGCGCCAAGAAGGCCTGACACCAGCCCGACATCGAATGAACTCGGCCCGCAGCCTGCGCGGCCGATCTTGTTTGATGCCCGTGGCTACGACTACTGCTATAGTCGACCAGAGATCACGGACCTCCGATCGTCGGCAGATACGTCTCGACTTCACGCCTTCCCACGGCGTCGAGCACAGCGATATTCTCGTTCCAGAAATCCTCAGCTTCTTTGGTATCGGTTCCCCATGCACGCGTAGCGCTGCGACGACCACCGAGACGCAGATACTGATGGGCCAGCATCGACAGGCCGGACGCAGTCCCAGTCTCAATCGTGGAGTTCCTCACGGGAAGTGCAGATAGCATCCGCTCAAGCGCGTCGTGCTCGGGGCCACGTGGGTGTTGACTTAAGAACACGTCCACTGGAATCCGCGTTTCGTGGCCACCGGACGGCAAGTTGCCACGGTGAATAACTGTTGGGTGCTGGTTCTCGGGAGCGGGCTCTATAAACCACCGATCTCCATTGGTGCTGTGCGCAAACTCCTGCGGTTCGTTCATGCTGCCGATCCTTACGAGTTTTCGAGGGGGAGACGCTATCCGGACTCGCCGCGCGCCTCCACTATCAACAGCGACAGCCGCCAATGGTTGCCGAGAGCCTCGAATTGAGTTCGAGGCCCGGCTGCAATCCGCTAAACCCGTTCCAGGGCGAGGGCGATCCCCTGGCCAACGCCGACGCACATCGTGGCAAGCGCGTATCGCGTACTACCCAGCGATAGCTCCAGTGCCGCGGTTCCGGCAATGCGTGCTCCGGACATGCCGAGCGGGTGACCCAGCGCGATCGCACCGCCATTCGCGTTGACATGCTCCGCATCATCGGGGATTCCGAGCTCGCGCAAAACGGCGATGCCCTGAGAGGCGAAGGCTTCGTTTAGCTCGACAATCCCGAAATCCTGCGGCGACAAGCCGAGGCGTGCGCAGAGTTTCTGCGTCGCTGGCGCAGGCCCGATGCCCATCACCCGTGGCGGAACGCCAGCCGCAGCGCCGCCGAGGATGCGTGCAATCGGCGTCAGGCCATATTTTAGGGCCGCTTCCTGCGAGGCGATGATCAGTGCCGCTGCCCCGTCATTGACGCCGGATGCGTTGCCGGCAGTGACCGTGCCGCCTTCCATTTTGTTCACCGGCCGGAGTTTAGCCAATGCCTCCAAGCTGGTTGCGCGGGGATGCTCGTCCTTGTCGACGATGATGCTATCGCCCTTCTTTTGCGGAACGCTGACGGCTTTGATTTCTCTTGCTAGCCTGCCGTTCTGCTGGGCGGCAGACGCCTTGTTCTGGCTGCGCACTGCAAACGCGTCCTGATCCTCGCGAGAGACATGGTAATCGATCGCGACATTGTCGCCGGTTTCCGGCATGGAATCGACGCCGTACTGCTTCTTCATGAGCGGATTGACGAAACGCCACCCAATGGTGGTGTCGTATATCTCCGCGTTGCGTGAAAACGCGGTCTCGGCCTTCGGCATCACGAACGGAGCGCGGCTCATGCTTTCCACGCCACCGGCAATCATGATGTCGGCTTCGCCGGCCTTGATGGCGCGGGCAGCGGTGATCACGGCATCCATGCCCGATCCGCAGAGACGGTTGATCGTCGTGCCGGATACGGACACTGGTAGGCCGGCAAGCAGCAGCGACATGCGCGCGACATTCCGGTTATCTTCGCCCGCTTGGTTGGCGCAGCCAAAGACCACGTCGCCGACCGCTTCCCAGTCGACGGCAGCGTTTCGCTCCATCAGTGCCTTAAGAGGTACAGCGCCCAGATCGTCCGCACGGACCGATGACAGCGCGCCGCCGAAACGACCGATCGGGGTACGGATATAGTCGCAGATAAATGCTTCGGTCATCGATCTCTCCTCAAAGCGCCGGTACGACAAGATCAGCAACAACGCCGTCCACATGGAGCTGCGCGCCGGTCATCGCCTGCAATTCCTCGATGGTCATTGCGGCGAGCTTTTCACGCAGGACAAAACGGCCGTCCGCGATATCGATCACCGCATGGCTCGTATAGACCCTCGTGATGCAGCCGACGCCAGTCAGGGGAAATGTGCATTTGGAGACAAGTTTCGGCTTGCCGTCCTTCGTCACATGCTCGGTGATGACGTAAACCTGCTTGGCACCATGCACCAGATCCATCGCGCCGCCGACCGCCGGCACGCCTTTGGAGCCAACGCGCCAGTTGGCGAGGTCGCCATTTTCCGCCACCTGATAGGCGCCGAGGATTGCAACGTCGAGATGGCCGCCCCGCACCATGGCGAAGCTGTCCGCATGATGAAAGAAAGCCGCGCCGGGCTTGACCGTGACGGCCTTTTTGCCCGCGTTGATCAGATCCCAGTCTTCCTCACCGGCTGCCGGAGGCTCGCCGAAATCGAGGATGCCGTTTTCCGTATGGAAGATCGCCTGTCTGCCGGGCGGCTGATAGCGGGCGACCATTTCCGGAAAACCGATCCCGAGATTGATATAGGCGCCATCTTCGATATCCTGCGCGGCACGCCAGGCGATCTGCGTGTTCGACAGTTTGATGTCTTCGCGGGTGTCCAGTGTCTGAGTTTCGCCGCTCATGCGCTCATTCCTCCGGCATAGGCCACTCCGGCCCGGATGAGTTCTTCTTCTTGCTGAGGGTTTGAAACCTCGACCACCGCATCGACAAAGATGCCGGGCGTGATCACGTGTTCGGGGTCGATGTCGCCGGGTTCAACGATCTGCGAGACCTGGGCGATGGTGGTGGTCGCCGCCATGCACATCAGAGGATTGAAGTTCCGGCCGGCCTTGCGATAGGTGAGGTTGCCATGGGTGTCGCCGAGATGCGCCTTGACGATGGCAAAGTCGGCCTTGAGCCAGCGCTCCTGCACATAATGTCGTCCATCAAATTCGGCGACCGGTTTGCCCTCGGCCAGTTCCGTTCCATAACCCGTCGGCGTGTAGAAGGCCGGTATGCCGGCGCCACCTGCGCGGATCCGCTCGGCGAGCGTGCCCTGGGGGACGAGTTCCAACTCGATTTTTCCGGCCAGATAGGTATCGGTAAAAGCCCGCGGATCGGACGAGCGAGGGAAAGAGCAGATCATCTTTGCGATCATGCCCGCATCGATCATTGCCGCAATTCCGATGCGTCCGTTCCCGGCGTTGTTATTGATCACGGTCAGGTTTTTAGGACCGCTGTCGATCAGCGCGTGGATGAGTTCGATCGGCGCACCGGAGCCTCCGAAACCACCGATCATCACCGTGGCACCGTCGGTAATCTTGGACACGGCATCAGCCAAAGTCCGAATTGTTTTATCCATCAGTATCCTCCGCAAACCGCTCCCGCTGCAGAAACAACTAAATCCCATAAGGATGGACGGCAAACCATTTGTGCGATATCGTCTCTTTGTACGATTATCGCACAAAATGAGGCTCTGTTGGACGTCAAGACGAGAGACATGATGGGCGGGCTGGCAAAGGGCCTCAAGGTCATAGAAGCCTTCTCTGCGGAGCGACCGCGTCTCAGCATCGCCGAAGCCTCACAGCTCACCGGTTATGATCGCGCGACGGTGAGACGATGCCTCCTGACGCTCTCCGAACTCGGCTATTGCGCCTATGACGGAAAATTCTTCACCGTCACGCCCCGCGTCTTGCGACTGGGGACGGGATGCCTGGCAGCGATGCCATTGCCGAAGATCGTGCAGCCCTGGCTCGATGACCTGTCCGAACAGACAGGCCAAAGCACATCCGTTTCCATTCTTGATGCGAGTGACATCGTCTACGTCGCGCGGGCCGCGCAGCGCAGGGTCATGTCGATTTCGCTGATGCCGGGCTCACGCCTTCCAGCCTACTGCACCTCTATGGGGCGGGTGATGCTGGCAGCACTTCCTGTGGAGGAGGCAGAAGATCTTCTTTCATTAAAGCCGCTCGTGGCGAGGACGGCAAAGACCGTGACCGACATCGAAACGCTCAAGGGCGAACTGCTCCGCATCCGTGATCGCGGCTATGCCTGCATCGATCAGGAGGTCGAAATCGGCCTTCGCTCTCTGGCCGTCCCGCTATTCGGCCCCCGCGGCCAAGTCGTCGCCGCGCTGAACATCGGGCTAGCCGCGTCAGAGGAGCCGATGCAGGCTGTCGCTGACCGTTACATTCCGTCACTGCTTAAAGTTCAGAAGGAGCTGACCGGCATATCCGGTTGAATTTGCGGCATATGCCGGCGTTCCAACTCCGAAACCATCTTATTCCCGCGGTATCTCCTGCAGCATCCGGATGATGGCGGAAAAGTCCTCGCCGCCGTGTCCGGCTGCCTCGAACTGGGCGTAGAGGTCGGCCGCGTGGGCTCCGAGCGGTGTCGCGGCGCCGGATTGTTGTGCTGCTTCTTGCGACAGCAGCAAGTCCTTCAGCATCAGCGCCGTGGCAAAACCAGGCCGGTAGTCGTTGTTGGCAGGCGATGTCGGCACGGGACCGGGCACAGGGCAATAGGTCGTCAACGACCAGCACTGGCCCGATGAGGTCGAGGCGACATCGAACAGCGCCTGATGCGAGAGGCCCAGCTTTTCAGCCAGACCGAACGCTTCGCAGACGCCGATCATCGAGATGCCGAGGATCATGTTGTTGCAGATCTTTGCAGCCTGACCCGCACCATCGCCGCCGCAGTGGACAATCTTGCGGCCCATGGCTTCGAGGATAGCCTTACCCGACGCAAACGCACTCTCCGAGCCGCCCACCATGAATGTCAGCGTGCCCGCTTCCGCGCCAGTCGTTCCCCCGGACACCGGAGCATCGAGAGAGAGGCAACCCATCGCGCTTCCCAGAGCATGCGCCTTGCGGGCGCTTTCCACGTCCACGGTCGAGCAATCGATGAGCAGCGTTCCCTCGGGGATCACGGATGCCAGATCCGACCAGACGGCGAGGACATGCTGGCCCTTGGGCAGCATGGTGATAATGCAGTCTGCATTCAGCACAGCCTGGGGGAGGGTGCTTGCCGCGTTGACGCCATGCGCACTTGCGGCATTCCTGCTCGCCTCCGAAAGATCGAAGCCCCAGACGTCATGTCCCGCCTTGACGAGATTGGCCGCCATCGGGCCGCCCATGTTCCCAAGTCCAACGAATGCAACCTTGCTCATAGTCCCCCCTTACCGATTGTCCGCCAAGATCATCGCCGCCGCCTTTTCGGCAATCATGATCGTTGGAGAATTCGTGTTGCCCGATGTAATGGCGGGCATGATTGATGCGTCGGCAATTCTCAGCCGGCCGAGTGCTCTCATCTTCAGTCGCGGATCGACGACGCTATCGGGATCCGACCCCATCCGGGCCGTGCCCACGGGATGGAAAATCGTCGTGCCGATTTCGCCGGCAGCCCGCTCCAGATCCGCATCCGTGTCGTAGGCCGGCCCCGGCTTGTATTCTTCCGGCTGGTAGCGGGCGAAAGCAGGCTGCGCGACGATGTTGCGGGTCAGCCGGATCGAACTTGCCGCGACACTGCGGTCGGCAGCTGTCGAAAGATAGTTCGGCCGGATCGCCGGCGCTGCTGCAAAATCCGGGCCTTTCAGATGCACGGAACCGCGGCTTTCGGGGCGAAGATTGCATACGCTTGCGGTGATTGCCGGAAAAGCATGAACCGGATCCCCGAAGCGGTCCAGCGAGACCGGTTGGACATGGTATTCGAGATCAGCCGTTTCCTTGTCCGGACCCGACCGGGTAAAAATCCCGAGCTGGCTTGGAGCCATGGACATCGGTCCTGAGCGTTTCAGCGCATATTCCAGCCCGATCGCAGCCTTGCCGAGCCAGCGAGAGGCTTTCTCGTTCAGCGTCGGCACGCCGGTGACCTTGTAGACCAGCCGTAGCTGCAGGTGATCCTGCAGGTTTTCGCCGACCTGTCGCACCTCCTTGACCATCTCGACCCCGGCGTCCGCCAGGATCTCGCCGCGTCCGACGCCTGAAAGCTCAAGAACGTGCGGCGTCCCGATCGCGCCGGCCGAAAGCACCGTTTCCCGACGGGCATGGGCCACCTGCGACACGCCATTCTGTTGAAACTCGACGCCCTTCACCTCACCATTTTCGATGATCAGGCGGCGGACATGCGCTTTCGTCAGAACGCGGAGGTTTGGCCGCTTCATCGCGGGACGCAGGAAGGCCTTCGATGTGTTCCAGCGAATGCCCGAACGCTGGTTGACGTCGAAATAGCTCGAGCCTTCGTTGTCGCCGCGGTTGAAATCGTCGATCATCGGGATGCCCGCCTGTTCCGCCGCCTTGCGGAAACTGTCGAGCACCGCCCAGTGCAGACGCTGCTTTTCGACCCGCCATTCGCCGCCTTCGCCATGCAGATCGTCGCCGCCCTTGTAGAAGTCCTGGCTCTTGCGAAACAGCGGCAGCACGTCGTCCCAGCCCCAGCCGGCACATCCCATCTGCCGCCATAGGTCGTAATCGCGCGCCTGGCCGCGCATATAGATCATGCCGTTGATCGAGGAGCAGCCACCGAGCAGCTTTCCGCGCGGATAAAACAGGGAGCGGCCGTTGAGGCCTTTTTCCTTTTCGGTGGCAAAACACCAGTCGGTGCGCGGGTTGTTGATGCAATAGAGATAGCCGACCGGGATATGCACCCAGTGATAGTTGTCGGTCCCGCCGGCTTCCAGCAGCAGCACGCTGTTGCGGCTATCGGCCGAAAGGCGGTTCGCAAGAACGCAGCCGGCGCTTCCGGCACCGATGATGATGTAGTCGTAGGTTTCCATGGTCTTCAGCCAATCAGCGGCGATGCTCGAAGCCCAGTTTTCGGCCAAGCCGCGAGGCGTAGAATTCCCCGATCAGGCCGCGCCGGAAGAGGAGGACGCAGACCATGAAGACCACGCCGGTGATGATCGTGACGGGAAATTCCGAGGTCGCGAGGTAGTTCTGCAACGCCACGACAAGCCCGGCGCCAAAGATCGGTCCGATCAGCGTGCCGATGCCCCCAAGCAGCGTCATCAGGATCACCTCGCCGGACATCTGCCAGCCGACATCGGTCAGCGTCGCGAACTGGAAGACGAGCGCCTTGGTTCCGCCGGCAAGCCCGGCAAGCGCCGCCGACATGACGAAGGCGCCGAGCTTGTAGCGGGATACGGAATAGCCGAGCGAGATGGCGCGCTGCTCGTTTTCACGGATCGATTTGAGGATCATGCCGAAGGGCGAGTTGATGAACCGCCAGATGATCGCCATGCCGATCAGAAATACGGCCAGCACGAAATAGTACATGTTCGTCGTTTCGCTGAGATCGATAAAGCCGAACAGGTGGCCGCGCGGCACGGACTGGATGCCGTCTTCGCCATGCGTGAATTCCGCCTGCAGGCAGAAGAAGAAGAACATCTGCGAAAGCGCAAGCGTGATCATCGCAAAGTAGATGCCCTGCCGCCGTATCGCAAAGAAGCCCATGATCAGGCCAAGCACGGCCGCTCCGAATGCACCGACGAGAATGCCGAGTTCCGGCGACAGACCCCAGACCTTCACGACATGGGCAGTAAAATAGGCGGCTCCGCCGAAGAACGTCGCATGGCCAAAGGACAACAGGCCCGTGTAACCCAACAACAGGTTGAACGCGCAGGCAAATAGCGCAAAGCACAAAAGCTTCATCAGAAAGATCGGGTAGAAGAACAGCGGTGCAACAAGGAGCAGCACTAGTCCCAACCCGATGAAGATCGCGTAGGTTTTCGTGGCTGTGCCCGACCTCTCTATGCGCGGCGGGGCGGCGGTGTGGATGATGTCGCTCATCTCTGGCATCCTTCCCTAAACATCCCGGCCGAAAAGACCGGCTGGCCGCAGAAGCAGCACGATCGCCATGATCACGAAGATCACGATGCTCGATGCTTCCGGATAAAACACTTTCGTCAGGCCCTCGGCGATTCCGAGCATGTAGCCGGTCAGGATCGCACCCATGATCGATCCCATGCCGCCCACCACGACGACTGCAAAGACGACGATGATGATGTTGGACCCCATCAGCGGCGAGACCTGGTAGATCGGCGCCGCCAGAACGCCGGCAAAGGCGGCAAGGCCCGCGCCGAGCCCGTAGGTCAGTGTCAAAAGCACCGGCACGTTGACGCCAAACGCCTGCACCAGGATCGGGTTTTCCGTCGCTGCCCGCAGATAGGCCCCAAGCTTGGTCTTTTCGATCAAAAGCCAGGTGCCGATACAGGCGACCAGCGACACGACCACCACCCAGCCGCGATAGATGGGCAGGAACATGAAGCCGAGATTGGTGCCGCCGGCAAGCTGCGTCGGAACCGAATAGGGCTGGCCCGACGAACCGTAGAGATACCGGAACGTGCCCTCTATGGTGAGCGCCAGTCCGAAGGTGAAGAGCAGGCCGTAGAGGTGGTCCAGTTTGTAAAGCCGTGACAGCAGGAAGCGTTCGGTGATTGCTCCGAACAGGCCGACGACGAGGGGTGCGAGAACGAGCGCAAACCAGTAGTTGATGCCGAAATACTGCAGCATCAGCATGGCAACGAACGCGCCGAGCATATACTGCGCGCCGTGGGCAAAGTTGATGACCCGCAGCAACCCGAAGATGACCGCAAGACCGAGGCTTAAGAGTGCGTAGAAAGAGCCGTTGATCAGGCCGATCAGGAGCTGTCCGAGGAAAGCCTGGAGCGGAATGCCGAAAATCATGGTCATGGTGCGGCGCTCCTGGCGTCGTCTGATTTTACCGAAACTGGACGCGAGCGCGTTGCCAGGTCGTCCGTGCGGTGATCCGTTTGCATTGCGACCATGCTCAAACCCCCAGAACCTTATGCAGCATGTCCATCCGCTCCGGCAGCTCGCCGACGGGGAAATTGGCCACCATTTTTCCGTGGTCCATCAGGTAGAACCGGTCAGCGACTCGGCTTGCGAAGCGAAAATTCTGCTCGACCATCAACACCGTCATGCCGCGGTCCTTGAGCGTCTTCAGGACTTCGCCGATGCGCTGCACGATGACAGGCGCTAGCCCTTCCGTCGGCTCGTCGAGGATAAGCAGTTTTACCCCGGTGCGCAGGATCCGGGCGATCGCCAGCATCTGCTGTTCGCCGCCGGAGAGTTTCGTGCCGGGACTGGAGCGGCGCTCGTGAAGGTTCGGGAATAGTTCGTAGATCTCGCTGAGCGGCATTCCCCCTTGCGCAACGACCGGTGGCAGCATGAGGTTTTCCTCGACCGTCAGCGTCGAGAAGATTCCGCGCTCCTCAGGCACAAAGCCGAGACCCGCATGGGCGGTTCTGTGCAATGGAACCCGCGACATATCCTGGCCGGAAAAGAGGATCTCGCCGCGGCGTTCCCGGATGATGCCCATGATGGTGCGAAGCGTCGTGGTCTTGCCGACGCCGTTGCGACCGAGAATGGTGATGGTTTCGCCCTCGTGCACCGTCATGTCGACGCCGTGCAGGACATGGCTTTCGCCATACCAGGCATTGAGATTGGAAACCTGAAGCAGGGGTTGCGCCATCATGCCTCCTCCGTGCCCATGTAAGCCGTGCGGACGCGCGGATCCTGGCTCACCGTCGCGTAATCGCCCTCGGCCAGAATTTCGCCGCGCTGCAGTACTGTGACGTGGTGGCAGATATCTGCAACGACGGAAAGATTGTGCTCCACCATCAGCACCGCGCGGGTTTTCGCCACTTCGCGGATGATGGCGGACACGGTACCGATATCCTCCTGGCCCATGCCGGCCATCGGCTCGTCGAGCAGCAGCACTCTGGGATCGAGTGCCAAAGTCGTGGCAATCTCCAGTACCCGCTTGCGACCGTAGGAAAGGTCGGCAGCCAGCGCGTTGCGCTCGCGTTTCAATCCGACCGTCTCGATCAGCTCATCGGCGCGGGAATCCAGCCGGTCGAGCGAGGAGAGCGGCAGCCAGAACTGCGTCGACAATCCGCTCGGACGCTGCAATGCGACACGGACATTGTCACGCACGGTCAGATGCGGAAACACGGCTGATATCTGGAAGGAGCGGACCAGTCCCATGCGCGCCACCTTGTCCGGCGGCAGTTTCGTGATGTCGGCGCCCATCAGCGTGATCGAACCGGCCGTCGGCTGCAAAAACTTGGTGAGCAGATTGAACACCGTCGTCTTGCCGGCGCCGTTCGGACCGATCAGCGCATGGACACTGGCGTCGTGAACATCGAGATCGACATTCTTGACGGCTGCGAATGCTCCAAAGCTCTTCGACAGGCCACGGGCGGACAAGACCACCCGTGGCTGCTCGTTAGTCGAGATCGATGCGACTGCCATCGCTCACTTCACCAGCTCGCAACCGGCCTTGGCCGGGTCGAGATAGGCCTCCTTGCCGGGAATGGTGGCAAGCACGTTGTAATAGTCCCACGGCTCCTTGCTTTCATCAGGCTTCTTCACCTGCAAAAGGTACATGTCGTGGATCATTCGGCCGTTGGCTCCGACCGTGCCGCCGCGCGCGAAGAAGTCGTCGACCGGCATTTCATGCAGAGCTTTGGAAACCGCATCGCTCTCGTCCGTACCGGCCTTCTGCACGGCTTTGAGATACTGCGTCACGGCAGAATAGGTGCCCGCATGAACCATGTTCGGCATCTTGTTGGTCCGGGCAAAAAACTTCTTGGCAAACTCGCGGCTCTTGTCGTCGAGGTTCCAGTAATAGCCTTCCGTCAGCGTCAGGCCTTGTGCTGCCTCAAGTCCGAGCCCGTGCACTTCGGCCAGCGTGAACAGGAGCGCTGCCAATTTCTGACCGCCTTGGACAATACCGAACTCGGCCGCCTGCTTGATCGAGTTGGCCGTGTCGAGACCGGCATTGGCAAGCCCGATCACCTTCGCGCCTGATGACTGCGCCTGCAGCAGGAAGGATGAGAAATCCTGGCTCGACAGGGGATGCCGCACCGAACCGACGACCGTGCCGCCATTGGCCTTCACGTAGTCGCTGGTCTGCTGCTCGAGGGAATAGCCGAAAGCATAGTCCGCGGTCAGGAAAAACCAGCTGTCACCGCCCTGCTTGACCATCGCACCGCCTGTGCCGACCGCAAGCGCATGGGTATCATATGCCCAGTGGAAGCCGTAGGGCGTGCAGGACTTGCCCGTGAGATCAGTGGTCGCCGCACCGGTGTTGATGGTGATCTTCTTCTTGTCCTTGGACAGCGCCTGGACCGCGAGACCGACCGACGACGTTGTCAGGTCCATGATCGTATCGACCTGCTGGGTATCGTACCACTGGCGGGCGATGTTGGAGGCGATGTCGGGCTTGTTCTGGTGATCGGCGTCGATGACCTCGATCGGAACATCCAGAACCTTGCCGCCAAAATCCTCGACCGCCATCTTTGCAGCCTCAACGGACGACTTGCCGCCGAAATCGGAATACACGCCGGACTGGTCGTTCAGGATACCGATCCTGACCTTGCCGTCGGATGCCGTTTGGGAAAATGCAGTGCTGCTGGCGAGCAATACGGCCAGCGGTGTAACAACGGACGCCACAAACGTCTTTCGCATAAGGTCTCCTCCCAGAGATAACAGCGCGCGAATCTGTTCAAATTTGGCGGGCCACCCTCCTCAAAGCAGCCCCTCCTGTGGGTATGGTCGAGTAAAACGAACGTTGACGCAAGGAGGAGCGCGCTATTAATTGCAAACAGCCTCTGTTCAATTTTGAACAGACCCGTGACAGCGTTTGAACAGATAGGGACATTGGAGCGCTAACCGCCGACATGACAGCCAGCCCGAACTTCACCTGGGACGACCTTCAATATTTCCTGGCCGTCGCCCGAACCGGGCAGCTTTCCGTCGCGGCCCGGCAATTGCGCACCAGCCATGCCACCGTATCGCGCCGCATCGACCGGCTGGAATTCAGTCTCCGGATCAAGCTTTTCGAGCGCAATCCGCGCGGCTATGTCCTAACCGGAATTGGACAACGCTTCATCGAAGCGGCGGAACGCATGGAGGCGGAAGCGGACCGGTTACAGATGGATATCTTTTCGGGGAGCGCTGCTCACCAGGGCGTCGTCCGTCTCAGTGCTCCGGAAGGAATTGCGAACTTCTTCCTCGCGCATCAGATCGGCGATTTCACCGTCCAGCATCCCAATCTCTCGCTCGAGCTGGTGACGATCCAGCAGATCATGTCCTTGTCGCGCAAGGAGGCCGACATTGCCATCTCGCTCGATCCGCCGAAGGGCGGACCCTACGAAATCGAGAAGATCACCGACTATCGGCTGAACATCTACGGCGCAAAATCCTACCTGTCCGAGCGACCGGAGATTAAAAGCCGCGACGACCTGCTGCTACACCCGTTCATCGGCTACATCCAGGATATGATCTTTGCGCCGGGACTGGACTATCTTGGCGACGTCCATCCGGGAATCCGGCCGCGGTTTCAGAGCTCAAGCATCTCGGCGCAACTGACGGCGACGCTTCAGGGCCAGGGACTCTGCATCCTGCCGCATTTCATTGCGCGCCGTCAGCCGGATCTCGAGCTGGTGCTGTCCCGCGAGGTGCAGTTGACCCGGCACTACTACCTGGTCCGCCACCGCGACATGAGCCGCATTCCCCGTGTACGTGCCGTCGCCGACTACCTTTTGGCAGTCGTGCAGAACAATCGAGATGCTTTTCTTGGCGAAATAGAAAGCGCCTGAGCAGAACGAAATGTGCCCGCCAAACCGGGTTTACCTGGCGTCGCGGGCACTGTACCGAGACAGTACTCGCGTTCGGAATCAGTGGCTGACGATCTTCACCGGGATTGCCTTGGACGCCGGCGTCTTGGACATCTCGTCGTGATGGTCGATTGCGTTCAGCACATTGCATTCGGGATAGTACCCGCCGATCGTGCCGCGCGGAAGCTTGTGCGCTCTGACCGTCAGCCCGCTGAGTTCGCGGTGTTTGCCGTCTTCCAAGTCACTGACGAGCGATACGACCTGACCTTCCCGAAGTCCTGCTGCAGCGATGTCTTCCGGACACATGAGAAGTACGTCTCGCGTACCCTCGATGCCGCGGAATCGATCCGAATAGCCATAGATCGTTGTGTTAAACTGGTCGTTGGATCGCATCGTGATCAGCCGGAACCGACCAGGCGCATCCTCGAACGACAACGCGTTGAGCTGATGCGGCGTTGTAAAGACCGCTTTCTTTTCCTCGGTATTCCACTTCCGTTCGTGTGCATCATTGCCGCGATAAAAGCCGCCGGGCTCGAACATGCGCTGGTTGTAATGCTTGAAGTCGTCGGGGTAGGTTGCCTCGATGAGATTGCGAACGAGGCTGTAGTCCCGCGTCCATTCGTCCCATTTCAGCTTCGGGTTATGGTCGAGGGTTGCCTTGGCGATGCCGGTCACGATCGCAAGTTCGCTCTGGAGTTGCTTGGATGCCGGCGTGCGCTTTCCGATCGAACCGGAAATGTGGGAGAAGCTGTCTTCCGTCGTGACGGACTGATTTCCGGTCGCCTGCATGTCGATCTCGGTTCGGCTGAGACATGGCAAGATCCAGGCCTCCTTGCCCGGAAACAGATGGCTGCGGTTGAGCTTGGTCGAGACCATGACCGTCAGCTCCTGCTCGGCCCAGACCCGCTCCATATCGACCTGATCCGGCACGGCGCGAAGCAGATTGCCGCCGAGTGAGATCGTGGCGCGAATGGTTCCCGCCATCATGCCTTTGACCGCATCGACGATGTGCGTTCCGTCCTCGGTCGGAGGATCGAAATCGAACAGTTCCTTCAGTTTGTCCATCGGGATGAGCTTGGTCTTTTCGGCGATGCCGACGGTCCGCTGGCCCTGAACGTTCGAGTGGCCACGCACCGGACAGCAACCAGCTCCCTCGCGGCCGATATTGCCGCGCAGGAGGAGAAGGTTGACTAGCATCGCGATGTTGAGGCCGCCCTGCGAGTGCTGGGTCAGTCCCATTCCATAGACGCCGATGACGCGCTTGGCGGCAATATAAGTCGCGCCTGCCTCGCGCAGATCAGCCTCCGTGAGCCCGCTTTCGCGCACAATGTCCGACCAAGGCGTGTCGCGCACGCATTCGATGAACTTGTCGAAGCCCGTCGTATGCTCGGCGATGAAATCGACATCGAGAACGCGCGCCCGGCCAGCGGCAACCGCTGCATCATCGGCCTCGACGACGGTCTTACAGAGACCCAGCATGGCAGCGACGTCACCACCGGCCTGCACCTGCAGATACTGATCGGATATCTTGGTCTCGTTGCCCGTGACCATGTCGAGCGGATTTTGCGGGTTCACGAACGACACGAGACCCTGCTCGATGACAGGGTTGAATGTGACGATCTTCGCGCCGCGCTTTTTGGCTTCCTGCAGCGGATGCAGGAAACGTGGACTGTTGGTGCCCGGGTTCTGGCCGAAGAAGAAGAAGGCGTCGGTCTTTTCCAGGTCTTCCCAGACTATGGTTCCGACCGGCGAACCGATGACCTTGGTGAGGCCGACGGACGTCGTCTCGTGGCACATGTTCGAGCTCTGCGGCAGGTTGTTGTTGCCATAGGCGCGTGCCAGCAAGGCATAGAGGTAGGATGCTTCCAGTCCGGCATGGCCGGACGAATAGAAGACCACGCTCTTCTTCTCCAGGCGCTTTAGCGTTGCGCCGATCTTCTGGAACGCCTCGTTCCAGGTGGCCTCCACGTATTGTCCGGTCGCGTGGTCGAAGCGGAGAGGATGGGTCAGGCGACCTGTCATCTCCAGATCGTGGTCTTTCCAGCCCTTCAGCTCCTCCACCGTATGCTTCTTGAAGAAATCAGGTCCGCAACGGGAGTTGGTCAGGTCCCACATGGTGGCCTTGGCACCATTCTCGCAAAACTCGAAAGGGTGATAGTTTTTGGGCTTTGGCCAGGCGCACGAGACGCACATGAATCCGCCCGGCTTGTTTTGGCGAGACAACGTTTCGAGAAACGCTGGTGGAGGCGAACTCTCGCCGTAGATCCGGAAGATCGACTTTACCGAGCCCCAACCACCTGCAGGGCCTTTGCCTTCAGGATTGCTGATGTTGTCTGCCATGGGTGGGCCTCCGAAATGTTCGCTGAAAGGGATGCTAGGGGCGGCATCGACATAACTCGAATAAGGCGCGATCGTTCCTCCCGCCGGGCAGTCGTTTCCGAGCAGCTGTCGGATCAAGAGACGGCATACGGCCTCGGTTTCAGGACGAGGCATACCGCAAATGACTGACGTGACGTTGCTCCACTATTCTTCTTGAACCGGCGGCATATATAGGCGTTTGCGTCCGGACGATTGCGGTTGGGCGCGCGAGGCAAGACTAGTTGTAAACAGGGAGATACCGGCCGTGCACCTGCCCAAGATCGTGATCGGAACCATATTCGCCATTGCCGCATCTGCGGCCACGGCATCGGCGCAAGTCGTCGTATCATCAAAGATCGATACCGAGGGCGGCGTCCTCGGCAACATCATTTTGTCCATCCTGAACGCAAACGACATCAAGACGACGGATCGCGTTCAGCTCGGTGCCACACCTGTCGTGCGCAAGGCGATCACCGCCGGCGAAATCGACATCTATCCGGAATATACCGGCAATGCGGCGTTCTTCTTCGAAAAAGCCGAAGACCCGGCCTGGAAGGACGAGGCAAAGGCCTATACTGAGGCCAAGAAGCTGGATTACGATGCAAACAAGATTGTCTGGCTGACCCCGTCTCCGGCAAACAACACCTGGGCGGTCGCCATCCGCAAGGAAGTCGCGGACGAAGGCAAGATCAAGACCTTTAGCGAATTCGGCTCGTATGTTGCTGGCGGCGGTAAGGTTGTTCTGGCTGCCTCCTCGGAATTCGTCAACTCGGCTGCAGCCCTTCCGGCCTTCCAGAAGACCTACGGCTTCACGCTGAAGTCCGACCAGCTGATCACGCTGTCCGGCGGCGACACCGCTGCCACGATCGCAGCAGCTGCAAACCAGACCAACGGCGCCAATGCGGCGATGGTCTACGGCACGGACGGTGGCATTGCGCCATCAGGTCTCGTCGTTCTGGAAGACGACAAGGGCGTCCAGCCGGTCTACCAGCCGGCTCCGATCATCCGTGAAGCGGTTCTGAAGGAGCATCCACAGATCGAAACGCTTTTGAAGCCTGTCTTCGAAAAGCTTGACCTTGTGACACTTCAGGAATTGAACGGCCGCGTGCAGCTCGGTGGCGAACCGCCGAAGGCCGTTGCCGAAGACTTCCTGAAGAAGAACGGATTTCTGAAGTAAAGCTGGCTGTATGATGCATTCCACCCTCAGGGGCGGGATGCATCACCCGGGGGCCAAGGAGGATCGGATTGAAGCTTCGCCTCGATAAGCTGGGTGTCGTCGTGGCGCTGCTGGCGGTCTACGCTGCCTTCTTCGCGCCCCTCATGATTTTCCGTCCCAACCGGATCGTGCCGGGGCAGGGGAAGTCTCTCTGGGAATCCCTGCCGCCCTCCACGTCGATCGCCTTCGTCGTCGTTATCGGCGTCGCGATCCTCATCACACTCTTCAAAACACCTCTTTATCTGAGGCTGTCGGCTGCGGCGGCCGTTCTCGCGGGACTTGCCATCTCCATCGGTTCCGCCGCGTCGTTTCTGACGCCGGACGGCAATACCTATGCTCGTGTTTCGCCGGCCTCCGGTGCCTGGCTGTTGATGCTTGCCTTCGCTCTGCTCGCCGCCGATGCGATCGCCAGACTGCGGCCAACGCCCGTCGTTCGGATCGCCTTGCTGGCGGTCAGCCTAGCGGGAATAGCGGTCGTCCTGTCTTCGGGTCTCTGGGACGGACTTTCCATCATCAGGGAATATGCGGGCCGCGCCGACGTCTTCTGGCAGGAAGCGGGAAAACATGTGACATTGGCGATCGGATCGCTGATTGCTGCCGTCGTCGTCGGTCTTCCCCTCGGCGTTCTTGCCCACCGAGTCACGTCCTTGCGTGCCGGCATTCTCAACACGCTGAACTTCGTCCAGACGATCCCGTCGATTGCCCTGTTCGGCATTCTCATCGCGCCGCTCGGCTGGATCGCCATCAACGTGCCGGGTGCGGCCGCGATCGGCATACGCGGCATTGGCGCTGCACCCGCGTTCGTGGCGCTGTTCCTCTACTCCCTGTTGCCTGTTGTCGCCAACACCGTCGTGGGACTCGAAGGCGTGCCCCGGGAAGCAAACGAGGCGGCCCGCGGAGTCGGCATGACTGGGCGCCAACGCCTGTTCGGCATCGAACTGCCGCTCGCCATGCCCGTCATCCTGACCGGTATCCGCATCGTTCTGGTTCAGAATATCGGGCTTGCGACCATTGCGGCCCTGATCGGCGGCGGCGGGTTCGGCGTCTTCGTCTTCCAGGGCGTCGGCCAGACGGCAATGGATCTTGTGCTCCTGGGCGCCGTACCCACCGTCGTGCTCGCCTTCACCGCAGCCACCGTATTGGACGCACTCGTCGAACTGAACGCCCCTGTTGGCACTCGAGGCAAAGCCGCATGATCGAAATCGAGACCCTCACCAAGCGTTACGGCGACAATACGGTTGTCGACACAGTGACTATGACGATCCAACCGCGCACGGTAACGGTCATTGTCGGAACGTCCGGCTCCGGCAAGACCACGCTTCTGCGGATGATCAACCGGCTCGTGGAACCGACCTCCGGAACCATCAAGCTCGACGGCGTCGACAATCGCGACCTGCCGGGGTTCGAACTGCGGCGCAGGATCGGCTACGCGATCCAGGGACACGGGCTTTTTCCGCATCGAACCGTCGCGCAGAATATCGCCACTGTTCCGGGTCTGCTTGGCTGGGACCGGCCCCGCATTGACGCCAAAGTAAAAGAGCTGCTCGAACTCTTCCAGCTCGACCCCGCCGATTTCGCGTCGCGTTTTCCGCATGAACTCTCCGGCGGGCAGCAACAGCGCGTCGGCGTGGCACGCGCTCTCGCGGCTGAACCCAACGTGCTCCTGATGGATGAGCCGTTCGGCGCTCTCGACCCGATCATTCGCGCCAAGGCGCAGCAAGACCTTATCAGCATTCAAAAAGTGCTCGGCACGACTATCGTTCTCGTCACGCACGATATGGACGAGGCCTTTCATCTGGCGGACCGGATTGCGGTGATGGACAAGGGCAAGGTCGTTCAATACGGCGCGCCCGTCGAGCTGGTTCGACAGCCTGCGACCCCGTTCGTCGAGACGCTGATTGGCGATACGGAGCGGCCGTTCCGGCTCCTGTCGATGCAGACTATCGGTGAGGCCCTCGAGCCCAATCAAGCGACAGGGGAACCACTGTCCGAAGACATGAGCCAGCGAGAAGCGCTATCAAAGCTTTTATGGACGGGACAGCAGGCATTGCCTGTTCGCGCATCCGATGGACGGATCATCGGCTCTGTTTCGGTCGAAGGACTTTCGAAGCGCGCGGCGGGTCTGGCATGAGAGCGTGGCTTCCTCTCATGCTGCGGGCGTTACTGCTCGTTCTTCTGCTGACGTTCCTGCTGATGCCCGAATTGTTCGATCCCATCCTGCGCCCGCTGGTTCAGCAGAATGCGCCCGCGATCTACAATCAGGGAAGTCTTCTGACACTCACGCTTCTGCATCTGCGGACGGTCGCCATCGCCACGACAGCAGCGATCCTTGTGGCTGTTCCCATGGCAATTCTCGTGACGCGGCCGATCGGCGCCGAGTTTTTGCCGCTCTCGCGGGGCCTCGTGAATATCGGGCAAACCTTCCCGCCAGTAGCGGTGCTGGCGCTCGCGGTTCCAACGCTGGGGTTTGGTGAAAAACCGACGCTGGTCGCGCTCTTTCTCTACGGTTTGCTGCCGATTTTCGAAAACACACTGACGGGGCTGACGACCCTTCCGCCGTCTGTCATGGAGGCGGCGCGCGGGACAGGCATGACGTGGTTGCAGCGGCTGTTCAAGGTCGAGCTGCCGCTCGCCACACCCGTCATCCTCGCCGGTATCCGTCTGTCGGTCGTGATCAGTCTCGCCACGGCCACGATCGGTTCGACCGTTGCCGCAAAAACCCTGGGCGAAGTCATCATCGCCGGCCTGCAGGCCAACAACCTCGCCTTTATCCTGCAAGGCGGCCTGATCGTCGGCGCTCTTGCGATCCTCATCTACGACACGCTGTCCGCCGTCGAGCGGGTTGCAGCTCGTCGTACGGGCCTGAACGTGCGGTAATTCCGCTTCTGGTAGAGCTTCAACGCTGACAGTCTAGCTGTCCCACTTCGGCCCGACACCGCGGCCGGTAATCAACCAGCCGAGGCTTACCTGCAGGGAGCGTGCGACGATCTCGAGATCGGTTGCGATCGGTGCGTCACGGTCGTTCTCCCAGGCCTCCCAGACACTCCGTTCCACACCGGACATGTGGGCAGCATCATCTACCGAAAGATCAGTCGCATCGCGTGCCAGGGAGATACGCCCGCCGAGCGTATCGCCGGTAGCCTGGTCGAGATCCGTTCCGTCAATAAACATCGTCTGCTCCTAACAACTGGACGCTGGCATCAAGTAGCAAAAGGGCTCCGCGGATAACCGCGAAGCCCGAGGCCTATGTCAGCCGTCTTCTCCAACCCAGGCCTTGACCTGATCCGGATGGTCCTTGATGTATTTTGCGACCGCTTCGTCGTAGGACGTCTCCTGCGCGGTAAACATCCCCGCCTCGAGATCAGCGATCGGCAGCTTCATGCGCGAGAGGAAGCCGGCAACCTTCGGATTTTCGGTCTTGAAATCCTTGCGGGCGAGAACGTCGACATGCTCTGCTTCACCCAACGACTTCTTGGGGTCGGTCAGGTAACGAAGCTTGTACTTTCCGAACATCCAATGGGGGCTCCAGGACGTGGCGACGAACCACTTTTCGCTGCGCATGGCGCGATCGACCGTCGTCAGCATGCCCGCCTCACTGGAGATCTGCAGCTTGTAGTCGTCGAGACCGTAATCCTTCACGGCCTTTTCTGACAACCGTGTCAGACCTGCTCCCGGATCGATGCCCTGCACGATGCCGGAAAGCTTCTTCTGCACTTCAGGCTTCTTCAGATCCTCGATCGAAGCGATCTCGCTTTCCGGGATATAGGCCGGAACGACCCAGCCCAGCTTTGCGCCATCATAGACGGTACCGAGCGTTTCGACCTTGTCTTTCACTTTGTCGTAATAGTCCGCATGGGTCTGCGGCAACCAGGCCATCATCATCGCGTCGAGATCGCCGCGGCTGACACCCTGGTAGAGCGGAGCGACATCGGACTGTACCAGCTCGACTTCCGTGCCGAGTTCATCCTTGATGAGCTTGGCGGCGAGCTTGGTGACAAATTCAGCATCGGACCAAGCGGACCAGCCGATCTTTACCGGCTTGGCGTCCTGCGCCATCGTTGCGGTCACAGATCCACCGATGAGGGTGGCGGCGAGCCCGAGGGTTGCGAGGGTCTTGAACATGTAGTCTCCTTTTTGGGAGGTTTGCAATTGCGGGTTCATCACCCGCACGGTTCGGCGAAGGACTGGATCAGGCGGTTGCCGTCACCATATCCTCACGCTCGTTTCTCTTGAAAAGCGCGCGCCAGAGGGCGTTCGGCTTTCTGGATTTCTGGCCGAGGCTCTGGGTGATCCGGTCGAGAATGACGGCCAGGATGACGACGGCAAGACCACCCTCGAAGCCTGTGCCCACATCCAGGCGCTGGATACCGGTCAGGACCGTGTTGCCGAGCCCGCCGGCGCCGATCATCGAAGCGATGACGACCATCGACAGCGACAGCATGATCGTCTGGTTGATACCGGCCATGATCGAGGGCAGGGCATTGGGAAGCTGGATCTTGAACAGAAGCTGCGTCGAGGTGCAGCCAAACGCGTTGCCTGCCTCGATAAACTCGTGATGTACCTGGCGGATGCCAAGATTGGTCAGTCGCACGACGGGCGGCATTGCGAAGATCACCGTGGCGATGGCACCCGGCACCGCTCCAAGCCCGAAGAACATCGCTGCCGGAATGAGGTAGACGAAGGCCGGCATGGTCTGCATCAGATCGAGGATGGGCCGGACGATGGCTGCGACACTATCCTTGCGCGCCATGGCAATGCCGAGCGGCAGGCCAATGATCATCGCCATCAGCGTCGACGCGATCACCAGGGAAAGCGTCTCCATCATGGCGCTCCAAAGACCCATGTGGTCCACCAGCCAAAGTGCGATGCCGGTCAGCAGGCCGAAGCCGAGGCCGACCCGCCAGAGGGATAGCGCGACAAAGATGGCAATGCCGACGGGCATCGGGAGCGCAAGCAGCGCATCCTGGATCGTCCCGGTTACAAAGCCGATCGCCGACGCGATCAGATCGAGAAAGGGGGAGAAGTTGTCGAGGATGTAGTTGACGGCTGTATCGATGCCGTCGCCGATGTTGAAATTCATGTCTGTCTCCGGTTTCTGGCCGGCTACAGCGCCGCCTGCATCATGGGCCGGCAGGGCGCTGCAACAATTCTAAGGTCGTGAATGGAAATCAGCTGGCGCGGTCGAGCGTTTCGAGCAGCGTCGTTTTGCTGATCGATCCGAGATAGCGCTTGGCGTCATCGATGACGGGGACCGGCCAGGCGCTGGCGGCGACCGTGCCGAGAACGTTCGACAGCGGTTCGTCGGCTGCGATTGTCTCGATCCCGGTGAGAAACGCTCCGCGGTAGGGATCATCCGCCTTGGCGCGCAGCTTTTCGACAAGCGATGTCTGGCTGACCATTCCCTGGTAGGTCTTGTCGCGACCGAGAATGATCGCGTATTCGCGGTCGAAGTGCTTCATGCGTTCGAGTGCGGCGGCGGCCGATACACCCTGACGGTCGATGATCGTGACCTGGGTCTTGCGGGCAACATCGCCGGCCTTGAAGACATGGCTGACATCAACATTGCGGAAGAAGGAGCGGACGTAATCATTGGCCGGGCTCATGACGATTTCGTCCGGCGTACCGACCTGAATGACGCTGCCGTTCTGCATGATGCAAATACGGTCGCCGATCCGCATGGCTTCGTCGAGATCGTGGCTGACGAAGACGATCGTGCGGCTTTGTTCGGACTGAAGACGGACCAACTCGTCCTGCATCTCGGTCCGGATGAGCGGGTCAAGTGCCGAGAAGGCTTCGTCCATGAGAAGAATGGTCGGTTCACTGGCCAAAGCACGGGCAAGGCCGACGCGCTGCTTCATGCCGCCGGACAGCTGATCCGGAAGGCTGTCCTCGTAACCGTCGAGGCCCACGGCCTTCAAAGCAACGAGAGCCTTCTGCCGACGCTCGGCTTCGTTGACGCCTGCGACCTCGAGACCGAAGGAAGCGTTGTTGAGCACGGTACGGTTGGGCAGAAGCGCGAAGGACTGGAACACCATGCTGATATCGCGGCGCCGCAGATCGATCAGTTCCCTGCGCGACATCTGGGTGATGTCACGCCCGTCGATTTTTATCGCACCGGATGTCGGCTCGATGAGCCTGTTCAGCAGACGAAGGAGGGTGGATTTTCCGGAGCCGGACAGGCCCATGATCACGAAAATCTCGCCAGCCTTGATCTCGAAGCTCGCGTCGTTGACACCGACGGAGCAACCGGTCGCTGAATGGATTTCGGATTTTGTCTTGCCGGCGCGGATCATGTCCAAGGCCTTGTCAGGCCGCTCGCCGAAGATTTTGTAGACGTTGTTTAGACTGATCTTGGTCGGTGTCGCTTCGAGCGGCGCGTCATTTTCAGTTGCATAAGCCATTAAAAATTTGGCCCGGGCTCGGTAGCGCGGGCATTCTCCTAGACAGTCGGATCTACTCTACGGCGGAAGCATAGGCTTTCCGGCCAGAGGTCGTCCGTGTATTTTATTTGGGCGATATAGCCATCGCCGGCGAAGAACCAATCCGATCAGCGTATCGCGAGGATTGTATCAAGTCAGACGTCACGCACTAAAAGCGCGCTTCAGACGCACATTCGTTATGCGCATCTGCAGCCCGTCCATGACCTGTTTGTAGAGCGAGAGATGTGGATGTCCATCAAAAAATCCAATTTGCATGGGTCGGAAAACCTCCCGAAGCAGGCTCATCCATCGCAGATCCACTGCATCAACGAGCATCTCGCCCTATCGAACCCGGATTTCAGACCGGCCATCACGAAACCGTGAAACAATGAAAATCTTGCTCTAGCCTAGATTGCGAACGGCCAGACTTGTGAGCCAGTGAGCTAGACTGCGCCGCGCAATCGTCCCAACAAGCCGATTTCCGGACCGTTACACAGCCAACGCAACTCCCCGCAGTCGCTCTGAGAAACACTCGCGTTGCACTGCGACATGGGATATTTGCATTGTTGGGTGATGGGCGAGTAACGACGTCTGGTCTTTGTGAAGCGGTTTACTCAGCGTGGTCTCATGAGCGTTGTCGGGCAGAGTACTTTTATCATCGACAATCTGAGATTGGCGGACGGTCGCCAAGGCATGTCGCTCAATGTTTCGAACGGCGTGATAGTCGCGATCGGAGAGCAGACCGCACAGCTATCGTCGCCGCGTCTCGATGCTGGAGGGGTGCTGATCCTGCCGGGACTGACGGATGCGCATGTCCATCTCGACAAGGCGATGATCCTTGGCCGCTGCCCGCTGTGCGAGGGGACCCTTGCTGAAGCCGTTCGGCTGACGGCGCAAGCGAAACGCAGTTTTACCGCAGAGGATGTCGAAGCGCGCGGCGCGCAAGTCTTGGAATTGGCTGTGCGTGCGGGTACGCAGCGCATGCGGAGCTTCGTCGAGGTGGATCCACGCGCAGGTCTTCGAAGTCTGGAAGGTCTGCTGCGGCTGAAGCGCAGATGGTCGGGTCTCATCGACGTCCAGCTTTGCGCCTTCGTGCAGGAAGGCCTGACCAACGAGCCTGAAACCATCGACCTTCTTCACGAAGCCATGAGGATGGGTGCGGATCTGATTGGCGGATGTCCTTATACGGACCCTGATCCCGTTGCCCATGTCGACCGCATCTTCGGCCTTGCCCGTCATTACAACGTTGATGTCGACTTCCACGCCGACTTCGATCTCGATCCCGGAAATTCCATTTTGCCCGAGATCATCAGGCAGACCGAAGCCTTCGGCTGGGGCGGGCGTGTCACTGTCGGCCATGCAACGAAGCTTGCAGCCTTCGACCCTGACGAGCGTGAGAGGATGGCGCGGAGCATGGCCGAGGCCGGTATCGCTCTCGTCGTCTTGCCCGCGACAGACGCGTTTTTGAACGGATCGCGCGACAACCCGATGCGGCCGCGAGGCATCGCTCCGGCAGCCCAGATGAAGCGCTTCGGGGTGGATGTCGCGCTCGCCACCAACAATGTGCAAAACCCGTTCACACCGTACGGCGACGCCTCACTGCTTCGGATGGCAGGCCTCTACGCCAATCTTGATCAGCTCTCGACGGCAGCCGATATGCACAGCGTTTTCGAGATGGTGTCGACAGATGCGGAGAAGATCACCGGGATGCTAGCGCCACCGATCGCTGTGGGGGCGAAGGCCGAATTCATTCTTGTTGCTGCAGAAACGGCTGAAGATGCGATCCGCCGCAACGCGCCCGTCGTCGCCGCTGTCAAACGCGGCGTGTTGCGACTATGGGCGCCTCTTGCGCCTTTGATCATTCCGGACTGAAACTTTCCTTGTCCCGCGCGCGTAGTAGGAGCGAAATGCTCATTTCGGCGAAACGCATTGAGGACTAATGCAAAAGATTGTCTTGCTTCTGGGGTTTGCGCTCGCGGCGTTCGGCATCGTCGGCGCGCGGCAGGTGACGGCCGATGACCATGTGCCACAAGCGGTCCGGATCGATGTCGGCGGTTACAAACTCAACAGCGTTCTGATCGAGCCGGATAAAAAAGCGGATCTTCCCCCGATCGTTTTTCTCCATGGTGCGAGCACGAGCCTGAAAGATCCCCTCTTTTCGTTCAGGAAGACGTTGCAGGGCAGGGCGCGACTGCTGTTCGTCGACCGACCGGGACATGGCAGTTCCGATATCGGAGGCGAACAGAATATCCTTCCGGATGGCCAGGCTGATGCCGTCGCGCAACTGATGAGGAAGCGGGGGATCGGCAAGGCCATTATCGTCGGCCATTCCTTCGGGGGCGCCATCGCCGCAGCATTTGCAGTTCGGCATCCGGACATGGTGTCCGGTCTCGTCTTCCTGTCGCCGGCGGTCTACCCCTGGGACGGAAGCGTCGCATGGTATTATTCTGCAGCCACAGCCCCTGTCACGGGCCAGGTCTTCAGCGCGCTCGTCGTTCCACCGGTGGGGCTGCTGGCGATCAAGGGTGCGGCGAGCGCAGTCTTCTCTCCCAACCCTGTCCCCGCCGGCTATATTGCCGAGACCAATGCATTTCAGGCGCTGAGCCCAACCGCATTTCGCCATAATGCGCGGGAAATCTCGGCGCTCAGCGACTGGGCACGTACCGCCTCGCGACAATATCCGAAGATCAAGGCGCCGACCGTGATCATCACCGGTGATGCCGATGAGATCGTGTCTCCCGAAATCCATGCCAAACATCTGGCGCGCGATATCCGCGGCGCAAAACTGATCGTCGTCCACAAGCTCGGGCACAAGTCCGACTACATCGCGAGGGATCTGGCGGTGGCTGCCATGGAAAGCGTTGCGGGCCGACGCAAGGACTTAGCCTCCATTGCAAATTCGGTGGAGCGACGGATAGCGGCAGATGCAAAGGATTGAACCCGCCAGGGAACGCGAGGGACAGGACCTGACCGTCTGGCGCCGTCGGTGCCGGTTGGGCCTCTTCCTGTTCTATGCCGCAGCGGGCGTCCTGCATATCACCGTGCCGCGGCCGTTTCTCAGCATCACACCCAGCTGGGTCCCTGATGCACCGGAGGTGATTCTTGTAACGGGCCTTTGCGAGATCGCAGGCGCGATCGGATTGCTTGTTCCGTGGTCGCGTCGGTATGCGGGCATTGGCCTGGCGCTTTACGCAGCCTGCGTCTTTCCTGCCAATATCAAGCACGCAGTTACCAGCCTGACTGCGCCAGACCCCTCCCAGTGGCAGTGGCTTTATCACATGGTCCGATTGCCGTTGCAGCCTGTTCTGATCTGGATCGCCCTGTTTGCGGCGGGCATCGTCAGGTGGCCGATGAGGGCGAGGGGCTGATCTGTCGCCTCTGCGCGACAACTATTCCGCGCCGGCATCGTGCCGCGCTCGGCGAAGGTCGGAGGGTTTTCAACCCGAATCCACCGGCAGCACGACACGACCTCAAGGGTTTCAAAAAGGAAGAGACCATGTCCTCCATTTCCAGAACCGGCTTTACGATACTCTCAGGCGCACTGATCGCCGTCACGCTCGGTGTTTCGGCCTTTGCGGCAGACACCGTCCGGGTCCGCGGTACAGTCGAGAGCCTTCAAGGCAAGACCCTGTCTGTCAAAACCCGCGAAGGCACGAATGCCAAGATCATGCTCAAGGATGACTGGAAGGTGTCGAGCGTTGCCAAGGCCTCGATCGATGACATCAAGCCTGGTGACTTTGTAGGGATCGCCTCGTTGCCGACTGCCGATGGCGGTGACGGCGCTCTTGAAGTTCTGATCTTCCCGGCGGCGATGAAAGGCACCGGCGAAGGCAGCTACGCCTGGGATCTGAAGCCGAACAGCTCGATGACAAATGCGACGGTTGCCGATGCGGTCAAGTCCGTCGATGGCCACACGGTCACCGTGACCTACAATGGCCAGGAGAAAAAGATCTCGATCCCTGACGGCACACCGATCGTGACGTTCGCGTCAGCAGTCGAAGCGGATATCAAGGCAGGCGCGACTGTGTTTGTGCCATCGGAAAAGGCGGCCGATGGCTCCATGTCGAGCGGTCGGGTCGTTGTTGGCACCAACGGCGTCGTGCCTCCGATGTGAACGAGCTCGTCGATTTCCTAGAGATGGCGCAGTTCTATCCGCGCTTCGAAACCGTCGGAGCGTCCTGTCGCCGGAGATGCGAGGATCAACTGTCCGTTCATCTGACCGAGTAGTCGGTCCACAATGGAAAGACCGAGACCGGAGCCTTCGGCTTCGGTCCGGCCACGCCCGAAGCGCTTGCGAATGGCGGCAAGTTCAATCGCACTCATAACCGGCGATCCGTTGGTAATGCGCACTGGGCCACCATCCTCAAGAAACACCTCGACCGGTTTATCCGGTGTCCCGTGAATGAGTGCGTTTTCGATCAGATTGCGCAGCACGATCGCGAACCCGTCTTCGCTCACCGGCGCGGTCAGGCGCGCGCCAGTTGGATGGCGGAGGACCAGCCGGTCGGGATCGGCCATGCCGCGCTGAAAATCGGTCACCACCATGTCCAGAACACGACCGAGATCGACGGCGTGGTCGGCGAGGCCGATGCCCGCCTCCGCGCGAGACAGTTGCAGCATCTTTTCCGCAAGGTGGCTCAGTCGCGTCAGTGAGGCTTCAACCTGGTCGGCACGCCGGCGATGAGGGTTTCCCACAAGTTCGGCGACCAGCATCTGAGTCTGCGCCAGCGCGCCCGCAATCGGCGTTCTCAGCTCGTGGGCGCTGTTGGCGGTAAATTCACGCTCCGCATCAAGTGCTGTGCGCAGGCGCTGCATCAGCCGATTGACCGATGCGGCAATCGGCATCAACTCTTTCGGAAGCGCCGTCGCGTCGATCGGCTCGGTGTTGCCGCCGTCCTTGGTTTCGATCTCCTCGCGCAACGCACCGACGGGACGGACAGCTCGACGCACCACGAACCAGATCGCCATTCCGCAGACGGGAATAAGCAGCAGGAGTGGCAGAAACAGTGCCATGGCGCCTTCGCGAAGCGCTTCTTCTCTGTTTTCGAAAGCGTCGGCGACCTGCACGAAGACACTCCGATCGCCATTCGCCGCGGTATAAAATTGATAGGTGTCGTTTCGCCACAGCCCTGCCTTCAGCGGCGCCTCGAAAGGTTCTGCCGGCGCATCATGGGACCGGATCAGGATCCGCCCGGCCGTGTCTCTCACCTGATAGATCAGGTACTCCCGTTCGCCGCTCGAACTCGCGGTCTGTAGTTGTTGGGGGGAGGCGCCGACGAGGCTGCGATGTTCAAGGTCGTCGACGGCAAGAGGAACCAGTCTCTCGGCCGTATCCTGCAGAGTACCATCGAAAATTTCGGCGAGCTCCTCTTCCATCACAACCAAGCCCAGGCCCACGGCAAGCAGCCAGAGAAACGCCATCACCACAGTCAGCCACAAAATCAGACGCCGGGTCATGGAAGGCGCCGTCTTGGAAAGAAGCATGCTCATCGATCTACCCTAGCCGATATCCAATTCCCCGCAGTGTTGTGATGTGGTCGCGGCCAAGCTTCTTGCGCAAGCGGCTGACATAGACTTCGACGGTATTGCTCTCGATTTCCGAGCCGAAGGCGTAAAGCGCTTCCTCGATCTGCGATTTGGAAACGACCGCGCCGACACGAGACGACAGCGCGTCAAGCACGGCCCATTCCCGGCTGGAAAGTTCGATGACGGCGCCCGTTGCGGTAACGCGACGGTCGGTCGCATCGATCTCGAGATCGCCCACGCGAAGAAGCGAAACCGGACGGCCGCTGTAACGGCGACTAACCGCCAACATGCGCGCCGTCAGCTCACCCAGGTTGAAAGGCTTCACAAGGTAGTCGTCTGCACCGCTGTTCAATCCTTCGATGCGATCTGAAATCTGGTCATGTGCCGTCAGAATGATTACCGGCGTGGTGATGCCCTTGGCGCGCAGGCGTTTCAAAAGCGCGATGCCGCTGCCATCCGGCAGGCGCAGATCCAGAAGGACAAGACCGTAGCCGGTCGTCGAGAGGGCGCTCTCTGCAGCGTCAAGCGTCTTGGTCCAGTCGACTGCATGGTCGGCGCTCGCCACATGGTCGCGCACTGCTTCCCCAAGTGTCACGTCATCCTCGACCAGAAGAACTCTCAAGCAGTCTGCTCCATCCCTTTGCCATTTCGCTTCGGCGATCCGGAGGCGAGAATAGCCGGAAATCTCAGGAAGTGGAGCGACAATCGTGCGCACACAAGCGAAGCACGAGAGTCCTGTTGCCAACCCAGCAAGCGATGTCGAGAAGAACTGTCTGACCGGACTACCACCAGTGTCGAACGGGTCAGAAGTCTGCACGCGCGCTGGCAACGCCGCTACTGTCTCTCACCCGCCGGCATGATGCCATTACGTCAAGGTCCGGCTTGTAGCTCGAAGTCCGAACGGACATCATTCCGAGTACGGTGTGAAACAGATTGTCATGTGAGGCGGGTGCAGCCGCTCGGGAAGAGAGGCATTGCGGATCGGTCGTGGTTTTCAACTCCGACCCTTGCCACAGCACAAAGGGCACGTGGGTCTGCTGCGATGGCGCAACGACATACGGAGCGCCGTGCAGATAAAGGCCATGCTCACCGAGCGACTCGCCGTGATCGGACATGTAGATCATGGCTGGAGCGATGACGTCCTGACGCGCCTTCAAACTGTCGATAACCGACGCGAGGATGTGGTCGGTGTAAAGGATCGTGTTGTCATAGGCGTTGACGATCTCATCGGTTTTGCAATTGCCCAGTTCAGCATTGCGGCATTCCGGCTTGAAGCGGGCAAAGGACGTGGGATAGCGCTCAGAATAGGCGGGGCCATGACTTCCCATCTGATGGAGGACCAGGACGCTGTCGCCCTTGACTGTCGAGAGCCAGCCATCGAGTGCCGCGACCATCCCCTCGTCGAGGCACTCCCTGTCTTTGCAGTAGCGGGGATCGTTGGCATCGGAAAACGAGTGGTAGGCGGTACGGCTTGCAACGTTCTTGCTGCCGGTGTTGTCGTCCCACCATTCCGTTTTGACACCCGCGTGACCGAGGACGTCGAGCAGATTTTCATTCGCGAGGCCGGCACGATGGGAATAGCCGCGCCGTGTCAGGTTGGAAAACATGCAGGGCACGGAAACCGCTGTTGCCGTGCCGCAGCTTGATGTTTCCTTGAAGTAGGTAATGTCTCGGCGGGCGAGCTCCGGATTGGTGTCGCGGCCGTAGCCACCAAGCGAAAAATTCTCGGCACGGGCCGTCTCGCCGACAACGATCACCACGACGCGCGGTCGGCCGGAGGATGTCGGGGCAATGACGCGGGCATCGGTCCCGAGCGATTTCACGACGACGGTTTCGTCCTCGCCGGTCGCCATGGCAAAGCCGATGGCATTGCCGATCGGCACGAAGGGGTTAAGTGTCATCATCAGGTCTTTGTGGAGCCGCGTGACCGAGGCAATGCTGCGAGCGCTGCTCATTCCGCAGGCGAGCGCGACCAGCAGAAGTGGAACGATTGCCGCGCTGTTCCACAAGACTTTGCCGAAGAACGGCCTGTGTTCGATCTTGACCCAGCAGACCAGAAGCGATGGCAGGATGCCGAAAACGGCCATGTGCAGCACGAAGGCCGGTGTCAACAGATGCCCGGCTTCGGATGACGTCGTCTGGACGGCGTTGCGGATCATGTCGACGTCGATGATCGTTCCGAACCTGTCCATGAACCAGGAGCCCGCAGCAGCGCTCACGAAGAGAAAGACCAGAACCGGCTTCAGGACATACTTGAGCGACAACGATACGATCAATGCTGCGAAAAGGCATGCGAGACCGAGTATGAAGGCAGCAAAGGCAAGGTGACTGTCGAAATAGGCGAAAGCCCGCGTGAGAAACATCCGGTTGGTAAAGGCCGCCAGATAGAGTGCACCTGTCACAGCCAGGGTAACGCTACCCATCCGCGGGCGGAAGAAAGGAGGTGCGGTTCTGGACAGACTGTAGATCGGCACTGGTTGATCCTCGGCGATATCGATTGCCACGGATTTGCATCGGATCCTGACACGCACCTGAATGCCCTAGACCAACGGCCACCCTTCAGCTGGGAGTCAGCTTCGTTCGTCATCATTGCCTGAGTGAGAAGCAACAAGGCCTATACTCGGTGAACAGTTTTCGTCTTCGGCCCGGTCTAATTTTCGTGGGCATATTCGTACTGATCGTGTGCTCGATCTCGCTGCTGCGCGATCCCCGGCACGTTCGCAATCCCCAGACGCTACCGGGATCGAACGTTCGACAAACACATATGCCGACGGGTTGAGCCGCCGCATCTTGACCGGCCGATGTCCGTCCGGTGCGCCATGTCATGGGGTGCATCTTTACGGACGACGGGGGCAGGCAGTGGGCGATATCGATCGGGACAGGGCAGAGCGATTGATGCAAGAGGCCGATCTTGATGGCCTGCTGCTATTCCAACCCGAGGGATTCCGCTACGCAATCGGCGCACCCGCTGGCGTAGCAACGATGTGGGGCAGGGCAGGGGCAGCAATCGCTTTTGTTCCGGCGGATGCGGGGCTCTCGCTTGCCGCCGTCGTCAGCGATCACGCCCTTACAAGCATCCGCAAATCCGCACCTGATGTCGAGCTGCGCAGTCATCGGATCTGGATCGACACCGTCGATACATCGGACGCCGGCTCCATCGCGCAAATCGACCAGTGCTATCGCCGAGGTGGGGCGACGGGGGAAAGGCCTGAAACCTTTGATCGCGAAGTGTCCTTCGGCCTGCTGGGAGAACTGCTTCGCGAGCGCGGTCTATCTGAGGCTCGTCTTGGCGTTGACATGGAGTTCATGCCCGCCGCCGATTTTGCCGCGCTAAAGCACCATCTGCCCCGCGCCTTGTTGACAGATGGATCTGCGGTTCTGCGCCGCCTGCGCTCGGTGAAGACGCCGGTCGAGATCGCTCGATTGCGTCTTGCGGCCAATGCGGCAGAGGCAGGCATCGTCAGAATGGTCGAGGCCATACGGCCTGGCTCCTCTGTCCAATCGCTTTCCGACGCTTGGAAATCCGGCGCGAAGGCGTTCGCAATCGGGAAGGGCGTCAGCCTGTCCGGGTCATGGGACTACATCTCCGTTGGCCCGGATCTTTCAGACGCGAACGCAACGGTTGTTCCGGGTGCGCTCATCAAGGCAGATGTAGGAACGCTGGTGGAGGGATATTCTTCCGATAGCGCACGAACCTTTGTCTATGGCGAGGCGTCGCCGCTCGCGAACGATCTCGACAAGATCCTCCTCGAGGCATTTGAAGCGGGCCTCGAGCACATCCGGCCCGGCAATACATTCGGCGCGGTGCATCGGGTTGTCACGGCCGCCATCCGTCGTGGGGGATTGAGCGAATATCATCGTGGGCATTTCGGGCACTCGGTCGGCGGCAGTGCCGGCATCGAGGAATGGCCCTTTTTCTCGATGGGAAATGAGGAACTGATCCAGCCGGGCATGGTGGTGGCGCTCGAGACGCCCTTCTACGGGAATGGCTTTGGTGCCCTGATGATCGAGGACCAGTTCCTTGTGACCTCTGACGGCGCGGAATGCATGAATAGATTGCCGCGCGGTCTTCAGAAGATCATGCATTGAAGCCTGACGACCGAACGCCCGCGAACGGCATTCTCCAGAAATCAGAGGCCCGCTGAACACGCCGTTCGTCCTGGTTCTTGCGATGGACACGCAATATTGCACACCCAGACAGTTGCCAAAACTCGATCATTGTTGCACCACCATTGCGCAAAACGAACCGACATCGCAATTGGAACATAGCGGAATGCGTCTGAGATATTCTTTCCTTGGTCTACTTCTTGCCATCGCACCAGCAGCCTATGCCTTGGAACCGGGCACACCCCCCGTCTTGGCTCCGCTCGATCGGCAGGCACAGGCGGCCAATATCAGCGCACAGTTTCTCGGCCGCTACAGCTACAAGCCCGTACCGCTGGACGACGCGCTGTCGATCAAGATCATGAACAGCTTCATCAAGTCGCTGGATCCGGACCGGAGCTTTTTTCTCAAATCCGATATCGACAGCTTTGCCGCGAACAGCAAGAAGATCGACGATGCGATCGAGGACGAGGATCTGAAGCTTCCCTTCTCGATTTTCAACGTTTATTCGCAGCGCGTTTCAGAGCGCCTGACCTATGCACGTGAGTTGCTGAAGCAGGGTTTCGACTTCACCCAGCGGGAAGAGTATTCCGTGCTGCGAGACGACGCGCCGTGGCCGCAGTCGCAACAGGAAAGCAACGACCTGTGGCGCAAGCGTGTGAAAAGCGACTGGCTGCGCCTGAAACTGGCAGGCTCCCAAGACGCGACGATCCGCGAGACGCTCGACAAGCGCTACCAGAACGTCCTTGATCGGACCTACCGTTATAAGAGCGACGATGTATTCCAGTCTTTCATGGCTGCCTACACGACGTCGGTTGACCCGCACACGGACTATTTCGGGGCGAGGGCAGCGGCTGAATTCGACATCTCCATGAGCCTGTCTCTCGTCGGTATCGGCGCGGTTCTGCAAGAACGCGACGGTTACACCACGATCCGTGAACTCGTGCCTGGCGGCCCGGCGCAGCTCTCCGGCAAGCTCGCTGTCGGCGATCGCATCGCAGGCGTTGCGCAAGGTGAAGATGGCCCGATGAAGGACGTCGTGGGTACGCGCCTCGACGAAATTGTGCAGATGATCCGTGGCGCGAAGGATTCTGTCGTCCGTCTGGACGTGCTGCCTGCAGATACCGGTGAGACCGGAAGCCACCGGGTTATCAGCCTCGTGCGCGACCGGGTTAGTCTCGAAAAACAGGCAGCCCAGAAAAGCATTATTCCGGTCGAGGACAAAGGTGTCACCCGCCGCATCGGCGTGATCACTCTGCCTGCCTTTTACGAGGACTTCGAAGCGAGACGCAAAGGCGAGAAGAACTACAAGAGCGCCAGCCGCGATGTCGCCAAGCTGCTCGTTGAACTCAAACAGGAAAACGTTGATGGCGTCCTGATTGACCTGCGCGACAACGGAGGCGGATCCCTGTCTGAAGCGATTGAACTCACCGGGCTCTTTGTCGGCAAGGGACCGGTCGTGCAGCAGCGCGATGCCAAGGGTAAGGTTGAAATCCTGAAAGACGATCGGTCTGCTCCCGCTTGGGCGGGCCCGGTCGGCGTGCTCATCAACCGCGGTTCGGCTTCGGCCTCCGAGATCTTTGCTGCAGCTATCCAGGATTATGGTCGAGGCGTTGTGATCGGCGAGCCCAGCTTCGGCAAGGGAACCGTGCAGACCGTCGTGGATCTCGATCAGGCGACGCGCAGCAGCGAATCGAAATATGGCGAACTGAAACTGACCATCGCCCAGTTCTTCCGCGTCGATGGCGGTACGACCCAGCTTCGCGGTGTGACGCCGGATATCAACCTCCCGGGCCTTTCTGACCCGAAGACGCTGGGTGAGGCGAGCTATGACAATGCGCTGCCATGGACACGTATCAAGCCTGCCAAATATGCCGCAGTCGGAAATGTCGCATCTGTTCTGCCACAACTGCAGACCCAGCACGAAGCCCGAATCAAGGATGACCCAGATTTCCAGCGGTTCATCGAGGACGCTGCCGAACTGAAGCAGCAGCGCGAGAAAAAGGTCATCTCGCTCAACGAGGCCGAACGCCGGGCAGAACTCGCAGCCGTCGCCAGTCGTCTGAAGGCTCGCGAGCAGATCAACAATGGCCTGGTCGGCAGTGAAGACGATGGTCTGCAAGCAAACGAACGTAGCTTGAGTGCGGAGATCGCTCTTGAGGATGCGCGCAAGAATGCCAAGGACGTCCTGAAAAACGAAGCGTCTGCGATTGTCGCCGATCAGGCGACCTTGCTGCAAGACAGCAATGCACAGCCCGGGCGCGCCAAGCGAAACTAGTCACAAGCGGGCTGCGGGGTGGTCGGGGTTCAAGTGAACCTTATTACGGTCATTAGAGCAACTTCGAATGACATCGACAGCGCGCTGTAGCGATACCGTGCGCTGTCGTCAAAGCGAAGGGAGATGCAGTTTCAGCGACGTGGAAAACCTGAGCCACCCGACAGAGAGCATCACCCAGTTATCAGATAATATGCATTATGGAACCAACGGATATTGATGGCAAGTAGCAGGCTTAGCGGCCTTGGCTGAGACGGTAGATACGTCCGCTACGGTTCAACGTGCCGCCTCTGAAGCGCCGATATCAGCACGCCATTTCCGGCTATCTTTGCCGACGCGTGAGAGACGAAGCGAGAGAGACGAAGCGTGACAAAGCAGTGGCCGCGGGTTTGAAAAATGCAAATCCTAGTTCAGCCGCGACCATCGATAGCTTGTAATCCCGGCCGACCTGGGAGCCTTACCAGACCGCGGCTAAAACTCCTCCCACGCCTCGGCGACAGCTGCACTTGTTGGAAAAGAGCTGTTCACTCTCGCCATCAGCTTTCTGGCTGGGGACGGCATATGGGGCGCGCCGTTGGCGTTTCCGGTTCGAGGTTGAAGGTCATGTCCTTTGCTCAACGTGAACCGACCAATCATGGTGAAAAGGTTATCTGCTTCGCGGGCAAGGCTGTTGCTGGCTGCAGTCGATTGTTCGACCATGGCCGCATTCTGTTGCGTGCCCTGGTCCATCGTATTGACCGCCATATTGATTTCCTTGAGCCCGACCGCCTGCTCCTTGGCCGCTTCGACGATGGCGGTGACATTGACGCTGACGTCTTGGACGCGGGAGACGATCTCAGTGAGCGATTTTCCGGTTTCTGCAACAAGCTGAACCCCGTTTCGAACCTGCTCGCCTGACGTGTTGATCAGGGTTTTGATCTCCTTGGCCGCCTTTGCAGAGCGTTGAGCAAGTTCACGGACCTCCTGGGCGACGACGGCAAATCCCTTTCCGGCCTCCCCGGCGCGCGCCGCCTCGACGCCGGCATTCAATGCCAGCAGATTTGTCTGGAAAGCGATATCATCGATGACCCCTATGATATTGACGATCTCGTTCGACGAGCGCTCGATTTCGCCCATTGCCGAAATCGCTTTTCGCACGACGTCGCCAGACTTTTCGGCACTGTCCTTTGTCTCGGTGACAAGGCGACCAGCGGCTTCGGCACGCTTGCTCGATCCGGCAACGGTGGTCGTGATCTGCTCAAGGGCCGCAGCCGTTTCTTCAACAGAGGCAGCCTGTTGCTCGGTGCGCTTCGAAAGATCATTGGCGGCCGACATGATCTGGTTGGAACCCGCCGCGATCGTCTGCGCGTTCTGGCCGACGGTGCGCAAGGTCTGCTCGAGGCGTTCCATGGAGCTGTTGAAGTTCGTCCTCAACACATCAAGCTGCGCAACGAATGCTGCATCGATCCGATGCACGAGGTTCCCATTCGCAAGCTGATCGAGACCATGTTTCAGGTTATCGACAGCGAACTCCATCGCTTCGGCTTCGGCGGCTCTGATCCGGTCGCGTTCAATACGCTCCCGCTCCGAAACGCTGCGGTTTGCATCGGCCTCGGCCTCCAGACGAGCTCGATCTTTCGCACTTTGCCTGAAGACACCAACGGCGCCTGCCATTGTGCCGATCTCGTCGCGGCGGCCCTCGCCGAAAATGCGCACGTCAAGTTTGCCGCCCGCCAACTCGGTCATGGCCCTCGTCATCTCGGTCAACGGCCGGATAACCGCAGAACGAACCGTCCAAACCGAAATCACCACGACGGTAAGACCCGCGAAGGCAATGATCGCCATGACCAATGTCAGGCCAGCCTTCATCTCCTTTCCTGTCGCGAGCGTTTCGGCTGCGACACGGAGCTGAAGCTTCACCAGTTCGTCGATGGGACCACCAAGCGGATCGATTGTCGGATAAAGATCGGCGTCGGCGAAGCGTCCCAAGGCATCCAGATCGCCGGATGCAATCAGGGTCAGCAGGCCTTTCAGCTTTGCATCGGCCGCTGAGCGAGACGCCTCGAAGGTCGTAGCGATCGCCGACTCATCGGCTGTCATCTTCGTGTTGCGATATTCGCGCCATCGCAGGTCGATGACCTTCATGGCGGTCTCGATGTTTTCGGTCGCCTGCCGGGCTGTCAACGTTCTCGCGCGGGCCTTGTGGACCGTATCGACGATGTTTACCGCGTAACTGTCGGCGACCTGCTTCAACTGCGCCAAGGGGATGACGCGATCTTCAACGATGGAATTGGCAAGCTTGCCTTCTTCATCGAGTGCATAGAAAGCAAAACCAGCCATCGACAGTAGCGCCGTAGCGAGGACGAAAAGACAGGCTAGAAGCTTTGTTCGTATCAACATTTTCAACCTCTCATCGGGCATCGACCTGCCACCGGCACAACGGGCCGGAAGTCAGTATGGTCGCAGATTTTGGATTTTGGAAAAACTGACCGTATGCAGTGGCAAGGCGTCTTGCTCGCCGGTACCGCAGGGGTCGATCGGAAAAGGAATTCTAGACGATTGGCCCAAACTAAAATTGTTGCCGTTTACCGGGCAGTGCAAATCCTGAAATCGGTCTCGCGCTGACAAAAGACGAGCGCCTACCCACTCCCTCGATTTGTAGGGCAGATTCGTTAAACTGTGGTTACGATGCGAAAATCAGCAATTCGTCTTAATCAAATACTCATACGTTGTGCAATTGAGGCGTAAGTTGCGTTTCAGGTTGTACCTGCTTCTGCAAGCCGAGTTTGGTCGTGCACCGAACTGTCATCTGACAGTCACGGAGCGTCTAGGCGGATGAGTGCGAACGGCGCAGCTATCAGGCGGCGATGAGGCCGGCAGTATTCAAACCTTCGAACATTCGTTCCAGGTTCAGAAAACAGATCATTCCTGTGGGCTGGACGATGATGCCGTCGGAATAGCTCGTCGCGGCACCCGCGTTCATGTCAGGCACAGGCTGCATGTTTTCGACGGGAATCGTGAGGATGTCCGAGACCCGGTCGACAACAAGACCAAAGGCCATTCCGTGGACTTCCGCCACGACGATCGCACTCCGCTCATTGGGTTCGGTACTCCGCATACCGAGCTTGCAGGCGAGGTCGATGATCGGAATCACTGCACCGCGGAGGTTCATCACTCCCAGAACCTCTCTGGGTGAATGCGGGATCGGCGTCGCGGGGCCCCAGCCGCGGATTTCGCGGATCGTCACCGTCCTGACGCAGAACTCCTGGTCGTGAAGGCGGAACGCGATGATTTCCAGGGTCTCACCGGAACGTGCAGAATTGGAAGGATGCAAAGTGTTCATTTCATCGTCCTTGCAAAGCGGTCGGTTGATTTTCGAGTTCGTAGTTCTGTGTTGTTGGTGACGTCATCATTGCAACAGTCAGTGGACCGTCATTTTTCTCCACTCGGGCATCGCTGATGGCGCGGCGGCAGCGTTCAAAGGATTCCTTCGACTGCGAGCACCCAGCATGAACCGGGATGCAGCTTGTAGGCACTGAAAGCAGGCTTTCCCTGCGATCGGTCTCCATGATTTCGAGAATGACGGACAATGCCTTGTCGAAGGCATCGACGCAGCGGGGGTCGAAGTGGCTCCCCGATCTTTCACGTATGTGGGCCACGGCGCGATCCACGCTCCACGCCTCTTTGTAGGGCCTTGCGGTCGTCAACGCATCGAAATTATCGGCAATGGCGACGATGCGGCCGGAAACCGGAATGGTCTCACCCGAAAGACGGAACGGGTACCCCTGCCCGTCCCAGCGTTCATGATGACTGCCAGCAATTTCTGCAGCAAGCTGCAGGAGGCTCGACTTCGACTCCCGGAGAATATCGCAGCCGACGACCGTATGTCGCTGCATGGCCGCGAACTCCTGTTCGGTCAGCTTGCCATTTTTCAGGAGGACGGCATCGGGAATGGCGACCTTTCCGATATCGTGCATCGGCGAGGCAAGCCTGATGTCGGAACAAGCGCGCGCCTCCATGCCGTAGGCCCGCGCGATTGCCTCGGAATAAAGGCCTACGCGCCGCGTGTGCCGGGCCGTCTCGAAGTCCTTGTAGCTTGCTGCAATCGTCAAGCGGTCAATGATTTCCTCCTCGCGGGCACGCAGCTCGACGACCGCTTTCTCGACCTCGATACGAAGCCACTCGGCCTTGTCAGCAAGCTTGTTGCGCGCGTCCACGAGGGCGACCAGGTTCTTGATCCGGGCCTGGAACTCCAGCGGGTTCACGGGTTTCGTCAGAAAGTCGATCGCGCCTGCATTGAGCGCCGCCATGCGCGTCGCCGTATCGGTATCGGCCGTGACAAATACCACGGGCTTGTCGCGGTAATTCTCGAAGCGAACAAGTTCGGTCAACAGCTCGATGCCGCTGTAGACAGGCATCTGGAAATCGATGACCGCGATGTCGAATTCGAGCGCCGGGGCATATGCCAGCACGTCTTCGGGGTGAAGATAGGGAATGGCGACGCAGTCCGGCAGTTTCTCGACGAGTCTCGTCAGGAGAGAGAGGTTCGTTTTATTGTCGTCGACAAGTAGAATGCGCATGTGAACGTCCCTTATGCGACAAGGAGCTGCCTGTAGCGGGTGACTGTGTCTTCAAGGTCTGCAAGTACGGTTTCGGTGATTGATGCATGACGGAGGTCCTGAGACCGGTCAGCCACGTCTTGAAGACCGACGCTGCTTGCTGCGCCCTTCAGAGTGTGCAGCAGATGATCGGTATGACGGTGGTCATTGACGGCCAAGGCGGAGTGAAGATCTGTGAGGAGTAGGCTTGCGTCTTCGAAAAAGCTCGACAGGAGTTCGTCGAACGTCTCTTCGCCCAGTGCCTCCACGATCTCCAACCGCCGGGTTTCGAACGCGTTATCGATGCTCGGACTTTGGATAGGCTCCACAGCAGTTTCCGCAGCCGCCTCCAGAGACCCGATGATACCCCGAAGCTGATGCATCGAGACCGGCTTCGACTGGAACCCCGTCATCCCCGCCTCCTCGCAAAGCCGCCTGTCGTCGTCAGAAGCATTCGCGGTCATCGCGATGATGGGAGCGTTCCGGCTAAGGCCGTTGGAAGCGCGAATTTGCTTGGTAGCCTCTATGCCGTCCAGCCTCGGCATCTGCATGTCCATGAGGACGAGATCGAAGCGGGTCGTCTCCGTCAGTTTGACGGCTTCCAGCCCGTCGTTCGCGATCGTGACCAACTGGCCGAGATGGGCGAGAAACCCCGCCGCGACCTGCTGATTGATCACGTTATCCTCGACAAGAAGGATATTCCATGACTGAAACTGTTGGGGCGCGGCCTTTGCCGCCAAGGCGTCGACAAGACCCTTCTCGGCCGGGTTGGCAGGGATTACGAACCAAAAGATGCTGCCCTCGCCTTTGCGGCTGTTGACACCTATTGTTCCCGACAGCGCCTCTACGATCTGCTTGCAGATGGTCAGTCCCAGTCCCGTACCACCGTATTTCCGGCTGATAGACGCATCGACCTGCGAGAACGGCTGGAATAGCTTGCCAAGACCTTCACCGTCGATCCCGATGCCTGTATCTTCAATCTCAAACCTCAGCTGTGCGTCTTGCGGATCGCCAATCTCCAGCACGCGCAACGTGACGGTGCCCTCGCTCGTGAATTTGATGGCGTTGCTCAACAGGTTGAGAAGAACCTGACGCAGACGGGTGGGGTCCGATGATATGACCGGCGTGGTGAACGAGATCGGCAGTTCGAGCGCAATGCGATTTCCGTGTTCAGTTGCCCTGTCTCGTACCATTTCGACCGTGGCTGTGACGACGGCCCGAACGTCAACCGCGCGGGTCTCGACGTCCAGTTTTCCGTGTTCGATCTTTGCGAAGTCTAGGATTTCGTTGATGATCTCGAGAAGCGCCTGACCAGAACGCCTGATGGTCTGCAGGCCAGGGGCAACTGACGGCGGTAGCGGAGACAACTCCAGTAGTTCCGCAGTTCCGAGAATGGCGTTCAGAGGTGTGCGGATCTCGTGTCCCATCGTCGCCATGAACTGGGACTTGGCGCGGTTCCCGGCTTCCGCCGCGAGATATGACTCCTTCAGCTGGTTCGAAATCGCCTCCAGGCTGAGACCGGCAAGCTGAACTGACTTGAGCTGACGTCGCAGCGTAAGAATGAGGAATACCACGCAGCAGACAAGAAGTGCGACGAGACCCGCCGATTTCATCTGAAGGTCAAGGACTGCGTCCCGAGCCTCAGCCCGTTCGATGCTGACGGTGCTGTTCGTATAGAGAAGCAGTTTTTCCGTGTTCTCTACCAGCCTCTCAAACTCTGAATCTGCTGTCTCTAGCTGCACCGGATCCACGGGGTCGCCTGCGGCCAGTCTGTCGAAAACGGCGCTGCGACCGAACACCGCGTCGCGAATGGCAGTGACCTGCTCGGCAACAGCCGCATCCAGCTTGAACTTTGTCTCGAACGAGGTTTTGTCGAGAATGTTCATTCGCGAGTACAGAATGTCGTAGCGCGTCCCGAGAGCCTTGATGCGCTCCGGAGTCAGGTCGTTTTCAACGAGCATGATGTGCAGGGTCTCGTGCAACCGGCGCGCTTCCCGGTCGAGCTGGTAGACGGACCACAAAGCGTTCTCGCGAATGCCGTCCTGCAGGGCGGAGTATTTCCTTGAGATATCGGCAAACAGAAAAACGAGGCCCAGCAACAGCAACACGGCAAAGCACTGCAGCACGACGGTCGCCTTGCTGGCTTTCCGGATGATATCGCCACTCTGCTGGGCGGCAGTGATCATTCAGTGACCTCGATATCCTTGATCTGCCAGACCGACCGGGAGAAGTATTTCTCGTTGAACAGACCTTGGTCCTTATCGAAAGGATACACGAGGAAGAGCGGGCCCTTGTCGCGGACAGACATCAGCTTGCCGTCCATGCGGGTGGCGAGCATTGTGTCGAGCAAGGTTGCATCTTCCATCGGCAGGTCAGCGGCATAATCGTTAAGCGCAATGACCTTGAGCTTGGTGCCATGGGCCCCCGCTGCCTCGAGTACAGACCGCAGAAGCGGGCCGGAGAACTTGACCACGCCTTCGGTCCAGGGGGTCTCCATTTCACCCGTGCGGCCCGCAAGGGCTTCGAGCATAGGCATGTCGAACTGGGCTTTGCCACCGACGTTGGGATGATCGAGCTTGGTGCCAGTCACCGTAAGCACCACCTTGCCTTTCGGCAAGTCAAGCGCCGTCGCCTGAAGAGGAAGCAGCGCGCCGGCGACAATGACGGCTGCGATCATGATGCGGTTTATCACTTGAAACTCCAAGATACGAAGTAGACTCGCGGCGCGCGCGACAAGCTGTCAGAAACGGGGGGTGCCTATTGGCCAGCGTCCCATCGGGGCATGCGTGGTGGAATACACCGCGCGCTCCTCCCAGATCGGCGTCATGCCGATTGCGTGTTCAACGCTGTGGACGCCTTAATTCTAGGGCGGAGGCATTTATATTAGGTGAATCTTGAAATGAGAATTGGAGTAGAAAAAGACGTTACGAGACGTAGCGCTCAATTCTTACTTCTTTGCTGTTGCCTCAGGCGCTTACGGTCGAAAAGATGACCGCCCCCTGTGGCAGATCACTTTTTAGCTAGGGCGATGCGATCAGGCGATGAGCCGGCGGCGTATAGCTTCGGCAATGGCCTGCGTTCGGTTGGTCGCGCCGATCTTCTTCACGGCCGACTTTATGTAACTGTTGACCGTATCGTTCTGGTATCCAGTCGCGACCGCAATCGCCTCGCTCGTCAGCCCGAGACTGGCCTGGGTCAGGCAGGCAATTTCACCCTTGGAAAGCCGAAGCTGGTGGGCAGCGAAGCGATCCATCAGCGGCTTGGTGACAGCCGTGTGAATGGATTCCGCTACCAGCGAAAGGAAGATCAACTCTTTTTCGTCAAACGGTGTCGAGCGGGAAAAACAGATCGCTCCGTAAATGACATCGTTCCTGAGGATCGGGATAAGCGTTCGGTTGTGCAGGCCGAAGGTTCGTTGGAGGTAAACGAGCCTCTGCGGCGGCGGAGTTTCCGCGTAGACCTCGCTCTCGACCACGATCACGTTCGAGGCCTTCGCGGCTAGCACGAACGGGTCGGTCAGATAGAGGCGATCCGCGTCATAGGCGTCGAGGAATGCAGGAGGCATGTCGGTGTCGATCGAAAAACCCTGACCGAACCTGTAGTGGTCGACGTCGAGACCGCTGATGGAGATGTAGTCAAATGGAACCGCCAACCGCAGGCGGTCAACGATGTCGTTTTTTCCGAAATGACGATGCTTCGGCACCGAACGCAGGTCGCAATAGTCGTCGAGAGCGTTTGGATCAAGAATGGAAAGCGCGCTGACGGGCATATCAGAATCCGTTGGAAGATCGTCAACACGAGTTTTGGCGTCTCAGCGTTAACAAAAGGTAAAGACTCAACCTTGGATTTTGCAACCAACAGTCGGGCTCTTTCAAGCGAGGGCTTTTCTGAGGTCGATATATGGGAGGAGCCGCCCGTCCGCTGACCGAACCATGAAGTCTCCCAGGATCCGGTGCTCGAACCCGCTGGAGTCCGTAGCGTCCGGTCCTGTCGCACATTTCGAGGCCATTTCGATCCGTGCCAGACTGTCGACCACCAGGCCAGTCGTCTTGAGGCCGTCCGACACGAGCAGAACGCGACCTTCTTGGCCGGGAGGAACTGCAGGCAACCGGAGCCGTCTGGCAAGGGAGATGAGAGGGATAGCTGTGCCACGGTGGACAAACAGGCCCATCGTGCCGCGTCCGACATTGTTCAACGAAACGTAGTCTTCCGGCATCTCGACGATCTCCCGGACATCGGCAACCGGCGTTGCCATGTCTCCCCCTGCTCTGAAGACCAAGTATGGCAGCAACGCGTCTCCGCGCTGCCCCGGCGCTCGACCGGCCGCCGCTGTCTTGGGCTTGGTGGATGAAAGTCGCGAAAACATCAGCAGGACATCGTCACTCATCATTGTGCGCTCGTCGAGGACGAGAAACAATGTCCGTCCGTCGACGGAATAGACACCGCTGAGAACAGACCCGGTCTCTACGGCATTATCAGGCATCGCCATAATGTCGCCCAACGGTATCGGCCGTATATCGACGACGGTATCGAGCGCAAAGCCCAGCAGCCGGTCGTCGGGGTAACGCAGGACGAGGACGGACGACTGCTTGCGTTCCGACAGGACGCCCATGCCAAGCACCCGAAGCGTATCAAGAACCGGCACCTGGGTGCCATGATGATCGATGACACCGAGGCAGGTCTCCGTCTTCATCGGCGAATCCTTCAACTGCGCGGTCGGCGCGGTGGCCTCGACCACCCCGGCCGCAACGCCGAAAGAAAACGCGCCGCACGTGAACAGCAGAAGCGGCTTCGCATTCGAGCTCGTCTTTGCGACCGCCTCCGCGACTGGCTCTTGCACCGACGGAATTCCCGGCAACGCCAAGATGCGCTCCGCTGCCAGGACCGAGATTACCTTTCCGCTGTGGAAGAATGAATGCGTGACCAAAGGTCCCTGTACAGCGGGTCGCGACACGCCCAGTTCATCGAGTGCCGCGACGTCTTCTGTCGCGATGCCGCGCACTTCGTCAGCAAAAATGCATATCAGCCTCTGTCTTACCCGCAGGACCAGAATCACGGCGCCGTAGGCCTCCGTCGCCGGCAGGCCGAGCATCGGTCGGATATCCATAACCGGGATGGTGCTGCCTCTCAATTCGAACAACCCGCACAAGCCGGTTGCCGCGATGCCTGCATTCGATAGCCCACCGGGCGCCGGAACGACTTCTCGGATATTCTCGACATTGATGGCAAGCATCGCCTCGCCAATGCGCAGGAGGCCGAACTGCTGCGTTGCAGGGCGACTGCCTCTCAGCACTTCCGGCATCGCGAGAGATCTGACCATCTGGTTCATGGGTTAACCCACTTTGCGCTGTTGCGCCGTCGATGACGTCAGGTCATTGATGAGCTCGACAACAGTCCTTGAGACACGCTGCTGAGCATCCGTCGATTGCGCAATCTCCCGGATGGACTCGCTGGTCTTGTTCACGCTGCCGACGATCCGTTCGAAAGCAAGTCTCGCATGCTGCGACCGGTCCGTTCCCTGGTTGACGCGCATGGTCGATTCCTGGATGAGCTTGGATATCTCGTGCGCAGCTTCCGAACTTCTCTCGGCGAGTTTCCTGACCTCGCCCGCGACGACCGAGAACCCGACCCCATGTTCCCCTGCCCTTGCGGCTTCGATTGCCGCGTTGAAGGCGAGAAGGTTGGTCTGACTGGCGATCTCGCCAATCACCTTGACGATATCGGAGATTTCCGTGGAGGACTTCTGGATGAGATCGATTGCCGCGATCGCGCTGCCCAGCGCTTCTGAACCCTGTTCCGCATTGCCCTGCGTCTCGGATGCAAGCGTGGTGGCCGTGCGGGTGTTAGCGGTGATTTCCGCGATCGATCCGGACAGTTCTCCGACAATGCTGGTCATTTGCTGCGATTTCGAACGGATGTCATGCTCGAGCTTGACCTGATCGGTGATGTCGCTGGCATACTTCACCACGCGCACCGTCTCGCCCCGCAGATTGACGATCGGGCTGTAGATCCCCTGAATGTGCACTTCCCGGCCATACTTTCCAACGCGGGCAAAACGCCCCGAAAAGAATTCACCCTTGTTGAGACGCAGCCAGAAATCCCGGTAGTCTTCCGAGACGATGTAATCCTGGCTGCAGAACATGCTGTGGTGCTGCCCCGTGATTTCGCGAAGTGAGTATCCCATGACCCGTAGGAAGTTCTCGTTGGCGGAAACGACATGTCCGTCGAGATCGAATTCGACGACCGCCTGCCCCCGCGAGATCGCGTCGACCCTTCCCTCGAACTCGATGTTGCGCAGTTTCGCCTGCGTAATGTCAGAGGCGAACTTTACGATCTTGATCGGGCGGCCTGCGAGGTCGAGGATCGGATTGTAAGTCGCCTGAAGCCATATGTCGGCACCGCTTCTGGTGAGGCGTCGGTATTCCCCTCCTTCGAACTGGCCACGTCCCAGCCGGTCCCAGAAGGAACCGTATTCCGCTGTCTGCGTGAACGCAGGGTCGCAGAACATCCGGTGGTGTTTGCCCCGGACTTCTTCCAGTGAATAGCCGACGGCGGCAAGAAAGTTCTCGTTCGCGTCAAGGATATTGCCGTGCAAGTCGAACTCGATGACGGCCTGGGCCCGGCCGATCGCGTTGACCTTGCCTTCGAACTCGGCGTTCCGGATCTTGCTTGCAGTCACGTCATAGGCATACTTGACCACCTTGCAGGGGTTGCCGTTGAGATCGAAGATGGGATTGTAGGTCGCCTGGATCCAGACATCCTTTCCGCCCTTGGCGAGACGACGGTACTCTCCGCTCTCATAGTCGCCGCGCCCCAACCTCTGCCAGAATGCCTTGTAGGCGGGTGTTCGGGTTTGGTCGGCTCCGCACAGCATCCGGTGATGCTGACCGATGACTTCTTCCCGAGCATATCCCATCAGGGTGAGGAAATTTTCGTTCACTGCGAGGACGTGGCCTTCGAGGTCGAATTCGATCACGGCCATTGCGCGGTCGATCGCCGCTACTTTTCCCAGGAGTTCCGCCTCTACCGACTTGGTCGCTGTGACATCCATCGCGTACTTGACCACCCCGATGGTCACGCCGTTGTCGTCGAGGATCGGATTGTAGCTCGCCCGGATCCACACCTCGCGTCCGCCGCGTCCGATGCGCTTGAACTCTCCGTCGTGGAGCTTGCCCTCCGCCAGATCACTCCAAAACGCGGCATATTCGGGAGCTTCGACGATCTCCGGCTCGCAGAACATGGAGTGATGTCGGCCACGCACCTCGGCCAGCGAATAGCCCATGAGGGAAAGGAAGTTCTCGTTAGCGTTCTTTACCGTGCCGGTTAGATCAAATTCGATGACCGCTTGCGCACGGTCGATTGCGCGTGCCTTGTTGCGCAGAACGGCGATCTCGTTGAGGTCCGAAAGGGTGCTGACAGAAGACTTTAAAGTCATGGGAGAGCACTTTCGGTAACCAGGCAAACTTCGAATTTCATCACGAACCCCCTCCATCTGAAGCAACGGCACGACCCCGACGGTCTGATACCCGAATTTTAGAGGCAACTAACTAATGAAGGATTAATGCTAAATTAGAGCCCGCGTCGTTATGCGTCCGTTTCCGGTCGTACTGGCGCCGTCGCGGTAACCAAGTCGCTGTAACCAAATTTTGACGGGTTAGCGCTCATCCTTGTCCTGAATTGTAGTGAGTACGGGATAGGAACATGCGTTTCAGCGCTCAGCGGCTTGGCGATCTCGCCGGTATCATCCGGCATCTGAACTGGCGCCTCAGCCCACTCAGCCGGATGGGTGTCGCCCGGATGGTCAACGACACGACGGCAGCGCTGGAAACTCTTGCTCGCAGCGAGGCCGATCTCTCGATATCGGAGCAAGCTGAAATACGGGCTATTGCCTCGCGGCTGATCGTGATCCTCCAGGACGCGTATTCCGGCAAAACACCGACAATCCACTGACGTCGGCAACCGGCCGTGTCCCTCCCGCCTTTTTGATCGGACCGGTCCTGCGGATCCCGCCACCTGAATTTCGAACGCCGACAGCGATCCGCCGGCAAATTGACAATTGATAATAATACTCGATGAAGTCGAGCAAGCCACGAACTTCCCGCAGAGGTAGGCATTTGTGCGCACGCATGGCAGCATCGCTAATTAACGCAAAATTTTTCTCATAAATCGTACCTCATAAGCATTGCATACTCAAACCTTGCGGGTTTAAAGGTCAGCAACGAATGAGGCCATATGTCGCAGCGACGGGTGCCTCACGTTTCCAGCCTATTCGGTTCCGGCCCCCTGTCGGGACACCAAGGAGCGATACAATGAGAGATGTCCCGGGGTTACCGTCCCGCCGTAGCTTTTTGAAAGCTTCGGCGGCAAGTGCGGCCGTCGTCGGCGTGGTGATGCAGGCGAAGGCGGAGACCCCGCCGGCCCCGCCGCCGATCGAAGAATACCAGCCGGTCTGTCTCAAGCCCACTGAGTGGGCCTTCGTTATGGCTGCCACGGCGCGGCTCATTCCCTCCGAAGGCGAAGGTCCCGGTGCCATCGAGGCCCGCGTCCCCGTCTTTATCGACAAGGAACTGGCCGGTGGATTCGGTGAGGCGGCAGACTGGTACATGGAAGGTCCGCACGATGCCGCAGCCCATCCGTTCCGCGGCTGGCAATCGCCTTTGACGCCGCTGCAAATCTATCAGCAGGGTATCCCGGTGTTCGACGCATGGTGTCAGCAGACGCACGGCAAGATATTTGCCGAGCTTGACGCCGCAACTCAGGACAAGGCCCTGACCTCCCTCCAGAAAGACGAGATGAAGATCAAGCCCGAACTGCGCGACTTCTTCACGATCCTCTTGCAGAACACCAAGGAGGGCTACTTCGCAGACCCGATGTATGGCGGCAATCACGGCATGCAGGCCTGGAAATATATCGGTTTCCCAGGTGCCCGCGGCAGCTACAAGGAGTGGGTGTTGAAGCACAACGTCGCCTACCCGCTCGGTCCCGTTTCGATTTCCGGTGAGAGGGCATAACGATGGCACGCACTGCAAAGAAGAAGGACGTCGTCATCGTCGGTCTCGGCTGGACCGGCTCGATCCTCGGCATGGAACTCGCCAACGAGGGTCTGGAGATCGTTGCGCTTGAACGCGGCCATGACCAGAACACCGTTCCGGATTTCCAGTACCCGAACATGATCGACGAGCTGAAATACGGCGTTCGTCTCGGCATGATGCAAAAGCCGCGCAATTCGACCCTGACGATCCGTCGCAACGTCGATGAAGCCGCCCTGCCCTATCGCAGCCTCGGCTCGTTCCTGCCGGGTATCGGTGTGGGCGGTGCAGGCACCCACTGGAACGGTCTGAACTGGCGTCCGCAGCTCTCGGAATACCGTCTGCGCTCGCATGTGGAAGAGCGCTGGGGCGCCGGCATCATTCCGGAAGACATGAACCTGCAGGATTACCCCGTCAGCTACGAAGAGCTGGAGCCGTTTTTCGATCGGTTCGAGCATGTCGCGGGGATTTCCGGCAAGGCCGGCAATCTCAATGGCAAGAAAATCGAGGGCGGCAATCCGTTCGAGGCACCGCGCTCGCGCGAATACCCGATGCCGCCTATGCCGGTGACCTGGGACGGAGCCAAATTTGCCGAAGCCGCGAAAGCTGCCGGCTGTCACCCGTTCCCGAGCCCGGGCGGCATTGCCTCGCAGGCCTATGTCAACGAATACGGAATGCAGATGGGCCCTTGCAACCACTGCGGTTTCTGCGAGCGCTACGGCTGCTACAACTATTCGAAATCCTCGCCGCAGACGGCGATTCTCGACGCGTTGAAGCGCAAGCCGGATTTCGAATACCGCACCCATGCGGAAGTGCTGAAAATCGAAATGGCGCCCGACGGCAAAACCGCGACCGGCGTCACCTATTTTGACGAAAAGGCCGGGGAAGAAGTGTTCCAGCCCGCGGATCTGGTAATCCTGGCCGCCTACCAGTTGCACAACGTCCATCTGATGCTGCTCTCGGGCATCGGTCAGCCGTTTGATCCCGCAACGAACGAAGGCGTCACCGGTCGCAGCTATGCCTACCAGATGAACGGCGGCTACACGATGTTCTTCAAGGACGAGGTGTTCAATCCGTTCATCGGCACCGGTGCCAACGGCATGTCGATCGATGATTTCGGCATGGACAATATCGACTTCGGTCGTGAAGGCTTTATCGGCGGTGCCTACTGGCGTGCCGGCCAGTCCAACGGTCAGCCGATCCGCTCCATGGCGCTCCCCGCGGGCACGCCGACCTGGGGTGCCGGCTGGAAGAAGGGCATCGGCGAGTGGTACGGCCACTCGATGTCGATCGGCTCGCACGGTTCACACATGTCCTATCGCGGCAATTATCTCGACCTCGACCCGACCTACAAGGATCGCCACGGTCGTCCGCTGATGCGCATGACGTTTAACTGGCAGCCGAACGACATCCGCATGACCCAGTTCATGAAGTCGAAGATGGAGCCGATCGCCAAGTCGATGAACCCGACCTCAATGCAGGAAGGCTTCAAGAAGGACGGCGCCATGTACGACGTGCGTCCGTACCAGACGACGCACAATGTGGGCGGCACTGTGATGGGAGACAATCCGAAGACCTCGGCAATCAATCGATATCTGCAGGCCTGGGACAAGCACAACATCTTCGTGATGGGCGCCGGCGCCTTCCCGCAGAACACCCAGTACAACCCGACCGGCATGGTCGGCGGCCTGGCCTATTGGGCGGCGCATGCGATCCGGACGCAGTACCTGTCCAATCCGCGGCCACTGGTGTGAGGAGCGCAACGATGAAAACCTTTCTTCGCGTCATTCTCATCCTCGCCGTTCTCGGCGTCGTCGGCCTTCTCGCCTTCATCTTCGTGCCGGTCCAGCGCACTGCCGCGGTTGCCCAGCTCCCGGCTGATTACAAAGCACCGGCGGGCAGTGGCGAATACGCCATGCGGGCCGGTGACTGCATGGCCTGTCATACCGCGGAGGGCGGCAAGCCCTTCGCCGGCGGCCGGCCTATCCACAGCCCGATGGGCACGATCTGGGCCACCAACATCACACCGGACAAGGAAACCGGCATCGGCAATTACACGCTCGATGATTTCCGCGCGGCGCTCTACGACGGCGTTCGCAACGACGGTGCGCATCTCTACCCGGCCATGCCTTACGAAAACTATCGCAAGCTGACGGAACAGGACATCCAGGCCCTCTACCAGTATTTCATGACCGAGGTGCCTGCAGTTTCCAACAAGGTCGAGGAAACGGCACTGTCCTTCCCGTTCAACCAGCGCTGGGGCATTCGCGCCTGGAACTGGCTGGCGCTGGGCAAGCCGGGCTTTGAACCTGTTTCGCAGGACGAGCAGTTTAACCGTGGTGCCTATCTCGTGCAGGGCGCCGGACACTGCGCCGCCTGCCACAGCCCGCGCAACCTGCTGATGGCGCAGGACGGTACCGACGAGAGCAGCGCTGCCTTCCTGACCGGCGGCGAGATCGACGGCTATACGGCACCTGACCTGCGCGGCCCGCAAAGCGCACCGCAGAAATGGTCCACCGAAGAGCTCGCGGCCTATCTTACGACTGCCCGCAACGCGCATTCCACGGCAACCGGCGAGATGATGCTGGTGGTGCGCGATTCGCTGCAATACATGACGCCCGAGGACAATCTGGCGATCGCAACCTACCTCAAGAAGATCGGCAGCACTGGCGGTTCCACGGCACCGGCAACGCCTTCGGCGGCGCCTGAAAAGGCCGAGGTTACCGACACCGAGAAAATGCTGACGGAAGCCAAAGCGGATATGCCGCTCGGTCCCCGCCTCTATCTCGACAATTGCGGTGGCTGCCACTTTGTCAACGGCAAGGGTGCCGCGGAAATCTTCCCGGAGCTTGACGGAAATTCGCTGGTTACCGCGAAGTCTTCAAAGGGCCTGTTGGATGTCATGCTGCACGGAGCGGAACTGCCTTCGACCAAGGACCGTCCCATGCGCGTGCGCATGCAGGGCTATAACGACCGCCTCAACGACGAAGAAGCGGCAGCACTTGCCACCTTCCTGCGCCAGGCCTGGCATAACGACGCTCCGCCGGTCTCTGCGGAAGACGTCAAGGCTGTCCGCCGCTAGACCATGACATCAGACCCTGCCGGTTCGTAACCGGCAGGGTCTTTACACGTCGCCATGGGTGGCATCAGCCGTTGGCCGTTGCCAAGGCCTCCGGCGGCCCGAGGATCGCAATACTTCGCCGCGTCAGTTTGGCGTGATACATGCGCCGATCTACGAGAGCGACAAGAGCCGTTCTCGACCACTTGACCTCGCTTGCAAAGCCAAAACCGAGCGCCGCACCGACGCGCAGCGTTTTGCTTCCGATCGTGACGGCGGCCAGCACAGTGTCCATCATCACGGCGAGCCTCTGCTCCTGCATTTCACTGTCTCCCATGTCTGACTGGAACAGGAGGGCAAACTCGTCACCGCCCAGCCGCGAGACGAATTCGCCCGCTCTCAGGGACGACAACAGCCTTTTCCCGATAACCGCAAGCAACTCGTCCCCGACCGGGTGACCGTGCATGTCATTGACGATCTTGAAGCTGTTGAGATCGAAGATTGCGAGCCCGAACTCCTCATGGTTGGCGCGATCTTCGATAAAGTGAGCGATCCGTTGCTCGAACCCAAGACGGTTCGGCAGCCCGGTCAGGCTATCGGTGACGGCCGCGGCTCGCAACGCCTCTTCCTGTCTGATTTGCGCGCTCGTCTGTTCGGTGACATCGGTCAGCGCCTCGAGATCGTAGAGGTCGTTTCCGATCGTGATCCGGCGTGCGGAGATCATCACGGAAATCTCCCGCCCGTCACGATGCCGGATCTTGCCCGACTGCGCGGAGTAATACCCAACCTCGTCAAGGAGTTTGATCCTGGCAACACGGTCTGAGCCATCGACGATCAGGCCGACATCTGTCAGTTTGCGACCAACCAGTGCCGTTTCGTTCATCCCGACGAGGTCCATGTAAGCCTGGTTGACCCGCACATAAACGGAGTTTGGCCCGGCCATCGAAATGGCATAGGCAAGCGGAGAGATGTGAAACAGCGTCTGCAACATTCCGTCCAGCCCATCTCCGCCTTGTGTCACATTGGAAAAGAGTGAGGCTGCCGCCCGTTCATCCGAAAGCATCGGCCTAACCCTTATTCGCTTTAGGGGATTGCCACAGCAGGACGACCGGTGACGGCAAGAACCGCAGATCCACCCGATATTGCATGTCGCAGGTTCTGTCTGTCATCATTCCCTCGCCGCAACCTCGCCCGATGGAGAGGTTCGCGGGTGATAAACCTCCAGCTAGTTTTGCGTCCACAATACGAGTCACAAACTCGACGACTTCCGTCATCTCTATCCATTCGGCCCCGGCCGCTTTGGATCCCGACCTATACCCTCGGCGACCCGCAAACCCCGTGAGCATGTTCAGATCGAACTGCGCCGTATTGCCGATGTCCAGGTGCTCGAGATTCCTTTTGACCAAAAGGATCAGTTTATCGAGCGCTTGTGCGGTGGAGAGCCCGGCAGCCAGCAGTGCGAGTGGTATTGCGATCAGCATTTTCACAAAACTACCCTCATGATGTGGCGTACCGGGTCGCCATGCTCAGAATTCCGACCAGCCTTCATTGGCCGCCTTCGACCGCTGTAGTTTGCCAGGAAGCGACTGGATCATTTGTCGCGCAGGCGAAGCTGCAGGCGCATGCGCCCGACCGTTGCTTTGGCCTACCGCGCTTGGCGTCGTTTTGAACCCGGCGACAAGCTCGGAAAGTCTCTCGGCCTCGTTGGAGAGTTTTATCGTCGCCGCAGACGTCTCTTCCACCATGGCAGCGTTTTGCTGCGTGATCGTATCCATGCTGCCCACGGCAGAGTTGATTTCAGCTATCCCAGTCGCCTGTTCGCGCGACGACATGGCAATCGAAACCATGTGTTCGTCGATCGTCTGCACCTGTCTGCCGATGCTTCTCAATGCCTTGCCCGTTGTGTTCACAAGATCGACGCCGCGCGCGACATCCTGCGAGGATCTCGAGATGAGATCCTTGATTTCCTTTGCGGCCCGGGCTGAGCGTTGCGCGAGCTCCCGCACCTCCTGCGCCACCACCGCAAAGCCTTTCCCCTGGTCACCGGCACGGGCTGCTTCGACCCCCGCATTGAGTGCGAGGAGGTTCGTCTGGAACGCGATTTCGTCAATGACGCTGATGATGTCGTTCATTTGTTTGGATGACTCGACAATGTCGCTCATCGCCTTGACGGCCTGCTCTACGATTTCTCCGGACGTTGCTGCCTCTGTTGCAGAGGCCGTTACGACCGCCTGGACTTCTGTCGTCCGGGTTTGAGACTGCCGCGCGATTGAACTGATCTGCTCCAGCGCTGCCGCTGTTTCTTCAAGCGCCGTGGCCTGCCGTTCGGTGCGCTTTGCCATTTCGTCGGTCGCAGTGGCGATTTCGGCCGACTGCGAGAGAACGAAGCCGACCGTGCTTGAGATCTCGGAAAGAGCACCGTTGAGGCTCGATACGGAATCGTTGAAATTATGCTTGAGCCCGTCGAAACTGACCGCGAGGGGCTGTTCCAAGGGCCGGGTCAGATCACCGCCGGAGAGAGATCTCAACGCACTTTCGAGGGCTGAGAGCGCTGTGTCTTGTTCCGCTTTCAGCGTCGCCTGCTCCGCTTCAGCCTTGGCTCTCTCGTCCGCAAGGACGTCGAGATAGACGGAGATCGCATAATCCATGTCCACGAGGGCCGCTTTGACAACCGTCGTTACGTCGTCTCCGATCTTTTGGCGTTTGCCGCGCACCAAAAAACTACCAAGCTCGTTATCGATGACGGCGCGCACGATGTTCTCGATCATCAACGCATAGCCGCCAATGTACCAGCGCGGTTGAAGCCCAAGCCTTGCATGGGCTTTGCCGATCATGGTGACTTCATCAACATAGGCTTCGTCGAACTTTGCCGAGGAAATCGTTTCCCAGTGTCGAGCCTGTCGTCCTTTTGCCTGGGTGATGTGATTTTCACCGGAAAAGTATTTGGAGGTTTCCGGGTGATGACGGACCTTGGCGTAAAACACATCGAGCGCGCTATCGAGCGACCCGTTGATGATGGGCGCCAATGCTGCGAGTGTCCTGCGCTGTGGATCACCAAGACCGGCGAAGTCCAGTCGGTCGTTAAGCGTTGCCTGTGCTGATTTCTGCGTACTCATGTATGTCCCCTGCTGCGGTCCCTTGGTAACAAGGCATGGTTGGTCTGCCCGCTAAAGCGAGTGCGATCTGTTGCTGACGGGAACGCAGTCCATCACCGGCGCGCGTGCTTCGAAGCCATCGCGGGGCAAGCAAGGGGGCTCAAAAACCCAGATGTCTACCGAACAGGTGTTAGACTGTCAGGTGGCGGCTGTTCCTGATCTTCACGGCCATAAAACCCTCATGGGTATGCGGCGCCACGGCGCCTATCTGGCACCACAAATCTAGGATTCAGGGGATAAAAAACCGTTAATAGTTCGCCCTATGCTATAGTAGCAGAACTTGATTTAAGCTGCGCCATCGTTTGACCGAGGCTAAATCTGGCAATCGTCAAGCATAGAGCCAAAAATACGAGTTTTTGCCTTAAAATTCATGCCGCATGTAAGCGCTGCTATGACCGGCAGCGTGCTCATTGCATTCTCAAGACAGCGGTCGATATTGACAGAAGAGAGCTGGGACATCGTCAAGGTCATTGCGTAGGGTCTAAGCGTAGGCAACCGCCACAGCTTCGTGAGTCTCTGCGACGGGACAGAATATGCTTTGCATACAGTCAAGAACCTGGCGGACACCTTCCTCGTGAGAGCGATAGAAAACCGTCTGCGCTTGTCGACGCGCCGAGACGAGGTTCGCGTCCCTGAGAATCTTCAGATGTTGAGAGAGTGCCGATTGGCTGAGATTCACCGCCTTTGCGAGTGAACGCACGTCGCGCTCCCGATCCTGCACCAGACAAAGGACTTTGAACCGTGCGGGGTGCCCCATAACCTTCAGTAGATCGGCGGCGTCGCCCTCATCGAAGGGAAGAACTTCTCCCGACAGACCGATGTCCATAACGCCTCCAACCACCATTGAATAAAATCGCGTATCTTCATGGACCGAACCGAGTCCGGCGCCACATCAGCGAGAAGTAATACAAGCAAGATATAAGCTGCGGCGGCTAAGCATCTCCGCATTACGTCTCTGCTTCAATACGCAAATTGTACGTTATTTTATCGCAGTCCAGACGTTTTACGCATCTTAACAATACTTAACTCTGACAACCGCCGAATCTGTATTAAGGCAGATACGAAACGCGGTCTCGCCGCCCAATATACATTCAATGCTGGTGTGAAATGACAGAAGCAGACGCGTTGGAGATCCTGCGGATCTCTGTCTGGGCAATGCTCCTTGCTTCAGCGCCCGCGGTTTTCACCGCGATGGCAGTCGGCCTGGTTATCAGCCTTGTCCAGGCTCTCACGCAGGTCCAGGAAAGCACGCTGAGCTTTGCGCCAAAAATTGTTGCTGTCTTTGTAGCGCTGGCAGTGGCCGCCCCGTTCATAGGCGGCCAACTCAATCTTCTCGTTGTCGAGATTTTCTCTCATGTGCAGTCGGGTTTCTAGGCCGGCTGCGATCTCAAGAGGTCAGGCGTCTGCAGTCTCTCGCACTTCGTCGAGCAGGAAGAACACGACCACATAGCGGGTCGCATAGGATCGGCCGCCCTCGGCATCGCCTGCGTCCGAACCTCCGTCGGCCGGGTGCCATTGCTGGTAGTGCGGATTGTTGGCGATCAGCGTGATCGCTTTGCCAGTACGGCTACCGCCAAGACGATAGCGTGTTTCCGCCAACGGCCAGACACGTTCGTAATCCTGTTGCGTGAGACGGACCTTAAGAGCATGGCGCGTTACCGTTTCGCCCTGCGAAACATCTCCCTTGCGGGCCACTGGAACCTCCAGCGAAACCTCCTCAGCCCCATCCAGTATGAAGTCAAATTCCTCAGGCCACGTCCGCTTCATGTAATCGCTCCTCCAAGCTATACCGAGGGTTGCCGACGACTGTATCGTCGTCTGCCGAGACAATATGCAAACATTATCCCCTTCTGAAAAGCATCAAACCGCCTACGGCCGCACTATTTCGTGAGGTTGCGCTTGGCGCCGACAAAATGTCTTACCAGGCCGCCACAGGGAAGGCGTCGATCGGGATCTTCAGGTACCTCACGCCGTTCGCCTCCTTTGGCGGCAGCTCTCCTGCCATCAGATTGACCTGCAGGGCATGCAGCATCAGTTTCGGAAACGGCAACGTTTTGTCACGGCTGATGCGGGACTGGATAAACTCGTCACGCCCTGACCGGAGGTGAATGTTCTGCGCCTTCTGTTGCGCGACGGTGCTCTCCCAGAGCGCTTCCCGCCCGCCATGACGATAATCGTGGCCGGTGAACAGCCGGGTGTCGTCGGGCAAGTTCAGGATTGCCTCGATCGACGACCACAGATCTTCAGCGCTGCCTCCGGGAAAATCGGCGCGGGCCGAACCGCTGTCGGGCATGAACAGCGTGTCGTGGATGAAGGTCGCATCACCGACCAGATACGTGATCGATGCCAGTGTGTGGCCGGGCGAATGCATGACGCGGCCCTCGATCTCACCGATCATGAACCGGTCGCCATCCGAAAACAGCCGGTCCCACTGGGATCCGTCGGTTGGCATCGCCGGCGCATTGTAGATGTCCTTCCATAGCGCCTGGACCTTGACCACGTCGGCGCCGATAGCGGTCGGCGCGCCGGTCTTCGACTTGAGGTATGCTGCTGCGGTGAGATGGTCTGCATGGGGATGCGTGTCGAGGATCCACGCGACGTCCAGTCCCTGCATCTGGATATGTGAAAGGAGCGCATCGGCGTGACGCGTGGCCGTGCTTCCGGATTTCTCGTCGTAGTCGAGAACCGGATCGATGATGGCGCATTTCTTCGTGGCCTTGCAGCTTACGACATACTGGATGCTGCCGCTACGCGCGTCGTAAAAACCAGCGACTTCGGGTTGGGCACTCATGATGTAAAATCCGGCTTGTCAAACGCCTGCACTGGCGCGGCTTTATGATGGTCTGGCCACAGGATGTCCACGAGGCAGGTCTGATCGCAGCAACGCTGTGACAGCGGGCAAGACGAGGACATCAAGCGTCACGGCGGCCCCTCCTAAGTCAACCTCTCACGAACGTCAACTCGGAGCCCTTTGCCGCAATCTTGCTCACCAAGCGATAGGGCCAACCCGATAAGCCGCGCCCTTGGATCGAGACCAGCCGAGCAGTTGTTCGCGCGTGGCAACGCGCTTGATTTTGCCCGTCGCAGCCATAGATCCACATCGTTGGCCAGCAAACAAACTGGTTGTGCCTGTGGCGCATGTCTCGGCGACCCTGAATGCGGCTGATGTGTGGTTCCGTTTGGCAACAGCGAGTACTTCCGCGGGGAGTACGGTTGCCTCGAGATCACGCGGGATCGGCAACCGACAGGATGAGCATATGCACAATCTTATCAGACATCTCAGCTTGCACTTTATCACATGCCTTTTCGCGATCGGCGTCGTATCGCAGGCCCTCGCCGCTCCCGATGTCGTCAAGGTCGGGCCGGATCATTACCAGGGGACATGGCTGGAAATCGGGAGGACCCCGATGTTCCTGACCGACGGCTGTGTTGCCGGTTATTCCACCTACCGCAAGGGCAAAACGCCTGACACGGTCATGGTCGAAGACGGTTGTCGTGTCGATACTCCAAACGGTCGCCTCAAAACGATCAATGGGACCGGGAAGATCCAGGATTACGGAACGACGAACGCAACGATGCGCGTCCGCTATCCACTGCTCATTACCTTCACCTACCGCGTGCTCTACAAATCGCCGGATAAATCCTGGTTCATCAGCGCCAACCCGTCGATGTCGGACCTGTGGATCTATTCGCGAACCGTACCATCGAAATCCAAGCTCAACCGCATGGTGCGCAAGGCGAGCGAACTTGGCTACGACGTAAAGAAGCTGGAATTTCCGCCAGCCCGCTAGACCGATCGCACAGCGTCCGAACGGTTTGGCGTCCACGCGACAGGGCAGCCGTTCGGAACGCGAGCTTCTTTGCGGCTTCGAGCCTTGGTTTTATAAAGCTCGGCCCCTACCCTGCGACCAGCTTGAGAGACCGGATGGAGTTATGGGATCGAGCGTGCGGGCTTCGTCACGCATATTGTTTTCGGCCAATATTTCAATAATCCTTGAAGTCTTGAATAATTGTTGTTCTATAGCCTTTACAGGGCTTTGAAAGCCGGGCAAGCGCCCGCGCCTGGTCACTATTGGACAAGGAATGAACTGGTGAACGAGCGACAGGTCCTTGATGCGTTTGGCGCACTGTCACAGCAGACCCGACTGCAGGTCATTCGCAAGCTCGTCGTCGCCGGCCCCGGCGGACTGGCGGCGGGTATGATTGCCGACGCTGTGAACGTGTCGCCTTCCAACATTTCCTTTCATCTCAAAGAACTGGAACATGCGGGCCTGATCAGCGCTCAGCGGGAGTCACGCTCCATCGTCTACAGCGCGAATTTCGAGACCCTCAACGGCCTCGCCCATTTCCTGATGGAGAACTGTTGTTCGGGCCAATTTGACGCCGGTTGCGGGCCTACAGAACTCGCAGGGTCTGCGTTATAGGAGCCCTAAATGCGAACGTTTCAATTTTTTTCGATGGAGTATCCAAATGGCTGATCTGCCAGCCGCCTCGCTTGATCTCATTTCCCAGCCCGACCTTGAGGCACTTCGACCACCCTATTCGCAGCACAAGCCGCGGATCCTGATCCTCTATGGATCGCTGCGGAAGATTTCGTTCAGCCGTCTTTTGGCGGAAGAGGCAGCACGGCTCCTCGAGCACCTTGGATGCGAGGTGAAGATCTTCAATCCCGAAGGTCTGCCCCTTCCAGATGGCGCACCGGATACGGATCCGAAGGTTCAGGAATTGCGCGCGCTTTCTCTCTGGTCGGAAGGCCATGTCTGGGTCAGCCCCGAGCGGCACGGTGCGATGACCGGCATTATCAAAGCGCAGATCGACTGGATCCCCCTCACGACCGGTTCGGTGCGACCGACGCAGGGCAAGACGCTCGCCGTCATGCAGGTCTCCGGTGGCTCGCAATCTTTCAACGCGGTCAATCAGTTGCGCATTCTCGGTCGCTGGATGCGGATGATCACCATTCCGAACCAGTCGTCGGTTGCCAAGGCATGGCAGGAGTTCGACACGGATGGCCGCATGAAACGCTCGGCCTACTATGATCGCGTCGTTGATGTCTGCGAGGAACTGGTCAAATTCACACTGCTGACCCGGGATGCGTCCGACTACCTGACAGACCGCTATAGCGAGAGGAAGGAAGAGGCCGCAAAGCTCGAACAGCGCGTGGATCTGAAGTCAATATGAGCGAGCGGCCGCCGATCGGCACTATCCTTGCCCTGGGCCTCACCCAGATCATCGGCTATGGAACTCTCTATTACAGCTTCAGCATTCTTGCACCCGATATGGCGCGAGACCTGAACTGGTCGACGGAGTGGATATTTGCCGCACTTTCGGCGGCACTTCTTCTGGGCGGCTTGACCGCGCCATGGCTCGGCCGGGCCATTGATCATTTTGGCGCAGGACGGGTGATGACGGCCGGATCCGCGATTGCCGCGGCAGCGCTGGTCGCTTGTGCCTATGCGCCGGGCAAGAGCGGCTTCGTCGCCGCTCTGATCGTGATCGAGATCGCCGCCAATCTGGTACAATATGGCGCGGCCTTTGCGCTGCTGGTGCAGGCAAGCCCCCGCACCGCCCAGCGCAGCATCACCTATCTGACCTTGATCGCCGGCTTCGCCTCGACGATCTTCTGGCCCATCACAACGGCTCTGCACGCCCATCTGTCCTGGCAGAATGTCTACCTGGTGTTTGCCGGGCTCAATCTGCTCGTCTGCCTGCCTCTGCACGCCTGGTTGTCCTACGGCCTTGCCCAAGGAAAGTCGCAGAAACAGAACGGCACGGCGCAAGTCGTCGAGGGGTGCCTCAGCCCGGACGTCCGCCAGTTCGGGTTCAAGCTGATGGTGGTGGGGTTTTCACTGCAATCTCTCGTCAGTGCGGCGATCCTGGTCCATATGGTGCCGCTGTTGTCGGGTCTTGGCCTTGGGGCCACTGCCGCCATTGTCGGCACGCTGTTTGGTCCGTCACAAGTGCTGAGCCGGTTTGCCAATATGATGCTCGGCGGCAATCTGCCGCCGCTGGCTTTGGCAACGATTGCTGCCACGTTGATCCCTGGGGGTGTATTGATCCTCACCCTTACCGCTCCGTCGGTGGCAGGCGCCATGGCGTTTGCCGTTGTCTTCGGTTTGGGCAACGGTCTTTTCAGCATCGTCACCGGCACCCTGCCGCTGATGCTGTTTGGCAGCGCTGGCTACGGCAGGCTGCAGGGCAAGGTCATGGCCGCACGATTGATCCTGTCCGCGACCGCACCGTTTGCGCTGGCGTTTGCCATGGCCCATATCGGTACGCTGTGGTCACTGACCATCACAACAGCGCTCGGGGCCTGTGCGATTGTCGCCTTCGTCGGGATTGCGCGACTGGAGCGCCGCCACAAGTCTGGCGATCATCTCGCGAGCCGTCCGGCCTGAACTAGTACGCTGGGATCCGTGCGTCCTTGGGTGCCCGCTGGGAGCGCTACACGGCCGGGCTTCCTGCCGATTTGGCAAAATATCTGCGGCCCATCCACAGTGCCATCTGTACCAAAAGGATCAGCACAGGCACCTCGACGAGCGGGCCGATGACGGCCGCAAATGCGACCGGGGACGCCAGGCCGAACGCGGCAATGGCAACCGCGATAGCCAGCTCGAAGTTGTTGCCGGCCGCAGTAAAGGCAACCGCTGTCGTGCGCGGATAATCCGTCCCCACCGACCTCGCCATCCAAAAACTGACAAGAAACATGATAAGAAAGTAGATCGTCAGAGGAATGGCGATCATCACCACATCGCCCGGCAGGCGGACCACGTCTCCGCCCTTCAGGCTGAACATGGCGACGATCGTAAACAGAAGGGCGGCCAGGGTCATCGGGCTGATCTTCGGGAGGAAGACATTCTCGTACCAGTCCCTGCCCTTGCTCGCAGTCAGCAAGCGGCGCGACAGATATCCCGCAAGGAACGGAATACCGAGATACATCAACACCGCTTCCGCAATCGTCCAGAACGAGACGTCAATCACACTGCCTTCAAGACCAAACAGCGGAGGCAGGACGGACAGGAAGAACCACGCATAGACGCTGAAAAACAGGATCTGGAAAATCGAATTGAAGGCAACGAGACCCGCGACATACTGGTTGTCGCCCCGGGCAAGCTGGTTCCAGACGAGAACCATTGCAACGCAGCGGGCAAGACCGATCAGGATGAGGCCGGTCATGTATTCCGGATAGTCCCGCAGGAAGGTCACCGCCAGCGCGAACATCAGCACCGGACCGATAATCCAGTTCTGCAGGAGAGAAATCGCCAGAACCCACTTGTCGGCAAACACCTGAGGGAGTTCCTCAAAGCGCACTTTCGCCAGAGGCGGATACATCATCAGGATGAGGCCGATTGCAATCGGAATATTGGTGGTGCCGACGGACAGGCTGTCGAGCGCTGCGGGCAGGCCGGTAAAGACAGTTCCGAGCAGCACACCCAGTGCCATGGCGGCAAAAATCCAGACGGTCAGATAGCGGTCGAGGAACGACAGACGCAGTGTTGGTTCTTCGGGACGCATTTGCGGCCTCCTTGGCAGATAGACATCGTCCGCAGCCTTGCCATGAAGACTGGGCCGCACGGGTTCGGCTTGAATGGCGTGCGTCAGACGACGCGACGGCCGGTTTGGTCGACGACGATTTCGCCGTCTTCCTTCGCAAACGCAGCCTGCTGGCCAGCTGGAAGAATATCCAACACCGCTTCCGATGGTCGGCACAGCCTGACACCGGCAGGCGTGACGACGATCGGGCGGTTGATCAGGATGGGATGGTCCATCATAGCATCGACCAGTTGCTCATCGGACAAGGAAGGGTCGCCCAAACCGAGTTCGGAAAATGGCGTTCCCTTTTCGCGAAGAAGATCGCGCGCGGAAATTCCCATCCGGTCGATCAACTGCTTAAGCAGCGCGCGCGCTGGCGGGGTTTTGAGATACTCAACCACATGGGGTTCGATGCCGGCGTTGCGGATCATCGCAAGCGTGTTGCGCGAGGTCCCGCAGTCCGGGTTGTGGTAGATGACGATATCGATGGGGTTAGTCATGCAACGTCAGGCCTTTTGTTTGTCGATCCTTCGAGCTGACCGATTTCCTGAAGCTTGGCGGTCAAGCTTATCCTTTCGAGGCTTTCCAAAGGCAGCGCGGCGAAAGCTGCAATACGAAACTTCATGTGGCGAAGCGCTGTGGTGAAGGCGATGCGCTTTTCCACGTCGGTCCCCTCCACTGCAACAGGATCGTCGATACCCCAATGGGCGGTCATTGGTTTTCCCGGCCAGACCGGGCAGGATTCGCCAGCAGCGTTGTCGCAGACCGTAAAGATAAAATCGAATTGCGGAGCCTCGGCACCCGCAAACTCGTCCCAACTTTTTGACCGAAGTCCCTCCGTGGGAAACTTGTGGCCAACAAGCACATCGAGCGCCATTGGGTTGACGTTGCCTTTAGGCTGGCTTCCCGCCGAGTAAGCATTGAATTTCCCAGCGCCAATTTTTCGCAGAACACTTTCCGCGAGGATCGATCTCGCAGAGTTGCCGGTGCACAGAAACAGGACGTTGAATGTCTTGTCGGTCATGAGAGCGCCTTTTCCGGAGGGCAGCACGGGGTGAGTTCCGCAATCAGCGGCGCGCAGAGCTCTGCGTTTCCGCCACAGCAGTCCTTGAGAAGGAAGAGCACCAATTCCCGTAACGTCTCCATCTCCACACGGTAGGTAACGACGCGGCTTTGGCGCTGCGAAGAAACAAGACCCGCGCGTGACAAGATGTTGAGATGCGCAGACATCGTGTTTTGTGGCACCGCGAGCGCGCGCGCTATGTCACCTGCGGGCAGTCCATCCGGTTCATGCCTGACAAGCAGGCGAAAAGCTTCGAGCCGGGTTGGCTGAGCAAGCGCAGCAAGGGCGAGAATAGCGACTTCTGATTCCATATATCCAGAATACTGGATTTATGGAATCAGTCAAGATGCGTGTTCCGGGTCGTCTTCTTACGATCGACGGCAGGTACTCGTGTTCAGAACCAGGAAGTCAGTGCGATTTCCGCCGGCCAGCGCTTGCGTAGATCAGCGCTGCCACCACAACCAGCAATCCCTGGAAGAGATACTGGTAGGTCTGGGTCAGCCCCAGGAATGTCACCGCGTTCAGCACTTCGGTCAGAAGCACGGCTCCGAGAAGGGTTCCGATGAAGGTTCCCCGCCCGCCCGAAAGGCTCGTTCCGCCCAGAACGACTGCGGTGATGCTGGCCAGCGTGTAGTTCACGCCCTGGCGCGGGTCACCGACACCGATCTGCGTCATCAGCATGATGGCACCGACAGCGGTCAGCAGCGAACAGGCGATATAGCCGCCGATGAAGGTGAGTTCGACAGGAATGCCGGCCCGGCGCGCAGATTGTTCGTCGGATCCGACCGCCCGCAAACGCCAGCCTGCACGTGTCCGGCGCAACAGCGTTTCGGCGCTGACCGCTGCAACAACCAGTACCAGAAAGGCGACCGGGAAAGGACCCAATTGCCAGTTGACCCAGTCGGTGACCGTCGCGCTGATATAGCCATCCGGATTGTCGCGCAGCAGGAAGCTGCAGCCCTGGATCGCGATATACATGGCGAGCGTCGCGGCAATCGGGGTGAAATTCGCAAATCGGATCAGCACACCGTTGATAGCCCCGGTCACAAAGGCGCCGGCAAACATCAGGAGGAAGCCGACCGCCATCATCGCAGTGGAATTGTCGTCGGTAATGAAGAATGACGCGACCACGACCAGAAATCCTGCGAGAGGACCGACCGAAAGATCGATCCCGCCCATCAGCAGCGCCACTGTCTGGCCCATCGCAATAAAGCCGAGTGCGGTCGCCAAAAGCAGGATGTTGTAGATGTTGTAGACAGAGAAGAAGTTCTCGTTCTGGCCATAGACATAGAGCCCAAGGAGCACGGTCACGATGGCAAGCGGGACCGCCGGAGCATTGTCCGACCGCAGCAGGTCGCGCCATCGGCTGCCGGTACTCGGCTGTGCCACCGTCAAACTGCTGTCGCCATGCGTCTCCGCTCCAACGGCCGCAGCGACTATGCGTTCTTCGGTGACGTCGTCACCTTCAAGGATCTCGACCACATGCCCGCGCGACAGCACGACGACCTTGTCGCACAGACCTTCGAGCTCCACGGCATCGGAGGAGTTCACCACAACCGGCGTCCCTGCCTCCGAGACTTCGCGCAGAATTCGGTAGATTTCAAACCGGGCTCCGACATCCACACCTTGCGTCGGTTCGTCGGCAATGATCAGTCCCGGCTCGGACAAAAGTGCGCGGGCCATGACCACTTTTTGCTGGTTGCCGCCCGACAGCGCAAAAATCGGCGCTTCGATCCCGGGCGTCTTGACCGCCAGCTCACTGAAGATCGCACCGACCTGCGCCAGTTCCTTCTTGCGGCTCATCACGCCACCGACCGCGAACTTCTCAAGCGCGGAATAAGTTGCGTTTTCCCGAACGGTCAAACTGCCGGCGACACCTTCGACGTGGCGATCCGACGGCATGAAGGCTGCCTCATGGAGGAGTTCCGGTTGGGCGAGTGCGCGCCCGCGTAAGACGATCTGCCCCTCGGCAGGCCTCAGCCCTGCAAGAACCCGCATTAGTTCCGGCTGACCGTTGCCGGCGACACCGGCGATCCCCACGATCTGCCCGCGCGGCACGTCGAAGCTGATGTTCTTCAGGTCCCTGTTGGTGATGCCCACCACGGACAGACCGGTCTCCGTATCGGCCGATGACGCTTTCGGCGGGAATGCCGATTCCAGAGTACGCCCGACGATCAGCCCGACCAGATCGGAATCGCTGATCTCGCCGATGACGGCGGAGCCGCGCACGCGACCATCCCGAAGCACGGTGACCCGATCGGCGATCTGGCGAAGTTCCGCCAGGCGATGGGTGATGTAGATGACCGATGTGCCAGCGGCCGCAACCTCTCGGATGCGGGCAAACAGCATGTCGGTCGAATCCTGGTCGAGCGAGGCAGTGGGTTCGTCCAGGATCAGCACCTTCGGCTCAAGCGCCAGCGCCTTGGCGATCTCCAGCAAATGCTTCTGCGCAACCGTCAGACCGTCGGCGCGCATGCCAAGGGGGAGATGCAGGCCGACCTTGGCAAGCACGCGCCGGCCCACATCGTCGGGCTTTGCGCCCGCAAACACCGAGGCTGGCAAGGCCACGCGCAGGTTTTCCAGGATCGACAGATCGTCCAGAATGGCAGGATGCTGGAAGCAGATGCCAATCCCGTGGGACTTGGCGATTTCCGGGGTCATTTGCTGTACGGCGCGGCCTTCGAAGTGAATCTCTCCCTCGGTCGGCTGCAGCGTTCCGGAAATGATGTTCATCAGGGTCGATTTGCCGGCGCCGTTCTCGCCGAGAAGGGCATGCACTTCGCCGGTGCGGAATTCCACACTGACATCGGCCAGTGCCGCGACAACCGAGAAATATTTCGAGATGCCCGAAAGGCGGATCACCACATCCCGAGCGTCCAGCGCCACGTCTTGACTGTTTCGTGCCAACATTATTTGCAATCCGTCCTGGTGACAGAGCCCCGGAAGGTAAACCCTCCGGGGTCAGCGATGCGTGAGTTTCAGTTACTGGCCGACGGCCTTTGCCTGGTCTTCCGGCTTCAGCGCCGAGGACATGTAGATGGCGCCCGGCAGATCCTTGCGGCACTGAACGGCATTGGGCTTGCCCGATACGGAATCCTCATAAGCAGGCGCCTCGAAGATCTGCTCCTTCGGCTTTTCGCCGCCGGTTGCAAGCGCGACGGCCCACTGCACGGCCAACCGGACATTGTCGTTACCGGTGGCGACGGTGAACAGCTTGAAGTCCGGGTTGCTGGCGTGATTGTCCTGCCAGAAGCAGCCGAGCGAGTTGCCGTCCGACGTGGCAAGCGCCGGGATGGACTTGCCCTGCTTGGTGAAGGCCGGCAGAGCACCGACCAGCGACGGGCCGAAATCGGACACGATGACGTCGATCTTGGCGTTCTTGGCGATTTCGGCGGTCAGCACCTTTTGCGTCAGCGCCGGATCCCAGTTGGTGACGGCAAAAGGCGCCTGATTGACGAAGACATACTCAGGCCCGAGCACGCTCTTCAGGCCTTTCAGCTCATCCAGGCCCTGGCTGTTGCCGGCAGGTCCGCTGAGGAACAGGACATTGCCACCCTTGGGAAGCACACCCTTGATCCACTTGCCCCAAGTGACGCCGTCGTTTTCGAAGGACGAGCCGATGAACTTCGAATAATTCATGCCTTCCTTGCCGCCAACAGCGACGCGGTAGGGCACAATGATCTTTCCGGCCTTGAAGACGCTGGTGATGGCCGGCAGCATGGCCGGGCCGGCGTCGCCAAAGACGACCAGTGCATCGACGCCCTTGGCGGCCATACCCTTGATGTCGGAGATTGCCTTCTGGGTGTCGCCCTGGCCGTCGGCATACTCATACTTGGTGATACTGGGGCACAGTTCGACGGTCTGCTTGCCGGATGCCGTCGTCACCTGACGCCAGCTGTTGCCGCCGTAGCCGTCGAGAAGGGCGAGCGTCGCCTTCTTGGGCCCGCACCAGGACGGTGTCTCCGCCTTTGCCAGACCCGCACCTCCCAGTGCGATGACCGCAGTCGCAACCGAGACTGCCAGGCCCTTCTTCAAATTTGCGTAGTTCATGTCTGCTCCTCCACTTGTTATTGTTAGGTTGTTTTTCTGACTTTCCCGCTCCACCGGAGCGAGTAGACGCCGATGCCGAAACCGAGGGCCAGGGCCTGGATGATGGTTTGCGCCGAATAGGGCACACCGACCGACAGCGCGAACTGGCTCAGCTGGTTGAGGAAGAAGGCCGCCAGCACCGTCGAGATGGGAAAACCGCGCCCGCCGAGCAGCGACGTGCCTCCCAGCACGACGACGGCAACCGACGGCAGCAGCAGGCTATCGCCTTGGAAGGCCGTGGGTTCGCGGGTGATGCCGGCAATCAGGACGCCGGCCAGGCAATAGAACAGCTGGGCATAGACATAGGCCATCATCTGATAGGAGCGCACGCGCAGGCCTGCGGCCTCTCCGGCAGCAGGGCTTGCGCCGATCGCCTCGAACCGGCGGCCGCCCACGGTCTTTTTCAGCATGAAGGAGACCAGCGCGGTGGCGCCGAGGGCGAAGTAGACGGCATTGGGCAGGCCGAAGGTTTCGCCGCCGGCAATATTGGCGAGCAGGCCCGTCGTAACAGACGGCACCCCGCCCGACATGGCAAAGACGGTCGCATAAAGCAGTGCGTTGGTGCCAATCGTCGCAATGATCGAGTTCAGGCGGAAGATGCTGACGAGCGCGCCATTGAGAAAGCCGATCGTCAGATTGAAGGCCAGCGCCAAGAGCACCGCCTGATACAGCAATCCGTCATTCTGCTGCGGGTAATGGGTCGAGACCACGACGGCGAGAGAGACGGCACCGGGAAGCGAGAGGTCAAAGCCGCCCTGCTGAACCACCATCAACTGGCCGAGGCCGACAATGGCAATGATCGCCGCAAACGGAAGACTGCCTGACAGGGCACCCCAGGATACGCTTGAGGGCGCAAAGACCAGGCAGGCGACCAGAAGGACCATGGTTGAGAAGACCACGGTCACGAAACTCCGCGTCAGCTGCATCCGGCCTGGGGCATAGCTGTCCGCCGGTGTGGGGATTGTTGAGACTGCACTCACCGGTCGGCTCCTTTTGATGATCGCACCTCACCCGAGGCGATGGCCGGGCGGCGCAAACCGATCTCTTCGGCGGCGTTGGACGCCGCCTTGAAGTCTGCAAAGAGACACGTCGGTTTGTCAGCAAAATCAGGCATCGCGTCCTCCTCCCAGAGCCGGTTATGGTTCATACCTGGAGGAAGCAATCTGCTGGACAGATCCTTGGCATCGTCGGCCTCAGCCTCAAGCTTCGGCAAGCCTGTAGCTGGCTCCGAACCGCTGCGCGGTCAGAACTTCACAAGGCACGATGATTTGCGGATTGCCCAAATTCTTGCTCCTCCAAGAATTTGTCACTCTGACCGGTCAGCATCTCTTGCTAAAACAAGTACGCAATCCGGCGCTTCAAATACGTCAGGAAATTCTCTCCTCCGAACTCCTTCCGATCAACTGTATGTATTTTGAAGACTACGAAAACCCTGAAAATATCCGCTTTGGATAAGTGTATTCGAGACGGGAAACATATCAGTGCACCCTCAGCCCACCGGGATGCTGGCCGCATAGGTTTCGATCAGCAAAGCGGCGTTTTCTGGTTTCGCCTCAAGCGTGTTCGCCTCGATCTCATAGGCCAGGTCTACGACCCGCTGATTGATCGGGGCCGTCCGGCCATGCGCTTTCAGCGTGTCGATGACCCAGCCGTTGACCTCCTGGATCTCGGCCCGCCGGCCCTTCCGCCAGTCCTGCAGCGAGGTCGTGAGCGTATCGGCTTGCGAGAAGACGGTGAGCACCTCCTCGAAGATCTGGTCGACGTAGCGCTCCGGATGGTTTGTGGTGACCGGTGGCATGCCGATGATCGGGACGATCTTTGCGCCATCGGCAATCGCCGCCTGCATGGCCTCATAGCCGGCCGCCCGCATCACCTCTAGCATTCCCGTGCTGCGGGCTGCATCGCCGAGCGGCAGGTTGACGATGGCAGACGGAATAAGTTCGGCGGCGTTGACGACGAGCTTCATCCATTTGGCGGAGCGGATATCATCCGTCACCTCGACGGTCCCGGTGCAGCGCAGCAGGTCGGCCACCGACTCCACCCTCTCCTGGGTCTGCGGGTCTAGGGCGCCGAGCGCAAACCAGGAGGTATCGTGGTCGTTCTGCCGGTTGGTGACGCCGGGTACGAACATGTTGGAAGCGATTTCGATGACGGCGCCAATAGTACGCTCCCGCCCGACGATGGCCGCAATATCCTCGTGGGTCATGCCGTTTTGGAGGCCGATCACAAGGCCGTCCTTGGCCAGCACCGGCTCGATCAGCTGGGTCGCCCATTTCGTGTCGTAGGCTTTGACCACCAGGAAGACGAGATCGAACGGCTCCTTGATCTCCGCGACTTCGCAGAGATGCAAGGCCTTGACCCTGGCGTTGATCGTCCGGGTCGGCAGATTGACGGTGATCCCATTTTCCCGGATCGCGTTCACATGGTCGGGCCATTGCTCGATGAAAGTCACGTCATGACCGGCGAGAACGAAGTCCGCCCCGATCGAAGCGCCCTGAGCGCCGGTTCCGAGAAAGGCAATTCTCGGCGTCTTGGTGGAATGGGAGGTCATGCGATGGTCTCCTTGAATGGCATGAAGGCGGGGCCGCGCCGCGCTTGTCGCGCGGTCAGGCGACACGCGTGGTCAGCAGATATAATCGACCTGATGGCGGGCGATCCGGATGCCCTCGAGCTCGGCCCGCACCTTCGCGTGCGCCGGATGGTCCGCGTAAAGCTTGAGAGCGGCTTCGTCGTCGAACTCGGAGTAGAGAACTACGTCGCATGCATAGGAGATGCGGCTGATGTCCAACCCCACCTCAATTGTACTCAAACCGGGGATCTGTCCTTTGAGGCCTTCGAATTTGGTCTTGATCAGACGCGCAGCCGCCAGTTTCTCCTCGGGCGTCTCGCCGCGCACGTTCCACATGACGATGTGCCGGATCATGGCTTGTCTTCCCGCTCACCCATGCCGTCGTTCACGACATAGGCCGCTCCCAGCTCACGAAGCCAATCCGATATCACGTGCCAGCAGTCTCCAAGCCACTTGCTCATCGCTAACCCCCTCCCAAGGGCCGTTCATTATAAGAGGTTATTCTGGTCGCTGGCCCTCATATGCCCTTGCCAGAAGCTGGCGCAGGCCGTCTTTCTCAAGCACCCGTGGGTTCCAGTAGGCATTGGCCATGGCCTGTTCGACGGCAGCATCGATCCCATCTCCCGGCATGCCCATCGTTTTGAGGGCCGTGGAAGCCCCCAATCCCTCGGCCAGATCGAACAGCCCCGTTGCCGCGTCATCCGAACCAAGAGCTGCGGCGATTTTGGCCATGGCTTCCGGCGTGGCCGGCGCGTTGTAGGCGACCGCATGCGGCAGAAGCGCCGTGTGCATGGGTGCGTGCGGCAGGTTGAACATGCCGCCGAGCGTGTGGCAAAGCTTGTGGTGCAGCGCCATCCCGACGGATCCAAGGCACACGCCACAGAGCCAGGCCCCATAGAGCGCGTCCGCCCTGGCGTCCGGATCATTCGGTCGACGGGCAATGATGGGAAGCGCGCGGGCAATCGCGGCAATCCCCCGCTCCGCCATCAGCGAAACAATCGGGTTGGCCTCGCGGGCATAAAGCGCTTCCACCGCGTGGGCGATCGCGTTGATGCCGCTCGTGACCGACATGGCAACCGGAAGGGTCAGAGTGAGGTCGACGTCGTAGACGATCACCTCGGGCAGGATGCGCGGATCGGATTTCGTGACCTTTCGTCCGTTCTCGGTCTCACCCAGAATGGGCGTCGCCTCCGAGCCCGCATAGGTCGTTGGCACCACGATCTGCGGCAGGTCGGTGCGAAATGCGATGGCTTTGCCAAGGCCTGTCGTCGAGCCGCCACCGATCGACAGCACGGCATCGGCGGAGAGGCTCTCGACCGTTCGCATCGCATCCTGCGTCACCTCGACGGGCGTGTGCATCTGCGCGTTCGAATACATCCCGGCAAAACGGGAGCCTAGAACCTCTGCGATCCCTTGCGCCTGTTCCGCCTGCTCCGGCGTCGAAAGGACCAGGATGCGCCGGACGTCCAGCCTGTCGGCTTCGTCACCCAGGCGCGATACCGTGCCGCTTCCGAAAATGACGCGGGCCGGATTTCCATTATAGACGAAATTATCCACGCCTTGCTCCTATCTAGACTGTTGCGGAGGGACGAGGATGAAATCGAACTCCGAACGCCACAGCGTCTCGCCATCTTCCATACGGTCGAACGGTGCCACAAGGGTCGACTTGACGCCAAACACCGCGTCGGACTCGAGATACGCATCACCGCCGACAAACGTATGCGTCACCAGTTTCTGGTAGCCTTCGGCACGCACCATGTAATGCATATGCGCTGGGCGATAAGGATGCCGTCCCAGATGCGCCAGCATCTCCCCCACAGGGCCGTCGTCGGGAATGGGGTAGGACACCGGCTTGATGCCAATGAAGCTGTAATGTCCCTCGGCCCCGGTGACGAACACGCCGCGATTGTTCCATTTCGGCTGAATGTCGGGCTGCTGGACGTCATAGTAGCCGTCGGCATTGTCGGACCACACGTCGATCCGCGCCCCCTCGATCGGCTTGCCCTCGAGATCGAGCACACGGCCGAGGAACAGGCAGCTCTCGCCCTTCCCGTCCAGACAGATCTGCGCGCCCATCTCCCTCACCGGGGCGCCTTCGACATGGAACGGCCCAAACACGGTGTTTTCCGTTGCACCCTCGGGCCGACGGTTGTTGATCGCATCCACCAGCATCGACAGACCGAGCGTATCGGACAAAAGAATGAACTCCTGCCGCTCCTGCGTGCAGATCTGGCCGGTGCGGGTGAGAAACCCGATCGCCGTCTCCCACTCGTCCTGCGTCAGTTGGACCTCCCGGGCAAAGTCATGCAGATGCTTCACGAGGCTCGCCATCACTTGCGCAAGACGCGGATCAACGTTAGCGCCCATGCGCGCATTGACGGTGTCGACCGAGTTGGTCTCCGTAAAGTAACCGATGTCAGCCATGGCCTGTCGATCTCCTTGCTGGTCGCGTGGTCCCGCCATCACGGAATGATCCGGTCGGCGCGCAGACGATCGAAGGCGTCGGTAAACGATTCCGTCGTGTCCTGGTAGGCGAGGAAGCCAGCCTTGCGGCTGCGGGCCATGTCGTTGAACGTTTCCACCTGGCGGCCGAGGTCGGCATCCGTGTGCCAGAAGGAGGCGACGCGCGAGAGCGAATTTTCCTGGAGGCCGTGCTTCTTCACAAGCGCGTCCCAGATGGGTGCGGCATCGACCATCTTCGTCTCGAGCGGCTGCGGAGAGCCCGGATAGTCCGCGGCCTCGATTCCGAAATAGGCGGCGATCCGCGGCCAGAGCCACTTCCAGCGAAACACGTCACCATTGACCACATTGAACGCCGTGTCGGCAGCTGCTGGCGTCGTTGCGGCCCAGCACAGGTGATTTGCGAGGATGCGGGCATCCGTCACGTCGGTTGCCGCCTGCCATTGCTCGGCGGATCCGGGAAACACGAAGGGTATCCCGGTTTCCTTGCAGATGGAGGCATAGACGCCGAGCGTGGCCGCCATGTTCATGGCGTTTCCGACCGCATAGCCGATCAGGGTGTGCGGCCGATGCACTGACCAGGTGAACCCTTCGCGGGCTGCCGCCGCAAAGACCTCGTCTTCCTGCACGTAATAGAAGTTCTGGTTGGGAAGGCGCTCCTGCTCTTCGCGGAACGGCGTCTGTGGCGCGACTTTCGCATAGTTCTCGAAAGGCCCAAGATAATGCTTGGTGCCGGTAACGAGGGCGACATGGTTCACACCTCGGCCACGCAGGGCATCGAGAACGTTGCGGACGATCGCACCATTCACCTTGCAGTTCTCGTCTTCCGTCTCCTGCCGCGACCAGGCGGTGATGAAGACATGGGTGGGCCGGATACCCTCGAGGGCGGCAGCGACGGAAGCAGCGTCGGTGAGGTCGCAGGACAGGGTCCGGACGGCAGCAATCGGGCTTTGCGACCGCGAAAGGCCGGAAATTTCCCAGCCGCCCTGGGCCAGCAGGTATTCGGCAAGATTGCTGCCGGCAATGCCGGTCGCACCGACAATGAGAGCGTGATGTGTCATGTTCTCATCCATTCAAAAGAGTGATCTTGATGCTCTTGGTCGCGTCCTTGCCAAAGGCAAAGGCTTGCACCGCATCGGTCAGAGCATAGTCATGGGTCTGGATCGGCGAGAGGTCGATGCCTGTTCGCTCCAGGAAGCGGATCGCGGCCGGCCAGACTCCGGGCGAGCCGATACAGCCCCGAACCGTCAGATTCTTCATCTGGATCTGGCCGATGACAACAGGGACTTTGCGGCCGATGTTGATGCCGACCATCGACATGCGCCCGTCTTCTCTTGCGTAGTCGAACGCCGCCGCAAGCGAGGCATCATGTCCGGAGGCTTCGACCACCAGATCAGCGCCATGACCACCGGTCATCTCGCGGATCCGATCTGCCGCGCCGCCATCGGATGGATCGATCGCAGCGTCTGCGCCGAGTTTCAGCGCCACATCGCGACGGGTTGCGAGCGGATCAACGACGATGACGCGCGCACCCATGCCAATCGCAGCCGCTGCCGACACCAGGCCGATGGTTCCGCCGCCGGAAACGACGACCGTCTCGCTGGCATTGGTGCCGCCGGACCGCAGCACCGCATAGAAGCCGCAGGTAAACGGCTCGATCAGCGCCGCCTTCTTGTCGTCCACCGCGTCCGGCAGCTTATGCAGCCATTCCGGATTGACGGCGAAGAACTCCCGGTCGGCGCCGCTTATCGAAAAACCGAAATGATGAAGCCGCTCGGGCGTGCGCACCACGCATTCGCCGACCACACGGTCGCCCGCCTTGAAGCCCGTGACGTTGCGACCGACCTCGACGATCTCGCCGCTCCACTCGTGGCCGGGCGTCACCGGATAGGAGATCGGAATGATGTAGCGACCGGCCAGAAGTTCGTAATCCGAATGACAGATGCCGACGGCACGGGTTCGGACGAGGACCTCGTTTGCGGAAATCTCCGGCATGCCCAGATCGGCAATGACCGGCTTGTCCGGTGCTTCGAATACCAAGGCTTTCATGATGCTCCTCCCAAAGCCAATCTCAAAGTTGCTCGACTGCGCCCGAGCGGGCAGACAGGATGATCGCTTCGAGCAGCGCAATATTGTCGATCATTTCTTCGCCGCTAATCGGATAGGTCTCTTTGCCGCGGACAGCGCGCGCAAAAGCCCGCAGGTTGTCCCGGACCGGCTCGGCCGGTGACACTTCGCGGGTCGTGATCGGCTGGCCCTTCCAGCCCTCGGTGACGATCCACCCATCCGGCGATTCCACATGCGCTTTGTCCCGCACCTCGATCCAGCCGAGCGTGCCGAACACCGCAAAGCGCGAGATGAACGGCGTTGCAAGTGTGGCGGACACATAGGCCGACCCGCCGGACTTGAAGCGGATATGCGCACTCATGGTGTCGCCCTGCGGGATTTCCGACGCGAGGTTTTCGCAGATGACGCGGACATCCTTCGCCGGCCCCATCAGCTTGACGGAGAGGTCCGTCAGATGGATGCCGGTGGCAGTCATGCCGCCCGCCGGCGCCTGTTCGGCATCGAGCCGCCAGTTGGACGGATCGAGCCCCAGGAACTTGTCATGGCTGAAATTGGCTTCGATCTGCAGTAGGCGGCCAAGGCGGCCCGTGGCTGCGGCATCAAGGATCTCGGCAATCGGCGGTTCAAAGCGGCGCTCGTGTCCCATGCCAAGCACCAGACCGGCCTTCTCGCACAGCGCGACAGAGGCTTCGGCGTCCTTCCTGGTCATCGCAAGCGGCTTTTCGCAAAAGACATGCTTGCCGGCGGCAACCGCCTGCGCGATCTGGCTCTGGTGCAGCGAATGTGGCGTTGCCAAAATCACGGCCTCGACCTCGGGATCGGCAAGCGCCTCGCCGAGTTCGGAGGAGAAACGCATGCCCCGTTCCGCGGCAAAGCCCTGCTCTGCCGGGTTGGGGTCGACGCCATGCACGAAGTGCATTTCAGCACCTCCCGCATTGACCAGCGTCGCCATTTTCTTGCCCCACCAGCCAAGGCCGACAATGGCCGCCTGGACGGGTTTTCCCTCGTAGCCGCTCATCGGTTGTCCACCCGCTTGGCAAAGGGATGGATGTTTACCGACGCCCAGACGCCGGCAGCATTGAACGGATCTGCCTGGTTGAAGGCCACCACCTCGTCCTTCGTGTCGGCCTCGAGCAGGAACAGCGAGCCGATCATCGTCTCGTTGTCGTCGGCGAGAAGAGGACCGGAGATTACGGTCTTTGTCTTGGCAGATGACAGATAGGCCTTATGGGCATCGTAATGGGCGAGGCGCTTGTCAACGGCGCCGGGATGGTCGAGGCAATGAACGATGTAATGCATGATAACCCTCTTGGATCAGGCTGTTTCAAGTGCTGCAGACCGCCCGCAAATCACCTTTGGTCGGACGGATCTGCGTGGCGGCCGCGCTTGTCACGGTCCGCGGCAAGCGCAGGGTGTCAGCCCTGCATGTTGACCAGAATCTTCATGTGTGACGCATTGGGATCGAGCAGAGCCTCGAAACCCTTCTCGACCACATCCTCCGGCGAGATCTGCGCGGTCACAATCTGCTCAACCGGAAAGATGCCGGCGCCGATCATCTGGGCTATGCGTGGCCAGATCGTCACCGGATAGCACCACGTCGCCTCCACTGTGATGTCCTTCAAGGCCCAGAGCATGGCGTCGATCGAGGCAGGTTTGACATGCAGGCCGACCTGGACGACCGTGCCTCGGCGCTTGACGGCCTTGACGCAGAGATTGAGAGAGGCCTCCGCGCCGACGCATTCGAGCGCCACATCGACGCCGACGCCGTCTTCGGTATGCTGCCGGAAAAGGCTTTCCGTATCCGTTTCGCGCGGGTCGAAGACGATCGCCTCCGGGACCAGCTTCTGAGCCAGCGCGCGGCGGTTTGGATTGAGTTCGGAAACGAAGATCGTCGTCGCACCGGCTGCGCGGGTCGCCAGAAGGACCAGCGCTCCGATCGGCCCGACACCGGACACGAGGACCGTGCTTCCGGCCTCGACACCGCCGCGATCGACGCCATAGAGCGCGACCGCCGCCGGTTCGATCATCGCCGCCTGAACGTCGCTGACGCTGTCAGGGACCGGAAACACGTTGTAGCTGTTGACGACAGCGCGCTCGCCCATGCCGCCCCAGTCCCAGGACAGGCCGACGCAGGCCATTTTCTCGCTGAGATGATATTGACCGCGGCGCCCGTAATAGTCGTCGCGTGGGGAGATGAGCGGCTGCACCGACACGCGGGTTCCGGGCGAAACATGCGTGACGTTGCGCCCGACTTCGAGGACGCGCGCCGAGAATTCGTGGCCGAGAATCTGTGGCAGCGTTGCGCCCGAATAGACATGAGGCGTGCTCGGCGTGACGATCGGTCCGGCAATGTATTCATGCAGGTCGGTCCCGCAAATGCCACAGACCAGCGGCTCGATCAGCACCATGTCGTCCCCGAGCGGACCCGAAGGCGCCGGGACATCCTCCACCCGGATGTCTTTCTGTGTGTAGTAGCGAACGGCTTTCATCTGACTGTCCTTCCCGAAATAACTGCATCTGCCTGCGCTGCCAGCCGCGCCCCGCCAATCTCCGATGTCACGAGGCGACATGGCGGCAGGGGCCTCACCAACGCATTGCCGAGGTTTGCTAGCGGCGAATATCCAAATTTCTGAAATGATCGTCTTGCATGGCGGATCCTCCTCCGATCCTCGACATATCCTGCGAAACACACGGCACAGGGGAACGACGCTCGACAGCGCGCACACCATGATCCTTGTTGTCAGCTAAGTTCCTCCCACGGAAAGCTGAACGGTCCGACTTCAGGCTAGTAGATAACGGAACCTGTCACAGCTCCCCTTTTGTCCAGAATGGATATTTTGCAGAGAGCATTCGATAGGCTGTCGCCCTAGTGTTTTGGAGGGAGGAAATGTCTGGTCCGCGCTGATCGATGCGCGCGCTGGGCGTATGGATCCCCAGGCGATGGCCAGATCGGTGGTCCGTCACAGCCTGTTGTCGATTGGGACGGGAGGACGCAATGAACGAAGAAATTTCAGTCGGCTGGGCTGGCATAGGCAAGATGGGCGCTCCAATGAGCCGCCGGGTGCTGGAAGCCGGTTACCGGCTTCACGTCTATGAACCCTTGCCCGAAAATCGGGCGACGATCGTTGCGGAAGGCGCCAATGTCGCCCACACGCTTGAGGATCTGGCCGCAAAATCCGACGTCGTGATCCTGACTATTCCCAACGACGCCGTTTTGCGCGACCTCATCTTCGGCAAGGGCGGCCTTGCGAGCGTCATGAAAACCGGCCAGACGCTGGTGGAAATGAGCACTGTGTCGCCCGCGATCTCCGCCGAAGTGAATGAAGCCATGAGCGCATGCGGCGTCCATTACCTGCGCGCACCGGTCTCGGGCAGCACGGCGACCGCGTCTGCGGGAACCCTTTCGGTCATGGCGTCAGGTCCGGAAGACGCCTACAAGCGCCTCGATCCTATCTTTGGTTGCTTTGCCTCGCGTCGCTTCTATGTCGGCCAGGCCGAGGAGGCCCGCTATCTGAAGCTCGTCCTCAACGCCCTGGTGGGCGCCACATCGGCGCTGCTGGGCGAAGCGCTGACGCTCGGCCTCAAGGGAAACCTCTCGGTTGAGACCATGCTCAATGTCATTTGCGAAAGTGCAGTCGCGTCGCCTTTGATCGCCTATAAGCGTGACCTTCTGGTCCAGCGCAATTTCGACCCGGCATTTTCGGTGTCGCAGATGATGAAGGACTTCGACCTGATCCTCGACGCGGCCCGGGCAGACCATATCCCGATGTACATGGCATCGATGATCCGTCAGCAATACGAGACCGCCTTTACGGAAGGGCTGGCTGAAAAGGACTTCTTTGTGCTGTTCGAGCAGTCCGAACGCCGCGCGGGTCTGCTGCCGCCGGCGGAAAAATAATCACCACATTCGCGTCAGCACCTGGAGCGCCTAGCCAAGAGGCACTGCAATGGCTACGAACATCGTCTAGTGACGCGACGGACGGGGGCCGACGTGAACGACTACGAAATGCTGCGGGTGATTGAGTTCCTGGACAAGACCCGGCGGCCCTTCGGCGACGTGATCGGCGGATTCGACGAAGACCCCGGCTGGAAAATCGTGGTCTTCCTCATCAAGGCCCATATCCACAGCCAGACTGTCGCCATCTCAACGCTCGGCCAGGAATCCGGTCTGCCCTACGCAACCTCCATGCGGCTGATCAATCGCATGGTGGACAGCGGCTACATTTTGAAAGTCCCCAAGGGGCCCGGCGCCAAGACCTTTTCCCTGCAACCGAGCGAAAAGCTCCTGCAGTCCTTCCAGGCTTATGCCGGAAAGACGAAGTCCCTGCTTGCCCAGACGCTCGGCCTGCGCGGCGGCGAGCAGGAGGAAGACTATTACTTTGGCGGGACCCCGTTGGGCTCGCAGATCATCCCGCCCATGCGACTGGTGCAGAAGCGGGTCGAGTCGCATATCGAACTGCGCTTCCTCCTCAACGACGACAACTACTTTTCGTCCATGCGCAACATGTGGGCCGACTTCCGCAACAACCTCGCATCGAAGAAGAACTTCGACCTTCTGCCACTGCCAGATCTCTATCGCCGCATCCTGGACAATCGCAACAAACCGGTCTCTGACTACGATGTTCTCGCCATCAACATGCCCTGGCTTGGCGAGTTTGCCGAAAAGGACATCATCCGCCCCTTCGATGCCCTGATTCAGAAAACCGGTATTAACCCGCTCGACTTCCATCCCTCCATCTGGTCGACGGCCCGTTGGGATGGCCAGGACTATGGCGTTCCGGGCTACTGCACGATTGAGATCCTCGCCGCCCGGCGGGACCTGTTTGCCGATGCCGGGCTGGATTTCCCGCGAAAGTTCGAGGACGTGCTTGCCGCAGGCCGGCATTTCCACGCCCCGCAGCACGGCATGTATGGCGCAGTCTGGGACGGTGCCCGCGGCATGCCGATCGCGTCGAGCTTCATGTTCTTTCTCGGCGCCTGCGGCCAGCCGACCATTTCACTGCGCAAGTCCCGGGCGGGCTTTACGCTGGAGGGTGTGAACCTCGAAGAACTGCACTGTACCATCCAGTCGGATGCCGCCCTATCCGCGCTGGACTTCATGCGCCGCCTAATCGAGATCTCGCCGCCCGGCATTCTCAACATGGCGTGGGACAAGACGCTTGACGTGTTCATGAAGGGAAAGGCCAGTCTCGGCTATTTCTGGACGATGCGCGCGGCGAGGTTCGAGTACGACGTCCAGTCCGTGGTCAAGCGGCGGGTCGAGTACCTGCCACAGCCCTCCGGGCCTGGCGGCACCCGCGCTTCGCCGATCGGCGGTTTCCTTTTCTGCATTCCGTCCAATCTGCCCGAAGCCCGGGTGGAACTTGCCGCCGACGCAATCGCCTGGATGGCGTCGCGCGAGGCCATGAAGGCCCATGTCAAGAACGGCTTTCCGATCGCCCCGCGCTTCTCGGTGAGTGCGGACCCGGAAGCTGCGGCGAGTTCGCCGATCGTGCGTTTTGTCGATCAGCTCGCGAAGAAAAACCTGCTGCACACCTGGCAGCGACCCAATATTCCGCAATATTCAGCGATCGAAAGGATCCTTGGCGAGGAAGTGCATGACGCATTGTCGGGGGCAAAATCAGACAGGACAGCATTGGCGGATGCGGCCGATCGGATCAACCGGGAGCTTAAAGCCTCAGGGAAATGACGCACCGGGCCTGCGAGCTAGAAAAGGACGGACAGGCGGTCTTGAGACGGCCACCGGAAGTGTGCCATCGAGATACCTGCGGCTTCGCCAACCTATCGAGTTGATGACACTTGAGAGCGCAGTTCCAGCCACCCGTTCAAAAGGCGTAGCGGAAAAGCATGACGCCATAGGCAAGCGCGACAAGCGCAGTCACCCGAATGCGCAGTTTCCAATACCACTGCCGTGAAAGATCCGTAGAAAGGGTCCTGTGGTCGGCGATCAGCAGAAGGGCAAACAGCAACACCTGTACCAGCAGGGCTATCGGCAAAGGACTGGCAACCAGTGTCACAAAGGCAATGAGAGCCAGCACGTTACTGGCGACAATGATCACCAGGTCGCCCCTGCCTGTTTGAGCGCTTCCCCAGAGGGCTCCGGCCATAAAGGATGCGATGACTGCCCCGTAGGACAGGAATGCGGGTGCCGTTTCAAAACCGAGAACGGTCGAGGGGGCAAATGCCAGCAGCCAGAACGGCAGGGCCCCGCAATAGGTCAGAAGCGTGGAGATGGTCCGCGGGGTCATTGTCATGGCGCTACCTTTACGATCTGTTTGAGCGCATCGCCAAGGGCCGCGGCGCTGAGGAACGCTGCCTCGACCCGCCCTGCGATGCACCAGTCTCCGCAAGCCGCCAATTGGGACACATCATCGAGAAGGAAAGCCTGTCCGGCCGGCCGATCGACATTGGCATAGCGCCAACGATGGATGGTTGCAGCCTCAGCCTCACTCGGGGAGATCGGAATATAGCGCTGGAGCGCCTCCAGCATCGTCCGACGAACGTCTTCCAGTGGCTCCTCCAAATGATCGTCCGACCACTTGGCCGTCGCGTTGACCACCAGACAGGGCTCGTCAGGCCGTTCCGGCTTGGAATTGTTGCGGGAGATCCAGCCGATGACCGGATCATCGGCACGGGCGGCAGCAAAGGGAAGCTTTGCATCCTCGGTCTGGCGGATCATCAGCGTGAAGCAGGCATTCATCCGGGTTTTTGCCAGCGCCCCGTGATGCGTAAACTCGTCAGGAAGAAGCAATGCCGACTGCGGGGCTGGCGCCGCTAAAACCAGCCAGTCGAACGGGCCCTCGCGGCGATCGCCGATTTTCAAGAACCACTTACCCGCCGTGCCGCTGATCGCCTCCACAGGCGCGTCGGTCTGGATATCAAGGCCTGCCGCCATCGCTTTCGCAAGCGCGTTCATCGAAGGGCTCCCGACATAACGCGTTGTGTCGCCCTCCGACAAAGCCGCGAGATTGCCGTCGGGCAGCGTTGCAAGCGCACCGGTCCAGGGCTGAACCACTCCGTCGGCCTGCGCCGTCTCCAACGCTGCACGGAAACGTCCGTCCCTGATGGTGAAATACTGCGCTCCATGATCAAAAGTCACGGCATCGGTTCGCCGTGTCGCCATCCGTCCGCCGACGCCTCTGCTTTTCTCGAAAATCCTGACATCGGCACAGTCGGCCATGGCTCTGGCCAGAGTCAGGCCGGCGATCCCTGCACCGACAATGCCCAGTCGTATTCGTCTTGCCATGTCTGTCGATCTCCGGCGGTGGCTGAGGCCATCAATGCCCCATAGGTTCCGCCGCCGCAAGCCGATCAGGCTGCGTCTCTGGTTTCCATCTTGGATGCGGCCTTGGTTGAATACTTGGGCGCTCGTGGGCGCAAGGTGCCCTGTATCGGGGGTAGAGAGCACCGATCCAGCAGGTAGGCTGTGATGTAACCTATGCTTGCGGAACATCTGTGCAGATGGGATGGTTTGGCATTCTTCGCACTCGAGGTATTAGCCATGCTCATCAACACTACGAAGCACACGTCATGATGGAGCAAGTCACCGTCTGGTTTGACAGCGGCTGCCCGCTTTGCCGGCGCGAGATCGCGATCATCCGGAGGCTGGACCGCCGCAATGCAATCCGCTTCATCGACGCCTGCGATCCCATCGCATCGTGTCCTGTCGATCGTGTGGAGATCCTGTCGCGGTTTCATGCCGAAGAAGGAGGCAAGCTTTTGTCGGGGGCGGCAGCCTTTGCCGCAATGTGGCGGGCGATACCCCTTTTGCGCCCGCTCGGTCTCATCGCAGGCTGGCCTCCCGCCACGCCATTGTTCGAGATGGCCTATCGGGGGTTCCTGCGACTGAGGCCGTCTCTGCAGAAGTTTTTCCGGTAATGGATACCGTGGTCACGGCGCTGTCTGAACGCGGCTTGCTGCCGACCGTCTCGAAATTTGCCGATTAGCGCGGGGGAAGCCAGGCACGCCTTCATCAAGAGCGTGCCTGGCTATGAAACCGGGTTGTTAGGCCAGCCAGAAGATGATCCCGGAAAGCGCAAAGCCAACGAGGCCCACCAAGGTCTGCATCGCGGTCCAGGTCTTGAACGTGGTCTTGATGTCCATGTTGAAGAAGCGACCGACCAGCCAAAAGCCGGAGTCATTGACATGCGACAGCATGACAGAACCGGATGCGACCGCGATGACGATCGCTGACAGCTGAATACCCTGATAACCGGCAGCCTGCACCGCAGGCTGCACCAGACCAGCAGCCGTGATGAGTGCAACCGTCGCGGAGCCCTGTGCAACGCGCAGCGCGGTCGAGATCAGGAAGCCTGCCACCAGTATGGGCATACCGATATCGGCAAGTACATCCGACAAAGCGTTGCCGATCCCCGAAGCACGCAGAACGCCGCCAAACATGCCGCCCGCGCCGGTGATGAGGATAACAGAGCAGACAGGTCCAAGAGCAGAGTCAACGATGCGCTCCACCTTGATGGGATCGCGACCGCGCATTGGCCCAAGAACGTAGCCGGCGACGAGAACCGAAATCAGAAGTGCGATTGGAGTAGAGCCTACGGTGCGGGCAAGCTGGAACCAGCTGGCATCCTTGCTGACCCATTCCTGTGCGCGCGCGAAATCGAGGCCGGTATTCATGAAGATGAGAACGAGCGGCAAAAGAAGAAGTGCAACGACGAGGCCAGGGCTCGGCAGGGAGATTCTCTCGTCGTCGGAGGATTGCTCATCAGTGACGTTGTCAGGCACCGGCAGGTAGATGCGTTTGCCGATCCAGCTTCCGAAAAAATGACCCGCAACGACCCAGGTCGGGATGGCGACCAACAGACCGACGATGATCAGAAGTCCGACGTCGGCGCCCAGCAGTTCGGCTGCGGCGACAGGCCCGGGATGCGGCGGCACGAAAACGTGCATGCACGAGAACGCGGTCGCGACCGGGATGCCGTAGAGAAGAAGGCTTCCGCCAAGGCGACGCCCTACCGTGAACATCACCGGAAGCATGACGACGAGGCCTGCATCGAAGAAGATCGGGAAGCCGAAGAACAGCGACGCGATGCCCAACGCCAGCGGTGCACGTTTTTCGCCAAATCGGCGGACGAGGTCATCCGCAAGAGCCTGCGCACCACCCGATACTTCCAGCAGGCGACCCAGCATGGCGCCAAGGCCGACAAGCAGAGCAACGCCCCCGAGGGTCGAGCCAAACGCGGACGTGAGGGTGGTAAGGATATTCCCCGCCGGAATTCCCGTCACGAGCGCGGTCAGGAAACTGACGAGAATGAGCGAGACAAAAGCGTGGATGCGAAACTGGATGATAAGAACCAGCAGCAGCGCAACGGCGCCAGCCGCAATGGATATGAGCGTACCCGCTCCCAGGGTCTGTTCGAACTCCGGCAAAATTATACTCCTACAGGGCTTAGCGGTTGTGTCTGCGCGATGTACGGAGGTATCGCCCAGAATGCAAACTCAACCTCAATCGACGTGCACGACCACGTTAGGGCCGCTGCTCAGCGCGGCCTGCAGGAATTGCCTGCGAAGGCTCTATTCAACTTGAAATCGAACGTTCAACCAGAACGGCTGGTCATCACGCAGTGTCAGTCGCGTCGCGCATTTGCCTGCATCCTGCGGCGAAACGCGGATGGCCGGTCGGCGAAGCGGTCGGTAAAGGCTTCATAGAAGCGCGAGACCGAGCCGAAGCCGGATTCGAAGGCGACATTCGTGATCGACATGTCTGTCGAGATCAAAAGCGAGCGAGCCGTGTCCAGCCGGTGGCGGGCAATCGCCTGGTTCATCGTCTGGCCGACCGCCCGCTTGAACAGGCTCATGGCATAATTTGGATGAAGTCCCACATCCCGCGCCACGTGATCGACGGAAATATCGCCGAGGGCGTGTTCGGCAATGAAACGCAACATCTGCTCCACATGACCGGCGCGCCCGCTGTCACTGGATGAGAGGCCGGCAATGGCAGGGGCGTGTTCGCGCAGATCCCGCCAACCTTCCCGTTCGATCCTCAAAACCCGGGCCGTGAGCTCGGTTCGGACGATCTCTGCCAGTCCCTCGTCACCCTGCAAGAGTTCCTCGCGCCATCTGAGAAAGACGTCCTCATCGAAAGGCCTGATAACGGTCGCTTCGATGACCGCACCACGGAAGACGGCATCCCGGAACCGGCTGAGAGTGGCAAGACCAAGAAAAACGGACATGGGAACATAGAGACAGACAAACCGCGTACCTTTTTCGATCTCCGTCACCTGATGCGGAACCATTCCCCAGAAAAGGCAGAGACGACCCGCGCCGATCGTCAGTTCCCGCCCGTCGAACCAGTAAGTCATCTGGCCTTGGGTAAGAAAATTCAGTTCGATCTGACTGTGCATATGCGGGCCTGCCATCCGCTGCACGACAAGAGTTTCGCCGGCGCAGAACCGATGGTCGCCGAACACGACAAGCGGGTGCCGCGGATCGAGATCGGGATGTGCCGGAACCGATCCGTCCTTTGAAATGGTTGATGCGGCCTTATCCATCTTAGGATCCCGTAAAACATTCCCTGAAATACGGTGGAACTCTACGGGTTTGTGGCGGAACATCAAGACGGGCTGGAGGAGCTCGATCGGTAAGGCTGAAATCTAGGACTTCATCCGGTTACCGATGGTCACAAGGGAGGAACACATGACCGTTCTAAGAAAGAGGCTGCTTGGCCTCGTATTGTCGACTTTTCTAATTGCGCCATCGGTTTTCGCGGGCGAAATCACAGTCAATTCAGACCATTCGGATCCCGTCCCGAAAAAGGCGATGGGCGATCTGATTGCGGCCTTCGAGAAGGCCAACCCCGACATCAAGGTCAAGTGGAACAACTTTGACCACGAAGGCTACAAGGCCGCGATCCGCAACTTCCTGACCGCTGACGCGCCTGATGTCGTCGCCTGGTATGCCGGCAATCGCATGGAGCCCTTCGTCAAGGCGGGACTGTTTGCCGATGTGAGCGATGTCTGGGCGGCCAATGGCTACGATCAGCAGATGAAGGCTGCCGTACCGTCAATGACGATCGACGGCAAGAAGTGGGGCATGCCCTACACCTACTACCAGTGGGGCATCTACTACCGTAAGGACATCTTTGCCGAAAAGGGCATCACCCCGCCAAAGACCTGGGCCGAGCTGATCGCCGCGAGCGCCAAGCTCAAGGCTGCGGGGATCACGCCCTTCACGATCGGCACCAAGGCGCTCTGGCCGACCGGCGGCTGGTTCGACTATCTCAATCTTCGCGTCAACGGCTACCAGTTCCACATGGACCTGACAGCCGGCAAGGTTCCTTACACCGATCCCAAGGTAAAGGCCGTGTTCGAGAAGTGGGCCGAGCTCGTCAAGCCCGGTTATTTCATCGAGAACCATGCGGCGATCGACTGGCAGGATGCAGTCCCGCAGCTCGTCCAGGGCAAGGCCGCCATGTATCTGATGGGCAATTTCGCCGTTGCCACCATGAAGGACGGTGGTCTGAAGGAGGAGCAGATCGGCTTCCTTCCCTTCCCTGAAATCACCCCCGGCCTGCCGAGGGCCGAAGAAGCGCCGACGGATACGTTCCACATTCCAGCCAAGGCAAAGAACAAGGAAGACGCCAAGAAATTCCTGGCTTACGTCGGCTCGGCCCAGGCACAGTCGACGATGAATGCGACCCTTGGCCAGCTGCCCGTCAACAATCAGGCGGAAAAGCCGAAGGACGTCTTCCTCGAGGCGGGCTTTACGATGCTATCGGGCGCCCAGGGCCTCGCGCAGTTCTACGACCGCGATGCCAATGCCGAAATGGCAAAGGCCGGCATGGAAGGCTTCCAGGAGTTCATGGTCAAGCCGGACAAGATCGACGCCATCCTGGCGCGGCTCGAGAAGGTTCGCGCCCGCGTCTATAAATAGCGCTTCCTCCCGGACGACCGGGCGCAGCGACCGAGAGGTCCTGCGCCCGGCCGCAATTCTAAGATAATCTGCAGGGGTATCGTTGTGAGCTATTCCGCCACGCAGCCGTCGCGCCGCTCGAAGAACAACAGGGAATGGCTCACGCCATGGCTGTTTCTCGCCCCCGGCCTTTTCATGTTCATCGTCTATGTCCTTTTGCCGATCTTCCAGTCGATCTGGATCAGCTTTCATGACTGGGACGGGCTTGGCGAAAAGGTCTGGATCGGGCTTGGCAATTACCGCGAACTTCTGGATGACGACTCCTTCTACGTTTCCCTGAAGAACAACGTCATCTGGCTGCTGCTCTATCTTCTGGCGATCCCTGCAGGCCTTGCCGTAGCACTTTTTCTCAACCAGTCGGTCACCGGGATCCGGCTCTACAAGTCGCTGTTCTTTTTCCCGTTCGTCATAAGCCAAGTCGTGGTCGGCCTGATCTTTACCTGGTTCTACGCGCCGGATTTCGGGCCGTTTTCGAAACTGCTGGAGTGGCTGACGGGCGAGCAGCTGGCGGTTCTGGCGGATGAGCGCTACGTCACCTACGGCATCATCATCGCCGGCCTGTGGCCACAGACGGCCTATTGCATGATCCTCTACCTGACAGGTCTCAACAACATCAATCCGGAACAGGTCGAGGCCGCGCGGATGGATGGCGCCAAGGGGCTCAAGCTTCTCTGGTACGTCGTCCTGCCGCAGCTTGCGCCGGCGACTTTCATCGCGATGGTCGTCACCGTCATCGGTTCGCTGCGCTCCTTCGACCTCGTGTCGATCATGACCGCCGGCGGCCCTTACGGATCGAGCCAGGTTCTCTCCTACTTCATGTTCGAACAGGCATTGTCGGAATACGGTTTCCGCATGGGGTATGGCGCCGCCATCGCAGTCGTGCTGTTCCTGATCATGATGGTGTTCATCTCGCTCTTCATCGTGCGGATGCTTGTCCAGGAAAGGAACGCCTGATGTTCCCCTCCCCCATTCAGAACGCATCGCCATGGATGCGGACCGGCTACAAGGTGCTCCTGCCTGTCTCGCTCGTCCTCTGGCTCCTGCCTCTGATCGGCGTCGCCATCACCTCGGTGAGGCCGGCGGGCGATCTTGCAGCCGGCAATTACTTCGGAATGCCCTCCGGTTTTGCCGGTGTCGAGAACTACACGGTCGTCTTCCGGGATTCTCCGATCGGTCTCTACATCCTGAACTCGTTCAAGGTGACGATCCCAACGGTCATCGGCGCGGTCGGTATTTCCTGCCTGACCGGCTTTGCGCTGGCGGTCTATCGCTTCAAGGGCAATCTCGTCCTGTTCTTCATGTTCGTCGCGGGCAATTTCATTCCCTTCCAGATCCTGATGGTGCCGGTGCGCGACCTGACGCTGAAACTCGGCCTCTACGACACCGTAACTGGACTGGTCCTTTTCCACGCAGCCTTCCAGACCGGTTTCTGCACGCTCTTCATGCGCAACTTCATCAAGGGCCTGCCTTTTGCCCTCATTGAATCCGCACGCGTCGAAGGCGTGTCCGAATGGAAGATCTTCCGCCATATCGTGCTGCCGCTGATGCGGCCGGCGATTGCGGCGCTATCCGTCCTGATCTTCACCTTCGTCTGGAACGACTATTTCTGGGCGACCGTGCTCGTGCAAGGCCAGCACGCCATGCCTGTCACCGCCGGCCTCTATTCGCTGAACGGCCAATGGGTTGCCGCCTGGCATCTGGTGTCCGCCGGATCGATCATCGCGGCCCTGCCGCCGGTCGCCATGTTCTTTCTGATGCAACGGCATTTCATTGCCGGCCTGACACTTGGAGCGACCAAGGGATGAGTGACATCGTAACTGTCGGCTCGGGCGATTTCGCGCTGAGCCTGCGCCTGCCCGAAACCGGAATGCCCGAGTTTCTGGCCTTCGGCCGCCCGCCGGTTGTCGCCGATCCGCTATTTGAGATCGAACGATCGAGCCGTATCAACGGCATGGACGTCGCCGTCCCCTCGGCCGTCCTGCTGCCATCTGGCGGAATGGGCTTTTTCGGCTGGCCGGCGATTGCAGGCCACCGCGCCGGCCGCGATTTCATTCTCGCGTTCAGCGGCTGGTCGGTTGCACGGAACGGAGCACAGACCGTTCTTTCCGCAAGCGACCCGGTCGCGCGGATCGAGATCGCCATCGCGCTTACGGAACATACTGCCGGCGTGCTGTCGATCGCAACCCGGCTCTCCAATGCCGGCGATACCGACTACCAGCTCGATCGCTGCATGGCCGCGAGCTTCCTGGCGCCCTCAGGTGACACAACGATCACCAGTTTTACCGGCTCATGGGGACGTGAATTCCAGACGCGTCGCGAGACGCTCGGCAATGGCCTGTGGATGCAGGAAAACCGCCGCGGCCGCACCTCGCACGACCGTCTTCCAATGCTGTTCGTCGAAAGCGCTGACCAGCGTTTTGGCGTCACGCTCGGCTGGAGCGGCAATCACCAGATCGCCATCGACCGTACTGATGACGGCCAGCGCCTCGTCCATCTCGGCGAACTGTTCGAACCCGGCGAGATCATTCTTGCGCCCGGCGAGAGCTACCAGAGCCCAACTGCCTATGCCGGGCCGCATGGCGAGGCATTTCATGCCTTCGTCCGCACCGAGCTTGTCCAGTGGCCGGGCGGCTCCATGAGCCCAAGGCCTGTCACGCTCAACACCTGGGAAGGCAACTATTTCGACCACCTGCTGGACTCGCTCAAGGCGCAGGCGTCTGCAGCTGCAGCACTCGGCATCGAGCGTTTCGTTCTGGACGATGGCTGGTTCGGTAAACGTGACGACGACACGACGAGCCTTGGCGACTGGGATATCGACCCCCGCAAATATCCGGACGGACTGAAACCGCTCGTCGATCACGTGACAAGCCTTGGCATGCAGTTCGGCATCTGGTTCGAACCGGAAATGGTCAATCCCTTGTCCGACCTATTTACCGCCCACCCGGACTGGGTGCTGCAGGTGGAAGGGCGGCCCCTGCTCGCGTCCCGCAACCAGCTCGTGCTCGATCTCACCCGGCGGGACGTCTCCGACTATCTGTTTTCAAAGATTGATGCGGTGCTTGGCGCCCACGCGGTTTCCTATGTCAAATGGGACATGAACCGCGACCTGACCCATAGCGGCGGTCGCGACGGCAAAGCAAGGACCGCCGCCCAGACACGCGCCGTCTACGCCCTGATGGACCGCGTTCGCGCCGCTCATCCCGATGTCGAGATCGAAAGCTGCGCGTCGGGCGGTGGCCGGATCGATTTTGGCGCGCTCGCCCGCACCCATCGCGTCTGGACATCGGACTGCACCGATGCGCTGGAGCGGCTGGAAATCCAGCGCGGCGCCTTGCTTTTCGTTCCGCCGGAAATTCTCGGCAGCCACATCTCGGCAGACCCCAACCACCAGACCAACCGTCGCCATACCCTGAGCTTCCGGGCGCTGGTGGCAATGGCCTATCATTTCGGCGTCGAACTCAACCCGCTGGAACTCTCAGTCAAAGAGCGCGGCGAGCTGGCGCTCTATATCGAAACCCACAAGCGGCTTCGCCCGCTTCTGCATGCGCCCGGCGCCAACTTCCGGCTTGAGCCAATCGATGGCCGTTATGTCTGGGGTGCCGCAAGCGCTGAAAAGATCGTCGTCATCGTTGCGCAGGGACCGCAGATGGTGGGCGAACAACCCGCAACCCTGCGGTTGCCTGAACAGATCATACGCTTCGGGGGAACCTGGCGCATCGAAACTGTTCTGCCCACAGAGCCTGATTTCATCCGCATATCGGACGGTCAGAAGCGACTGCTTTCCGGCGAGATCGCTTTCGATCTGGCAAATTCCGGGCTTGCAGGCCTGCCCTTGCCGATGCTTCGGCCCGAAAGTGCCCTGCTTCTCGAACTAACACCTCACAATGGGAGACAGACGCGATGAGCGACGTCAGCCTGCGCGCCGTCAAGAAAAGCTTTGGCGCCGTCAATGTCATCAAGGGTGTCGATCTCGATATTGCCGATGGCGAGTTCTGCGTTTTCGTCGGCCCGTCCGGCTGCGGCAAGTCCACGCTGTTGCGGATGATCGCCGGCCTTGAGAGGATTTCCGAGGGCACGCTGTCGATCGGCGGCCAGGAGATGACCGACGTCGGCCCTTCCGAGCGCGGTGTCGCCATGGTGTTCCAGTCCTATGCGCTCTATCCGCATATGACTGTGGCGGAAAACATCGGTTTTGGCCTGAAGATGACGGGCCATCCGAAGGCCCTGGTCGCAGAGCGCACAGCCTATGCGGCAAAGATGCTGCAGCTTGAGCCGCTGCTGCAGCGCAAGCCGGGGCAGTTGTCGGGTGGTCAGCGCCAGCGTGTTGCAATCGGCCGTGCGATTGTCCGCAATCCGGACGTCTTCCTGTTCGACGAACCGCTCTCCAATCTGGATGCGGCGCTGCGCGTGCAGATGCGCTCGGAGCTCTCGAACCTGCATCAGGATCTGAAGGCGACGATGATCTACGTGACCCACGATCAGGTCGAGGCGATGACCATGGCCGACAAGATCGTCGTGCTGTCGGCAGGTCGCATCGAGCAGGTCGGTGCGCCGCTCGAGCTCTATCACCGGCCGAAAAACCTGTTCGTCGCCGGTTTCATCGGTTCGCCGAAGATGAACTTTCTGACGGTTCCCGTGACACCCGGCGAGAACGGCCGCGTCACCGCAAGCCTTCCCGGCGGCGCATCGCTTTCGCTCGACACGCACGGCGCCTCAGTGAAAGGCGGAACGATGACGCTGGGCGTCCGCCCCGAACATCTGGATGCGACCGGCAATGGCGATATCGTTCTCGAAGGCCGCGTGAAGCTCGCCGAACATCTCGGCTCCGAGACCCTGTTCTTCGTTTCGCTCGCCGATGGTTCTGAGATTGCGGTCAAGGCCGACGGCCTTGCAAGCCAGCGCGCGGGCGACCCTATCCGCGTCGGTGTTCCGGCCAGGGCCTGCCATCTGTTCGATACCGACGGCCTTGCCGTCGTCAATGGAGATCTCACACGATAATGCTTGGCGTCTGCTACTATCCGGAACACTGGAACGAAGACCGCTGGGAAACCGATGCCCGGCGCATGCGCGAACTTGGCATTTCCTTCGTGCGCATCGGCGAATTCGCCTGGTCACGGCTTGAGCCGAGCCGCGGCAACTTCGACTTCGCCTGGCTCGACCGGGCGATGGACGTCCTGACAAAGGCTGGCCTCAAAATCGTGCTCGGCACGCCGACGGCGACACCACCAAAGTGGTTGATCGACGAGTATCCCGACATCCTGCCCTATGACGAACACGGCCGTCTGCGCGGTTTCGGCTCGAGGCGTCATTACACGTTTTCCTCAGAGACTTGGTGGCGCGAGAGCGCCCGCATCGTCGAGGCGGTCGCAAAACGGTACGGCGACCATCCGGGCCTCGCCGGCTGGCAGACCGACAACGAATACGGCTGCCACGACACGACGCTTTCCTTTGGACCTGAAGACCTGAAGGCATTCCGCCGCTGGCTGCGGCTGCGTTACCAGTCTGCCGAGCAGCTCAACGAAGCCTGGGGTTCGGTGTTCTGGTCGATGGAAGTCGGAAGCTTCGACGATGTCGCGCTGCCGAACCTCACTGTGACCGAAAGCAACCCGGCGACGCGGCTCGATTTCTGGCGTTTTCATTCGGATCAGGTCGCAGCCTATGACGCGATGCAGTGCGAGATCATCCGCCGGCATTCGCCGGATCGCTGGATCACTCATAACTTCATGGGTTTCGTTCTCGACTTCGACCATTTCCAGGTGGCCGACAATCTCGACCTTGCCTCCTGGGACAGCTACCCGATCGGTTTCGTCGAAAAATTTCCGTTCTCGGAGGCGGAGCGCAATCGCTGGGCGGAGACGTCGCATCCGGATATCGCGCCGTTCCACCACGATCTTTATCGCGCGGTGGGCCGTGGCCGGTTCTGGGTGATGGAACAGCAACCCGGCCCGGTAAACTGGGCGCCCTGGAACCCGATCCCGAAGCCCGGCATGGTGCGCCTCTGGACCTGGGAAGCGCTGGCCCATGGCGCGGAAGTCGTCAGCTATTTCCGCTGGAGGCAGGCACCCTTCGCGCAGGAGCAGATGCATGCGGGTCTGAACCTTCCCGGCCTAGACGAACTTTCGCCCGGCGGCCGCGAAGCTGGACAGGTAGCGAGCGAGCTCGCCACCTTCGGAACTCTGCCGGAAACACAGACGGCTAAAGTTGCTGTTGTCTTCGATTACCAGAGCTACTGGACGACGGTGATCCAGCCACAGGGCAAGGACTTCCGTTACGAAGAACTGACCTTCCGCTGGTATGAAAGCCTTCGGCGCCTCGGCGTCGATATCGACTTCGTGCGCCCCGGCGCGCCGCTGGATGGCTACGCGCTGGTTATTTTGCCCTGCGTCACGGAAATATCAGCGGATCTGGAGAGGGAACTCCGCCAATTCGACGGTGTAGTCCTGATCGGCCCCCGGACCGGATCGCGCACGCGCAATTTCACCATTCCCGACAATCTGCCGCCCGGTCCGCTCTCCGATCTCACCGGCCACCGCGTGTTGCAGGTCGCGACACTGAGGCCGGGCCTTGCCCAGCCTGTGACGGGACAGATCTCAGGCGCAGCAATCCGCTGGCGCGAAGATATAGAAGCAACCGGCGATGTTCTCGCCCGCTTCGGCGATGGCATGCCGGCCCTCACCCGCAAGGAGAAGATCCATTACCTGGCCTGCTGGCCGGATGAGTCACTCCTTGCCGCAACGATGAGCCTGGTTCTGGACGCTGCGGACATCCCCACGTTTGAGCTGCCGGAACATGTTCGTATGCGGCGACGCGGCGAGCTCGTCTTCGCGTTTAACTACGGTGCGGAGGACTGGACGGTACCAACCGGGATCCGCATCGTGCTCGGCGAGCGCACTCTTCGCCCGTATGAGGTTGCTGTCTGGCGGGCGTGAGCGAGCCAGACAGCAACCAAACACGCGCCTGCCAAACGGTTGCTCGGGAGCTGAACGGGCCCTATGGAACGGTGCGGAACTGACCGAAATGATGCGAGCGGATCTCCACTACGACATTCGCTGAGCTGTATCAGGATTCCGGCTTAGGCCGGTTCGCGGCAGGGTGTCGACCCGACATCCCGTTTCGATCTTCAGGAATGCCAGATGGCCCGCATCAACGGATGCTGAAGGGGAAATATTTCGCGTTGATGCTGTCATAGACTTCGCCAGCCTGAAGCTCCGCCAGGGCCGTATTGATCTTTGCCGTCAACGCAGCATCGTCCTTGCGGAAAGCGATGCCCGCACCTTCGCCGAAGATCGATGTGTCCTTGACGTCGGTGCCAACGAACTTGCAGCAACGTCCTTCATTTGTGTTCGTGAGCCAGTCGTACACGGCAAGCTTGTCTTCAAGCATGACGTCAACGTCCTCGTTTGCCAGCGCCTTGTAAAGCTCCGGCGAGGAGCGAAACACCGTTGTCTCGGCGCTTGGGAAAAACTTCTTGATGTATGCCTGCTGTGAGGTCTCCGCCGCGATGCCGACGCGCAGGCCCTTGAGGCTTTCGTCCGATATGGTGGTCAAGACCGAGTCTTTGCGTGCGATAAAGACGGAGGGACTGTCGTAGTATTTGTCCGAGAATGTCACGAGTTTGCGTCTCTCTGCACTCATCGACATGGACGATACGATCATGTCGTATTTGTTCGAAAGCAGATTGGGGATCATGTCGGTCCATTCCTGGACGACCAGTTCGCAGGAAAGCCGTGCCGTCTCACAAAGGGCCTTGGCGATGTCGACGTCGAAACCCTGCAGTTGACCGCTGGAGTCCACGTAGTTGAAGGGAGGAAAGCCTCCCTCAAACGCAACCTTGATCTTCTGATCTCCTGCCCGGTCGGCAGCGACTGCCTCTCTAAGGTTATGTGTGGGCAAAAGGAGCCACGAAGCAGCTATACACAGTGTGATCAGCGCTCTGGGGTTCATTTTCGGCATCTGGCTCTCCTCTTGTCGTCCGGGCTCGATTCCCGTATTGGGAATATTAGAACATACAAGGATTAAGAGCTTCTCTCGCATGCTTGTCAGCGGCCAACCAGAAGCTCATCGTGACCCCGGCCGCCTCCGGCATTGCGTGTTTTCGTCATCAATCGCGAATGCTTCAATTTTGACACATGCTTTAAAAGCATTTCGTAATTAATCCCCTCTACACTTCCCTGGGCGAGGGGAGATTCCGTGTCTTCAAACTGGGTGTTTTCATTGTTGACGCGACTGTCGGCTCGTTCGTCGTCGCAGTCGGTTTTGATCCTGCTGACCGGAACCGGTCTTGCAATATTAGGGCTCGTTGTTCTCGCAGCCATTTGGGCCGGAAGTGAAAGCGACTCTGCGGCGCGCGACAGGCAACGAGAGCTGGTTGACGGCAGGCTGCAAAATCAGGTCGACCGCGTTGCACAGGATATGCAACTGCTGGCGGAAGGCTATGCTTCATTCTTATCGCCCGGCTCTTCGGACAGCGGCACGGAGATATCCAGAAGCGCGTCGATCCAGACGTTTGGTCGGATCGCCACATCCGTCTTTGGCTACAGCGCCGTTTTTCTGATTTCGCCCGACGGAGAACTCGCACTCCAGCCTGACCCCGATAGCGTGCGTCGTTTCAAATGGGTTCGTCCCGTCCTTTGGCCAATGATCTCGGCCGTAACAAAAGGCCTGGAAACCGATGGGCAGCACGCTCCCGCTCCCCAAAAGAACCAGGTGGAGTTGCTCCGGCTGGAAGGCAGGCCCTCGATTGCGGGCATCGTTCCGGTGGTTCATCAGGTGCAAGATGATCCAGGTAAGGTGAAGGCGGAATACTATCTGATCGCCATCCGGTTCCTGGACGGCCCGACGCTCGATATGTTGAGCAGGGAGCAGGGTCTCGCGGGGGCACGTTACGCTCGCACAGCGGATTACGAACCGGGTGAGGTCGCGTTCCAGGTGGCGTCCACCCGCACGGCAGAGCCCATCGGATTTATCGTCTGGAAACCGGACCTGCCTGGTTCTCGCGTTATCGCGCGTCTCCTGCCCTTCCTGTCTGCCGCCGGACTTGTCGTCACCATCTTGTTTTCCGCCCTGCTGCTGCGCCTGCGCTATAGCCTGAAACAACTCGCTGCTAGCGAGACCCATGCGCGGCATCTTTCCCATCACGACGTGCTGACCGGTCTTCCCAACCGCGCTTTGTTTGCGACAAGACTTGAGCAATGTCTTACCGAACTCGGGACACAAGACCGCGAGACTGTCGTCGCGCTGATCGACCTCGACCGATTCAAGCAGGTCAACGACGTCTACGGCCATCTCGCTGGCGATGAGCTGTTGCGTATCGCCGTAGAGCGGATGAAGTCGCTTCTTCGGCCTGGTGACACACTTGCGCGTTTCGGCGGCGACGAGTTTGCCCTCCTCATCCCCTCTCTCGGCCACAACCGAAGCATCATCGGTTTGTGCAACGAGATCATGGCGCGCATCAGCGACCCGTTTCATCTTGTGAACGGTACTGTCGTTGTCTCTATCGGCGGCTCCATCGGATACACGGCCCCTGAGGGCGCGTTTACCACTGCCCGGGAACTCCTTCGTCGGGCAGACGTCGCACTCTACGATGCCAAGGAAAGTGGCCGCGGCCGCGCGGCAGAATACAATAGTTCGCTGGACACCCGCGCAAACGAACGCACCGAACTGCGGAACGAACTGCGCATCATGCTCGAAAGAGATGAAGGTCCGGGTGACACGCAAGGGGTGATCCGCGACAACCGGGTAGGTCATCTGGAAGTTTTTGCCCAAGGGGTCCATCAGGCAGACAGGTCAGGTGATCTTACAGGTGCGGAAGCTCTTGTCCGATGGCGCCACCCGACAAGGGGGCTTCTGTCGCCCGACAAGTTTATTCCGATTGCTGAAGAAGCCGGGATGATCAACCAGCTTGGCCGATGGGTCTTGCTCACGGCGGCCGCCGCTGCTGCGTCCTGGCCGGCTCATCTCTCGATTGCCGTCAACGTTTCCCCGTCACAAATCGGACAGCGCAACTTTGCCCAGATGGTTCTGTCGATTCTGAGGGATTGCGGGCTTTCCCCGGATCGCTTGGAGCTTGAAGTAACAGAGGCTGCCATTTTCAACCTCGACGAAGGCGCGGCCGAGAACCTGAACCTACTCAGGTCACGCGGGGTGAGAATTGCGCTCGACGATTTCGGCACCGGCTTTTCGTCGCTGAGCCATTTGATCGACCTCAAAATCGACCGCGTAAAGATTGACAGGTCCTTCGTCCAATTGCTGGGCTGCAAGGCAGAAGGTGCCGCCATCGTCTCCGCTATCGCCAGTCTGAGCCGGACATTGGGCAAGGCAACAACGGCCGAGGGTGTCGAAACCGAGGAGCAGAGGGAGTTCCTGATCGCAGCGGGATGCGACGAGCTGCAAGGTTACCTTTTCTCGCGACCCATACCGATCGAGGCCTTCGGCCACCAGGTGCGGCCGAGCCAAATACGCCTCTCGTTATAAACGGAACACGAACGGTGGCAGAATTCCATCGGTCGTTTCGGATCTGCCACAACTCTCGACAGTCGATGACGTCTTGCCTACAACGGATCAGGTCGTATGTTGTCTTGCTAACGTTACGGCGCGCGAAACAACTCCTGAGGAGGAAAGCTGGAATGAATTTCTTCCCGAGGATGGCTTTGGTGGCCGTCGTCTTGCAGTTGGGTCTCGGTCATGCGCGAGCAGACCGTCCTGATCTGGATCAGTCGGTGATGGTGTTCGGTGGCGCTATGGTCGATGAGAATATGCTCGACGCTGCCAACGTGTTCGGTTCTGACTACGAAGATAACGCGTTGATTGGGCTGGGGTACCAGGTGTTCCCATACCAGTTTGGGACGTTCAGCTTCGGCCTGGAGGCGGGTCTTGCTGGTCGGTTCGGCGAGAGCACGAGCGGCGAGGTGTGGGGCGGTGTCGTAGGTCGACATGACGGCGTCAGGCTCGGCCCTGTGCGTGTCTCGCCATCTTTCACGTTCGGCCTCAGCCATGTCACCAAAAGCCAGAAAGGTCGGGAGCGGGATCACGAGCAGGAACGGGACGGCAACGCACGCACCCTGTTCTACCTTGGACCCGAGCTGAGCCTTTCGAGCGACAAGCTCCCGAACACGGAGGTGTTCTGGCGGCTCCACCATCGCTCAGGCGCATGGGGAACGCTGGGCGACATGCACGGCGGCTCGAACGCCAATGTCGTAGGGGTCCGGTACAAGTTCTGACAAAAAAGGCCCGTATCAGGCTCAGCCTGATCGCATAGCCTGACGTTGGAAATGTCGATCAGCAGATGCCGGCGGGAGATCACACTGACTTTGGGAACAGTGGAGTCACATTCGTGGTTGCATTCCCGGTGGCGGGTTGGAGCTTGTTTGCGGTCGCCTTATCGAGGCCGTGCAGAATCTTTGCTAGCCCTTCCGCCTGACGATAGTAGTCCGGTTTTTCAGGAAGGGTCAGGTCGAACTCGCTGCTGATCCGAGCAATCAGATCCATCGCTCTTGCAGCAAGCCGGGCGTAACCCTCAATGCGGCGCTCGAAAAAGCCGTCATGCGCGGGTTTCGACAAATCGAGGCTTTCGAGAGCGTTCTCGTGGTTGCTAACACGGTTTGAAAACCACAATATCTCTTCGCCAAGATCCGCCCCGAAAAGTTGCCAGTCCGCGTCGTCAGGAAGGATCAGCACTGGTTCGGGAAGATGGAACGCGAACTCCTCCTGGTCCATAGGATTGAACTCAGGCCGGTCATGGACGGCTGCGTAGGCAGCCCCGACGTAGTCATCGAGCGCCAGCATCGTTCGCATTGCAAGGCTGCGCGCGTTCCGGTTTGTCTGTCCCGGACGGACGAGAATGCCGAGTTTGTGGATGGACCGACTGGCGGATCCCAGAGCAAAGCTACCAGCGCCAATCAGCGCTCCCAACGTCATGAAACCTTGCGTTGTGCCGAAGAAATCAATCACCGAGTACCTCGTTAAGTAAGCCCGTCGTGGAGTCGACTGAAGAGTAAAAACCGGAATCGTTCCAAGTGACAGTCTGCACCGAAGCGTGCAGAAAACAAACGTTACCGTTCCAGTTTGATGAGATTTTCAAGATGGAGCGGACTTTACTGGCAATAGATGTGATGCCGAGCAGCCGTGTTCAAGTCTGCGGGCGATGCCCATCCTTCAGCGCGGGGCCTACGTCATAAAGGTTCTCCGTGTCTCCTGGACGAGGCATTGTCACAAGAAACAGGCGTCGTCGCCGGCAACAAGAACCACGTCCATGCGTTATCGTCGCAACGGTCTCATGGTAACTGCGAAGAGATCGACAATGGAGACGACGATGGCGGCGGGTGTATTTGATGTTACGCAACTCAACTTGATCAGAGACGCGCACCTCGACTGGTGCGCCGTTAACACCGTTGAGCCGACCAGCGTGTTGGGGGAGGAAGCAGTTGCCTATCTGTTGAGGGCATATAGCGCTGGCTGCGACAGTCCCCAAGAGATGATCGCGTCCCTTGATCGTCACATCAGCGAACGGGCGAGCCACGTACAGCTGGGATCGCCTGCTATACCATCATCCGGCGACGAACGTTGAGACCAGCGGCTGAGGTAACTCTGCCCGGCGACCGACCATGCAATCTCGTGTGTAAGTCTTAGACGATCGTTCGAGCGTCGGTCACAAGGCTTTGCCTTCCAAACGGGCCCGCAGTGTCGCGTTTTCGGCTTCCAGCTGATGCAGTCTTTGACGAAGGGGTGCTACCGCTTCCTCGACCTGCTGCTCGGTATAGCGCGGGATGATGTGTTGTGGGCAGTTCCAGTCGTAAGCCTCGAGCCGAAGCTTGAATAACCGCTCAGGCCTGCCTTTGTAGGTGGGATCGGAGACCAGATCTGTAAGAGCCTGATCGGCATCGAGCGTTAGCCGCTCGACATGTGCGTAGATTTTGAGCCGGGCTCGTCGGACGTAGTCCATCATGAACAGGCAGGCCCGGTCGTTTGCTGCGAAATTTCCTGCACTGATGTACTGGCGATTACCTCGATAGTCGGCAAATGCCATGGTTCGATGATCGACGACCTTCAAAAAACCAGCTCTCCCTCCACGGTGTTGAACGTATGGCCACCCGGTTTCAGACACCGATGCCATGTAGAAGCTGTCGCGCGAGGCGATGAAGGCGATTTCGTTTTGCGTGAATGTATCTGAGGGGCGGTCGTGGTCGCCCAACCATATTTGATCCACACCCATATCCGCCTGTGCGGCTCTGACGCTCGGCGTCACGGCGACTTCCAGGAAATGATACGGCACGTGAACCCCCATATTCAGGCGGGCCCGCATGGTGACCGGACGGTGCGGCGCCGCGGATTGGACTATAGCTCGACCAAATCAAAGATTGGAATGCTCATTCTTCCGGCCGGTGGACATTCCGACGGCAGTTGATCGGGATCACACTCTTCGGCTCGTCTCTATCGATGCACGCTTTCTCCCGTCAAATTCTTCCTGTCCGATCTCCTACCGCACAACAGTGAAAACCGAGACTTCCTCGCTCTTGCCTTTGACGAGGATGCGGCCGAGCTCCCTCACACCGCTCGTGTCGGCCAGGCTGGCCGCAGTCCCTGCCCCGATCAATAGGGAGACGCCGAGGTTCTTGGATTCCCCCTCGAGACGTGCTGCCAGATTGACGGCATCGCCGAGTGCGGAATAGTCAAAGCGCCGGGTCGAACCCATGTTGCCCACGACGCAATCACCCGTGTTGATGCCGATGCCGATACGCAGCTCGTGATGCGTTCGACCGGCGATCTCCGCCTCACGCGCGAGCTCGGCGTTCAGGCTCTCCATTGAAGCGAGCATTGAGAGCGCGGCTGAAACCGCGTGATCGGCATGGTGGGGATCGTCGAGCGGCGCATTCCAGAATGCCATCAGGCAGTCGCCGATATATTTGTCGATCGTTCCCCCATGGGAGAGCACGATATCCGACAGCGGCGTCAACAGCCGGTTTATCAGCTCGGTGAGGTGTTGAGGGTCATCCTTTAGCTGCTCGGCGATTGTCGTGAACCCGCGGACATCGCAGAAAAGGACGCTCAGCTTCTTCTTCTCACCGCCAAGCTTCAAACGGGTCGGATCGCTGGCTAGTTGAGAAACAAGGTCAGGCGATAGGTACTGAGCGAACGCTTGCGTGATCTGGCGACGGCCCGCCCGCTCCTTCGCGTAATCCAGCCCCGCCTGCGCAGTGCTCAGGCTGAGCATCGCCAATGCGGGTGAGACCGGAGACACAAAGACCCTCCCGAGCCGCAACGCCGCGTAAGCTCCACCCAGCAACACGACAAGCGCGACACTGTTGTACAACACGATTTTCCAACCCGTATCCTTGCGAACCAGCAACGCCCCGATGACGACCGCACCAAACAGCAGAAGTTGACGCAGTGCCTGGTCAGCTTCTGTAACGGAAGATCCCAGTCTGATGTTGTCGACGATCGTCGCCTGGATTTCAGCGCCGGCCGTCAGGTGACCGGTGTGGACGGTGTAGGGTGTTGCATAAGCGTCCGCTCCGCCCTTCTCCACCGTCGCTGCGGTTTGAAGGCTTAGACCGACCAGAACGATCCTATCCTTGAAAAACCCTTCGGGCAGGAACCGCTCCGGCTCGAGCGCCTGGTAATAGGAAACTGTCGGGTATGTGCGGGCTGGCCCGTAAACCTGAAGCAGTTTGTTCGGCACTCCCACAGGAATTTCGAAACCTGCAGCAGTCGCAACCGTGGCGGCGAAGCCATCGTCATAGGGTGGCAGACGACGCAGAACGCCGTCGCGATCAAGCGTAATCGAGGCAATGCCCGTCAAAGCATAGGCGTCACTGAACATTTGCAGCGGCAGAACCCGCACAAACTGATCCGCCTGCGCAGACGTCACAAGCGTTTCGTCACCGGCGAGCACGACGTCTGGTCCAAGCGCTGCGGCAAGGGCGGCGTCGTCTCCCGGATTGGACGGCTCCGCGAAGATGATGTCCATACCGATCGTCCTGGCACCGGCCGCGCGCAACGCCGTGATCAGTCTGGCATGCAGGCCTCGTGGCCACGGCCACTGGCTCTGGATTTCGGCGAAAGAAGGTTCGTCGATCGCAACGACGATCGGGCTGTCCGAGGCAAGCGGCAAAGGGTTGAGGGTCGAGAGATAGTCGAACGCACGGTTGTCGAGCAGCGACCAAGCTGGAAGCTGAGCGATCAACGTCAATGCGACGTAGATTATCAGTGACAGCGCCGTGAGCTTTAGCTGCCGAGACCGGAGCATGGGCCCGCCGCGGGCATTCGACCGACTACCTGACATCTAGAAACGAACCTTCAACGTACCCTTGAAGGATCTTCCCCAGGCGGGAACGCCGGCGTCGACTTCGAACTCTTCGTCGAGCAGATTGAAAGCCTCCAGTTCCAGCGCCATCCGCTTGTCGAGAGGCTCCCAGGTCAGCTTGCTGTCGAGGGTCCAGTAGTCACCAAGGCCAGTCCCGGCACTGCCTATCCGCTCGCCAATGTAGTTGGCGGCCAGCGAAACCTGGACATTGGCCGGATTGACATAGGTGAGCGCCAGCTGGCCTGCCCATTCCGGGATGAACGGCAAGGATGAGCCGGCGGGCAGGCTGCCGCCTTTTTCTTCCGAATCCGCGTAGGCGATCGTGGACGAGAGACCGAAGCCGTGCCCTAAGAGAAGATTGCCTGTCAGACTCGCCCTATCGATGCGTCCCTCGCTGGTGGTGAAGGGAACGGCTGTCAGTGGAACTGCGATCTGCATGTCGCGCACGTCCTGGTGCTGGAACTCCGCAGCCGTGAAGAACCGGTCTGTCCACTCGGCATCCCACCGAAGTGCGACCGTATCGGCACGTCCTTCGGGTGCAACGTCGAAAGCATTCGGCTGCAGGCCGACGACAGAGACCGGCGACAGCGTCGGCGTCGACAGATCCGTGCTGCTGCGCATCACGGCAGCGCGGAGCCACTGTCCCTCGACCGGTGACCAGGCAAGGCCGAGACGCGGCTCAAGGCGAACACCGTCAGATGCGTCGTTGCTGAGGTAGTTACCGAATACGGCGTACTCAGCCTTCAAGTTTGACTGGATCTCGTGGAGCAGATCGACATAAACGCTTGCGACGCTCGTGCGATCCGAGCTGCTGGCGGTCCTAGCACCCCCGTTAAGAAGGTCTTCTAACGTCTGTGACTGGGATTCGGAGATCCAGCCTCCTTCAACACCATAGCGCCAGGTCAGATCACCCGCATTGAACGTATGGCTGGCTGCGGCAATATAAGCATTTTCTTCAAACTCATCGCTTTCCCGCGCGAATGGAAGGGTCGGGAACGGAGGTCCAAAGTCGATCTCGCTGTACCGGGTGTCATTGCGCCTCGTCCCGCTGTACAGAATGGCCGCGTTCATGACATTCTCGTAGGCGAATGTGTGGCTCCAGCCTAAGCCGCCGTTGCGGCTTCTCCCGACGATCTCATTCCTCACAAGGGGGAAGGCTCCAGAGCTTGTCACCTCTTGGTCGAAGGTGCTCTTGGCGTCGTTGTAATAGAGAACGATGCGATCGTAATAGGTCGGACTGGTGGTCAGGAAGACATTGCCGCCGAGCACCTCCAGCTCTGTCCCGATATCCGTGATCAAGCCGGCGTCGCGGGCGTCGAGTGACTTCTGCCATTCGAAATTGGCATAGTAGCTCGTCGGGTTCGGGAAGTTCGTATAGCCCTGAATCTCTGCCTCGCCCGTCCCGCCGGTGCCTCCGCCCGCCGCAGTGAAGCCACCTCCGACAGATACTTCGAAGAACGGCCGGGTGAGAATGTCAAACCCGCGACTGGGAGACGAGATCAGTGTCGGCTCCAGCAGGAGCCCCTGAAGCGTTGATGAAAAGAATTGCCCGTTCGGGGCGTTGTTGATGACGTCTTCACCATAGAGGTAGCTGTTCGCGAAAGGGTTGACGCTGCCACGGATGCTTTCATCGATATAGGCAGCACCGGAAAATGGATCGAAGACGGCATCGCTGTAGAATTCGCCCCAGGCGTTCAGGCCTTGAAAGCGGAACGCACTGTTGAGAATCGAACCCGCCTGCTGGTTTGCGCCAAGCGACGTGTACTCACCACCGCGCGCTCGCGCACGCAGGACGTAGTCTCGCGCATGTTGGATCGCACCCGGCGCATCATACTCCGAAATGGCCACCGAGGCCCGAACCGCCGAGATGACGGGATCATTGTCATCCAGTCTATCGGCATTGTCGATCGCCTGTTCTGCAGCGACACGGTCCCCTTTCTGGTAGTAGGCTGCACCAAGGACGATCTGCCCTTGGGCATCCGCCGGATTGGAAACGGTGCCTGCAAGCAGGTCTTCGACCGCCTTGTCGGGCTCGCCTGTCTGGAGATAGTAGCGACCTCTCGCAATCAGAACCTGATCCAGCGCCGGATCCGCAGCCATGGCAAGATCGATCTCGCGCTTCGCCTCCTTCACCCGGTTTGTGTCCAGATAGAAGATCGCCAGATTCGAGTGCGATATAGGATCGATCGGATCCAGCTCGATCGCCTTTCGAAGCGCTGCCTCTGCCTCTCGATTGGCACCCCTGGTCGAGTGTATGTCGGCGATCGCATTCCAGGTGGTGCTGCTTCCCGGCGTTACCTTCAGAACCTCGTAGAGATCTGCCAGCGCTCCGTCGTTATCGCCCTGGAACCCTGCCTTGAAATGAGATCGCGCCTCCAGCGCAGTGGGCTCATGCGGATCGAGAGACAGTGAGCGGTTTATCGCCTCCTCCGCCTGCTTGCGGTCATTCAACAACAGTGCGATCCAGCCGCGATAGGCCGGAAGCGAGGGGTCGGAAGGGTACTGTCGCTCCGCTTCGCGAAGAGCCTCGATCGACGCGTTCAGGTCCTTCAGGAAACCGACCGCATAGGCCCGCAGAAAAGCGGCTTCCGGTCCTCCAGCGCTCGGTGGCAGCGGCTCGACACGGCTTGGATCTGCCAGCGACCGAGCATAATAGCCACCCCAGAGCGCGATCGCTCTCCTGCGGGGATCGAGGCGGTGAGAAACCTGCGCGAAAAGGGCCGCCGCTTCACCGTATCGCGCTTGGTTGGCTGCGATGATGGCCTTGATCAGGATCAGCCGGTCCCGTTGGGTTGATGATAACTGCGTGCGCTCCAGCGCACCAAGCATCTCCATTGTCTTTGCCGGGCCTTCAAGCGACAACTGCGCTTCCGCAAGATCGACCAGGTCGGCGGTCGAACGCTTCGCAGGTGGAATCGCCAGAATACGATCGGCATTTCGGCGCATGTCTGCAAATGGGACCGCTGCTGGCGGCATACGCTCGAACGCTTCTCGCGGCGGAAGGTAGAACAGCATTTGTTCGCGGTCATCGGAGTCGACGATAACCACCTTGCGAGGCGCCTGACCCAAGGTGGCTGCTGCCGCCTCACCCGCACGCACGTCGACCATGCCTTGTGGATTGGCGAGTTGCACGACCCCGTCGAGAACCGTCAGCGACGTGTCGTTGCCGCTGACCGTCATGGTCCAGTCGGTCCCTCGAATAGCGGCAGCCGCTGCGGCAGTCTGGACCTGTACGCCGGGCCCTCCGCGCTCGGCCCGGGCCCAGATCGTTCCTGACTGAAGCTGCAACACCGTGTCGGAACTCGTCTCGCTGGTGATCTGCTTCACGACCATCGAGGTGTTGCGGCCGAGCCTGACCTGGGTACGGTCCGAGAAAACGATGGCGAGCTGGCCGACCTCGTTCGTGCGCAGGATATCGCCGCTCATCAGGTCCTGTTTGAGATCGACGGACTGCCAGTCGGACACGTCAATAAAGCGGACTTCCTCGCCGGTCTTGCGTGCGATGACGGCCCCAGCTGCAGTACCTGAGCGCGGAACGGGCTCCGCACCCGCAGGCTCAAGTGCAGCCGACAACAGAACAGCCGTCGTCAGCGACAGCACTGTTGCTGCCTTAAAAAGTTTCACTCTACAATCCGGCATCCCCCGCCGCTCCACCCTTAAGCAACTAAGTGTCGTAGTCGCCCTAGCAAGACTATTGAATAGCCGCCAGAGTCTTATTAGAGAGGATACTTTGTAAGCGGAGAATTTTCACGTGAGTGACTTTGATAGCGCACCTACGGAGATGCTTGACCTGACCATGGCGAGCGGTGAGGTGACGGAGGAGTACATAAACCACATCCGAAAGATCAACGACGTCTTCTATGACCAGATCAAGATAGCTGACCAAAAGGCCGCCTATATCTTCACGTTCATGCTGGCTTTCTTGATCTCTTCTGCGGAAGGGCGAAGTGTGTTCGACTGGGCGCTCTATGCAAAGGCAGACATTCCGGAGGCATTGCTTCGCGCGATACTGGCCTGCGCGTCAGTCTTTTCAATCATTTGCGCAATCCTGGTTGTCCTCCCCCGCAACATCCCCCGCTCGACGTCTCTCTTCTGGGGAACCTGGCCGCATCATCGCCCGCTGTTCGAGCTCGCTGCGGCGAACCGCGATGTCTCTTACCTGTTCAACGAATATCTCGATAACGCCGACATCCTGTCGCTGATCTCGCGCCGTAAGTACAAGTGCGTGTCGTTCGCCTTCCGCGGACTGGTCCTGACCGTCCTCGCCTATGTCATTCTCCTGCTGGCGACGCAGAACATCCGCTAATCACGCCATCTTGAGGCGATGAGCAGTACTCAACCCCGGTCCTGTTCATCGTCACATCGGCACGGCTGCGGCACCCACCAAGCGACCGCGGAATCGGTCTTTCGAAAGAGGTCGATCCATTCCGTTTCTGACGTCGATTTGGATCAGGTGTGATCGCCGCTATGCCACATCGTGTTGGTGTCGATCTCGGACCGATGCGAGGGAAAGTCTTCGCCGCGGTAGCTGATCAGCAGCTTGAACAGGTCGCTGCGCAGCCTTTTGCGGGGTTCGAGACGGTGCTCGATCTGCCGCGTCAATGCGGCCTGCATGACCGATAAAGCTTCGACGGAGGTTCCTTCGGCGATGATGACAACATTGACCGTATCAGGGTCGGTCGCTTCATCCTGCTCGAAAACCTCGTACACCTGGTTGGGCTCGGCGAGTACGACCTGGAAGCCCGTTATGCGGGTCTGGGTCATCAGCTGGCGCAGAATTTCTTCCATCGTCGGTATCGATGCATGGGCCTTTCCGCTTTCGACAGAATAGGCCTGCACGAGTGTTGCGCCTCCGATACCGCTTCCAGCTTTCACAGCGATCTCGCCCGGGATCCGCAGCACGCTCGAAAAATGCTGCCGCATTTTCTGAGACCAGGGCGTCGGATTTCGCACAAGATCGAGATAGGACGGCTGCTCGATCACCGCGAGACTTTCAAGCTCGTAGAGGGTGAAATAGCTCTCTTTTCCGGCTGCCGACACGTATCGACGGGCGGCACGCATGCCGGGGACCGTGAGGCGCTCGGGCACGTGCTCGAATGTGTGCCAGGCCTCGTATTCTTCGGCCATGGTGGCGGGGTAATCGTTCCAGAGCGCTAGAATGGCGGGGCTCATCAGGGCTCTCCCATGCGCAGGACGACCTTAGACGCGACCCGATCCTGCGCGGCCTGGAAACCCGTTAGCGCGTCCGACAGTGGGAGCGTGTGCGAAATCAGCTGTCGCATCAGCGGCTGATTGGCGTCAAGAAAGGCAATGACGCCGTCCCAGTCGGCAGCAGGTGCCCGGTAGGAGCCGCGGATCTGCTGATGCATGCGCACGACGGATGTGAGGTCGATTTCGGCTGGCCGAGGGTGGATGCCGACAACGGTGAAGATCCCGCGCTTCTTGAGATACGGCAGCGTCGCGCTGACGAGCGCGGGTACACCGGCCGCCTCGATGATCGCGTCGAACGGCGCAAGGTCCGCCAGGGCGCCCGCCATGTCTGTCTTCGCCGTATCGATCAGTTGCTCGAAACCGGCCGCGCGGAGGGCATCCAGCCGCGGCCCGTCATCGCGGCCGATCACTACGACCTTGGCACCTATCGCCCGTGCCATGATGGCGATGCCCTGCCCGATGAAACCCGGACCGATCACCAGAATGGTTTGCCCCGACTGGACCTCCGCAGTCGCGACCGCCTCGGCGCAGACGGTCATCGGCTCTGTCAAAGCCGCGACATCCATGTCGAGACTGTCGGGAAGGACGTGGCAGTTATGGTAGGGCACACACACGAACCCTGCAAATGCGCCGTTGCGGCCGATGCCGATGCCTTTGCGCGCCGTGCAATTGTCTTCGTCGCCGCGAAGGCAGGCATCGCAACGGCCGCAGGTGGTAGAGGGTCTTGCGGTAACGCGGGTGCCGATAATCGTTTCCGACAAAGCCTCCCCTACCCGTTCGATCGTGCCCGCAAACTCGTGGCCAAGGGTGACGGGCATGGCGCGCTCCATCGACTCGTAACCCGGGGTCCACTCCGCGATGTGCAGGTCTGTTCCGCAGATGCCGGCCGAATGGACACGGACCAGAACGTCGCGCGGAGCAAGAGCTTCCGGCACGCCGATCTCGCGAAACTCCACGCCTTTGGCGGGCCGGACCTTTTGCAATGCCAGCATGGTGTCGTTCCCTTCGATAATATTTAGGTGTTCAGCCGCGCCAGCTCAGAAAGCGCTTTTCGACCTGCCCGATTACAAAATTCACGAGCAGTCCCATGACCGAGAGGATGGTGACGCCGGCAAAGAGCTTTTCCAGGTCGTAGAGCGAGCCGGCCTCGAGGATGTAAGAGCCGACGCCGTATTGCGCACCGAGCATCTCTGCGGCAACGAGAAGAATGATCGCGATCGAAATCGAGACGCGCAGACCCGAAAGGATGGCCGGGAATGCCCCGGGCAGGACGATCTTGCGGACGATCGACCACCAATTCAGCCCGAAGCTCTGGCCCATGCGGATCAGCGTGCGATCGACGTTGTCGACGGCTCCATAGGTGGCAACCACGGTTGGCGTAAACGTGCCAAAAGCGATCAGTGCGTATTTCGACATTTCGTCGATGCCGAACCAGATGACGAACAGAGGCAGGAGCGCGATCTTGGGGATCGGGAACAGCGCCGCGACAAGCGGGACCAGTCCGGCGCGGACATAACTGAAAAGACCGATCAGCACACCGACCGCTATGCCGACGCTAATGCCCATGAACGCACCGACGAAAAGCCGCTGCAGTGAAGGCAGAAGATGCTTCCACAGCAGACCCGTCTGCCAAAGCTGGACAAAGGTATCGAGGACCGCCGAGGGCCGTGGCAGCGTCAGGTTCGAGATGAACCCGCTACGGGTGCCGATTTCGGCGAGCGCAATCAGAACGACAAAGACTGCAATGCCGACGCCCTGCACCGGGATCGGCGCAAAGCCGCCACCGCGGAACGATACGGTCGATATCTTTCCTGTTTCACCCTTGCTTGATGTCTCTACAGGGCTGGAAAACGTGGTGACGTCAGACATTGACCAACTCCTTGTCGGCCGCCATGGCCTCTTCGCGCATCAAGTCCCAGAGCTGCTTCTGTTTTTCTTCCAGTACAGGATCGCCGAGATGCCGATCCGACAGTGGAATGTCGATATCGACGATCTCGCGGATCCGGCCTGGCCGGCGGGACAAGACGACGACGCGGTGCCCGAGCCGGACCGCTTCGTTGAGATTGTGGGTTACATAAACCGAGGTGAACGGCTGGCGCGTCCAGAGCGAGATCAGGTCATCCATCAGCAGTTCGCGGGTCTGGCTGTCGAGGGCTGATAGCGGTTCGTCCATCAGCATGACTGCGGGACGGACCGCAAGCGCCCGGCTGATTGCCACACGCTGGCGCATGCCGCCCGACAGTTGCTTGGGGAGCGCTTTGCGGAACTCGGAAAGGCGGGTGCGATCGAGAACATCCGTCACGATTTCGTCCATCTGACGTCCGCTCAGCCCATGGTCCTCGAGGACCAACCGGATATTGCCCTCGACCGTGCGCCAGGGCAGCAGAGCGAAATGCTGGAAGACGTATGTCAGCGGGTTGAGCGAATCTGCCGGCGGATTGCCGACCTGCAGCACGTTGCCGGAGGTCGGCCGCTCCAGGCCACCCAGGAACCGAAGCAGGGTCGACTTGCCGCAGCCAGACGGTCCAATCAGGCAGATGATCTGCCCTTGCGGAATGTCGAGCGAAATATCCTTCAGAACCTCGACGGCTCCATAGGAGTGGCTGATGTTGTTGAGCTTCAGATCCATGGGTACTCCAGGCAGGCCACAGTGCTGCCGCGGGTTCGACCGGTCAGATGGTCTTGACGTAGGACGTATCGAACAGCTGTTCGTTGGTGATCGCGTCCTTGACCATGCCTTCGGACTTGAACCATTCGAGCTGTTCGACACAGCTTCCAAGCGACAATGCGAGGCCCTCGTTGACGCGCATGGCGCCTTCGATCAGGTTCTGCTTGGCCGTTTCGAATGGGCTGTCGCTTTCCACATACTTGTGGACGATCTTGGCCAGAGCGTCGCGCTCGGCGTCATCTGCCTTGTTGTCAACGAAGGCAGCGTTGTAGTCGGCGATCGCCCGCGAATAGGCCTTGACGAAAGACGCTGTCATGTCGCGCTCGTTGGCGGCGTTTTTGGTCGAGGTAAAGGCGGTCGTCACCTGGTAATCCGGTGCGTAGTCCGACACGAGGCCGATTTGCTTGGCAGCGCCTTCGCGGATCATCTTCTTGGCGACATTCGGCTGAATGGCCCAGGCATCGATCTGACCCGTGGTCAGGGCGCCGACGATTGCGCCGAGCTTCTGCAGCGGACGCAGCTGGATGTCGGACAGCTTGATGTTGTTGGCTGTGGCAATCTTGTGCGCCATGAAATGGAAGGAGGAACCGGCCGTTGTGATGCCGAAACTCTTGCCGGACAGTTTCGAAGGGTCGGTGAGACCGGCCTCATAAGCCTTGTTCGACGCCAGGATGATCGCGCCGGTAACGCCCTTCTGTTCGGTCAGCGCGCCGCCGATAACCTTGATGGCGTCCTTTTGCGCGAGGCTGATCAGGCCACCGCTCATCGCCGTAACGCCGAAGTCGGCATCACCTGAAGCGATTGACACGGCCATCGGCTGCGCTGCTTCGAAGAACTTCAGTTCGATGTCCAGCCCTGCGTCCTTGTAGTAACCGCGTTCGAAGGCAATGAAGCTCGGTGCGTGGCTGGCAAGGTGAAGCACGGCGAGGTTACGGGTTGCAGCCCGCGCAGGCAGACCAAAAGCCGCAGCGCTGCCGAGTGCACCCATGCCGATGAGTGCCTGACGGCGGTTCATTTGAAACTTCATGATTATCCTCCTCCAAGGACGGCGTTGCGTTACGCCAGTGCCCCTCATTGCCACTCACCGCACCAGAAGACAACAAACAATGATTATGCCTCCCATGCCTTCAGAGCATGTTACCTGGCCTCTCAGGGCAGCGGCGGCAGGGCTGACAGTCGTGCGGCGAGGATCTCGATCAGTTTGCGCAGGTTGGCAGAGTGCGAGCGACGACGGTTCCACAGGACGGATATCGAGAACTGAGGTGCGTTGTGGATCGGCCGGATGACAAGATTGCTGCCAACCGGGCCGAGGGTCGTGACGTAGTCGACAAGGACGATACCCATGGCTTCGTTCGCCAGCGCCAAGGCAGTGTCGGAAAAGCGCGCAACGGCACGGGTGTTGACCTTGAGCTTCTCGCGGCTGAGGAAACGATCAACGATTGTCTGATGGGCACCCCCGGCGGCAAAGCTGATGAAATCCACGTCGGCAAGATCCGTTGCATGGATGACGGGACGGGCCGCAAGGCTATGGCTCTTGGGAATGACGGCGACCAGATCGACGCGCCCGACATGTTCCCTTTCGATCAGCGGATGGTCCAGCGATGCAATCGTCACCACCGCTTCACCGCGGCCGGTAATCAGATATTCCTCGATCTGGTCGACCGGCAGCACGTCGAAGAACAACTCGATACCCGGCACTTCGACGGAGAGCGTCCGCAGCGCCTGCGGAACCAGCGCCCGCGCCACGCTGGCCGTCGAACCGACCCGAAACACGGCGGTTTCGCCGCGCGCGATACGGCCGATCTGCGTTCCAACACCGGTCAGCTGGCGGATCAACGGATCGATTTCCGCGTATATTTCCAGCGCCTCGGACGTCGGCACCAGCCCGTTACGATCACGGGCGAAAAGCGCGATTCCAAGTAGGTCCTCAATCCGGCGGATCGTGCGGCTGAGCGCCGGTTGCGATATGGTGAGAACCTTGGAGGCGCCGGTGATCGAACGCGCCTGCATTACCGCATGGAAAACCTCCATCTGGCGCAGGCTCAGCAATCCGTCGGTGGCGGCCGGCACCCTGTGCTGGTCGTCGTCGTTCTCAGCGGGCATCGGTGATTTTCCCAAGGAAGGCGAGCAACCTCTCGATCATCTGGTCAGCCGACGTTTCGGGCAGCAGATGTCCGCCTGGAAGGCCCTCGCCTTCTACCGAGACCGCCCAGTCCGCCCAGATGTCGAGCGGCGTGCGTCCGCCACCGTAGAGCCGGCCTTGTTCGGAGAGCACCAGCACCGGCGCCTGTATCTTTCGACCGGAGTTGCGATCGGCAAGGTCGTCTGCCTCGTCCACCGACGCGCCAGCCCTGTAGTCTTCGCACATCGCATGACGGACCTCGGCGCTGCCGAAGGCCATCCGGTAGTCTTCCAGTGCCACAGGATCGATCAGGCGGATGTCGCCGGCCATCTTGCCGAGCGTCAAGTCGATAAGAAAACGCGGATCGGCCGCCATCAGCGTTTCAGGCAGCGGTGCGGGTTGCGCCAGCATGAACCAGTGCCAGGCGCCAAGCCCGAAAGCCTTGCCTGCCCCTTCCCACATTTCCGGCGTCGGCACGACGGTGACGGAAACCAGTGCGCGCACCTCCTCCTCGAAATCGAGCGCGAGCCGATAGGCAACCCTTCCGCCGCGATCGTGGCCGACGACGACGAAGCGGTCGTGCCCAAGGGCTCGCATCATCTCGTGCAGGCTCTTCGCCATCTGGCGCTTGGACCCCATATCCATGAGCGTCCCGGTGACCCGGCTATCGCCGTAACCCGGCAGGTCGGGCACGACCACGGAATAGGAAGCAGCGAGCACGGGCGCGATCCGGTGCCAGGCCGAACGGGTTTCCGGATAGCCGTGCAGCAGCAGGATGGCAGGGCCGGAGCCTGAGGTGAGGACGGCGAAATCGACATCAGCCGTCTGGACGCGACGGTCCTTGAACCCCGGGAACAGGGCGTTTGCCGGTCTACTCATCGGTTTTTGCTCCTGCTTGCGTGTTTGTCACAGCTGCCGCGATTTCTCGGAGCGCGGTTATTAGGCTGTCGACGCCTTTCTGTCTTGGACGACGGTCGCAGACGTGAACATAGGCGGAAACGCTGGCGCTGTTTTCGATCGGTATTGCCACCAACCCATGGACATCGCAGTCGATTGCCGAAAAGGCATCGAGAACGCTGATGCCGATACGTTCGGCGACGAAGGCGAGAGCGGCGTCGACAAAATGGACGTAGACCGCCGTTTTGCGCGTCTCGCCCCAGCGCTGATAGGTCTGATCGATCAGAAGACCGTGCGTCGTGGTCGCGCCAAACGAAATTAGTTGTTCGTCCGAAAGATCCGCTGGCCTGACGGACCGTCTACCTGCCAGCGGATGGCCAGCAGGCACCACGCAGACCAGGCCAGCGGTGGCGATCGGGACAGTCTGGATAACCGGATCGTTAACCTCCGCGATCGTCGCGACGCAGGCCCCTTGGCCAAAGAGGAGGTAGTCACGCACATCGCGCTGCGACAAGGAATCGCTGTAGAAAGTGCCGGCGGTGCCTTGCTGCTGCAAGCGCTTCAGTGCCTTCGGGATCAGCCGGGCGCCAAGGCTTGGCGTGGAGCCGAAGCGGAAGGTGGACGCGTCGCCCCGGGCAATCGAGTAGATGACATCGGACAGTATTTCCGACTGCTGATGAACATGCTCGACCTCGGCAAGAATGAGTTCGGCCTCCTGCGTCGGGACCAGCCGGCCGGAGATGCGGGCAAACAGCGCGATGCCGAGCTGGTCCTCCAGACGCTTGATCGCGGTCGACAGGCTGGGCTGCGAAACGCCGAGATGTCTTGCGGCAACCGTCAGCGAACCCGTCGCCATGATCGTCCGAAAAATCTCGATCTGCCGTTCCTTGAGCTTGGGGTTCGGCATCCGCCACGGGTCTCCGTCCTATAAATCCGGGTTATACCCTGGTTCGGAAACTGTATTGGCGTCAATACCCGCGGCCGCCTATCGTCGCCTTTATGCTCGCAACCGCAGTGAGCATCATCGATTGAGAACCATAGGATGAGCATTATGCGTGGTGGTCGATATGATGTCGTGGTGGTCGGAGGCGGTGCAGCCGGCATGAGCGCGGCGGTGGCCGCATCCCGATCGGGCGCACGAGTTCTGCTCGTCGAGCGGTACGGATTTCTCGGCGGCGCAGCCGCAAATTCTCTGGTTCTCGCCTATTGCGGCTTCTACCAGAAAGGCCCCGAACCGGTCTTTGCCGTGCGCGGAATAGGTGCGGATCTCTTGCACACCCTCCGCACGCTCGGCCAGGAGGTCGCGCCGATCAGGTCGAGCAGCGGCAACTGGATCGTCATGCTGGATCCGGAGGCAATCAAGTTCGGCTTCGACCAGATGACCGACGCTGCCGGTATCGACGTGTTGCTGCACTCTCGCGTGACAGCCGTCGCAACCGGCTCGGACGGCCTGACCGCAATCACCGTGACTGACCACGCCGGTTGCTACGAGATCACTGCCGCCGCATTCGTCGATGCCAGTGGCGAGGCAGCGCTCGCATCGCTCGCCGGGTTCGAAATGACAGTCAACAGCATGGCAGGCGACAAGGTTCAGCCGGCCTCCATGCCGGTTCGCATCGGCGGAGTAGCGCCAGGGGTCTCATTCGACCGGGCGCGGATGGCAGACCTGATTGCAAGGCACAACGAGAGCGGCGATACGCAAATTCACCGTGCAGACGGGGGCGTTATGCTGCGGCTTCCGACATCGAACGACTACTGGTGGATGACGATCGACCTCGACACGGACGGTTTGAGCGGCGCAAGTCTTGGATCAGCGGAACGCCAGGCACGACGAGAAGCGTGGCGAAACCTTCAGTTGTTGCGGCAGCTACCGGGCTTTGAAAAGGCCTTCATCGCGGCGACCGGACCGCAGATCGGCATCCGCGAAACGCGCCGGCCACGGTCGCGCGACGATCTGACCGGCGCGGCCCTGGCAAAAGGCGAGCGGCGCGAAGACGGTATCGGCCGCGCAGCGTGGCCGATGGAAGTTCATGAGGCGCCTGGGAAAGTACGTTTCGTCGATCTTGGGGGAGAAGGATTTGCAGACATCCCGATGGGATCGATCGAGGCTGCCGGAGCATCCAATCTTTTCCTCGCGGGCCGCGTCGCCGGGGCCGATCAGGCAGCCTATGGTTCGCTGCGGGTGATGGGAACCGCTTTCGCAACAGGGCATGCAGCCGGCATTGCCGCAGCATTGCGCGCCTCGAGCACCACAGTTTCGGCCGACGACGTGCGGGCAGCGCTTACGCTCCAGGGCGCGTTGATTTGAAATCCTGCAGGTTCACTGGCGGCCGGAAATCTTCGGGGCAACAATGACTTTGATCACCGCAGTGCCGGGGCCGCGTTGAGTTCAACACGGCCACGGCATTTATCGTCGCGGAAACAGGAACCGTTTTACCCGCGAGCGCAAAGATCAGGGCTTGCAGGTCTGTACAGCGCCGGGGAGCGTGCACCAGTCGGCATACCAGGTGTCGAACAGCGTCAGCTGGGCTTCCACATAGCCGCGCTGGCTGTCGCTGAGCACGTCCGTCTCGATGAAGTTCAGTGCATATTCTGCATCGCCCTTCAGGACCATCATGTGCTTGAAATAGAGAACCAGATCCGGGCCTTCATCGAAGGAGGAAAGCACGCCGAGCGCTTCTTCCAGTTCCTTGGCGCGCAAGCGTGCATCTGCGTTACCCGTGGCCGCGGCTTTCGCGAGGTTGCACAGATGCAGCACTTCCTTGGGAAGAACGTTGCCGATGCCTGTAATGGCGCCGGTTGCGCCGCAATTGACGTAGCCGTGGTAGACGGCCGTATCGACGCCGATCATCAAAGACACGCCGTCATCGCGGCTGGTAATGGTTTCGGCCGCATAGCGCATGTCGGCCGGACCGCCGAATTCCTTGAAACCAACGAGGTTCGGGTGCTCGGCGCGAAGCGCGAAAAACAGATCGGCGCGCGTGGCAAAGCCGTAATAGGGGCTGTTGTAGATGACCGCTGGCAGGTTCGGTGCCGCGGACAGGATTGCCTTGAAATGCGCCTTCTGAGCAGCGATCACGGAGCCGCGCGACAGAACACGCGGGATGACCATGAGACCATTTGCGCCGACCTTCTGGGCGTGTGCGGCAAGCGCGACGGCAGATGCGGAGTTGATCGCGCCAGTGCCGACAATCACGGGGATGCCAGCCTCAACCAGACGCGAGACGCCTTCCATGCGCTGCGCATCGGTGAGCAGGGGCCAGTCACCCATGGATCCGCAATAGACCACTGCCGACATGCCCGTTTCGATCAACTGCTGTGCCTTACGGACCATCGCGTCAAAATCCGGCATGCGGTCTGCGGTGCACGGTGTCATCAGCGCCGGAACGACGCCCGAAAATATGCTTGCAGTCACGGAAAGCTCCTTCGTTTCGGCGCACGGAAACACGCCCCTATCCCTATCGACGAGCAGCATAGCGTCTTCTTCAATCTTGTCGACAAGAAAAATACAAGGACCTACAGGAGGATGTCGAGCCTGTCATGGCGGGTGAGCAACCGCTCGATCTGGGCTTCGATCTGCTCACTGTGAGCGCGGCCGAGCCTGTCCGCGGCCTCGACGTCTCGCGCTTCGATCGCCGCGATGATTTCCTCGTGTTCGTCCACAAAGCGGGATGGCAGCCGATCATCATAGGATTGGTAGTAGAGACGCAGCATCCTCCGCCCTTCGCCCAGCAGACGCTCGAAGAAGCGCGCATAGTATTCATTGCGGCCAGCCGCAGCGATCGCCGCGTGAAAGTCTGCATTGGTTGCGATCATGGCCAAGGCGTCTTGGGCTTCGACAGCCGCTTTGAATTCTACCTGATGAGCTCGAATGATGTCGAGGTCGCCTGCCTTGTGGTGCTGCGCGGCGAGCCGCGTCGTGACCCGGTACATCAGACCCAGCGCATCGAAATAGGCGTGCATGCCGAGAAAGTCGATGTTCGACACCATGGTCGACCGGTTCGGCAGGGTCTCGATCAGCCCCTCTCCGGCAAGCCGCACCAGAGCTTCACGAATCGGCGTGCGCGACATGCCGAACCGCGTTGCCAGTTGCACTTCGTCGATCGCACTTCCGGGGGCGAGGCGAAGATCAAGGATTTCATCCCGCAAGAGGTCATAGACCTGCCTCGCGCCGGACCCCCTCTTGCGCTCCAGCGCATGATTTTGATTGCTGTCGTCCATGCCGGCACCCACAAAGTTTTTATCTGTCATTCATGCACTACTGCATCCTCTCCTCGTCGTCAGCCCGTCCGGCAATTTGAACGAAAGTCTTGACGACCGTCGCCAGCAGCATATTCATCGCCAAACGCTACCGCTACGCCAACTGCGCACGCTCAAAGATCTCACCCCTCGCGTAGGCCCCGCCGGCCGAACAGCGCTTTCAAGAAAGTCCCAGCATGAGTGCCCCTGCCTACATATCGTTCGAACAGTCGCTTGCCAGTTTTGACAATATTGCTGCCGCGGTTCCGCCGATCTCGAAGGAGGAACTGAACGCGCGCATAGCCAAGCTGCAGGGGCTGATGCGCGACGGAGGCGTCAAGGCGGTCTATCTCGATACATCGACGAGCCTCACCTATTTTACCGCCATGACGCTCGGGGCGAGCGAACGCATGCATGGTGCGATCATCCCTTCGCGCGGCGCTCCGATCTATATCAGCCCAGCCTTCGAGGAGCCGAAGACCCAGACGCTAATCACGATCCCCGGCGAGATCGCGGTCTGGGAGGAGCATGAGGATCCGGCCCGTTTGGTCGCTGACCTGATCTGCAGCCTTGCCGCAGACGGGAACATTCTGGCCTTCGATCCGGCGACGCCGTTCGCATTTTCCAGCCCAATCACCACGCATCTCGGCGACCGCCTGACGGTTACCGGCGCCAAGGACTTGATTGCCCAGTGCCGGCAGATCAAGTCGGCGAACGAGATCGCGATCATCCAGGCCGCGATGACCGCGAGCCTTCGTGTTCACAAGGCCGTCTGGGAAGGTCTCTACGAGGGCGTGAAGACAACGGAAGTCACCGATTTCATCGCCGCCGCCCATGCCAAGCTCGGCATGCGTCACATCTTTGCCGCCGCGCAGTTCGGCGAAGCGACCGCCTATCCGCACGGCGTTCCCTATGCGCAGACGCTGAAGGCGGGCGACATGGTGCTGATCGATCTCGGCGCGCATATCCACCGCTACTGCTCTGATATCACCCGCACCTATGTCTTCGGAGAGCCGACGGAACGGCAGCGCGAGATCTGGTCGCTCGAACAGAAAGCCCATCGCGCCGCCTTTGACGCGGCAAAGATCGGGATCGCCTGCGAAGAGGTTGATTTTGCCGCCCGCAAGGTGCTGACCGACGCCGGTTACGGCCCCGATTACCAGGTGCCCGGACTGCCCCACCGGACCGGACACGGGCTCGGCATGGACATGCACGAAGACCCCTACATCGTTCGCGGCAACAAGACACCGCTTGCTCCCGGCATGGTGTTTTCCGACGAGCCGATGCTGGCACTTTACGGCGAATGCGGCGTCCGCCTGGAAGACATCATCTACATGACCGAAGAGGGGCCCGCCTTCTTCACGCAGCCGTCGTCCTCTCTCGAGCGGCCGTTTGATTGACGAGGCGAGTCTATCCGAGGGCGTGAGCCTGGGCCGGCGTCACCTGTGTTGGCCGGCGCAGCCTTCTAGCCAGTCGTCATCCTGCGCAGAACATTTGTTTTCCAATAGAACTGGTGGACAAGAGCGCCCAGCACATGGCCGGAGATCAGCACCCATAAGGCGACTTTGAGGACATCGGCATGCAGTTCCCCTGCACTGCCGTAGCCAAGATAGTATGCAGCCATGCCAGTCAGCGGCATTGCGACGAGCAGAATGTAGAGCGCGGCATGCGCGGCTGTGGCAGCCATCCGAAAAATCGGGGGTTCCTGCGGCGGGGATGCCGGAACGCCACGGGTGAAGCGGATGATCAGGCGAAGCACGACGAGAGCCAGAATAGAAATGCCCACATAGGCGTGAATATTGGCACTTGCCACTTGGTCGGCAGAGGCCATCCCGTCTCGCTCCATACTCCGGTTCCAGTCGCTCATGCCATCGGGCAGGACGAGGTTGAAAGTGACGAGCGCAGCGGTAAGCCAGTGCAGGACGCGTTGAGATACGGAAAATGATAGAGGTCTAGACGTTGTCATTGGTGATCCTTCCATCGTGGTTGTCTCAGACGTCGCATGGGGCGATCGGATGGTGAGCGTCGACGGGGCATTGGGTTTGATCATCGAGATCGCTTGGTGCGGGGACTTCAGTCTCACACGCACCGTTTCATTCCTTCGGTTGTCACGATGATCGACTAGAGGCCGAAGCTGACATTGAACTGAAGGCGGTCAGGGTCATTTCCCAACGCCTGCTTCCGCTGCCATGACGCGGTCTCGAAGCGTTTCGTGATTGCACCAGCTAGAGAGACCCAGCCGCCACGACGTCCCGTTCCGGACGGCCCGAACACCGTACCGGTCGCCGTGGAAAGGTTCATCCGCGCGAGCCGTTGCGGTCACGGATAGAGTTACACGGGGTGAAAGACCGATCATTCAAAGCGTATGCGAAAGCAGAAGAAAAACGGACGCCGTGTTCAGGGGAGTCAATCCAAAAGTTCGCGCAAGACGGTCGCGAGCTCCCGAGCAGTATGTGGTTTCCGCAACCATCGTCCTGACTGAGCCAGTTCTTTACCGGCGATGGTTGGCTCGGCGTATCCGGACGTGAACAGAACCTTTATCGTCGGCTTTGCCATCCTCACTTGATCCGCAAGCTCGTTGCCTGTCATGCCGCCTGGCATGACGATGTCGGTAAAGAGGAGCGAGATGTCATCGTGCTTTTGGAGGAGTTCGAGCGCCTCAATTCCAGTTGCTGCTTCGATGATTTGGTAGCCGAGGTCTGCAAGCCGTGCGACCACCACTCGACGCACCCTCGGATCGTCTTCGACGACCAGAATCTTTTCCCAGCCTCGGGGCAACGGAGCGGTTTCTGCCGTGTCGAAATGCGTGATCTCTTCGTCAGCTTTTGACCGGGCGGAAGGCAGAAAGAGCCGGACGCTCGTTCCCTGCCCGGGCTCGCTGTAGAGCTGGATGTTTCCACCGGATTGCTTGGCAAAACCGTAGACCATACTCAAACCCAGACCTGTGCCGGCACCAAGGCCCTTCGTTGTGAAGAACGGGTCAAAAGCCTTTTCGCGAACCTCGGCCGTCATTCCCGAACCCGTGTCCGTTACTGAGATCAAGACAAAGTCACCAGTCCTTACTGACGGATAGGTTTTCGCGTAGTCAGCATCGAGTTTGACGCTGGAGATATCGATCGTCAGCCTTCCGCCTTTTGGCATAGCGTCGCGCGCATTTATCGCCAAGTTCAGGATGGCATTCTGAAGCTGCGATCCGTCGACCGAAGCCTCGATGGCCGCGCCTGATATAACCGTGCGAAGCTCAACGGCTTCTCCAAGGGTTCTGCGCAACAGGTCCGAAAAGCCGCCGACGAGTTGCCCTATGTCCACCGTTCTCGGATTGAGGCTTTGACGCCGTCCGAATGCGAGAAGCTGGCTCGTCAGTTTGGCACCGTCATCTGCCGCGCTTTGCGCCTCACGCAGGAGCACTCGAAGCTTTGGATCCTCAAGCTTGTTGTCGATCATTTCCAGATTGCCGCTGACCACGGTCAGAAGATTGTTGAAATCATGAGCCAAACCGCCGGTCAGCTGGCCAATTGCCTCCATCTTCTGCGATTGGCGCAGTTCTTCCTCGATCTTGTGTCGGCTCGTCAGGTCCCGGATGAACCCCGTAAAGATCCGCTTGTTGCGGGTTGCTGCTTCGCCCACCGAAAGCTCCATCGGAAAGGTCGAGCCGTCCTTGCGTCGTCCGGTCACAACCCGGCCATATCCGATGATGCGCCGTTCGCCGGTCGTCAGGTAATTGGAAATGTAGCTATCGTGCGCCGCGCGGTCGGGGTCGGGCATCAAAACTTTGACGTTCAGTCCGCAGACTTCTGCTGCCTTGTATCCGAACAGCCGTTCCGCAGCCGCGCTGAACGACGAGATGATGCCCGCTTCATCAATGACGACCATCCCGTCAGGAACGGTATCCAGGATAGAAAGCTGGTGGGCCTCGCGCTCGGCGACGGTTTCCTGCATCACTTTCATTGCCGTGACATCGTTGTTTGTCTGGACCACGACCTGCTCGGCCGAGCCCAGCGGCGACAGAAGAACCCAGTGGGTCGCAATGAAGAGAGGACGGCCATCCTTGTGGTGATGAATGACTTCGCCGCTCCAAGACTGCGCAGCCAAGAACCGGTTTCGTTGTTCTTCAACAGATTCAGGGAACTGCGTGCCGAGAAGCTCGTGAACCTCTTGGCCAACGGCCTCGATGCGTGACCATCCGTAGAGGTTTTCGCATCCTGCAGTCCAGCTGCGGATGATACCATCCGTTCCGTGAACAATGATGTTTGCCGCATCCAGCAAGCCTGTAACAGCAGAAAGCTGTCGTTCGAGCTCATCTCGACTGCCTCTATATGACATAGCTTTCCCATGATCGCACGCTCAGTGGGACCGTCCCCCGCGGACGATCGTTAACCGGGGCTCGCGGGAGCGATCATCTTCATCTCCGGCCATCTGCGCAAGCAGAACCGGACGGCAGATCGTTATCGCGTTTCGAGCCGCCACACCGTCGATTTGGATGGCACCCTTGCCGATGAGCTTTGTCATGGTGCGCGAGACTGTTTCGATTGTCAGTCCAAGGTAATCGGCTATGTCCTGCCTCCCCATGGGAAGCTCCAGCGTGGTCCGGTTGCCTGAGGAAGCCGCTTGGCGCCGGAGTGTCGCCAGCAGAAAGGAACAAAGGCGTTCCTCCGCGTTCTTGGACGACAGGAGTACCATCTGATCCTGCGCTGCCGCCATCTCGTCGGAGACCAGAGCGAAGAGCTGTGGGCGCAAGTGATCACTCTCGGTCACCGCTGCATCGAACCGGCGTCGTGACAATCGCCTCAGGGTTACAGACGTCACCGCCTCGGCACTGTAGAGATAACGCCCGCCAAGCGAGATGCCGACGATATCGTTTGGATAGAGGAAGCCGGTAATCACCCGCCGTCCGTCGGCGATGATCCGAAAAATCCTCAACGTACCTTCGAGAATTTCGAAAACATCGACCGCATCGTCGCTCTCAAAGAAAAGCGCTTTTCCCGCTGTCAAATGTTCAAACGGCTGCTTGCAGAACAGGCTGTGAAGGCTGGTTTGGTGATGGACTGCGTGAAGAGCAGTCGTCCCACTTTCATAATTCTGAGTTGTACTGAGCATAACCGTGCCTCCAATCTCGATGCGCGCAGTTGACTCGCGTGGCGTGACGGGCGGATGCTGTTTCCGTGACAATCTATGGAATTGCGTAACACATTGTAACAGGAGGGGATAATGGCGCGGCAAAATCCTGCGACAGCTCACATCCTCATCGTCGATGATGATGTGAGGATCACTCAAATGTTGAAGCGATATCTCAACGAAGAGGGTTATTTAACCAGCGAGGCCAAGGACGGTGAGGAGATGCGCCTGCAACTTGCGCACACACAGGTCGATCTCATCCTGCTGGACGTCTCTTTGCCCGGAGGGGCCGATGGTTTTGATCTTGTTCGGGAGGTGCGAGCGGCGTCCGATACCCCGATCATCATGCTGACCGGTCGAAATGACGTTGTGGACCGGATCATCGGGCTTGAGATGGGCGCCGACGACTATCTCGCGAAGCCGTTTAACCTCAGGGAGCTGCACGCCAGGCTGAAAGCCATTCTGCGCAGGCGAAACGTGCAACCTTCCGAGCAGCAAGAGACCGACAAGATCGTCCATTTCGACCGCTGGGCTCTGAACCTTACGCGACGCGAGCTGTCATCAGCGGATGGCGAAGGTATCCATCTGACAACAGGCGAATACGACCTCCTTGCTGCCTTTGTGGCCCATCCAGGACGCGTGCTGTCGCGAGATTTCTTGCTAGAGGAAACAAAAGGGCGCCATCTCGATGCCTATGATCGGGCAATCGACGCTCAAATCGTCCGGATCCGGCGCAAGGTGGAGATCGACCCCAAACAGCCGCAAATAATTCGCTCCATCCGGGGCGTCGGCTACATGTTCGCCGCACGCGTCAGCGTGGCGAAGGTTGCTTAGAGGGCGATAGGTCATACGTTAAACCGGCCCGCGGTACTTTGAAAGTCGAGGTGTCGCCCAGAAGCCAGTGGTCGGTTTTGGCGACGGGCCAGACGTGGATGCGATTGCATCCTTCCTCTCCAGCGCGGCGTTTCGCATACTCCAACAAGCGCCCTGCCACGCTGTGCTCATTGAGGAGACTTACGGACGCGAGAACAGGAACTTCCAGCTGTTTGCTCAAGCCACTTTGCGGGCTGACAAATACCAGGGAAATCCCGCGGACAACCCCTGCCGGGTCGATTACAGTAAGCCAATTTCTCCGGAGGTCTTCTGTGGAAGTCGCTGCCTGCCACTCGGCAAGATCAATGTTCGGAAAGAGATGCCGAACGATTGCGTAAGCACGAGCAACGTCCGAGGCTCGAAGTGCACTGACCGTATAGTCCGCATCCATCTCCATCCCCCCATTGCACCGTTACTCTTTGGTGGACCGGCTGAGCCTGCATTGACGGCGGTCAACGCAACGACTGCAGATGTCGAAGGGTCAGCGCGGGTGAAGAAAGACGCAATATGGACGCTGAAGCGCCTTCTTCAGCGCGTAGCGTGAGGATCGAAGGAGAGCGCAAGGATGTGCTTATCCATTCGCCCGATGAACCTGGAAGGCATGCCTGCTCGGAAATCAGGCGACGGTCTTCAACTGGTCCTCTGCCAACATCCGCTGCGCCACAAACGCCTGACCCGCAATGGCTCGACGATCAACGCCCCGTTGCATTGCGCTTTATCAATGAGAGCCGCACCATTCCGGGTGAAAGAGTTACCGGAGGCGAGCCACCGAGAACGACCGTTTTGAACACGCGGCCCCAAAGCCCAGCCATGCGTTCGCAGGACTACTGAATGATTGCCATTACAGCGCCGTGTCGAGCCGCGGGCTGCAAGAGGACGTGAAACAAGGACGCCTTTATGACGGACAAGCTTCTCCTCACCTTCAATGCCGGATCTTCATCCGTGAAAATCGGCATCTTCAGGGTGGACGGTGAAAGGCCTGAGCGGATCGGCAAAGCCGTGGTCGATTTTGCAAGCGACCCCGTGTCGCTGCATCTCAAGGAAGGTCCGGCGCAGTTCGAACTGTCGCTGGAAGGCGCTTCCGGCGACGATCTTGCCGGCCTGATGGACAAGGTGTTCGGGGAACTGAGTGCCCATTTCGATCTCGACGCCGTCACCTCCGCCGGTCACCGCATCGTCCATGGCGGCGACGTCTTCGACGGTCCCGTGGAACTGACGACCGCGACTGTTGCGAAGGTTCGGTCGTTGACGGCACTTGCGCCACTCCATCAGCCCCAGGCGCTGCGGATGATCGAAGCCGTCCGGCACCTGCGCCCTGATCTGTTCCAGACCGGCTCCTTCGATACGACTTTCCATGCGACACAGTCCGACCTCGTGCGGCGTCTCGCAATTCCGCGCGCCTATCATGACGAGGGCATCAAGCGGTACGGCTTCCATGGACTGTCCTATCGCTACGTCGCCGGTGCACTGGCCGCCAAGGCGCCCGGTATTGCGGACGGCAAGGTCATCATCGCCCATCTGGGCAGCGGCGCCAGCCTCTGCGCCATCGAAAACGGTCTCAGCCGCGATTCCAGCATGGGCTTTTCGACGCTGGACGGAATCCCGATGGCAACGCGACCCGGCTGGCTTGATCCCGGTGTGCTGCTGCATTTTCTGGGGCCGATCGGCAAGTCGGTCGAAGACGTGGAGGACATGCTCTACCACAAGTCCGGCCTGCTGGGTGTTTCAGGCCTTAGCGGCGATACGCGCGAGCTCCTGGAGAACGACAGTGAAGAAGCGCGGGAGGCAATCGATCTCTTCACGCTCCGGATCGCCGGCGAGGTCGGGAGGCTTGCATCCACGCTCGGTGGGCTCGACGGCCTCGTCTTCACCGCCGGCATTGGCGAGAACCAACCGGAGATCCGCAGGCGTATTGCAGACCAGCTTTTGTGGCTGGGCGTAGAGCTGGACGGTTCGGCCAATCAAAACAACGCGCCCACGATCAGCACCGCGGCAAGCCGCGTTGCCCTTCATGTCATCGCTACGGATGAAGAACAGATGATCGCAGAGGAGTGCCTGTCCGTTTTTCGCGCGAGGGAACATCCCGCCACCTGACGGCACCGCGGAGGCGTCGCTCCCAGTCACGACAGTAATTTTCGATCACTCGCCCTTTCAAAGGAGCAAGAAGATGCAGCTACGTAACAACCTGCCCGTCACGCCCGAAATCAGCACTGAGGAGCTGACGCTCATCGACCGCTATTGGCGGGCGGCAAACTATCTCTCCGTCGGGCAGATTTATCTTCTCGACAACCCACTGTTGAAGGAGCCCTTGAAGCCGGAGCATATCAAGGCACGGTTGCTCGGCCACTGGGGCACGACGCCCGGCCTCAACTTCATCTATGCGCATCTCAACCGGATGATCCGCAACCGCGATCTCAGCATGATCTATGTCTGCGGACCCGGCCATGGCGGTCCCGGCATGGTGGCGAGCACCTATCTCGAAGGCACCTATAGCGAAATCTATCCGGACATCTCCGAGGATGCCGAAGGTATGCGGAAACTGTTCCGGCAGTTTTCCTTCCCTGGCGGGATTCCGAGCCATGCGGCCCCGGAAACCCCGGGCTCGATCCATGAAGGCGGCGAACTCGGCTACGCTCTGGTGCATGCCTACGGCGCAGCCTTCGACAATCCCAACCTCATCGTCGCCTGCGTCGTCGGCGATGGCGAGGCAGAGACCGGACCGCTTTCCGCAAGCTGGCAGTCGAACAAGTTCCTGAACCCCGCCCGCGACGGTGCGGTGCTGCCGATCCTGCATCTGAACGGCTACAAGATCGCCAACCCAACGCTTCTCGGCCGCATGGCCGACGAAGACATCGAGCACCTTTTCCGCGGACACGGCTACGAACCGTTTTTCGTGGAGGGCCATGAGCCTGCCGATATGCACCGGCAGATGGCTGCGGCATTCGAGACGGTTTTCGATCGCATCCGCACGATACAGGCCGAAGCCCGCGACGGTACGGTGTCGGAAGGCTTCCCACGCTGGCCGATGATCGTGTTTCGCAGCCCCAAGGGCTGGACGGGACCAAAGGAAGTCGACGGCAAGAAGGTCGAAGGTTTCTGGCGCGCGCACCAGGTGCCGGTCTCCGGCTGCCGCGAGGACGACGGGCATCGCAAGGTCCTCGAGGACTGGATGCGGAGCTACAATCCGGACGATCTGTTCGACGCCAACGGCCGGCTGAAAGAGGAATTGCGGGCGCTTTCGCCCGGCGGCGAACGCCGCATGGGTGCCAACCCGCACGCCAATGGCGGCCTTTTGCGCAAGGAACTCATCGTCCCCGACATCCGCGACTACGCGGTGCCCGTAAAGACGCGGGGCGCCGACATGGTGCAGACGACGGAGATCCTCGGGAAGTATCTGCGCGACGTAATGAAGCGCAACGACGCGAATTCGAACTTCCGCATCTTTGGTCCGGACGAAACGGAATCGAACCGGCTCGGCAATGTCTTTGAGGTCACCGACCGCGTCTGGATGGAGAAGATCGAGCCCTACGACGTGCATCTGTCCCGCGACGGCCGAGTGATGGAGGTGCTTTCAGAGCATCTTTGCCAGGGCTGGCTGGAAGGTTATCTGTTGACCGGCAGGCATGGCCTCTTCTCCTGCTACGAGGCCTTCATCCACATCATCGATTCGATGTTCAACCAGCACGCCAAGTGGCTGAAAGTGTCGAGTGAACTGCCATGGCGCAAGCCCGTCTCCTCGCTCAACTACCTGCTCACCTCGCATGTCTGGCGGCAGGACCATAACGGCTTTTCCCACCAGGACCCGGGCTTCCTCGATCTCGTTGCCAACAAGAAGGCGGATATCGTGCGCATCTACCTGCCGCCGGATGCCAATACTCTGTTGTGGATCGGCGACCACTGCCTGAAGACCTGGGACCGCGTCAACGTGATCGTTGCCGGCAAGCAACCTGAACCGCAATGGCTGACCATGGACGAAGCGATCCGGCATTGCGAGGCCGGCATCGGCATCTGGGACTGGGCTGGCAACGAGGACGGTGCGGTCGAACCCGACGTGGTGATGGCCTGCGCCGGTGACGTGCCGACGCTCGAGACGCTGGCGGCGGTTTGCCTGCTGCGGGACGCGATCCCGGAACTCAGCATCCGCGTCGTCAATGTCGTCGACCTGCTCGCCCTGCAATCGCAGGACCAGCATCCCCATGGTCTCTCAGACGAGATGTTCGATCGTCTGTTCACCACCGACAGGCCGGTGATCTTCGCCTATCACGGTTACCCCTACCTCATCCACCGGCTGACCTACAAACGCACCAACCACCAGAACATCCATGTTCGAGGCTTCATCGAAGAAGGCACGACGACAACTCCATTCGACATGACGGTGCTGAACGAACTCGATCGCTTCCATCTCGCGATCGAGGCGATCGAACGCGTACCCGGTTTGAAGGACAAGGCAGGCAGCGTGATCGCGATGCTTGAGGACAAGCTGGCGGAACACACACGCTATGTCCGCGAACATGGCGAGGACATGCCGGAAATTCGCGACTGGAAATGGAAAACCTCCAAGACGGTTGGATAAAAGGCCGGACATCAAACGAAGCAGCCCGACCTATCACGCTCGGGCTGCTTTGAGCGGAAGCACCAAGTCCGCTTGACCACGATCAATGCCCTTTCCTGCGAGTGGAAGAATATCCGGTCTCACACTTAAAACTCGGGGACACGATGACGACATTCTCATTTGAGCAGCGGGAGCAGCGCGAGACGAAGTTCAAGGCGATCCTCCTCCAACGACAGCAGTATCTGCAAACGCGCCTCGAAAAAATCGAGCATGACTTTGAACAACCTCGTAATCGCGACGACGACGATCGTGCGGTCGAACGCAACAACGACGAGGTTCTGGATGAGCTCGGCGAGGCGGGGCAAACGGAGCTGCTGGCGATCGAGGCCGCCCTTCACCGGGTAAAGGAAGGCACTTTCGGTATCTGCGCCAAATGCGGCAATGCCATCAGCGACCAACGTCTCGACGTCGTCCCGCACACGCCGTTCTGCCAATCCTGCGCACACGCGCTTCAGCATCTCTAGACAGCCCTATGGCGGCGTTACGGGCGACGGCGTGAATTCCGGCGGTGGCTGCGTCTCGGGCGCCTTGCGTTGCGCAAGATCAAAGGTCTCCAGCATCGCATCTGTCAAAGTGAACAAAAGCTGCGAGAGGATTGTTTGATGTTGGTAAGGAACTTCATGACACAGAGGCCGATCTGCGTGTCGGCGAACACGAGTATCAAACATGCGATCCAGCTGATGCTCGATCACAAGGTCAGCGGTCTGCCGGTGATCAGCGACGATGGTCAAGTCGTCGGGATGCTGACGGAAGGCGATCTCTTGAGTCGGAGCGTCTTCAATCTCGGCCCGCAGTCTCCACCGAAAGACCCTGACGATAGTTTCTTCGAAAATTACGTGCGAGCGCACGGCACCACCGTGGCAGATTCCATGACAAAGGACGTTATCTCCGTCTCGCCACAACAATCGCTTGCGGATGTTGCAGCGCTTGTCAGGACGCATGGTATCAAACGGTTGCCCGTTCTTCAGTCGGAAAGGCTCGTGGGGATCATCAGTCGGAGCGATATCATACGGGCCGTGACTGCAAACCGCGATGCGGTGGCAAAAGGAGATCTCGCGTTGCGGCTTGCAGTTTTGACGCGGCTGCGCTCGGAGCTCGGCCTCGAGCCAGAGAGACTTACAGTTGAGGTCAGGAATTCGATCGTCGAAATCTTCGGCCCTGTCCCCTCGCCTGCGCAAAGGCGTGCCATGCAAGTCGTGGCAGAAAGCGTTGCTGGTGTAGCCGGCCTGATTTTCGAAACCAACTGCGTTGAGACACTGGACCACTGACGCGACGTTCGCCCTTTCTGACGCCTTTCGGTTGTCCACATAGGCGGCGCAGGCCGCGACCGCCCCTCAAAACGAAGACGATCATGCGCGAGCGATTTCGTACGGTCCGTCCTGCGCAGGCACTGTTCGGCTTAAAATCCTGGAGGTGAGACTGGCATTTCCGGTAGTCCGACAACCAGAATCTGATCGATCACCTTGGTGACACCCAGAGTGTTCTCAGCCGCGACCCGCGCAGCCGTCTTTTCGCGTGCATCCAGTACCCTGCCTTCCAGTGTGACCACAGTCGCGTCGACGGCCACCGTGATGGTGTCACCCCAGCGTTGCCGGTCATATTCAGCCTCAAGTCCGGCTTTGATATCCGCATCGATCCGATCGACGGCGGACGCTGACATCTGTCGGATCAGGGTGCGCATGATGTCGGCTCGCGTGACGATGCCGACAAGCTTTTCATTTTCGACAACCGGCAGGCGTTTGATGCCGCGATCGCCCATCAGGTTCGCGGCATCTTCGACGGTTATCCATGGCTCGACCGTGATCGCCGGCGAGGACATGACTTCGCTCACCTCTTTCCCGAAAGCTTTCGCGTAATCCTCCGCCAACGCACCGCATGACAAAAACAGCCTACGCCATATCCCGGGCGAAGCCTGCGACCGAAGCTCCCCGCGTCGCAGGAAATCGCTTTCACTGATCACGCCCAGCACCTGCTCGTCATTATCGATTACCGGCAGACCGCTGAAGCCGCAATCCAACATGGTGTTGGCCGCCTCCCAGATCTTGGCGTCTGGGTGAACAGAAATCGGATCTGCCGTCATGATTGATCGCACGGTCTGCATGGTCTTTTCTCCCTCGTTGTCGGGAGGTTAAACCCGCGGCTCGGGCCGTCCTTGATCTTCATCAACGATCACCGCTTCGAGCGCCCCAGTCCGGGCAACGCGTGTGCGAAGAGGCCGGTCTGAAGATAATGGACCTGTTCGGTCTCCCGAAAGCGCTTTCGTACCCATCGATTGACAAAGATCATCGCCATCTCTTCCGAGGCTTCTAGGCTTGCTTCATCCAAAACCTCTGAAATGGATGGAGCCAACCATGTCGTTCAAAACTATTCTTGCTGTCGTCGGTGAACACGGCGCCAACGCCGATATTGCCAAGGCCATCGAGCTGACAATTGAGTCAGACGCGCATCTTTCGATCATGGTCATCGGCACGGCGTTGCAGCCGATCACGTCCGACTATCCCGTGGGGACCGCCTGGCTTGAGCAACGGCAGGAAGAGATAAAGGCGCTGGTCAACGTCAAGACGGCCGCCGAGGCGCTGTGCAGCCAGAGCGCCATTTCCTTTGATATCGATCACTTTTACGACGACAACTTCATTCTTCAGAGCAATATCGGCGTGCGCGCCATGTATGCCGACCTCGTCATTCTCGGCAACAGCGTCCGGCGCGAAAGAGGGTTGCGACGTCTGGTGGTCTCAGCTGCAGCCTTTGACGCCCGCACGCCGATCCTGCTGATCCCTTCCAAGGGCAACATCACTTTTCCGCCCAAAAATGTTCTTCTCGCCTGGAATTCCAGAGCGGAATCCGCAACAGCCGCCAAGGATGCACTGGATATTCTGAAACGAGCCGATGCCGTGCATGTCGTTCTCGTCGATCCGGATGGTGCCTACTTCAAAAACGGGGGCGAGCCTGGCGCAGACGTTGCCGCATTTCTCTCGCGACATGGCATCAAGGTTGTCGTCGAACAACTGGCGAGCGGCGGCCGAGCAACCGAGGACATTCTCACGCAGCATGCATTGGAAACCGGCTGCGACATGATCGTCATGGGAGCCTACGGCCATTCGCGGCTGCATGAACGTATCTTCGGCGGTGTGACGGCTACCTTGCTGGAATCTTCGGATTTTCCGATATTCATGGCCCGATGAGCGGCTGTCACGCACAGTCTTCGAACCTTAGGGGCATCGGCTGCGGTCGGGCCTCTCGTTCCGTCCGGCGCGTTGACGGCCTCATGGCCGTCGCGCGCCCGATGGTTCTCGTGGTTCAGGGCTTGGTCCGTCCAGCACGTTCCCGCGTCGCTGACCCGGTCGATCCTATACAAATCGTCTCGGCGGCAACCGGGGTGGGAATACCGCACTCTAAGATTGCAATCCTGATCATGCGGTCGGTCCCTGGTAGCGGATCCCGGTGACGGTCCCCTGCCTCATCAACAAGCGCTTGAAGACGAGGATGACTATGCCCCTGGAACACTGGCTCCGGCCGTTACGGCCCCTTCTCGTCGCGGCCCCGATCTTCGGGCTGACAATAGGATTGATCGCCTGGCACGGCGGATTTCAGGATCTCTATGTCACATCGCTGGCGCTTGCGACCGGCCTCGTCATGGTCGCCCTCGTTGCCCAGATCATCGCGCGCATTGGCGCCGGTGAAATCGGTCTGGATGTCATCGCGCTTCTCTCAATGGGCGGAGCCCTTCTTTTTGGCGAATACCTTGCGGCGACGATCGTGGCCTTGATGTATTCCGGCGGTCAATATCTCGAGAATGTCGCCGAGGGCAGAGCCCGACGGGAGATGACCGCGCTTCTTTCGCGTGCACCTCATGTGGCAACGAGGCGCCGTGAAAGCCAGATGGAGGAAGTGTCGGTCGATTCCATAGCAGTTGGCGACTGTCTTGTTGTTCGGCGTGGCGATCTGGTGCCGGTCGACGGCACCGTGAACGACGGGGAGGCTGTTCTTGACGAGTCCGCACTGACAGGCGAACCGCTGCCTGCCAAGAAACGCCCGGGCGATATCGTCATGAGCGGGGCCGCCAATGTCGGTGACCTCTTTAATATGACCGCCACAAAAGCAGCCTCCGACAGTACCTATGCGGGCATCTTGAAGCTTGTTGAGGCGGCCCAGCAGAGCAAGGCGCCGATGGCCCGCATGGCAGACCGGTACGCGTTGGTCTTCCTGACCGTCACAATCGCAATCGCTTTGCTAGCTTGGTGGATTTCCGGGGATCCTGTCAGGTCCGTCGCTGTCCTCGTGGTCGCAACACCCTGCCCACTCATCCTCGCCGTACCGATCGCTTGGGCTGCTGGTGTCTCAAGGGCGGCAAGCTCCGGTCTTCTGATCAAGGGGGCAAAAATCCTTGAAGAGCTAAGCATGATCCGGACGCTGGTGCTCGACAAGACAGGGACGCTGACCGATGGCAGACCGACCCTGCGAGAAATTTCTACATCTTGGGCAGAGGACGAGTTTCTGCGGCTCGTCGCTTCGCTCGATCAAGCATCGAGCCACGTGGCAGCCAAGGGGCTGGTTGATGCAGCGCATGCCCGGAACTTGAGCCTTGTTTCGCCGGAACAGGTGAGCGAGGAACCCGGCGAAGGAATTGCTGGGACGGTTGGCGACAGAAAGGTTGCCATCGGTGGCATCAACTTCATCGCCTCGGCCTACGGCGTTGAAATCAACGACGCACACACACCGGGAACCATCGCCGCAGCGGTCGCGATCGACGGGAAATTTGCCGGCATCTTGTTGTTTTCGGATCAACTGAGGGCGGGAGCTGCTTCGGCGTTGAACGGTTTCAAGGCAATTGGGGTAACGCGGATCATTCTGGCCACGGGCGACCGCGCGATTGTCGCACGCCAAATCACCGCCGGCCTGCCTTTCGATGAGGTCAGAGCCGACCTCTCGCCAGGCCAAAAGATCGACATCGTCAAGGATGAAAAGACACGCGCGCCGGTGATGATGATCGGCGATGGCGTGAATGACGCGCCTGCCCTTGCTGCAGCGAATATCGGACTTGCCATGGGTGCGCATGGCTCAGCTGCCGCCATCGAGTCGGCCGATGCGGTTCTGTTGGTGGAGAGGCTCGACAGGATTGTGGAGGGCATCGCGATTGCGCACGCCTGTCGACGGATCGCGCTACAGAGTATTTTTGCGGGCATCGGTCTGTCGGTTGGCGCGATGATCCTCGCCGCAGCGGGGTATTTGACGCCGGTGCAAGGTGCACTGTTTCAGGAAATCATCGATATCGCCGTCATTCTCAACGCCCTGCGTGCCCTGAGAATCCGACCTTCCGCCTCGCGTATGTCATAACGCGATTGGCGTCGCGCCTGTCTATTCTACCGCCACTGCTGGGTTTGGCTTGGATCGACGACCCGATCTACAGAGGCGGCAGTTCTCAGCTGCTCTCACCTTCAATCAGATCCATGGGCCATACCAAACGTTTGACGGCATTAGGGTAGTGCAGCTTGTATTCCGGCATGACAGACAACAGACCCTCGGCAAGGCTTATGCCGAGATCGCGAAGAGAAAGACTGAAGCAGGTTAGGCTTGGTTTGAGAAACTGGGCCTGCGGGCTCTGCCGCCCGATGATGGCGATGTCCTTGCCGGGCATCAGCCCGACCTCTTCCAGCCCACGGTAGAGCCCGGTCACCAACGTCTCGTTGACAAGGACAACAGCCGTCGGACGGGTTTCGCAGTCCATGATCTGACGAGCCACGCCATAGCCACCCGTTTCGCTCGGCGTGGCACGAAAAATGTGCTCCGGCGAAAGCGACAGATTGTGCCGGGCAAGAACCTCCTGGGATCGGTGAACGAACAGATGGCCGAGGTTCAGATCACCATTCGGCCAGATCAGGCCGATGTGCCGGTGACCGCTTTTCACAAGCCGCTCGATGGCGACCTCTGCCATGCCCTCGAAATCCAGATCGATCCAAGGCTGGCCGACATCGGTCTGGCTTCGCCCCAAGGTGATGAAGGGAATATTGTGGCGAGCGAGCAGTTCGAAACGCGCATCGTGGAGACGGGTGGCAGAGAGAATGACAGCATCCGCGAAGCCACGCGCGACGACGCGCTGAAGATAGGCGTCCGGGTCTTGGTCGGATGAACACAGCAGTGCGACGAGATCGAGCTTGTGACGGGCAAGGACGGTTTGCACGCCGTCAAAGACACTCATAAAGAACGTGTCGCCCTGGCCGGTAATTTCGGGTCCCGTCTGCATCATGAAGCCGATGACGCCTGTCGACCCCTTGCGCAGAGAACGCCCCGACTGGTTGGCGACATAGCCCAGTCTAGTGGCCGCTTCGAGAACCCGGCGCCGCGTCTCTTCATTCACGTCCGCCTTTCCGTTCAAGGCGCGGGACACAGTTCCTATTGATATATCTAGATAATTTGCCAGCTGGCGAATGCCCTTCATGAACTGCCTTTCCGCGGACCCGAATGCGTCGCCCAAAACAATATTGACAAATTCTGGCTCCTGTCCATACTACCGTAAACGTTTACGGAAAATCGGAAGAGGAGTTTCGATTTCCGTAAGGAGGAGGATACCAGTGACATACAATGCTGTTTTGTGTGGATGCGGAGCTATGGCCAAAGGCTGGCTCCGGGCGGTGCGGGACACGCCCCACATCAAAGATGCCATAGAAATCGTTGGCCTCGTTGATCTCGACCGAGCGACAGCTGAGGCGCTTGCAACCGAATTCAATCTTCAACAAGCGGTTATCGGGACGGATCTGGAAGTTGTTCTCGCGGAGACCAGGCCAGACATCCTGTTGGATGTCGTCATCCCCAACGCTCGCCATTCGGTGGTCAGCGCCGGCCTCGCCCATGGCTGCCACGTCTTAAGCGAAAAGCCGATGGCAACCTCCATGGAGGAAGCGCAGGATCTGCGCCGTGCCGCCAGCGCAGCGGGTCGTATTCATGCCGTCGTTCAGAACCGACGTTTCATTGCAGGCGTCCGCCGCATGCGTCGTCTGGTCGAAAGCGGCGCGATCGGTGAGGTCACGGGCATTCATTCCGATTTCTTCCTCGGCCCACATTTCGGTGGCTTTCGAGAAGAGATGGAGAATGTCCTGCTCCTCGACATGGCGATCCATACGTTTGATGCAGCGCGTTTCGTGTCCGGCAAGGCGCCCCTCTCGGTCTATTGCGTTGAAACCAATCCGGCCGGCTCATGGTACGCCCATGGCGCTGCGGCCAATGCGATTTTCCGCTTCTCGGACGATGTGGTCTTTACCTATCGAGGTTCCTGGTGTGCCGAAGGCGAGCGCACCAGCTGGGAAAGCGCGTGGCGCATTGTCGGCTCGAAAGGCATGCTGACCTGGGATGGCGAAGACACGTTTAGGGCTGCAGTTGCCGGGAACGATCCCGGCCTCCTCCCGGGCTTTACGTCAATTGACGTGCCTGCCCCTGCCAGAGACGAGGAAACCCACGGCCACGCCAGCGTGATCGCCGATTTCCTCGATGCCATCAGCACCGGGCGCGAACCCGAAACAGTCAACCACGACAATATCAAAAGCCTGGCCATGGTGCTTGGCGCCATCGAAAGCGCCAAGTCGGGCCAATCCGTCGACATTTCAGCATAGGGACCGTGACATTGATCAACCAGCAGGAAAAATCCATTCGCATCGGCACCATGGTCAGCGCCTCGAAGGGGCAGGCTGCAGGACGCATTTCGCAGATCGCCGACATGGGGTTTGAAAGTTTCGAGCCCTTTTTCTGGCAGACGACCAATGGTCAGGACATTGCCGAGCTCGGCAAGCGCTGCCGCGAGGCGATTGGAGATCGCGACATTACGATGTCGACACTTGGCATGTTCGGTAACCCGCTCGAAGAGACCGACATGGACCTTCAGACGTTGCAGGGTTGGAAGGATTGCATCGACAACGCCCACCATTTTGGAGCGACGTGCGTTGCCGGCTTTACCGGCCGCATCCGCAACAAGCCCCTGCCCGACAGCCTTCCACGTTACAAGCAGATTTGGAGTGAGCTCGCCAAGCGGGCGGCGGACAAGGGTGTGAAAATCGCTTTTGAGAACTGCGCCATGGACGGCAACTGGGCGACGGGCGACTGGAATATCGCTCACAATCCGGATGCCTGGGAGCTGATGTTCAACGAGACCCCCGATGACAATATCGGGCTTGAATGGGAACCCTGCCATCAGATGGTCTATCTCATCGACCCACTGCCGCAGATCCGCAAATGGGCTTCGAAGATCTTTCACGTCCACGGCAAGGATGCGACCATTCGGTGGGACGTCATTCGCGAACATGGCATTTTCGGCAAACATCCGTTCGTCTTGATGCGCACACCCGGTTTCGGCGACAGCAACTGGACGGACATCATCTCCGAGCTGCGACTGGCGGGCTGGTCCGGCTCCATCGACATCGAAGGCTGGCACGACCCGGTCTATCGGGATGGACTGGAGATGACCGGACAGGTTCACGGTCTCAATCACCTGAAACAGGCGCGCGGCGGCGATTTCGTCGTCGACCCGGTTTAGATCGTTCAATGTTGGCGCGGCAAGGAGGAGGCCGCGCCGCGCGAAAGTGCATTCCGGAGAACCACAAAGGAGGACAATATGGGTATCCGAACATATACGATCGCCATCGCTACGGCGTTTGCAGCAACTGCATCGCTCTTTGCGCTCAGCGCTCAGGCAGAAGACGTCAAGCTGACGCTATGGTCGCTCGACCGCGACATTCAGCCCGCCCCCAGTCTCATCAAGGAATTCAACGCCCAGAAGAACGGCATCCAGATCGAATATCGCCAGATTCAGTTCGACGATGTGGTCAGCGAGGCGATGCGAGCCTATTCGACCGGTAAAGCACCTGACATTATCGCAATCGACAACCCAAATCATGCCATGTTTGCGTCCCGCAAGGCATTTCTGGACCTTACCGACATGATTGCCGGTTCAAGCACGATCAAACCGGAAAACTACTTCCCCGGCCCGCTCGCCTCCGCCACCTGGGACGGAAAATATTACGGCGTGCCGAAAGCGACGAATACGATCGCGCTTTACTACAACAAGGATCTGTTCAAAGCCGCGGGCCTCGATCCGGAAAAGCCGCCGCAGACCTGGGACGAGTTGCTCGAGACCGCCAAGAAGCTGACCGACCCATCCAAGAATGTTTACGGCATCACCTTCTCGGCCAAAGCCAATGAGGAAGGCACGTTCCAGTTCCTGCCCTGGGCACAGATGGGCGGCGCCACCTACAAGTCCATCAACAGTGATGGGGCTGTCCGGGCGCTGACGATCTGGAAGCAATTGCTCGACGGCAAAATGACATCTCCCGACACATTGACGCGCAGCCAGTGGGATTCCACGGCAACCTTCAATGCGGGCAATGCGGCGATGGCGATATCCGGACCTTGGGAAATCGACCGCATGGTGACCGATGCCAAGTTTGACTGGGGAACCGCGCTCTTGCCGGTGCCGCAGGAAGGTGCCGAGCGCTCTTCCGCTATGGGCGACTACAACTGAGCGATTTTCTCCAATACCAAACATCCGGAAGAGGCGTTCAAGGCGCTTGAGTTTTTCGCCTCCAAAGACGTCACCATGTACAAGGATTTCGGCCAGATCCCTGCCCGTTCCGACCTGCCGATCCCGCCGACCGGAAATGCGCTCAAGGATGCGGCCCTCAAGACCTTCGTGGAACAGCTGAAATATGCCAAGCCACGCGGCCCTTCGCCAGAATGGCCGAAGATTTCCAAGGCAATTCAGGATGCCGTCCAGGCGGCGCTGACCGGACAGATGGAGCCTAAGGCCGCGCTCGATCAGGCTGCAGAGAAGATCAAGCTTATCGAAGGCTGAGGCAGGACTGCCTTTCTCAGGAGCCGAGGGCACTCGTGCCATCCACCTTTTCCTCCCGGAAGGAGCTGTCTTGTTCGTCAAGAGCGGACAGCTCCACACCGGATCTTATGGGGTTTCCATGAAAAGGATACTTTCCAGCATCACGGACGGCCGCGGCTTCGACATTGGCCTGGTCGGAGTTCCCTTTGCCTTCCTGTTCATTCTTGCGGGCTTGCCCTTGCTCTACAATATCCTGATGAGCTTTCAGGAAGTGGACATGTTCAGTCTGGGAAGCATCATCAGGCCATTCGTCGGCTTCAAGAATTACATCGATCTGTTCAAGCAGCCCGAAACCCTGCCTATTCTCTTCAACACCGTCATTTTCGTGGTCGGCTCGATCGCTGGCCAGTTTCTCATCGGGTTTGGCCTTGCGCTGTTTTTCTGGGTCAACTTTCCGGGATCATCGTGGCTTCGTGGATTGTTTCTGGTCTCTTGGGTCATGCCGGGTCTGGTCGTCGGTGCGATCTGGAACTGGATACTCTCGGGGGACTTTGGCGTCCTGAACTTCTTTCTGCGTGAAAGCGGCCTGATCGACAGCAATATCTTCTGGCGCTCAGACCCCAATTTCTCGCTGTGGGCGGTCGTGCTCGCCAATATCTGGCTTGGCACATCGTTCAATATGATCCTTCTGTCCGTCGGTCTTTCCGCCATACCCGGCGATCTCTATGAAGCAGCCGAGCTGGACGGTGCAAACGCCTGGCAGCGGTTCTGGACCATCACACTGCCCATGATGCGCTCCACCATCGGCGCGATCATTTCGCTCGGGCTTATCTTCACACTGCAACAGTTCGATCTGTTCGCGGCAATCACGGATGGCGGGCCGAACAACTCATCCAATGTCGCCCAATACTGGGCCTGGGACCTCTCCTTCCGGCAATACGACTTTGGCAAAGGCGCGACGATCTCGGTCATCATGACCGTGTTCGTGATGTTTGCGGCTATCGTCTATGTGCGCTCGACCCGTCATGAGGTGCGCGGATGACTGAAACCAACCGAAACCGCCTGATGCTCGCCATCGCCATCATCATGGCGGCGATCTACCTGTTTCCGCTCTACTGGATGTACGTCACGGCTCTCAAAACGGGTTCGGAGATGTTTGCCACCCCGCCCAGCTTCTGGCCATCGACAGCGCAGTGGAGCACTTTCGCGTATGTCTGGGAAAGCCGGAACATGGGCCGTTACCTGTGGAACTCAACGCTGATCGCCTTTGGATCGGTGGCGCTCATCGCCGTTCTCGGTACCGGCTGTGCCTATGTACTGGCGCGGTACCGTAACCGCTGGGTGGATGTGGGCCTGTTCCTCATTCTGATGCTGCAGGTTCTGCCCGCATCGCTGATGATCACGCCGATCTTCGTCGGGTTCTCTCAAGTCGGTTTGCTGGACTACCCGCGCTTTGCCGTCATCCTGGCGATAGCGGCAAAGAGCATGCCGTTCTTCGTGGTTCTCGTGCGGGCAACATTCATGGCTGTGCCGATGGAGCTTGAGGAGGCCGCTTTGGTCGATGGCAATTCGCGCATCGGTGCCTTCTTCAACATCGTGCTCCCGCTTGCCCGCAACGGTATTCTTGTCAGCGCCATCCTCATCTTCATGCAGGCATTCGGCGAGTTCGTCTATTCGAAGTCGATGATCCAGAACATCGAATTGCAGCCCGCAAGTGTCGGTCTCAACTCGTTCATGGGTCCAAACACCAGCGAATGGAACAACATCATGGCGTACGCAACGATGTACGTAACCCCGATCCTTGCCATCTTCGTCCTTCTGCAGCGCCGCATCGTTTCCGGCCTCACATCGGGAGCTCTCAAATGACCAATCAAATCGAATTGTCGGGCGTCAACAAATATTACGGTGCCTATCACGCGCTGAAGAACATCGACCTCACCATTCGCAAAGGCGCTTTCGTCGCCCTGGTGGGACCGTCCGGATGTGGCAAATCAACGCTTCTGCGCGCCCTCGCAGGGCTTGAATCGATCTCCGAAGGAAACCTGGTTATTGCCGGCGACCGCATGAACAACGTACCACCCCGCAAGCGGGATCTGGCCATGGTGTTCCAGTCCTATGCGCTCTACCCGCATATGACGGTTGAGGAAAACCTCACTTATAGCCTGCGCATTCGCGGCACCAAGAAGGCGGAAGCGAAAAAGGCGGCAGAGGACGTGGCCGCCATTACCGGCCTGTCGGACCTGCTGCATCGCTATCCCCGCGAACTCTCGGGCGGACAGCGGCAGCGTGTCGCTATGAGCCGGGCCATTATCCGCAATCCCAAGGCCTTTCTGTTCGATGAGCCACTGTCCAACCTCGACGCCGCCCTGCGTGTCCATATGCGCAAGGAAATCAGGGCACTGCATGACCGGCTTGGCGCGACCTCGGTCTATGTCACGCACGACCAGATCGAAGCGATGACAATGGCTGATCACGTCGTGGTCATGCGCCAAGGCGTGATCGAGCAACAGGGCCGGCCGCTTGAACTCTATGACCGACCGGTCAACCGTTTCGTTGCCGGATTTATAGGATCGCCGGCCATGAATTTCATTCCGGCAACGACAGGACCGGATGGAAGAAGCCTCATCCTGGATCTTGGCCGGCCACAGACGATCGGTCTCGACAGAACCATTCCGGCCAATCGAAATCTTGTCGTCGGTCTGCGGCCCGAACATCTTACCATCGCCGAAGACGGCAAGGGTTTGTTGGAAGCACCAGTGGCCTTGGTCGAGTCGACAGGGTCAACGACCTTCGTCACAACGGCAACGACGCCCGAATGTGTCGTCGTCGTGAACGGACGAGTTCCAATAACCGGCGGTCAAACCGTCGGATTGAATTTCCTGCAGGAACACATTCATCTGTTCGATGCGGAAACGGACAGTCGGATTGAATGATTGATGCCTGTGGCGACAAGCGTAACCACGCGCTTGAGCCGGGTGGCTGCGTCCGACGGCTTTCAGAAATCGTTCTGGCCGGTTTTGCTGAGCGCAGCTGGCACCGTTGTTTTTCCGCTGCGGCTTTCTTCTCCGCATTTTCCCCTTGCGGTCCGCCAATTCTGACCCGCCACACCCCCATGTTCATGGCTGGCGCGGTTTGGGAATTTGCTCAATAATCCTTTCTGGCCAAGCCGAGGCCTGAAAGCGAGTGTCATCTTGAACACCCAAACGGAGAGAGCCGGACCTATATCCGTTGTCATCGTCGAGGACGATGGACCAACACGTCAGCGTATCGCTGACGGCCTGTCCGATGCTTCCGCATTTTCGGTTCTTCAGGCGGGAACGCTCTCGGAGGCGCGCCAAGTGCTGGGGTCTGGTTATCCTGATGTGCTTCTGACTGACCTCCAGCTACCCGATGGCCATGGCATGGACCTGATACGCGACGTCCGCCAGCATAGCCAGACCACCGAGATCTTGGTCATCTCCATCCTGGGCGATGAAGAAAGCGTCATTTCCGCTATTTTACTCGGTGCCAACGGCTATCTGCTGAAGGACGCTCTGCTGACCGACATCGCCGACACGGTGCGCGATCTTATGCGGGGCCACTCGCCAATCTCGGCCTCGATTGCCCGTTTCATCGTCAAACGGACGCAAGGCGTCAAGGATCCCGTCGTCGGGACGGACTTGAATACCGCCAAGCTGACAGCGCGGGAAATCGACATTCTCTGGGGCATCGCCAAGGGTTTCAGCTACGCCGACATCGCGGATTATCTGGGTATTTCACGCCAGACCGTTCCCGGCTATATAAAGAACATCTATCGCAAGCTCGAGGTGAATACCCGCGGTGAGGCCGTATTCGAAGCCTTGCAGCAGGGCTTGATAAAGCTTTAGGATGAAAGCTGCCGCTCACCAAGTTGGAAGGATGGCTCGACCGCGTGGCAGGATCGGCTGGCTGCTGCTGTACCTGGCGCTGCAACCTGTCATCATCGTCCTTTGCATCCTGGCCCGCCAGATCGGCCCGCCCCTGCCTCCCGCGGTCTATGAACTGAGCGGCGTTGAGCTTCAAGACGCGACAGGCCAATTCCGTTCTGTGGACCTCCCGGACTTTCGCCCCGTCTCCGAAGATGCGACCTCCTCTGCGATTTATCGCGTCTCACTCGAACGACCGACCACGCAGAAAGATGTGGCATGGAGCATTTTCGTGCCGCGCTTTACCACGGGCGTACAATTCGAGGTCAACGGCTCAATGATCCACGATACGCACCGGAATGTTATGAGCCGCAGACCCGACCGCAATACGTCCGCCATAGCGACGATTCCGGAAAGCCTGCTGCATGAGGGGCGCAATGAGCTGATCATTCACCTCGTCACATGGGGGCCGGTCGGCGGCTATCTGGACAGCGTTTATGCCGGTCCGGACAAGGTCCTGAGACCGGTTCACGATCAGCGGTCGATCATGTTCGAGACCCTGCCCCTCATCCTTGTTGCCGGACAGGCGACATTGGGAGCGATCCTCGGCCTGATCTGGATCAACCGCCGGAACGATCGCAGCTATGGGCTGCTTGCGCTCGCCATGCTGATCGGTTTTTTTCAGTATTTCGTCTCGATGCCAGCATCGCCACAGACGCTCGGCCTCGTCGGCGCTGCCGTTGTTACGCAAGCGCCGCTGGTTCTGCACTTCATCGTGCGCTTCATCGACATGCCGCCACCGCGATGGCTTCATCTCACATTCGTACCCGGCATTATCATTGCCTTTGCGGGCCTTTCGGGACAGCATGATTTACTTCACGCCATCTTCCTGCCGCTAGGGCCACCAACGATTGCTCTCTGCGCCGCCGTTGCTTGCGTGCTCTTGGGCAACGCAGCTCTGCGCGGAAACCGAAAGGCGCTGATAATGGCGCCTGTATTCTCAGTCATGCTGGGATGCGCCCTGAACGATATCCTGACGGTCAGCCGGCTCCTTCCGGGTGAACGGATCTTTATCGGCTGGTTCGGTTATTCGATCGTCCTGATCGTCATCGGAGTTTGGCTGACCTGGCGTTTCGTCCAGGCTTTGAATGATGCCGACAGTTTCGCCGACCGGTTGGTGAAGCAAGTGTCGGAGGCCGAGGTCAAGCTCAGGGCAAGTTTTTCCCGCGAAGAAGAACGCGCAAGGGCGGCGGCTTTGGCATCGGAGCGGACGCGATTGATGCGGGACCTGCATGACGGGTTGGGCGGGCAACTCGTCAGCATCGTCGCTCTTGCCGAACAGCCGAGAGATACAACGAATACAATCGGAGATGCCGCTCGCGCTGCGCTGCGCGATCTTCGTCTGGTCATCAACGCAATGGAAGAGATCGATGGCGACCTCATGCTTGCCCTTGGTTCTTGGAGGGAGCGGATATCAGGCCAGTTGCGCGCCCACGACATGCAGCTCGTTTGGAGCGTGCAGTCGCCACACGGACTTCCCGTCTATCCGGGCCTTCGTCCAAGGCACGTTATCCAGGTTATCAGGCTGCTTGACGAAGCTGTCACCAATGCGATCAAACACTCGGGCGCATCGATGGTGACGATCATGATCGAGACCATACCTGGCCCCGACGGCGACGCGAGGGGCCAGATCTCCGTCAGGGACAACGGTTGCGGCTTTGCGGTCGATGCGGTGAATGGGGCGGGGACGGTGCAGGGCCGAGGCTCGCTCAACATGAAAAAGCGCGCAGCCCTCTGCGATGTGACCTTGTCCGTCACAAGCGCACCGCTCGGCACGACGGTCTCGCTGCTGCTACCCGCCGACTTCCCCGAAGCCACCCAAGGGGGCTGATGCCAGCGGGGAGCGCGCGGATAAGGTGATAGGAACCGAGCGCGGAGACACTTCCATCGCCTGGACTATCTGATGCCGAGACGGTTCCTCGGGCCACCACGATTGACCGGCGCGACACCGAGACCAGGTGCGCGAACGCCCGGCCTGCGGACACACCCAACCGGCAAGCCCGGAGCAGTACAATAGATCGCGGTCCTTGCCACGGGACGCGCCACGCAACCAAGCGGAACCCCCGGCGCCGTGCAGTAAACGACCACCGCGGCCGGGGGGCGCACCACGCAGCCTTTTGGGACGCCGAGGGCGTTGCAATACACGACGGCCGCCGCCGGCGCGGCCGTGAAAATTGGCGCTGCCAGCACGGCAAGATAGGTAAGGGCCAATGCGGCCTTGAAACCATTTGGGCGATGTTTCATGGCGAATGTCTCCCGGATTCTAAACTGCGCCGACGGATACCGGCTTGACCCCATCATGCCCGTTTCCGGTACCGCGAATACGCCATGAACATGGGGTGGATGCGCATCTTAAACGCACTTAATGGTTGAAACTATCGATTGCTCGCCAGGCCGGTTTGCCGGGCGAGCCGTAGTTTCTCTGCAAGTGCGAACGGGACTGGCACGATGGACGTCTCCGCGACTGCAACAGGCCCGTCCCCGGCCCCCGATCAGTCTGTCGTCAACGTCGCGGACTGGATCGTCAGTGCAGAGCAGGTCGTCGAGCGTCTCGAGACGGCGTTGGTGGACACGGCGCTCGCCCTGCCACATCTTGATCGGGAACTGTTATGGGCGGGCACGGTGTCCATGACCTCGGCGCCCAGGGTTCTTGCCCTCAGCCTTGGCGCCGGCGGTGTCGTCATGCTGATTTTTATGCTGAGCAGTTACGGGCTCAGAGGCCGACGCGAGGCTGCCGCGCGCGAACGCGTCCCATTCCTCGCCGTCTTGAAACGGACGGCCTGGAGCCTTGTGCCATTGCTGGCCGCCATCGCGGTGGGGCGCGCAATAGCCGTTCGACTGCTGAGCGCCGATCCGCTCGGGGATGGCTTTGCCAGGGAGTTTCTCGTTTCCGTCATCTACTGGCTGTCTGCCATTACCTTTCTCGGCATTGTCTTTTCGCCCCGCACTCCTCAAGTGCGGCTTCTGCCGCTGGACGAGAGCGGCGCGGAAAAAGGACTTCGGCGAAGCGCCGTGATCCTGGCGTGCGGATACCTGATGGTGTGCCTTCTGGCAGCAGCCGCCCGCGTCGGCATGCCGCCGAACTCAGTGCGGCTGCTGGCGATACTCGGCGCGTTTGCCATGACGGCGGCGGCTCTTCGATTGCTGCATCTTCTGCGCCGGCACGGCCTGACGCCGCTGCTACACATAGTCGCCGCCTGGATGATCCTGCTGGTGTCAGGCTTGTGGATATGGGGCTGGCTGATGCAGCAGTTTGACCTGTACCAGGGCATCAAGGGAACAACGATCGCCCTTATGCTGGCGCTGGCCTTCGATCGCTCGATCGCCCTCTCGATCCAGCTGTCGCGCAAGCCCGAGGTGATGCGTCGACTGTTCGTGGTGCGGGTGGTGATCGATGCCTTGGCGGCAGCTGTCATCCTCAGGCTGATCGTCGAGTACTGGCTGGTCGGCACGCTTGCGGTCATCCCGCAACAGGATTGGCCGCATTACTCGCGGCAGATCAATTTTTCGCTTTTGGTGTTGGTGCTCGCTGCCGTACTCGCCGCGGTTACCCACGCATGGGTAGAGTCGCGCATGATGCCGAAGGAGGCTCTCACCTCGCTGGAAGACGCGGAGTTGCACCTTGCGCGTATGACAACGGTTCTGCCGATCCTTCGTGTGGTCTTGCTGGGGCTCATCGGATCGATTTTCTCGCTCGTGACCCTGTCGGTTCTTGGGGTCGACACCACTCCCATCATAGCCGGCGCCGGCATTTTGGGTCTGGCCATCAGTCTCGGGTCCCAGGCGTTGGTGAAGGACGTAATATCGGGCATTTTCTGGATGCTGGACGATGCGTTCCGGCTCGGCGAAGAGATTGAAATCGACTCCACTCCCGGCAGGGTGGAGCAGATACTGATCCGCAGTCTCAGACTGCGCGGCTTGGATGACAGGCTGCATACAATTCCCTACGGCCAGATCGAGACCGTTGTCAGCCGCAGTCGCGGACTCGTCCTCGCTCGGGTTAGCCTGAGACTGGAGAACGACACGGACGCCGTCGGGCACGCGCGGTTACTGCGGTTGGCGGCGTCGACCCTTCGAAGCGAAACCAGGCTTCAGGCCGATATCGTCGGCAAGATCGCGATCAGCCCGCCTGAAGCCCATCTGCAGACCAGGGAGCTGGTGTTGAGCTTCAATTTGGCGAGTGCCGCAGCGGTGACCGCCCTTCCCCTGATCCGCTCTCTGCTGCTTGAAGTGCTCGAAGCCTCCGGCTTCGATCTCGCGCCAGATGGCGTCCACGTCTCTCTTGCTGAAAGGCGCGCCACGGCAGCCCCGGTGGCTGGCACACTGGACGAGGTGCAGACCCCATGAACATGGGATGGCTTCACTGCAGCCTTTGGTTGATCGTGCCGTCCAGCATCGTAGGGACATTGACCAGTCCCTTGGAGCAGGTCCTGCGGCCTCGTCGCGAAGAATTGGTCCGGATTAGCTGATGCTGGCAGTTCCGCAACTGAAGAATGGACTGCTGACCGCGTCCGCCCGGCAGGAGGCTCCCGACACAGGGATCAACCTGGCGGATATCGCAACACTCAAAGGAGATCGAAATGGCAAACGTTAAGCTGATCACCCCTGTTCTGATCGTCTTCGGGGGGCTGGCCGTCGCTTCGAGCGGCTATGCGCAACAGGAGGCCTTCATGACCGCAGACAAGAACGCCGACACGATGCTGGACCAACCCGAATTCAAGGTTTTCATCGACACGATGGCCGCGTCCGGAAAGCCGATAGCACTCAAGGTCAAGCAGGCCGGTCGCTACAACCTGGCGTTTGGCCGGATCGACAAGGACAAGAACGGACTCCTGACGCCGAACGAGTTGCAGTCGCTGAAATAGCTGCCGCTCCCTGAGCAGGCCTGCCACGACATGCGCAAGGGAAGGATCTTTCCATGAAACATGCACTGTTGCCCCTGGTGGCCGCAGCTCTGCTGATTGGCTGGGTCGGGCAGGCCTGCGCCCAGGCCGAGAAGCGGAAAGTCATGGTCGAGGCACCTACCCTCGTCGAGGTGACGCTGTACCTGGAGACGACGGGAACGTTCCGCGCGGTCAACCAGGTTGACCTCGTCGCCCGAGTCTCCGGTACGCTCGAGAAAGTGAACTTCAATGAAGGCGACACCGTGCGAAAAGGTGACGTCGTCTTTCTCATAGAGCCCGAACCCTATCGCATCAGCCTCGCAGCTGCCGAAGCAGAACTGCGTCAGCAACAGGCCAACCTGCAACAGGCGGTCTCAAACGCGGCCCGGCAGGAAGGACTTTCTGCCAAGCAGGTCGTATCGCTAAGCGCAAATGAATCGGCGGTGGCACAGAGACTGGCAGCCGAGGCACAGGTCGAGGCCGCCAAGACCAAGGTGCGAAGTGCTGACATCAACCTCAGCTACACGGAAGTGAAGGCGCCGTTCGACGGTATCCTATCCGCACGCGCGGCCGATCTCGGCGCCTTTATCAATGCCGCATCGGCTCCGAAGCTCGCCTCGCTGGTCGAACCGGACCCGCTCCACGTACTCTTCTCGGCCGATGAGCGGCAGGTAATCGCCATTCGCCGCGCGATGGCTGAGCGCCATATAGACCTGAGGAGCCTCGGGGCGATCCGAGTTGAAGCCGGTCTTCAGGGTGATGCGACCTACCCTTACAGTGGATATCTCGACTACATCGCGCCAGAGCTGGATAGCGCGACTGGGACCATGACCCTTCGCGGCGTTATTGCCAACACGCACCGCTTGCTATCGCCGGGCATGTTTGCCCGCGTCCGAGTCCCGATCGTCACGCGCAAGGCACTGACCGTGCCGGAGGCCGCGATCGGCAATTCCCAGTTGGGCCGAACGCTTCAAATCGTCGATGCCGAAGGCAAGGTCGCAGCCGTCAAAGTCGCGCTCGGAGAAAAAGCCGCCGGCGGCCGACGGGAGGTTGTCAATGGCGTGAGAGAGGGCGACCGCGTGATCGTCAAGGGCGGGGCTGGGTTGCGTGCCAGAGAAGTCGTCGAAGTCGTGACGGCACTCGATTGATCTGCTTACAGAAACAGGGAATGCCCCAGGATGGCCAGGTTCTTTATCGATAGACCGGTGCTTGCGAACGTGATCGCGCTCCTGACCGTCATACTCGGTCTGGTGGCGCTGGTCGGCCTGCCTGTCGCACAATATCCGAATGTCGTACCGCCCTCGGTGCAGGTGACGGCACGCTATCCCGGTGCCAACGCCGAGACGATCGTCCATGATGTGGCATTGCCGATCGAGCAAAAGGTCAATGGGGTCGAGGGCATGCTCTACATGCAATCGACCTCCACCAGTGACGGCACCTACGCACTCACCGTGACCTTTGCCATCGGCACCGATCCCGACGCGGCGCAGATCCTTGTGCAGAACCGTGTGGCGAGTGCGACGCCTTCCCTTCCGGATGCCGTACAGGCACAAGGCGTGCAGACGGCCAAGCGCTCGACGGCTATTCTGGCGATTGTAGCACTCACCTCCGACAACCCGGATCATGACAGCCTGTTCATGACCAATTATGCAACCATCAACCTGCTCGATCAGATCGCTCGCATCCCCGGCGTCGGTAGTGTCTCGGTTTTCGGCGCCGGCAACTATGCGGTGCGCATCTGGTTGGATCCGGACCTAATGGCGGCACGCGGTCTCATGCCGTCAGATGTGAACAACGCGATCCGCCAGCAAAGCCGTACATCGTCCGCCGGCCAGCTCGGCCTTCCACCGGTGCCGGATGGGCGCGATTTCCAGTACACGCTGAAGCTCGACTCCAAGCTCGCCGATGTGGCGGCCTTCGAAGACATCGTCCTGCGCGCAAATGACAATGGTGATCTCGTGCGCCTGCGCGACGTGGGACGGGTAGAGCTGGGTGCTCAGCAATACAGCCAGGATTTCAGTCTCGATGGAAAGCCGGCGGCAGGCCTCGCACTGTTTCTGTTGCCCGAGGCCAATGCGCTCGACGTCGTAGCGGCGGTCAAGGCAAAACTGGAGGTCATGTCGACCGACTTCCCCGAAGGGCTTCGCCACTCCGTGCCGTTCGACACGACGCTGTTCGTCAAGGCCGCCATCGATGATGTCTACCACACCCTGGTGGAAGCCGCGTTCCTCGTGCTGGTTGTCATCCTCATCTTCCTGCAGGATTGGCGCGCGATGCTGGTGCCTGCCACTACGGTGCCTGTCACCATCATCGGCGCCTTCGGCGCATTGGCATTGTTCGGTTTCTCCATCAATCTTTCCACCCTGTTCGCCATCATCCTTGCCATCGGCATCGTGGTTGACGATGCAATCATCGTGGTCGAGGCCGCTGCTCGCCATCTCGATGACGGAAAAACGCCAACGGAGGCTGCGGCGCTTGCCATGGACGAGTTGATGGGCCCGATCATCGGCATCACACTTGTGCTGCTTGCCGTGTTCCTCCCGGCCTCCTTTCTGCCTGGCCTCAGTGGCGAAATGTATCGCCAGTTCTCGCTGGTCATTGCCGCCACGGCCCTGATCAGCGCGGTCAACGCCGTGACCCTGAAGCCGACCCAATGCGCCCTATGGCTGAAACCACATGCCCTGAAGCCGCGCAAGAACGTCGTCTACCGCGGTTTCAACGCAAGTTACGATGCCGTCGAACGGGTCTATGCAGGGCTGGTGAGGGTCATGACCCGTTTCAGTGTGACGGTCTCGCTGGTGGCACTGCTGTTGGTCGCGCTCTCGCTCTCCCTGCTGGCGCAGGTGCCGACGGCCTTCCTGCCGATCGAGGACCAGGGGTATTTTCTGGTATCGGTCCAGTTGCCCGAGGGCGCGTCGCTCGAGCGCACACGCCTCGCAATCGAGAACCTGCGGGGGCGGGTCGAGAAGCTGGATGCCGTTGAAACGGCGGTCGCAATCAGCGGCGTCTCCGCCCTCAACAACAATGCCAGCCTTTCCAACGCGGGTGTCCTCTACGTGATCCTCAAGGACTGGAGCCTTCGCCAACAGGGAGATGACCTGTTGTCGCTCTACACCTACCTGCGGAGGCTGACTGCCGATCTCCCGGACGGACAGGCGCTCGTGCTTCCGCCGCCTCCGATCCAGGGTATCGGCAACGCGGCGGGCTTCACCATGCAGGTAGAGGCCCGTGACGGCGCCTTCGACTATGCGGCTTTGGAAGAAGTGGCGGCCAGCATCGCCCGTGCAGCAGGGTCTGATCCGACATTCCGCGAAGCCTTCAGTCCGTTCCGTGCCGACGCCCCCCAATTTGCCGTCTCGATTGATCGAAGCAAGGCTCAGCGCGCCGAGATCGATGTCGGCGGCGCCTATGACGCTGTCAGCCAGTACATCGGATCGTCCTATTCCGGCCAGATCAACCTCTTCGGCCGCATTTTCCAGGTTTATGTGCAGGCAGACGCCTCAAGGCGCGCCGAAGTCGCCGACCTGGAGCGGCTTCGGCTGCGCGGCGCCTCCGGCCAGATGGTGCCGCTGGGCTCGATCGCAGACGTAAAACCGGCCACCGGGCCTGCGCTGATCAGCCTCTACAATCTCTATCCATCCGCTCAAATCATCGGCTCGCAGGCGCAAGGCTATTCGACCGGCCAGGCGCTCGATGCACTCGACGGGATCGCAAAGTCGCTGCTGCCTCACAATTTCGAACGGGAATGGACGGCTGTGTCCTACCAGGAACGAGAACTCAGCGGACAGATTTATCTGGTCTACGGCCTGAGCCTGCTTCTAGTCTATTTCGTTCTGGCTGGCCAATATGAGAGCTGGTACGCACCAATCAGCGTCATCGCGACCGTCCCGCTCGCGCTGATCGGAACGGCTACGACGCTGCTGTCGCTCAATGCCGCCGTCAACCTCTACACGCAGATCGGTCTGGTGCTGCTCGTCGCACTGTCGGCCAAAAACGCGATCCTGATCGTTGAAACCGCGCGGCATCTGCGGCTGCATGACGGCGCAGAGACCGTGGATGCGGCCATAAGGGCTGCGATCACGCGGCTTCGACCGATCCTGATGACGTCGGTCGCCTTCATCCTCGGCGTCGTGCCGCTCGTGCTGCAGACCGGGGCGGGAGCGAGCGCGCAAAAGTCGATCGGGATCGCGGTTCTGACCGGCATGATGGGCTCAACCTGCCTGACCGTCGTCTTCGTACCGTCGCTCTTCGTCGTCATGCAGAGAATGGAAGAGCGCTTCAAACGTCGCGTTCCAGTTTCAAGCTAACTGTGGCCGGCAAGCAGAGAGCCTTGTAAAGTCGTTCGCATGAAACCGAACCTCCACGTAAGCGCTTTCGTTGCGGGGACCTAGAACGACGCCTTCAGCTGGCCGCCGATGCTCCATACAGGATCGGCGTCTTCGCGAAACGTTGCTGCGGCAGAGGTGTTGACCTGCCATTTTTCGGTAACCATCCACCCGATGCGTCCGCCAAGCGCCGCATAATTCTGGTCCTCTGTGCTGCCCTTGACATCGCCGACCCAGTCGACGGAGGCTTCTACGCCCTTCTTGTCTGCGGACGTGCGTCCTACACCCAGTAAAAGCGTCAGGTCGAACCGCTCATCGAGCTTGCGGCTCCAAGCTAATTCGGCGCCGAGACTGTCAGTGATCGTTGAGCCGGATCCCATCCTGGCGGCGAAGAGATTGTCGGTCTTGTCTTCCCCATAGCCATCGAGGTCGAGCCAGGATCGAGCGAAACGGGTCGACAGCGCCAGTTCGTTGGTATCGTCGGGCGCGTAGATGACACCAACCCGAGCGTAGGACGCAAACAACGATCCAGATGTCGCACCCCCGGTCTGGATCATCTCATCGATGTTCATGTAGCTTCGGGTGAGCGACGCGGAAACATCGGGCGATCCCCATGCGCCAGCCTCCCCGAAAGCACGCCATGTTGCCGGCGCAGTCGTGTATCGGATACCTCCGGCAAAGAGCGCAAGGTCGTCCGAGAGAGCGTCCGACGCGCTCGCGCTGACGCGTGTTGCGCCCCCAAGCAGGCTGAAGCCGCTGCCTGCTTCCCAGCGAGCGTTAAAGCCCGCCGCCGCGTCACTGTTGCCCGAGAGAGAGACATAGCTTCCGCTGTCGAAGCGCTCGGATTGGCCTAACAGCGTTAGTGCTGTTTGAGAAAGATCGAGTGCAATGGACTGCCGCTGATGTGCAATCTGGTTCATCGAGTCCACCACGGAGCGGGTTGTGGTGAAGCCGAGGCGAGCGAAATCGATGGTATCGAGGAACAGGATTGCGTCCTGGGCCTCATCGTCCAAGGGCCCGGCGGATGTGAGGAGCACTGTAAGGTCGAGTGTGCTCGATCCCGAGACCCCGACCTTGCCACCAACCGCGACGTCGGCATCCACTGGGCCGGACGCCTCGTATTTCAGTATCTCCATCCGATCCTTGAGAGCTTGAATGGACACGGCCTGCCCTTCCGACGTCGAAACAAAGCCGCGATAGTCCATCGCATAAACTGAGTGACCATCCGGCTGTGTCACCGGTACGCTGAGCGAGCAGCGTGTCGTGGCGCGGCGGATACCGGAGGCACCGCCCGCTGTCGCCGAAAAATCGTCGAACAGATAACTGGTCGCGTTGCCGTCGGGTGATCGGACGCGCGAGTATGTCCCTTCAGCGCATCCGTCTGCTGCGAGCACCAGATCTGGAACAGAGAAATTGACCACAGCAAGCAGCGGGAGGAAACGGCGGATACGCATGACAAAATATTCCCGGCATCGGGGGGGCAGCGACCGTGCTGCCCCGGATTTTCCTTTTTAGCGGCAGTCGCGCCACTGAAGTTGGTAGACGATCGCTGCCTTCACGTCCTGCGTATCAACTGTCGCCATGGCCTCCTGCTTGCGCGTGGTATTGACGCGGATGCTGGAATTGGTGCGCAGGTTTACGTCCTCGCCGCACGCCGACCAGATCAGTGATTCCGCAACGAGCTTGTTTGAAATCAGATAATCCTTCTCGACCGGGCCGTTGAACGTTTTTGTGAATGCCGGACCACTTCTGCCCGCGAAGAAGTACTCCACATTGAACTGCGAGCGCGCGCCGCGTGGGAGCTGGTTAAACCCGCGGTAATCGATCGCGAGGACCGAAACACTGCGACCCTGCGGGACATGGACCGGTATGGCAACGTTGCAGGTCTTGCGGTCCAGGGATTTGCCGGTATCACCGCCGGCTTCAACAATGTAGTTGTCGAACAGCAGGCTGAGAGCCTTTCCATCAGGGCTGATGGTCGCCGATACGCTGTCAGAAGGGCAACCACTTCCGCCATAGCCTGGTGTGCCAAGCGAGATATCGTCTGCTTGGGCGGCCGAGGCCATAAGGAGAGATGCGAGCAAGAGACCTGCGGTTTTCATGGGGTTCCTCAAATTTTGTCGAACGTGGCGTTCGGTAGCGGCATGACGCGAGTGAGCTGAACTTCTCCTGAGTGGGACATTCATGTCGGAGTCATTCGCCTGATGCCAAATGTCAGTAGGAGAGTTAAAAGATTTTTAACTAAAAGTGGCGGTGAAGGTACTTTTCGTAGGTCTAATTAAGGCAATCCAATCACTTTGCGCGAGAAACCGGATCCATCGAAGCATAAAGCACTGACCGAGGAGATTCAGATGTTCAGGATTGGCACAACTTTGCGTCTTTCAGCTCTGGCGGTCAGCCTCGGCATTGGCCTGTCGAGTTGCGCTGCGACGGCACCATCCATCCGTTCCAGTGAAGCCGGACCATCTCAATCCTCGCGGGCTGCCGAACACCGGCGCGCGCAGAGGCAAAAAGCGATTGATGGCGGTTATCAGCGGCTTTATCGTCCTAAAGGATGCCGCTCCTCGACGGCATCATGCGATGGATTTCCTCGAATGTCGTTCAAGCTGTCCACACCGGGCACGGCGACGACATAGAATTCACACCGAGCGACGCCCGATGGTGATAGTCTCTACCGCTCAAGCCCGCCGTCACATTTGCACAACCAGCCGGATCACTTCGCCCCGATGCAAGCGGTCGAAACCTTCGTTGATCTCGTCGAGCGGGATCTCGCCGCTGAGAAGCTTGTTCACCGGCAGGCGCCCGGACTTGTAGAGAGCAACGTAGCGCGGAATGTCGCGGACGGGGACGCAGGTGCCGATATAGCTGCCCTTCAGCGTTCGCTCCTCGGCGACAAGACTGACGATGTTGAGGGGAAGCGTCGCGGTGGGTGCCGGCAGTCCGGCCGTCACCGTCGTCCCGCCGCGCCGTGTCATCCTGTAGGCGCTCTCCAGCGCCTTTTCGGAACCGGCAAACTCGAAAGCAAAATCAGCGCCGCCATTGGTGAGCTGCCGAACCTTGTCGACCGCGTCCGCATCGCGTGCATTGACAGTCGCCGTCGCGCCCAGATCTCGGGCGATGGTCAGCTTGTCATCCGAGAGGTCGACGGCGATGACTTGCGCCGCACCCGCCGAAATAGCTCCCAGCAGAGCGGCAAGCCCGACCCCGCCGAGGCCGATGATCACCGTGGTCTGGCCTGCCTGGACCTTCGCCGTATTCACCACCGCGCCGACGCCGGTCAGGACCGCGCAGCCGAAGAGCGCTGCTTCGTTGAACGGCAGGTCCTTGTCGATCTTGACGATCGAGCGGCGCGACACGACCGCGTGTTCGGCAAAAGCCGAGCAACCGATGTGATGATGGACCGGCTCGCCATGCGATTTCAGCCGAATGCTGCCTGTCAGTAGTGTGCCCTTGCCGTTTGCTGCAGCACCCGGTTCGCAGAGCGCCGGTCTTCCTTCCGCACAGGGAAGGCAGTGGCCGCAGCTTGGCACGAAGGCAAGCACGACGTGATCGCCGACCTCAAGATCGTCGACACCTTCACCCAGCTCCACCACTTCGCCCGCGGCCTCGTGACCGATTGCCATCGGCAGCGGTCGCGGCCGGCTTCCGTTGATCACCGAGAGATCCGAGTGGCAGAGCCCTGCGGCACGAATGCGCACAAGCACCTCTCCCTGCCCCGGCGGATCGAGATCCAGCTCGGCGATTTCAAGCGGCTTGCTCTTTGCATAAGGCATGCTCGCGCCTGTCTGGCGAAGCGTTGCGGCTCGGATCTTCATGTCATACCTCTCTGGAATCTGGAATGCGGCGCGTGAAAACTAGCATTGTCTGCACCGCATGCGAAAACTTCCGCCGTCGGTTTCGATCTGCGTGGCGTGCGGCGCCAGGAAATGCCCCGTCATCAGCATAGTCTCGGTGTCGGCGATATCGCCCAGCAATGCTGCCCGCGTAAGCGCGGACTGGGCCTGATTTTCGCAGCCCATGCAACTCAGTTGCGGATATTTGAGCTGGATCGGGTGATGGATGATATCGCCTGAAAACACGCATTCGCGGCCATTGGAATGCAGCCATATCGCGACATGGCCAGGCGTGTGGCCCGGCGCCGGTTTGAACGTGAGGCAGCCATCCAGTTCATACCCATCGTCGACCAGCACGACCTGACCGGTCTCCACGACGGGCAGAACGCTGTCGCTATAGGCTGCAAGATGATGGCCGCCGGGATCGGAGCCGTATTTCTCGGCCCAGTAATCGTACTCTGTGCGGCCAAAGATGTATTTGGCATTCGGGAAGGTCGGAACCCAGCGTCCGTCGATCAGCCTTGTGTTCCAGCCGACATGATCGGCGTGGAGATGGGTGCAACAGACATAATCGATGTCCTCGGGCTCAACGCCTGTTGCGCGAAGACGCTCGAGAAACGGGGTCGAAAGGTTGGACCACTGGGTGCGAGCGTGCCGTTCCTTGTCGTTGCCGACGCAGGTATCGATCAGGATCTTGTGCCGGCCGGTGTCGACCAGCCAGGCATGGATGCTGAGCCTGATCCGATCGCTATCGGCATCGTAGAACGCCGGTGCAAGCCAGGAACGCTCGCGCTCGAGGATCTCGTCCGTGACGAGAGGGAAGAACGTCTTCATCCGGAACGATGTATCTTCCAGCTCCCAGATGGCCGAAACGGTGATGTCTCCAATGGCAAAACGGGTCATGAAATTCTCCGAAGTTCGGGCCTGCTCACGCGCTCGCGACAGCTGCCTGTTGCCGGACCGGCGGCCAACCGGAATCAGTCGATGTCGCAAGCCGGTTCAGCAGCTGTTTCAGCACCCAGACCTCGTTTTCGTCGAGAAGCGCAAGGCAGTCGGCTTCGGCAGCCTTCAGCATGGCGACGATCTCCATCATCGCCTTGCGTCCCGCGCCCGTCAGATGCGCACGCCGTGGGGCTGTCCCGTCGATCTCGATCAACCCTTCGGCCTCGAGCTTTGCCATCGTCTCGTCGGTAATCTCGTCTCCGCGCGAGCGACCGATCTCGCTGATGGTGTCGAGTGTCCTGCCATCCTCATGGCCGAGCAGCGTCAGCACGGCATAGTCCGCGCCGCTCCATCCGCGCCGCCGGCGTTCGACCACCGCGTCGTTGCGGATTTGATAGAAGACCCGTGAGATCTGGTAGATGAAATCATCGGGCGAAAGACTGCTTTCCGTTTTCTCGAACGAGGTGTTTTCGCCGGCGTGGCGAATGAGCCGGCCGTATTGCCCGCCATGGAAGACCAGCGGCGGTGTGCTCGAATGCTCGAACCCGGTGATCTCGCCCACGAAAATGATATGGTCCCCGCCTTCATACTGATGGGCGGTCCGGCATTCGAAACGGGCAGCGCAGTCTTTGAGCAGCGGAATGTCGCCGTCTCCCCTCTCCACGGTCAGCCCCTCGAACTTGTCTTCCTTCTTGCTGGCGAAAAGACCGGAGATGTCGCTCTGTTCGGCTGACAGGATGTGAACTGCGAAATGGCCCGCCTGCCGGAAATCGTCGAAGCTCGAGGATGTCTTGGCAAGGCTCCAGAGGATCATCGGCGGATCGAGCGACACCGAACTGAAGCTGTTTGCTGTGCGTCCGATATCCTGCCCGTCCGCGGATCGGGTGGTGACGACGGTCACGCCGGTCGCGAAGGATCCAAGCGCGTTACGCAGAATGCGGGGGTCGTTGGACATGGTGATTGCTCCCTGTCTTATTGATGGTGATGAATGGTCTTTGCGGGTGATGCCGGTTGGGGCAGCGAGCCGGTCTGTTCGTCCTCGAGATCGGCACCGGCCGCCTCGCGCAACGGAATGATCGTGACGACCGACAGGCAGGCGGCGGCGATGATGTAGCAGGCAAGCGGTATCCAGCTTCCCGACCAGGCCCAGAGCGCGGCTGCGATCATCGGCGTCGGTCCGCTCCAGAGCACGGTTGCGAACTGATAGGCGACGGACACGCCGCTATAGCGGACCGACGCCCCATACTGCTCGGCGAAAAGGCTGGGCTGGGTAGATTGCGTCGTGGCCTGCCCGAAGATGATGGACAGGGTCATCGCAGCGGTGATCCAGAATACGCTCGCCGTATCCATGAGAAGAAAGAACGGCACGATGAAGAGGCCGTTGAAGATCATGCCCCCCATGAACACCCGCTTGCGGCCGATCCGGTCGGAAAGTCCGGCAAACAGGGGCTGGGCGATAAAGCAGAAGACGGCTGCGATCATCAGCGAATTAAGCGCCGTCGCCCGGTCGATGCCGACGACCGTCGTCAGATAGACCAGCGAATACACCGCCACGATATAGAAACTGGTGTTTTCCGCGGCCTGACAGGCGACCAGAAGCGCTGTCTTCTTGCCATGCTTGCCCAGCACGTCCACGATCGGCAGGCGCTGGCGTTCGCCACCGGATTTCAGCTTCTGGAAGCTTGGTGATTCCGCGAGGCGCCGGCGAAGGAAGATGCCGAAGACCAGAAGGATACCGCTGAACAGGAAGGGCAAGCGCCATCCCCAGGCCATGAACTGCTCGGGCGTCGTCAACCCGCCGACAAGCGCCATCACGCCGGACGAAAGAAGAAGAGCCGCCGGAATGCCCATCTGCGGCCAGCTGCCGAAAAAGCCGCGCGTCTCGTTGGGCGCGTGTTCGACGACCATCAGGGTCGCTCCACCCCATTCGCCGCCAACCGCAAAGCCCTGCAGGAAGCGAAGCACGGTAAGCAGGATCGGCGCCCCGACGCCGAGGACTGCATAGGTCGGGATAAGACCGATCAGAAATGTGATTCCGCCCATCATGGTGAGGCTGAGGATCAGCATCGCCTTGCGGCCGATCCGGTCACCGAAATGGCCGAACACGATGCCTCCGAGAGGCCGGGCAATGAACCCGATGGCGAAGGTCGCGAAGGCCGCGATCATACCTGTGACCGGGTCGAATTCCGGAAAGAACAGTTTGTTGAAGACGAGTGCCGTGGCAGTACCGAAAATGAAGAAATCGTACCATTCCAGGGTCGACCCGATAAAGCTCGCCAGTGCGACCTTGCGGATGTCGGATGTTTGCGTGGCCATGAAGCTCCTCCCCGAGCTGTTATTGGCAATCGCATGGGTCTCCCTCAAGCCTCCAGCGGAAGACCCATGCGCAGGTCGTGGTTAGTTTTCGAGCGGAATATCGACATCCAGCAGGGGGGCGTGCTGCTGCGCACCGTAGACGTCGGTATCGCCGATATCGCCGGCGGGAATCGCTCGCGGGAACGTCGCCTTGAAAGCGGCGGCGGTATCGTAGGGCGTGAACAGAACGTCTTCTTCCTTGACGCCGTAGAGCCTGGAGAAAAGGGCCGCATTGAGCGTTCCCGTCGCCTTCACGCGGCGGTAGAGGTCGTGATCCTCGAAGAGGACGTCGATCGTGACGTTGAAAGGACCGGCATTCTTGCTCTTGCAGATCTGGGCGATGTCTCTGATGAGGGCCATGTCACACCTTCTCGTATTCGATGGGGAACAGGGCGCAGGGATCGCTGACTTCGACCGTATGGAAGATGCTGAAGCGATACATCGGGCCCATGTCGATATCCGATGGACTGAACGGGAACGCCATGTTGCCTTCCTTGCACAGACGTCCGGGGAAATCCGCATGCAGCATCGAGGTGCGCGCCATGGCGATGACCGCATTGGCGACATCCGCCGTCTTGGCGACAACCTCGATCACGAAGCCGAGTTCGTGGCTGGTGATCTGCTTGACCGGCTCCCAGCCGCCCATGACGCCGTCCTTGCCGTAGCAATGGATGATCATCCGGTAATCGTCGCGCGGAACGCCGAAGGATTCGGCCTTCACGGCAACCTTCTCGCGGTGGGTGGCGAGATAGTCGTCGATCTGCGAGATCAGGATCGGATCGCGCGTGCCGCAGATCGCGATGGACCGGTAACCGGCCATCTCGACGCCTTCGAGCTTGATCGTGTACCGATCGGCCGGCGTCCAGGTCATGCCATCGATCTTGACGGCGCGGTCGCTGATCGCCTCGAACCGGCAATCGGTCGTATCCAGCAGACCACCGGGCTCGACATGGTGGATCGGGCTCGAATTCTCATGCAGCGCGAAATTCGCGACGGCCAACGGCGTCGAGCGCCGAATCGGGTTCGGCGGCTCGCAGACGACATGGTCGTCGCGAACGCGAAGGAAAATGCAGTCCGGCTCCTTTGGCACGGTCGGCTCGGCGCCGCATTCCAGCATCTTGCCCGCATACCACGACGGTGCAGGCGCCATGCCGGCCCGGATGGCGGGGGCCGCCCACTGCGCCGGGTCGCTGCTTCGACCGGCAAGAATGACCTGCGCGCCTTCGTCGAGTGCCTTTGCAAACGGCTCCGGCCCCATCATGCCGACGACGCGGGTAGAGTTGTCGATCATCTGGCGGTCGAGCGGCTTCATCTTTGCCAGCGGTTTCGTGAGGCCCTTCTCGGCCCAGCCGGCGAGGTCGCTCTTGCTTTGCTCGGAATGGATCAGCGCCATCTTGAACGACAGCCCCTCCTCCCGTGCAATTTCCCGCACAAGTGCTGCCGTATCCTGCAGATGCGGCTCGCCCCCTGCCCCACCGGACGTGCCGATGATGCAGGGAATACCGGCCGCGATGCTGGCCTGCAGCATCAGCCGCAGATCACGCTTGACCGAAAGGCGCGAACAGAAGGACGTTCCGGCACCGAGATAGTAGGGCCCGGGATCGGTACTGCCGCCATCGCAACCGATGACATGCGGCTGCCACGACATTCCGATCTTGAGCGATTCCTCGGCATAGCCATAGCCGAGGATGCCGCTCGTCGAGAGCATTCTGAATTCTTTCATCACTCTTCTCCGACTGCTCGCTTATTCCGCCGCCTGGCGCTGGGCGGGATGAACCGGCATGGGAATGCCGAGGTTTTCGCGCAGCGTCGTGCCGGCATAGTCCTTCTGATAGACGCCGCGACGCTGGAGCTCCGGCACCACGTAGCGGACGAAGTCCTCGTAGGCGCCCGGTGTATGGGTGGCCGCCAGCACGAAACCGTCACAGGCTCCTGATGTGAACCACTCTTCCATCTGGTCGGCGACCATGGTCGGCGTCCCGCAGAAGATCGGAAACTCGCCGATCGTGCCGCGGCCCGAATAGTGCACGAAGTCACGCACGGTCGGATTGGGTTTGCCGCTCAGGGAGATGACGCGCTCCTTGAAGCCCGACCAGGACAGCTTCTTCAGCTCCTCGTCGGTGAATTCGCTATCCATCGGCTTGCTGGCGAAATCGAAGTTGAGCGCTTCCGACAACAGCACGACAGCATCGATCGGCTTGGCGAGCGCACGAATGTACTCGCGCTTCTCCTCGGCGATTTCCTGGCTTTCGCCGACGCAGACGTAGCAGGCCGGGCAGATTGCAACCTCGTCGGGATTACGACCGGCGGCAGCGACCTCCTGCTTCACGGCGGCATACTGTTTCTGCCCTGCCTCAAGCGTCGGGTAGACAACAAAGATCAGATCGCCCCACTTGCCGGCGAACTCCCGACCGCGGCCGCTCTGGCCTGCCTGGATCAACACCGGGCGGCCCTGCGCTGACGGAGGCACCGGCAGCGGACCCTTCGAGCTGAAATACTTGCCCTTGTGATCGAGCCGATGGACCTTCTTCGGATCGGCAAACTGGCCGGTCTCCTTGTCGACGATCAGCGCATCAGGCTCCCAGCTGTTCCAGAGCCCTGTCACCACGTCCAGGAACTCGTCGGCCCGCTCGTAGCGCAGGTCATGGGCAAGATGCGCGACGCGGCCGAAGTTGGCCGCCTCGGAATTGTTGAGCGAGGTCACGACGTTCCACGCAGCACGGCCCTTGGTCATCAGGTCGAGCGTTGCGAACAGGCGCGCCACATGAAAGGGCTCGTAATAGGTGGTCGAATAGGTGATGCCGAGGCCGATATGGCTGGTTGCCATGCCGATCGCCGTGATGATCGAGACCGGATCCATCTTGACGACGCGAACGCCGTTCTCGACCGCTTCCTGGTGATCGTCACCGTAGATGTCGGGCATGGCCAGACGGTCGTCGAAAAAGGCGAGATGGAACTTGCCGTCCTCGAGGATGCGTCCGATGCGCTGGAAATATTCGGCGGACAGAAAATCGGTGGCGCCGGCAGGATGCCGCCATGAGCCGGGCGCAATCGAGCAGTTCTGCGCCTGCAGGAAGCCCACCATTTTCATCTGGCGTTTTGAAGTAGACATCGTTCCTCCCGTGTCATCGTCAATCGCAAATATGTGCGCAAACGTTTGCGCACTCCGATCCAATCGCTTTCTGGAGGAGATGTCAAGTTGGGAGCGAATATTTTGTCATGCAGCCCCTCTTTTTCGCATCGGTGCGGATGCGGAGTGGCGCGACAGGGCGCAGCTGTTTTGTTATGAATCGGTATGAACTCAACACTGCCGCCTTCCACACCGCGCCGAGCGACGGTCGTTACCCTGTCAGCACTGGCGGGAGTCGCGCCATCGACGGTGACCCGCGCGCTCAAAGGCGACACGCGGATTTCCCAAAAAATGCGGGACCTGATCATCGGGCTTGCGAAAGAACACGGCTACATGCCGAACGTTCTGGCGCGCACGCTGTCTTCGGGGAAGAGCGGTCTGTACGGACTTGTCCTCGGACCGGCTGAAAACCCGTTCTATACGGAACTGTTGCACGAAGCGACGCGACAAGCGGAGAAGCTCGGCTTTCGCCTCCTCATCATTCATGCCGGCGGCGGGCCTATCGAGGATACCACTGCGCAGGCGCTGATTCAGTACCAGGTCGATGGCTGCATCATCTCGTCGGCCATATTGTCTTCAAAGGCCGCCGACATCTGCGCCCAGAACAACGTCCCGCTCGTGATGGTCAACCGCGTCGCACTTTCGCATGGATGCTTCGTCACCTGCGACAATCGTGCTGGCGGTGCTGAGATGGCGAAACTTCTGATGTTGCGAGGATGCCGTCGTTTCGGACTGATCTACACCTCCTCCACCAGTTCGACGTCTCGCGAACGCGAGGAAGGATTTGTCGCCGAACTGGAACAGGCCGGTCTGGCACTCTCCCTTCGAATCGACGGCCACTCCAATTACGACGGCGGCTTCGAGGCCGGTCGCGAGATCGCGGCGATCCCCTCGGCGGAGCGCCCGGATGCGATCTTCGCGTTGAGCGACATCATGGCCATGGGCGTCCTCGACGCACTGCGCCTGGCGTCGATCGATGTGCCCGGCGACATCCTGGTTGCAGGCTTCGATGGCGTTGCGGCGTCCGCCCGGCCGATCTACGACCTCACGACAATCCAGCAGCCCCTGCCCCTGATGATCCAGCGCGCCTTTGAACTGCTGCGAGCGCGCACGGTCGATCCGAGCCTGCCGGACGAACTGATCGCCATGCGCGGCAAGCTGATTGTTCGCGGCTCCACCGGCCGGGCATGAAAAAGGGCGCGAAAAGCGCCCTTTCTCGACCAGTTGTCGGTGCAGCCTATCCGCCCGCTTTCGGAATATACATCACGATTGCGGGGAAGAAGTAGATGGCAAGCACGGCGAACAGCATGATGACGACGTATGGCAGAGCCCCGTACATCACCTCCTTCAAACTCGATTTCGCCACCGACTGGATCACGAAGAGGTTCATACCCACCGGCGGCGTAATCAGCGCGATCTCGATCATCAGCACGAAGTAGATGCCGAACCAGATTGGATCGATTCCGTGCACGCCGAGCGACGGGAGGAGCACCGGAAGCACGATCAGGATCATCGCGATACCCTCCAGGAACAGGCCGAGCAGGAGCAACACCGCTGTGACCGCCAGCATGAACATGCCAGCCGTCTCGATATTGACGGCGATCCACTGGGAGATTTCGTAGGGAATGCGGTAAAGCATGATCGCCTTGCCGAATACGTTTGCCCCCGCAATGATCAGCAGCAGGTTCGCCGTGGTAAGACCCGCGCCGAACACCGCCCCCCGAAAATCTGCAAAAGACACGCCCCGGCGTATGCCGAATACGTAGATCAGGGTCATGACGAGGCCCACAGCTGCCGACTCCGTCGGCGTGAAGACGCCTGCATAGATCCCGACGATCATCGTCAGCGCAATGACCATGGTCGGCAGGGCGCGAAGGCTTGCAGCCATCCGACCACCCGAACCGGATTCACCTTTTTCCGCCTTCGGTGCCGCCCCCATGAACGACTTGACGATGCAGTAGATCAGGAACAGCACGATCAAGAACAGCCCGGGCCCGACGCCAGCAAGGAACATCGAGGCGGTGGACTGCTCCGCGACCGCCGAATAGATGATCAGCGGAATGGACGGCGGGATGAGGATGCCAAGCGTTGCGCCAGCGGCGAGCGTTCCCATGACAAAGCGACGATCGTAGCCGCGCTTGGTCATCTCGGGAATTGCCACGGTGCCGATCATGGCCGCAACGGCCACGGAAGAGCCCGAGATCGCGGCAAAGATGCCGCAGGAGATGATCGTTGCGATCGCGACACCGCCGCGCACGCCGCCGACCCATCGCTGCACCGCGTCGAACAGGTCTTTCGCGACCCCCGCCTTCAGCAGAATATTCGACGTCAAAAGAAACACCGGCACCGCCAGCAGGATGAAATTGTTGACCGAGCCGAGGAATTCCATCGACACGCTGGCGAGCGGCACGTCCTTCATCAGGAGAAGAACGATACCCGTCGTCGAAAGCGCGATACCGACCGGTATGCCCGCAAACAGAAAGACGAAGAGCGCGACTAGTACGATAACGCTTTCCATATCAGATCTCCTCGTGCGCGAGTTCGAGCTTGCGTCGCTGCCCCGTCGCAACAAGCAGGATCAGTTCCAGCGCAGCCTGGACGAAGAAAAGAAAGAACCCGATCGCGACCGGCAGGTAGAAGAGCCAATAGGGGATGCGCAGGACACTCGCCGTAGCGCGGCCGACTGTCGCCGCGTCGATTGCGGCAACAAGCGCCTCGAAGGAGACGACGGCACAGGCGAGCGCGATGATCGCAAAGCTTATGCCTTCGAGAACGACCTTGGCGCGTTCGCCGACCGCATCGGAGAAAAGCGTGATCGAGATCAACTGCCGGCGCCCCATGCAGGCTGGAAACAGCAGGAATGTTGCCCAGACCATGCCGAGACGTGAGGTCTCCTCGACCCAGTCCGTCGGACTGTTGAAGAAGTATCGCGACGCCACTTCATAGGCGACGATGATGCCGATGAAGAGGTAGATCCATGAACTGTATTCACCGATCCTCATGATGGTCGACTCGATTGTACCGACCCATTTCTTTTCTTGCGGGGGCATGGTGCCGTTCCTCCCAGACGTTTGCGTCTGACCCTCTCAGACGCTGCGCGAATGCGCGTTTCGCCGCGACGGTGGCACTGCGCCCCGCCCTTGTTTTTGGTGTCGTGCTTTTACATTGTGCCGACTCTGTGCGAGGCGGCGCGGCTAGCCAATTGCCGCTACTGAAGCTTTTGCGCTTCGTCGAAAACAGATTTCGCAAGGTCGTTTCCGTTGTCGTAGAACGACTTTGCGACAGGTGCCGTTTCCTCTTTCCACTGGACGATTTCATCCGGCGTGAGATCGATGATCTCCATCTTCTTGGCGAGAACCTCGCGCGTATGCTTGGTGGCATCGAAGATGCGATCCATGAGCACCGTCTCGAGTTTCGCGGCCTCCTCCTGGAAGATCGCACGAAGTTCGGTCGGCATCTTTTCGAGCGCTTTTTCGCTCATCAGGGCGAAATGCGTCTCATACATGTGGTCCGTCGCGATGACGTAGCGCGAAACCTCGAAAAGGCGGCGCTCCTCGACCGACGGCCATCCCGTCAGCCCGCCATCGACGATACCGCGCTGAAGCGCCAGGAACTGTTCGCTACCGCTGGTGACGACCGGAGCGGCTCCCACGGCCTCGACGAATTCGCTGACGGTAGAGCCGAACGTTCTGATCTTCAGGTTGCGCATATCCGCAGGGACATGAACTTCCTTGTCGCGGGTAATCATCGTGATGAAGCCATAAGGGATCCAGAACATCGCGCGCGACCCAGTCTGGTTGATCCTCTTGTCGAGTATGGTCCTGATCGGGGTTCCGGGCAGCACAGCGCGATCAAGCTTTTCGCGCGTATCGAAAAAGAATGGCACGGCGAACACGTTGAGAGCGGGCACGGTGCCGGCAAGGATGGATGCCGAGGCAATGCCGATATCGATCGTGCCGTTTGCAACCGCCTCGTCCATGTGCTGGTCGCTGACGAGTGAACCCGAGTCATAGAACTCGAAGGTAATTTCGCCGTTGGTCCGCTTCGACACGTTGTCTGCGAACTCCTTGATGACGTTGGTGAGGTAGTGATTGTGCGGAACGCTGGTGGCGACGCGAAGGGCCCGCTCGGCGGCGAAACCCTGTCCCGTTCCCATCACAAGAGCTGCCAGAACGACAGCAAGTGTCTTGAGCTTCATCTTATCCCTCCCGGTCAAAGCTTGCATCCGGTTACTCAGCTGCGACCTCCTTATCGCCGCTGCAGATGCGCAAACGTGTGCATTAACTTTCGCAAATTTGCCCGTCCCGTCAAGTTTTTTCTGCCGACGCGCGAAATATCCTTCTTTCCCGGTTGCGCAGGATCGTCTTCAGGCACTGCCGCGCACAATCAATTTGCCAGGCAGGATGCTGGTCGTCGTCACGTCGAGTGGAACGGTCTTGCTGGCCTGTATCAGGCCCACGACCTCGGAGATCATGCGGGTAATCGGCTGCCGGATCGTCGTCAGACGATAGGATCTCCAACCGGCCATGGGAATGTCGTCAAATCCAACGATCGAAAGATCCTCAGGTGCGGACAGTCCAAGTTCGCGGGCAGCATCTATGGCGGCGAGCGCCATGATGTCGTTGCAGCAGAACAGCGCATCCGGACGGTTTTTTGCTGTCAGCAGTGATAGCACTGCGCCGTAGCTGCCTCGGTAGGTGAACTCCCCGTTTCCCTCGGCAAGCACGGAATGCCCGCTCTCGCGTAATGCTTCGGAAAAGCCTTCCGCCCGGTCACGGTGGGTAGACGTGTTGGAGATCCCGCCGATGAAGCCTATCCGTCGGCGCCCCCTGCCGAGCAGAAACAGTGCCGCATCACGACCGCCTGCGTGATTGTCGCACGCGACCGCATTAACGCGGACATTGCGCTGGATCCGGTTGAGCAGCACCACCCGGATGCCATGCTGCCGGCAGGCGTTGGCCATTCCAGACGTCAGGCTTGCGGAGGTCACGACAAGTGCGCTGGGGCGAGCGGCAAGGATCTGCGGCGTCAGCTGGTCCATGTCCGCCTGCGGCGGGATGGCATAGACGAGCAATTGTCTCCCGACCGCCTGCAGTGCTTTTGCGAGCGTGTCGAGAACGAGTGGATAGAACGGGTTGGCGAGATCGCCTGCCACCAACGTCACTGTACCGGCGGAGATCACCTCGGCAGTACGGCGCGCCGGACTGCTATAACCCAACTGCGCTGCGACCTGAAGGATACGCTGTCTTTTCAACGGATCGATGGACGATCCCGGCGAAAACGCGCGTGATACCGCGGCGATGGAAACGCCCGCCTCATGAGCGACCTGCTTGGCTGTCGGCTTCAAAACAGACTCCATGAAATTTTTTCACGCAATGATGAAAACTTGCATTCAACGTCGCTAGCACATTACGCTCGATGTCAAAAGGGAGGTGAGACATGTCAATTCGCTATATAAAACAGGGGAAGGCGGCCGCCGAACGCGCCGAGGATGACGCCAAAGTCAGGACGCTTGTCGAAGCGACGCTCAAGGACATCGAAACCCGAGGCGACGCCGCAGTACGCGACCTGTCGGCGAAATTCGACAACTTCTCTCCGGCCTCGTTTATACTGACCACGTCCGAGATCGAGGCGGCAATCAACAAGGTGTCGGCTCGCGACATGGACGACATCAGGTTTGCCCAGACTCAGATCCGCAAATTTGCCGAAGCCCAAAGAGCGTCGATGACCGATATCGAAATCGAGACAATGCCGGGGGTCTTCCTCGGCCACCGCAATATTCCGGTCCAGTCGGTCGGTTGCTATGTTCCAGGCGGCAAGTACCCGATGGTCGCGTCGGCGCATATGTCTGTCCTCACGGCCTCGGTGGCGGGAGTTCCCCGCATCGCAGCAGCGGCTCCGGCCCAAAAAGGCGAACCCCACCCCGCCATCGTCGCTGCAATGCATCTCGGCGGGGCCCATGAAATTTATGTCCTCGGCGGCATTCAGGCGATCGGCGCGATGGCGCTCGGGACCGAGACCATTCGCCCCGTCGACATGCTCGTCGGCCCCGGCAACGCGTTTGTTGCGGAAGCTAAGCGCCAGCTCTACGGGCGTGTCGGGATAGATCTCTTTGCCGGCCCGACCGAAACGATGGTCATTGCGGACGAGACTGTGGACGCGGAAATGTGCGCCACCGACCTTCTGGGGCAAGCCGAACATGGCTACAATTCCCCGGCGGTTCTCGTGACCAATTCGGAGACGCTGGCCAAAGCGACGATCGCTGAAATCGATCGTATTCTCGGAATCCTGCCAACTGCCGAAACCGCTTCCGTATCCTGGCGCGAGTACGGCGAAATCATCGTCTGCGACACTTACGAGGAGATGCTCGACGTCGCCGACGACATCGCCTCCGAGCACGTGCAGGTTATGACAGACCGCGACGACTGGTTTCTCGAAAACATGCATTCCTACGGCGCGCTCTTCCTCGGCCCACGCACCAACGTTGCCAATGGCGACAAGGTCATCGGCACCAACCATACTTTGCCGACGAAAAAGGCGGGGCGTTATACCGGCGGTCTCTGGGTCGGCAAGTTTCTCAAGACCCATTCCTACCAGCGCGTCACAACGGACAAAGCGGCGGCTGAGGTCGGCGCCTATTGCTCGAGGCTGAGCATGCTCGAGGGTTTCGTCGGCCATGCCGAACAGGCGAACTTACGGGTGAGACGCTACGGCAACCGCGACGTCGCCTATGGCGAAGCAGCCCAATGAGCGGCCTTTTCAATCTTGCCGGCAAGCGGGCGCTCGTCACCGGCGCCAGCCGTGGCATTGGACGCGCGGTCGCCGAAGGCCTTGCCGAGGCGGGTGCCGAAGTAACGCTTTGCGCGCGCTCGCGGCCGGAGATCGAGGAGGCCTGCGCTGTGATGTCTACGCGCGGCTGGAGGGCGCGGCCGCTTGTGTGCGATGTCACCGACATTGCCGGCTTCCGCCAGCATGTCGAGGCGCAAGCGCCGTTCGATATCTTTGTCAACAATGCCGGCACCAATCGCCCCAAGCCGCTGACCGAGGTCACTGAAGACGACTACGATGCCGTCTTCGGCCTGAACACGAAGGCTGCAATTTTTGCAGCCCAGTCCGTGACGGCCGTGATACTGAGGCATGGTAGGCGGGGCACCGTCATCAACATGTCCTCGCAGATGGGCCATGTCGGCGCGGCCAACAGGACACTCTATTGCGGCTCAAAATTTGCGATTGAAGGTTTTACCAAGGCGTTGGCGGTCGAACTTGGACCTGCCGGCATCCGCATCAATACCCTTTGCCCCACCTTTATCGAGACACCCATGACCGCCTCGTATTTCGAGGATGAGGAGTTTCGCCGCGAGACGCTGTCCAAGATCAAGCTAGGTCGCCTGGGGCAGCCGGCAGACGTCGTCGGCGCCGCCATTTTCCTTGCCTCCGACGCGTCGTCCCTGATGACCGGCTCGGCGTTGATGATCGACGGCGGCTGGACGGCGGACTAGTCCGCCACCGCCTGCTTCGCCCGGACGATCCGCATCAGCATTTCATCGCGCCAGGAGCGTCTGGCATCGAGATCCTGCTCTGCGAGCAGTTCGCGACGCTCCGCATCCGCCCGTGTCACCGCATCCGGCGCCCAGCCTCGGTCTGCCCTGCGCTGATCGGCAAATCCGGCATACATCGGCCCGAGCCGTTCGGCATAATCTGCAAGCCCCTTCGGCGCGTTGAGATCGATGGTCTCGAACGGTCCCATGAACGACCAGCGCAACCCAAGCCCGTCGCGCACCGTGCGATCGATGTCTTCGGCCGTAGCATAGCCTTCCGCAAACAGTGCAAACGCTTCGTCCAGCAAGGCGCCCTGCAACCTGTTCAGCACGAAGCCGGGAGTTTCGCGCGACAGCGACACGGCTGACTGCCCCACATCCTCCATCAGGCGCCGGACACGGCTCGCCGCCTGTGGCGCAGTCCAGGGCGTTGGGACGATTTCGACCAGCGGCACGAGATGCGGAGGATTGACGGGATGCACCACCATCAACCGCTCCCGGTTGCCACACTCCTCATAGAACGCCGACCCGGGAAATCCTGAGGTGGAACTGCCGACGATGGCATGAGCGGGAAGCACCGCATCGATCGCAAGACTGACCTCGCGCTTCACATCGATCCGCTCGAACGCCGACTCCTGTACGTAGTCGCAGCCCGACACAGCCTCGCTGAGGCTCCGCGCAAAACGGATGCGCGACAGGACCAAAGGCACGTCGCCGCAAAGCCCCCCGGCGGCAAGATCGCCGACGGCCTTGTCGATCTGCGCGCCGATGACAGTCTCGGCGTTTTCGCGGGCATCATAAACGGTGACGTCCATGCCGGCCCGCGCGAAGACAATCGCCCAGCCCTGCCCCACCAGACCTGCGCCGACGATGGCAACGTTCCTGATCGCATTCATGTCCTGGATCTCCCCTTGTGAGCTGCAGTCAAATGCAGCGCCTCCACGCTGGCTGTGTGAGCAAGCAGCAAGGCAGCCAGAGGGTCAATCGTCGATCATGCCAGTGAAAATCTTTCACGAAAGAAGGTGTCCCACCGTCGTCGTATCGGCTTTTGGCAGTGGACGAGGCAGGCGGTTGCTCCCGGACTGATATCCCGAAGCAGCGTCACCGCCCGGGGGCTACTTCATTCCAGAAACGAACTTTTCCGAAGGCATTTCTGCAATCTCGGTGCTAGTGCGTCCTCGACGGCGAAGAGCCTGTCTCGCCGTAAACAGAGAAATCCTTGGACAGCCCACCTCATGCAGAGATGCGATGCCGGAGGACCGCTCCGACGAATTCGCTAGCGTGACGCCGAACAGCATTGAAAGCCTTCCAACCACGCGAGAAATTCGGACGGTTGTGTCAGCGCGCTGAAAGGACAGTGGCCGACATCGCGGTTTGCCTTCGCGGCGAGGGTTCCCTGATGGAAAGCCAACAGAAGTTGCTCCTTATCGACTCCAAGGTTTCCATCCTGTTCTTCGCGGACTGAGAAGTCATCGAAGACACTTTTGCATCGCGTAGCGAGCATGAGTCCATGCCTCCCATTGTTAAGTTGGATGTCAAACTAGTCATCGGGCCTGAATGGTGACTGAATACCAGCTCCCGCAATTCCACACGACCAGAAGTTCCAAGAGCGCGCGACCGTTGTGGTGGACGCAGTTTGTGCGGCGGTATTTTCCGATTGGAAGACCGCCAAACGGCGTCGGGCGCCCGTGAATGGTTGATGGGTGTTGTCCAGGTGACCTGAGACCCAATCTCCCTCCAGTTTTCGGGAGAGTCTTGGATTTTTAATCTGGCCTCATGCGGCCTGTTTTTCCATGGCCATTTTCATTGCGAATTCGCTGGGGGTGATATTGCCCAGCGACGAGTGCGGTCTGTTTCTGTTGTAATCCTCCTTCCATGCAGTGATTGCGGCGCGGGCCTGAGCGAGCGACGAGAACAGCGTCTCGTTCAGGCACTCGTCGCGGAAGCTGCCGTTGAAGCTTTCGACGAAGCCGTTTTGCATCGGCTTGCCGGGGGCGATGTAATGCCATTCGACCTTGCTCTCCTGGCACCATTTGAGGATGGCCATGCTGGTCATCTCCGTCCCGTTGTCCGAGACAATCGTCCTCGGTTTTCCGCGTCTGGCGATGAGACTATCCAGTTCACGGGCAAGCCTTGCGCCTGACAGGGATGTATCGGCGACCAGGCATAGGCATTCGCGGGTGAAGTCGTCAACGACGGCCAGGACCCGAAAGCGGCGACCGTCGGTGAAGGCATCGCTGACGAAGTCCAGGCTCCAGCGCTCATTGGGACGCGAGGGCAGAGCCAGAGGACGCCTTGTCCCCAAGGCTCGCTTCCGGCCGCCGCGCTTGCGCACCGTCAGCTTCTCCTCCCGATAAAGACGCCGAAGCTTCTTCAGGTTCATGACGATCCCCTGCCGGTCGAGCATGACGTGGATACGGCGATAACCGAAGCGGCGTCGTTCAGATGCCACCTTCTTCATCGCCTCACGAATGGCCGCATCGTCAGGCCGCACGCTGCGATATCGCATGCTCGACCGATCCACCGACAGAACCTCGCACGCCCGACGCTGGCTCACCCCATGCTGCGCACAGACATGAGCCACCGCATCCCGCTTCACATCGGGCGTCACCATTTTTTTGCAGCGACATCCTTCAGGATCGCATTGTCCAGCATGGCTTCGGCGAGCAGTTTCTTCAGCTTGGCATTCTCGTCCTCAAGCGCCTTCAGCTTGCGCGCATCGGACACGTCCATGCCGCCATACTTCGCCTTGTATTTGTAGAAGGTTGCGTCCGAGATGCCGTGCTTGCGGCAGACGTCCGCCGTCTTCGCGCCCGCCTCCTGCTCCTTCAATATCCCGATGATCTGTTCTTCCGTGAACCGTGAACGCTTCATTCGTCCGTCTCCTTGATGTGACGGACTCTACCAAAATCTGGAGGAAGGTCAGGGGCTCAGGTCACACTCGTTAATTGGAGGTTGCCTGAGGAAGTCGTGCCGCTGTCTCTCCGTTTAACGCAGACGTAACCACCTTACTTACCCGTGCTTTAATAGCCTCTGTTTTACCATCACGTAAAATACGAGATGACGGTTGCGGGATGAAGATACAGTTTCAGAGTCAGTGGTTTCTACGATGGTGCCTGCCGGCTCTCGTTTCTTTGGTCGTCTGTGGTCTGCTTTTACTGAGTTTGAGTTGGGCGGCTGCTACAAGCGATGAGGTGGCCGCGGCAAGGCAGCGCGATCTCATGAAACTTACGGTCGCGAAACTGACGGCTGGCATTGCCCATGACCAGGAAAGCGCAACTGTCTGGGACGACGCCGTGAGGCATGCAACCAGTGGCGACCTGAAATGGATCGAGACGAACCTCGGTTCATGGATGCACAGCTATTTTGGGCATGATGGCGCTTTAGTCCTTCGACCGGACCTCTCTGTGCAATATCTGTTTTCATCCGAGACAGACTATTCCCCTACCCCAGATGATCTCCGCAACGCCTACTTGCCGCTCGCTAAAAAGCTTCAGGCGCGTCTACTTGCCGAAGATACCGAGGGTATCAGCGAACGGACGCTTTCGATTGGCGAAGCTGATCTGAGCTATGTCGGATTTCGACCTGCAATTGTCAGCATAAAGCCAATCGTTTCAGACACCGGTGATCTGGAACAGACGCCTGGCGAGGAAATGCTGCATGTGAGCATACGCTTTCTCGACGGCGATCTTCCTCTGGCCATCGGTACCGAATATGAGTTCGCCAAACTGGAGTTCACCTCCAAGCGACCTCTGGAACGGAATGTTGCGTACGTACCCTTGGTCGCACGAGACGGGCAAGTCTTCGGATACTTCCGTTGGAACCCATTCCAACCCGGACAATATGTATTCGAAGCCACTGCCCCCGCCCTTTTTATCGCGTTTATTGCACTTTTCGCTGGGACCAGTTTTTCTGGAGGTGCAATCTGGCGCCGCTCCGAGCGGCTGGCTGCAAGCCGCGCAGAACTGAAACATCAAGCCTCCCACGATGCCCTGACCGGGCTTGCAAACCGCGCTTACTTCAACGAGCAACTCAATCGTCAACTATCGAACGGACACGCCGACGCCCTCCACTGTGTGTTGTTCGTTGATCTTGATCGCTTCAAGGCTGTGAACGATACTTTCGGTCACCCGGTTGGCGACAAGCTGATCTGCTTGGCAGCGAACCGGATGCGCGATCTCCTGCCGCAATCTCTTCTGGCGCGGGTGGGAGGCGACGAATTCACCATTCTGCTGGGAGAAAATGATGCCAGGAATGCTGAAGATCTCGCATCGAAAATTGTGCAGTCACTGCGGGCACCGTTCGAAATCGGAACGACGCATGTCGTCATTGGCGCAAGCGTCGGAGCAGCTCTCGCAACCGGCCCCTGTGACCCCATCGAACTGACGCGCCAGGCGGATATCGCGCTTTATCATGCCAAAGCAGCCGGCAGGAATACCCATGCGGTGTTTGGTGAACATATGGACGAACTGCTACGCAGGCGCAGGGCGTTGGAAAGCGATCTCCGTTTTGCAGTCGAGACCAGGACCCAGCTCGAGACTTTTTATCAACCAGTCTTCAATGCGACCGACGGAAGCATTTGTTCTCTCGAAGCGCTTGCTCGGTGGAAGCACCCGACGATGGGCTACATAAGTCCCGACCAGTTCATTCCTCTGGCGGAGGACATCGGGTTGATCAACGACATCGGCGCCCTTGTGCTGGACAATGCATGCAGAACTCTCGCTGATCTTCCCGGCATCTCTATTGCGATCAACGCTTCGCCGCTTGAGCTTAGTTCTCCCGGCTACAGTCTGCGGGTTTTGACGACCCTCGCAAACATGAACGTAAGCCCTGAGAGGCTTGAGATCGAGATGACCGAAACTGCAACTGCGGATAACACAATCGACCTGAAGCGAACCATAGCCATGCTGCGAAAAGCAGGCGTCCGGTTTGCCATAGACGACTTTGGAACCGGGTATTCTTCATTCTCGCGCGTGCAGAATATCGAGGTGGATCGCATCAAAATCGATAGGTCGTTTATCGGCGAAATGCACCAAAGCGGCAGCAGAGCCGTTGTTGTTGCGATGATTGGCATGGCCAGAGCGAAAGGGCTGAAGATAACGGCTGAAGGCGTTGAGACAATCGAGCAGCGTGCCGAACTTGAACGGCTTGGATGCGACGATCTTCAGGGCTTTCTGATGTCGCGACCTCTTCCTCGCCAGGACGTTGCAGCATACGTCTCCCGGATGGCTCGAACCTGAAGGGGACAGGTTACGCTGGGGCTTTGCATTCTGATGCCATGCCCCGGCAGGAAGACCCCACGCGCAGACTTAAACGCATGCGTCCACCGCTGCGTCATCGTAACGGAACTTGCTTGGCGTCGTTTCGGACGCGCTTACGGCCATCACGCGTTTAGCATTACCGCGCTGCTGCTGCGTTGTCATTTGAGCGTGTGGGGACTGCGCGCCAGTCCCCCCTGGCCGAAGACAACGGCATCCATTATCTGAAGATATCGGTCAACGCGATGTCGGCACCAAGGAAACGACCCATGTCTGATCTCAGCTTCATCTGGCCGCTGTCCGGCGGCCTTCTGATTGGCCTTTCCGCCGCGATCTACTTGCTGCTGAACGGTCGAATAGCCGGAATTTCCGGTCTGGCAGCATCTGCTGTCGGATGGACAGGCAGTGGAATCAGTCCGCTCGGGGTCGGTTTTCTGGTTGGCATACTCGGTGGAGCTGCCGCCGCCTTTACCTTGTTACGGCACGCAGAGTTCGCGATTACCGCCTCGCCTCCCCTTCTTGTGGTAGGCGGGCTCCTGGTCGGCTTCGGGACGCGGCTTGGTTCCGGCTGCACCAGCGGCCACGGTGTTTGCGGACTGGCACGCCTATCGCCCCGGTCCATCGTCGCGACGGCAACGTTCATGATCGTGGCGGCAGCAACCGTCTTCATCACCCGACATTTGATGGGAGTGGCATGATGACCCAGCGCATTCTCGTCTCCATAGCCTGCGGAATTCTGTTCGGCATTGGCCTTGTCGTGTCCGACATGGTCAATCCTGCCCGTGTTCTGGCGTTCCTCGATGTGACCGGTAACTGGGATCCGTCACTTGCTTTCGTGATGGGCGGGGCACTGATCCCGTCATCAATTGCCTATGCGATCCGGCGTCGTTGCAGCAAACCGGTCTTCGAAACCCAGTTCCATGTGCCGACGAGCCGCATGATCGACCGTCCGCTTGTCGCAGGCGCTGCACTGTTTGGTCTCGGCTGGGGCCTCGTCGGTCTATGCCCGGGTCCCGCAATCGCCTCTCTCGTTACAGGCCGCTGGGAAGCAGCACTGTTCGTCGCGGCCATGCTTGCCGGTATGTTTGTCCATCGCATGGTGTCGTCCCGACAGACTGTGGCAGCGCGGTCCTGATGGGACGGAGAAGGTAACTTCCGCAACCTCGATGGCATTCGAACCACCATCCCATGAACCATTGAAGGCAGTATAAGGGTTTCTTTACTCCCGCATTGTCGAGCATAGCATTTACCAGAAGCCAGTTTAGCTTCGCCCTCTCGTCCGGCCCGCGGCGCGGCCTTCTCCCGCCCACTCCGACAACACAATCATCATGCTCCAGAGACTGACGAGGTCTCAGTTAAGCAGTCATTAACCATCTTCAGACGTATATTAGAATTGCTTGAAATGCTTCGGCTTGGAAAGTAGTCGAGCGGCGGTGGTTTGTCTTTGCAGGTCCGTCTGGACCTGCGGGCTTGGGGGATACGATGAGCATGCTTTCCCGTGTTGTCCGGACGGCGATATTTGTGCCGCTCGCCTTCAGCGTTGCGTCTTGCGCGCAGACGCAGACGCGGGCGCGGACGACATCGGTCGACAGTATCGCGACCGCATCAGTCCCGAGCTCTCGGCCCGCAGTGAAGGACCGGAACACGAATTTGACCATGCAGGCGGCCGTCCGGCGGGCGGTCGACTATCAGCCATCGATCATGCAGGCGGCGGGCGAACTCAACCAGCAAGGCGCGGCGATCCGGGATGCACGATCGGGATATTTTCCGTCGATCGGGGGCGGGATCGATGTCGGCAGGCGCAGCGCTTTCGGGAACGGTTTTCAGCCGGCCGCCACCGTGACGGCGTCGCAGATGATCTACGACTTCGGGAAAGTCTCCAGTCAGGTCGCCAGTGCCACGGCGACAGAGGAAACCCGGCGCGCCGAGTTCATTGCCGTGGTCGACAACGTGATCAGGGACACCGCGCTTGCGTCCCTCGAAACCCTGAGAAACCGCAGTCTGGCGGTTGTCGCGTCCGATCAGGTGCGCGACACAAAGGAAATACTCGAGCTCGTCAACGCGCGAACGGAACAGGGAGCCAGCACGAGATCGGACAAGCTTCAGGCCGAAGCGCGGGTGCAGATGGCCCAGACCACGGCACTGGAGATCAGGTCTCAGTCGGAGCGCTGGCAGGGCAGCATGGCGTCGCTGTTGGGTATGTCCGGGAAGATCAATCTCGGAGCGAGTATTCCCTCAGACCTCCCCAATGCCTGCTCTGCCAAAGAGCCCGATTGGGATACGGTGCCGAGCGTCCGGGCAGCGGCATCGAAGAAGACGGCCGCCGAGGCCAACCTGCGGTTCAGCAAGGCCGATGTCCTGCCCACCCTGGCGCTCGAAGGCGGTAGCAGCATGGATTTGCTCGGAAATTCACCAGGCAGCCCGGACTATACGATCGGTCTGAAACTGACCGGCAAGCTTTACAACGGCGGCTCCTATAAGGCCCGGAGCGAAGCTGGCCAGTTCGCGGTTCAGTCCGCTGAGGCCGGCATCGCCAGTGCCAGGACAGGCGCGCAGCGGAGCTGGATGGAATCGCGCACGCAGCTGTCTGGAATGCGCGCTTTGCTCACGACACTTGCCTCGCGACAGACGCTGATGCGCGAAACCCGAGATCTTTATCAAAGGCAGTTCCTCGACCTGGGAACGCGGACTCTCCTCGATGTCTTGAATGCCGATCAGGAGCTACATGCCGCACGTTTCGACGCAATCAACATCCAGTTCGATGTCCATAAGCTGAATATCGAGTGTGCCTCCGCAGCGGGGCGCTTGCGGGACATCTTCGAGCTCGAAAAGAAGCCGGGCACAGCCGCGACCGTCCTGAACGGCGGCGCATCCAGGTCGGAGACGCCAATCGAAATGGCGGTCACGATGCCTGCGCGACAAGCACTGCCGATAGAGGCAGGACCAGCTGCCGCAGAGAATGCCGAACGCGGAGCAGACGTTGAGACCGGACTCAGCGAGGCGCTTGCCGTTTCGCTTCAAGCCTCCATTATCGGCGCGGACGTTAAGGACAAGCGAAACCGGTTCGAAGAGCTTGCTTTGCGCGGCGCTCTCTAGCCCGCAGGGGTCAAATTCGTTTTTGTCCGCCTTTCATAAACGCAAATACGCTGACCGGCATTAACCCTGCATCAACCGTCCGATGCGAGAATTAGTTATCGCTAATTGATAACGTTCTAAAATTGAGCAAGTCTTATCCCAGAGTTTCTTGGTAGGATTGACAGCAATCGAGACACTGCCGGACCAGCCAGTTCGGTATTCAACATTTTGCCCGGCGCAGACCTTTGACGGTCCGTGTCATCGCATCTCGCTGCCCATCCGCCAGGTCCGTTCAGTTTCGCTGTGACGCTCACGGCCTTAAGAGGATGTATCCATGGTTGCCGTTGTAACGAATATCGCAAGTGGTGAAAGCATTACCGTCGCATCGGGAAACATCTCTGTCCGTGAACCAAGTGTTATTCAGCTTGAGGTCGGCCCGAAAGACATTGCTGCGACCATCCGTCAGGGCGACGATCTCGTCATCCGCCTGCAGAACGGTGAGGCGATCCGAGTTGCCGATTTCTACGCCAGCGGCCCTGGTGAAGCATCAAGCAAGCTGGTCCTGGTGGATGAGAACGGGGTCGTCTGGGATGGCAACCACACCGTCGGAGAAGCCGATTTCTCATTCACCGAGTCAGCCGACGGCGACCAGTTGGTGGGTGGCGCTGAAGGTGGGGGCGGTGCATCCATTCTCGGCCTTGCTGCACTCGGCGCGCTTGGAGCTGGAGGAATAGCTCTCGCTTCCGGAGGCGGCGGCGGTGGCGACGACAACGATGACTCGGACGCAGATGCTGACGCGGATGCAGATGCCGATGCGGATGCCGACGCGGATGCTGACGCAGACGCAGACGCAGATGCCGATGCGGATGCGGATGCAGATGCCGACGCGGATGCCGATGCTGATGCCGACGCGGATGCTGATGCCGATGCAGATGCCGATGCAGATGCCGACGCAGATGCCGACGCAGATGCCGATGCGGATGCCGACGCCGATGCCGATGCAGACGCGGATGCCGATACAGACGCAGACGCGGATGCCGACGCAGACGCAGACGCCGATGCGGATGCCGACGCAGACGCCGATGCGGATGCCGACGCAGACGCCGACGCCGATGCCGATGCAGACGCCGATGCCGACGCCGATGCGGATGCCGATGCCGATGCCGATGCGGATGCGGATGCCGATGCAGACACAACCGCCTACGACAATACCGCCGTCGCGTCGATCAACCTTTCCCCCGTGGTGACCAACGTTGATATAGGTACCCAGACTTACGGCGTTGCCGTCAGCCTTGGTGGCTTGGATCTCCAGGTGCTTCCGAACGTCGAAACGATCGATTTCAACGTCGAGGAGGGCCATACGCTCGATGCACGTTTTGAACTCGACGAGGGCCTAAGTCTCGGCGTTCTGTCCGATTATCAGGTGGTCATCCAACGATTTGACGGTGTCCAGTGGACCAACGTCACAGGCACCGGCACCGGCAATGCCACACTGCTGGACCTGCAGTTGCTGGATGGTGCACCGACAGTGAGCCTGGAGGATCTTGGACCGGGCCAGTACCGCGCCTTTATCGCCTATGACGGCTTGCTGGGTGCGGGCCTCGGAAGCGAGCTGACGATCACCGGGACGGATACCGACACAACCAGTATCGGCGCCATCGCCGTAGTTGCTACCAGCGGCAACGTGATCACCGACGCAGGTATCGGCGGCGAAATCGACGCGGTCAATCCCGGCACCATCATTCAGAGCATCAATGCCACACCGGTGACCGCTGCAGGCGCAACCATCCAGGGAGATCACGGTACACTGGTCATCGGCCAGGATGGCAGCTACACCTACACCCCGAACCCCGATGCAGCCGGCATCGGACGGGTAGACTCCTTCGAATACACGATCTTCGATCCGCAAACCCAGGCGACTTCGACTGCGGAACTGCATGTCCAGATCGACAGCGAGGGACAAAACCTCACCTTCTCGACGATTGATCCAACGGCGGATGCGAGCCTTGGAATTGTCGCCACGGACGACGCTGGGGCGGCGACCGTCGTGACCACTCACCCGGTGACGGAGGCCGTGAACGCCGACTTCCTCGATGTCTCGTTGGGACTGTTTGGGGGAAGTGAAACGGGAATGTTCACGGTGGCCGCCGGATCCGTGGCAACGGTTCAGATCGGCGCGGACACAGACCAGCTTCTGGGTCTCCTCGGGACAACGACGATCGCCGTCGAAATGCAGCAGGCTGACCTCAGTTGGACGGTCGTCGAAACCAGCACAGGTGCCAATCTGGCCGAGCTTGCCGGTTTGCTTGGCGGCTCCACAGGCCTGGAACTGCAGGACCTGGACGCGGGCAACTACCGCGTTACGGTATCGCAGGATGGCGTGAACATCGGTGGCAACATCGACGTTCAGCTCGCCACGTCGACGAGTGACCTCGGAACGGTCATTTCCGATGGCGTAGTCGCGGCAGTCGGCAACGTTCTGGACGGTGATACGCTCGGCTCCAACTTCACCAACTTCCAGGTATCCAATGGGACAGTGTTTGTCGATCCGGCCGCCGCAGGTACCGTCATCGTGGGTGATCACGGCACGCTCAAAGTCTCTGCCGATGGCAGCTATTCCTATGAGCCGCACGACACACTCGGCCTTGATGGAATGACCGACAGCTTCACCTACCGTCTCGTTCATCCCAATGGAGAGGTCGTTGAAGCAGAGTTGACGATCCTCATCGACCAGGCCGAGCCCATCGCCGGAACGTCGATGATGATGGCGGCCGATACAAGCTCTGAAGCTTTGCAGCCGAGCATGCTGACGTCCGCGTTCGCAGACTTCGACCTCCTGGATCTCGATACCGGAAGTCACGGCCGGTTTGGCGATCTGACAGACGTCATCTCGCTGGATGGTGTGAGCACCGATCTCGGTGAGTTCATCGATCTCGGGAGCGTCAGCGCACTGCCGATCGACGTTGGCCTCCACGAACTTCTAAGCGGAGACCAGGGCCTTGTCGTGGACGGTGACCTTGATATCGGCGGGCTCGCCGGAGCCGTCGGTGTTGCCGACCTGCCCGAGTTTGCCGGCAACCTCGTCCCCACGGTCTTGGAGGACACGACCGTGGACCTGCTGGACGGTTCGGCCGCAGACAGTGTGCTGCATGGCGGCTTGCTGGGGGGAACTGTGGGCAGCCTGCTCGACGACGACGCTCTGCACCATGCCGGTACCTCAGTGATCTAGCCCTCAGTCGTGCTGCTGCCGGTTCTGCGGCAGCGGCACGACACCCGCTCGCCCGTCGTTTGCAGACGCTTGAAAGGCACGGCATTGACCCAAGCAACACCTCAGTTCGACGTCGCGCAGCAGAACCAGGCGGACGGCTGGATCGAAATGTTTGAGCAGGTTGCCCGGATTTACGGACTGGGCTTCTCGATCGAAGCGGCCCGCAAGGCTGCGGCGGCTTATTCGCTGGAAGACCAGGCGAAATACGTCCAGCGGCTCGCGCAAAAATTCGGGCTTCGTGTGAAGCTGGCTCAACCCAGTCTGGACATGATGACCAGCTGGAGGCTTCCCGTCATCGTGCAGCTCAAGGACGGGTCGGTTGCAACGGTCGTCGCCATCGATGCGCAACGCAATGGCGCGGTCGTCTTTGCCGGCGACAACGGTCTGAAAACGACGCTCGCGATCGATGTGCTGTGTGCCGAGGCAACGCTTGCGGCCATTCCCAGGCCGGCACGCTCCACACCTGACTCGAGGGTGGACACCTATATCGCCCCGCATGACGAAAGCTGGTTCAGACGGTTCGCGCTCGGTGACCTGCGCCCCTATGGCTATGTTCTGGTCGCATCACTGATCGCCAACGCGCTGTCACTCGCCGGCGTCATCTTTTCGATGCAGGTCTATGACCGCGTTGTCCCCGCCAACTCCATGAGCACGCTTTATGTGCTGTTTGCAGGCGTCATGCTCGCCGTGCTGTTCGACTTTATCGTTCGCAAGATCAGAGGTTCGATCATCGATATCCTCGGCAAGCGCTGTGATCTGCGACTGTCCGATCTGATCTTCGGCCACGCGCTGCGTGTGAAAAACAGCGTCCGCCCAAGATCGACCGGAACATTCATTGCTCAGTTGCGGGATCTTGAGCAGGTCCGCGAGGTGTTCACCTCGACCACCGTTGCCGCGGTCGCGGACCTGCCGTTCTTCTTCCTGTTTCTGGTCATCTTCTGGTTCGTGGGCGGGATGCTGGTCGTCATCCCGGCGGTCGCACTCGTGCTGCTTGTCCTGCCTGGAATTCTGTCCCAACGAAGACTGCACCAGAGCGCCAGCGCTGCAATGCGCGAGGCATCTCTCCGCAACGCGATCCTGGTGGAGAGCATTCAGGGCATCGAAGACATCAAGATGCTGCAGGCGGAGGAGCGCTTCCAGCAGAAATGGAATAACTACAACGCGGTCAATGCCGACGCCCAACTGAAGATGCGCGTGCTGACGTCGTCTCTGACCGGCTGGAGCCACAGCGTTCAGACGAGCGTTTACGCGTTCATCGTATTCTTCGGCGCACCGATCGTCATGGCTGGGGACATGACAACGGGTGCGCTTGTTGCCTGCTCCATTCTCGGCTCCAGAATGATGGCGCCGATGGCGCAGCTCACTCAGGTTCTCAGCCGTGTCCAGCAGGCGAAAATCGGGCTGAAGAGCCTTGACGCGATCATGCAGATGCCCGTCGACCATCCGGTCGCCGAGACACGCATCTCTATTTCCGCCATTGCCGGAACCTACGAGTTTCGATCGACCGCGTTCCACCACGCGGAGCCTGCCGGTAAACCGGCTCTGGTCTTGAGAAGCCTCAAGATCGCCGCCGGCGACAAGATTGCCGTACTGGGCAAGAACGGTGCAGGGAAATCAACTTTTCTGCAGGCGCTATCCGGGATGATGGAACCGAGTTCCGGCGAAGTCATGCTCGACAATATTGCGCTGAGGCATATCGATCCGTCGGATCTGCGCCGTGACGTGGGGCTGCTGACCCAGAATTCCCGCCTGTTCCACGGGACCCTGAGGGAGAACGTTACGCTCGGTGCCTCCAACGCCTCGCAGTCCGCAATCCTCGACGCGCTCTCGATCGTCGGTGCCGACGAATTTATCCGCGCTCTGCCAAAGGGACTCGACTACCCGTTGCAGGAGGGCGGCAACGGGCTGTCCGGCGGGCAGCTGCAGGCGATCCTCCTCGCCCGCCTGCTGGTGCGCGATCCCAATGTCGTCCTGCTCGATGAGCCGACAGCCGCCATGGACGAGGCGACGGAGCGGTTGTTCATAGCGCGCTTCCAGACCTGGTCGCGCGACAAGACGGTTGTCATCGCAACCCATCGCATGCGGGTTCTGGAACTGGTCGACAGGGTGATGGTGTTCGACAAGGGTCAGCTGGTGCTCGACGAGGCAAAGGCAGATGCGATGACGACGCTGAAGGGCATAAAGCCGCTCGCCCCAGAAAAAACAGTGCCACCCAAACTGGTTCCTGTTCACAACACGTCTGGCGGGATTTGAAGACATGGCAGAGATCTCGAGCGACAAGGCTTCGGACTACGGGTGGGCTTTCGGTGACGAGGACGATGTCCAGCTGTCAAAGGCAAAGACCGTCATTCTTTTGGCCATGATCCTCCTGACAATCGCGACGGTTTGGGCTTATTTCGCCATGCTTGAAGAGGTCTCCACCGGCGCGGGTCGTGTCGTTCCGATCAGGCGCGAACAGGTCGTCCAGTCGCTTGAGGGGGGCATCGTTTCGGAGCTCTTTGTTCGCGAAAACCAGATTGTAGAAACCGGCCAGCTTCTGGCGCAGCTGGATCCGACGATCACCGAATCGGATGTCGGTGAATCATCGGCCAAATACCGTGCCTCGCTTGCGGCCGCCGCACGCCTGACGGCCGAGATCAACCGGACAGCTTTGACCTTTCCGACCGAGCTGAATGCCTATCCGGACCTCATCCGTTCGGAAACCCAGCAATTCGAGGCGCGGACGACAAGCCTTGAACAGTCTCTGGAATGGATGGAACAAGCGATCGTGCTGGCCAAACGCGAGCTGGAAATGAGCGAGTCGCTTGCCAAGATCGGCGCCGCCAGCAATGTCGAGATCATCCGGCTGAAGCGGGAACTGGTCGATCTTGAAATGAAGAAGGTCGATATCGCCGCCAAGCAGAACCTCAGCGCCCGCGAGGAACTCGCCAAGGCAAATTCCGACATCACATCGCTGTCCTCGACCATCAAGGGACGGTCCGACAGCCTGCAGCGCCTGACGCATCGCTCACCGGTTCGGGGCATCGTCAAGAATATCGAGGTGTCGACGATCGGTGGCGTCGTGCCGCCAAACGGCAAGCTGATGGATATCATCCCGCTCGACGACGAGTTGCTGATAGAAGCGCGTATATCGCCACGCGATATCGCCTTCATTCACCCCGATCAGCGCGCCAGCGTCAAGATCAGCGCCTATGACTACGCCGTCTATGGCGGGCTGGAGGGACGGGTAACTGCGATTTCCCCCGATACGATGCGCGACGAGGTCGATCCCAACACGTTCTATTACCGTGTGTTCGTACAGACCACCACAGATGCGCTGGTGACCGCGCAAGGGACGCGCCTGCCGATCGTTCCGGGCATGGTGGCAACCGTCGATGTCAACACGGGCAGCAAGAGTGTGCTGGACTACTTGATCAAACCCTTCAACAAGGCGCGTGAAGCGCTGCGCGAGCGATAGGTGACCATGCCCGCAGAAACTTTCGGCCTTGCGCGACTGGATCGCCTTCGAGACCCTGTTCGGCAGGTCATCCAACCACTCGACGCACCGCATCCGGCTTATGTGCTGTTTGTCTCGATCAGCGACGGAGACAGACGAGCGTCCGTTGCAACGGTCGGCGCCGACAGTTTTGACGCAGTCTGGCAAAAAGCTTTAAGCGCCGCCGGCGACCTCCTGGACAGCCAGAGGCTCGACGGCCGTCTGTTGCGGATCGACTGGCCGGTGCGGATCGAGAAGATCACGGTCGAGACCCTCCACAAACAGCTTGGTCGCACCAAGAGAAACTACTTCCGGCTCGGACTGTCGCTGGACAATCAATTCGAAACCGCGTTCCTGGACAACGAACTGAACGCCAACGCCATGCTTTATGGTGGCAACAAGGTCGAGCACTGCGTTCTAAACGAACGAAACTTCGCGCTCTATGCGAAGACACGATTTGGAAAAGCGTTCGAAACGGATTTTGCCGAGGCGAGAGCGCTCTGGGCGTTTACAACGAGGGGTTTTTTTCTCGATGAGGAAGGCCGACACCACCGTCTTTGCGGCGAAGGTGCGGGAATTGGTCAGCGCGAAGGTCATCCGCTTGATCGTGCCATGCTCGATCGCCTGATCGACTCCTCATCCAGCTATCTTGCGTCTCAGGTCAAGCCGGACGGCGCGTTCGTCTACGGCTATCACCCGTGCTTCGACCGCGAGATCCGCACCTACAATGTCCTGCGCCATGCAAGCACGACGTATGCAATGATCGAAGCTTACCAGGTAACGAGGGATAGCAAGACGAGAGCGGCAATAGAGCGCTCGCTCGGGCAGCTAACCGGTCATCTTACCCGGATCGCAAGACTGCCTGATGGGGCCGAGGCCGCCTTTCTGATCGACGTCGGTTCGGAGATAAAGCTCGGCGGCAATGCCGTCTTCCTCCTGGCGCTCGCGAAATATACAAGTGTCATGAGCGATAATCGATATCTGCCGCTGATGGATAAGCTCGCCACCGGTATCGTTCATATGCAGGACGCAAAGACCGGTGAATTCCGCCACGTCCTGCTTTACCCGGACCTTTCCACCAAGGCCGAGTTCCGCACTGTCTATTACGACGGCGAGGCCGCCTTCGCGCTGATGCGCCTTTATGCGCTCACCCGCGATATCCGCTGGCTCGGCGCGGTTGAAAAGGCTTTCGAGCATTTCCTGCGCCGGAACTACACGCAATATCACGACCACTGGCTGGGTTATTGCGCCAACGAACTGACGCTGTTTCGGCCGGAGGAACGCTATTTCCGCTTCTGCGTCGAAAATGTCAGCACCTATCTCGATTTTGTCGCCAATCGCATCACCACCTTTCCGACACTGCTGGAACTGATGATGGCAACCCGGCAGGCGCTGTCGCGGATTGCTGACCACCCGGATCTGGTTCCGCTCCTCGGCGAGATCGACCTTGCAGCGTTCGAGGTAGCGCTCGAAAAACGCGCTCATTACCTGCTGAACGGTCATTTCTACCCGGAGGTGGCGATGTTCATGCGCAACCCAAGGCGGATCATGGGTTCGTTCTACATCCGCCACCACGCGTTTCGCGTAAGGATCGACGATGTGGAACACTATCTGTCCGGGCTGATCGCCTATCGCGCGTATCTGAACGAGAAAGAGGCGTTCAAATCGCTGGTCTCTCGGCAAGAAGGAGCCGGTTCATAGTAGGGCTCAGCAAGGGCGAGTGGCGTAACGATCGGTCAGTCGCGGTAACATTTTACCATATCAAGAATGACCATTGGGGAAGCTCGAACAGATCAAGATAAAGGATCCTCAGAAACTGCGACCCTAAGCGTGGAAATATGATATATTTTCCATGCTCTATGCCATGGGATCGAATTGTCTTGAGACGTGTCAACATCCATGCACTCCTTGCCTATGCGGCCTTCTCCATCACTGACGCTAGTGTAAAGGCCGCCGGCGGCGGCCATTTGTCGGTCTTCCAGATGGCATTCATCGTCAACGTCTTCGCAGCTCTGGCCGTTCTCTTCACCCGCCATCCCGGCGAACGATGGCGCGACTTCTGGCGCACCGCCCATCCTCTTGCCGTGCACGGCCGCGCGATCTGCGGAGTTGTCGCCAGTCTTACAGGTGTCTACGCTTTCACCGCGATCCCGCTGGCGCAGGCCTACGCGCTGGTGTTCATGGCGCCCCTGTTCGTGACCATCATGTCGGCACTGGTGCTGAAGGAGCATGTGGGGATGTGGCGCTGGTCAGCCGTTATTATCGGCTTCATCGGCGTTCTCCTTGTCGTGAAGCCGGGCCACGAGGCATTCGAGGGCGGCCATCTTGTCGCGATATTCACCGGCCTCGGCACTGGCACGGCGGTCATCATTCTTCGGCGCGTTAACGGCAAGGTTAAGACAACGAGTGTTCTGGGAACACTCATCGCCTACCTTCTCCTAGTCAACGCGGGGGTTATGCTCATCCACGGCGCCATCGTGCCGACATTGAAGGAATGCGCCCTGCTGGCGCTTGCCGGCATGTCTTACGGCCTTGGTCAATGGGCCTTCGTGTCGGCCACGCGCCACGGGAACGCTACCCAGATCGCGCCAATGCACTACTCGCAGCTGGCGTGGGCTGTGGTCTTCGGCGCATTGATCTTCGACGAATTTCCCGATGCCGTTGCGCTTGTCGGTATCTCGATCATAATTTTCGCTGGCCTCTTGACGGTCTTGCGCGAGAAAATGCGTGGCACCAGCGGTCCGATCGGTAAGGCTGCAACCGTTGACAACGCCGAACTCGGGCACGATGCCGCGGAAAATTATCCGCCACCCATTCCCAAATAAAATATTTGATATATCATGTATCGTCTATCTGAAGCGCAACAGGGATGGTCGTGCAGACATGATGGGCAAGCCGGTGTTCGGGGTCGTGGCCGACGATCTCACAGGTGGAATGGAAACTGCCGCAATGCTTGTCGCGCACGGCGTCGACTGCGCATTTGTGACCGATCCTGAGGCTGTGGATACAATCGGCGATGTCGACGCTATCGTCGTTGCGCAGAAAACCCGCGTCATTCCGGCGGCACAAGCCGTTGCAAGAACCGAAAGAGCGGCCCGAGCATTGCTTGCGCGCGCCACACGCCAAATCTTCTTCAAGTATTGCGCAACGTTCGACTCGACCGATGACGGAAATATCGGCCCCGTGGCTGACATCCTGATGGCGACCACCGGCGCGCCCTATGCCGCCTTCTGTCCTGCCTCGCCGGCACTGAAGCGTACAGTCTACAACGGGCACCTGTTTCTCGGCAGCCAACTGATTTCGGAATCCCCCAAGCGGCACGATCCACTGACACCAATGACCGATCCGGACCTCGTCCGCGTGCTGCAGCGGCAGACGAAGACCCGAGTCGGGCTACTTGCCCACCCCGCCGTTAGCGAGGGCGGCACGACGCTCCGGCTGGCCGTCGCCGACCAAGCAGCAGAGGGCATCCGCTATTTCATTACCGATACGATCTACGATCGTGATCTCGACGCCATCGCCGAACTGACCTGCGACTGGCCTCTAATGACCGGCAATGCCACAATCGTCCAGCACTATCCGGCGCTGTGGCGACAGAGAGGTCTCCTGACCGGCGAACCGCATACGCGCAGCCTTCAGCCTGTGTCAGGCAAGGGTGTCGTGCTGTCTGGCAGTTGCGCCGAACGGACACTCGAACAGCTCGCCGACTTCGAGCGGTCGCATCCCGTCCTGCGGATCGATCTAACTGACATCGACAGCGCCGAGTCCGCGGTCGATGCAGCCCTCCGTTGGGCGCTGCCAAAACTCGAGACCGGCCCAGTCGGACTGTCGACATCCGCCGCGCCAGAGGCCGTTGCCGCTGCGCAGGCGCGGTACGGCAGGGATGGCGCTGCGGCGCTTGGCGAAAAGATCGTCGGCGACCTTGCCGTCGCCTTCCATGGCGCCGGCGTGCGGCGGTTCGTCGTCGCCGGTGGAGAAACGTCCGGGTCCGTCGTCGAGCGCCTTGGCATCCGCGGCCTGAATGTCGGTCCCTATGGCGGCCCGGGCGTCGGCACGGCAACCACGAACGGTGACGATCCCGTCGCTTTCTGCCTGAAGTCCGGCAAACTCGGCCCTGTCGACCTTTTCACCCGGGCGCTGGCGTCCATGAAGAACCCGGAGTAAATCGTATGAACGAGATGGACCTGCGAAAGACGATGCTCGACCTCGTCGCGAAGCTGGAAGTCAAGGGCTTTAATCACGGTTCGAGCGGCAATGTTAGCTGCCGCATCGGCGACGACATGCTGGTCACACCGACCGGTGGCAACAGCAGCAACATGACCGTGGAGCAACTGGTGCGGCTGGACCGGAATGGCGACAACGTCGGCAATGGCATCCCGTCCAGCGAATGGCATATGCATCAGGCAATTCTCCAAGCCTATCCGCATGTCCAGGCGATAATTCATACCCATGCGGACTGCTGCGTGGCGCTCTCCTGCCTCGCCAGGCCAATCCCTGCATTTCACTACATGATCGCCAGCTTCGGCGGCACGGACGTGCCATGCGCACCCTACGCCACGTTCGGCACGAAAGCGCTGGCGGATGGCGCCGTCGCGGCGCTGAAGGACCGGAAGGCGTGCCTTCTCGCCAATCATGGCATGATCGTTGCCGCCCCTTCCTTGCAGCAGGCCTTCGACCTGACGGTGAAGCTCGAGACGCTTGCCCGCCAGTACATTCTCGCCCGTCAGGCCGGCGAGCCTGCAATCATTCCCGACGACGAGATCGTACGGGTTCTGGAACGCTACAAGGGCTACGGCCGCAGCCGGTTGCCCGGCTGATCGTAAGGGGAGGATGCACCATGGAGATCACCGGCACCTCTAAGATCATGTTCGTACTTGCCGATCCCGTGGACCACGTCCGCGCCAGCGCCGTGCTGAATGCCTATTTCGCCGAGAGCGGCGAGGACCTCGCGACATCGCCGCTTGCCGTTCGCCCGCGGGACCTCGGCACCGTCGTCGACGCGATCCGCTGCATGGGCAACGTCGTCGGCTTCGGCGTCACTATCCCGCACAAGGTGGCGATCATGCCGCTGCTAAATGAGGTCACCAACCGGGCCCGGATGATTGGCGCCGTGAACTTCGTCCGGCGAAGCCGTGACGGCTGGCTGGTTGGCGACAATCTCGATGCACCAGGCTTTCTTGCCGGCCTCGACGCCCACGGATGCTCGGTCGAAGGCAAACGGGTTCTGCAACTCGGCGCGGGCGGTGCCGGCCGCGCCACGGCAATGGCAATTGCAGAAGCCGGCGCTGCGGAACTGCGGATCTCCAATCGTGACGAAGCGCGCGGCCACGCTCTCGCCGACGCGGTACAGGCCCTGTTCCCGGCAACAAGGGTATCGGCCGGACCCGCTCCGCCGGAAGACTTTGATCTGATCGTCAATACAACGCCACTCGGAATGAAGCCTGGGGATGCGGTCCCGGCAGAGATCGGCGGCATCGCCAGTTCTACTGTGGTTTACGACATCATCGTCAATCCGCCAGTGACCAGGCTGATGGATGCGGCCTGCGCGCGCGGTGCCGTCACCATCGGCGGAAAAGCCATGCTCGACGCGCAAATGGCCCTTGTCGCAACATTCATTAAGCAGTAGCATCCCGATATATCAAATATCGAACGGAGTTCGCCACGTATAGGTACAATACTAATCGCATTCTGAAGGGTCTCGCGCCCTGAGCCAAGCCAAACAAAAAAAGTGGGAACAGGCTTCATTGACTATGGCAACAAACAGAGCACCGGCGGCTGGCGCGTCTATCCGCATAAGTCGTCTTGAGAAGCGCTTCGGGAGCGTCTTCGCCGTCAACGGCGTCGACATCGAAATCGCTGCAGGAGAATTTTTGGCGCTGCTCGGACCAAGCGGCTCCGGCAAGACGACGATCCTGATGAGTGTGGCGGGTTTCGAGTTTCCCACGAGCGGAAACATTGTCGTCGATGAGGAAGACCTCACCTATCTCCCCGCGAACAAGCGCAACCTGGGAATGGTATTCCAGAACTACACGCTGTTTCCGCACATGTCCATTTTGGACAACGTTGCCTTTCCCCTAAAGATGCGTGGCATGGCGAAAGCCGAGCGACACGCCAAGGCTGAAGAAGCGCTCGCCACCGTACGCCTCGCCGGTTACGGGGAGCGCTTTCCAAACCAGTTGTCCGGCGGCCAGCAGCAGCGGATCGCGCTGGCTCGGGCAATCGTCTATCGCCCCCGTGTCCTGCTGATGGACGAGCCTTTAAGCGCTCTCGACAAGAACCTTCGCGAGGATATGCAGCTTGAAATCAAGCGCCTGCATGCCGAGCTCGGCATTACCGTGATCTTTGTCACCCACGACCAGAGCGAAGCGCTCACCATGGCGGACCGGGTCGCGGTGCTGAAGGACGGCAAGATCCAGCAGATCGGACCGTCGCGCGAGCTTTATGAGCGTCCAGCCAATCTCTTCACCGCCGGATTTATCGGCGAGATGAACTTCATCAACGTCACGGTGGAAAGCATCGTCGACACGATGACGGTCCTGCTGCCGTCGGGCGAACGCTGGACCGTTCCGGCCGCTGCGGCCGTCGACACAATGCAGACTGGCCAGAAAGCCGTTCTCGGCTTCAGGCCCGAGCGCTTGGCTCTCGGCACCGGTGTTTCCGATTACTCGCTGCAAGTCACCCTGTCTGACGTCGTCTATGCGGGGGCCGCCCTGCTGCTGATTGGCACATTGCCCGACGGAACGGAAATCCGCGCTCGCCTTCCCGGCGCTTCCGATCTCGCCGCACTGACACGCGGCGCGACAGCGACCTTCAGCGTTCCGAAAGAAGCGATCCTGCTCTATGCCGAGGGGACAAAGTGACCAGTCGCACCCGATCCCAGTTCTGGCATTCTGACGGTCGACGCCTCAGCGGACTGGCAACGCTGCTGCTGCTGGCGCCGTTCTTCGCCATCATCGCATTCGTCTTCCTCTACCCAATCGCCCAGCTTCTTTACATCAGCTTCATGGAACCGGCCCCAACACTCGATAACTACGCACGGGTCGTCACAAATCCGGTCTATGCGCGGGTACTGATGCGGACCGTGTGGACTGCTGTGCTGGTAACCGGCCTTGGCATCTTGCTCGGCTTCCCGGTCGCCTACTTTATGAGCCGCGCCCGCGGCACCACGGCTGCCCTGGTCGGCGCCTGCGTCATTCTACCCCTGTGGTCGAGCGTGCTGGTGCGTACTGCTGCGTGGTCGTTCCTCTTCCAGCGTGAAGGCTTAGTGAATTCCGGCCTGATCGCTGTCGGCATCACATCAGAGCCGCTGAAGCTTCTCTACACGCAAGGAGCGGTCGTTGTGGCGATGACTCACGTGCTCCTGCCGTTCATGATCCTGCCGATCTTCGGATCCCTGCGCGCCATTCCCAACGACTATCTACGCGCCGCAGCAGTTCTGGGCGCGTCGCGGTTCGCCACCTTCCGAGAAGTGATCCTGCCACTCAGCCTGCCGGGCATCGCCAGCGGCTCGCTGCTGGTATTCCTGACCGCACTTGGCTTCTTCATCACACCGGCACTGCTCGGATCGCCGCAGGAACTGATGATCGCCACACTTGTCTCGCAGCAAATTCGCGAGGTCCTGGACTGGCCGTTCGCCTCGGCACTCGTCGGCGTCCTGACGCTGTTCGTTACCCTGCTCGCAATCATCTTCAGCAAGACGCTCCGGTTCGATCGTTTGATGGGGGCGCAATCATGAAACCACCCGTCGACAAAGGCTCGCTGGCTCTCGGCGCATATGTCTACGCCGTTCTCGCCTTCATCATCATTCCGCTGGTCATTGTCATCCCGATGTCCTTTGGCACAAGCGACTACCTGGAGTTCCCTCCACGCGGCTTTACGCTGAAATGGTACGAGGAATTTTTCGCCAGCCGCCAATGGCGCAACGCCATGTGGCTCAGCGTGCAGGTTGCCTTCCTCACCGCGATCTCGGCGTCGGTCATCGGCACCGCGGCGACGTACGCCATGGTCCGCGGAAGGAGCAGTCTCGCGACGCTCTTCCAGATCCTGCTGATCGGCCCGATCATTGTCCCGCACATCGCGCTGGCGGTCGGTCTCTACCTGTTCTTCCAGTCGATCGGGCTGTCCGGGACGGTTCCAGGCTTTGTGCTTGCCCACACCATCCTGGCGCTTCCCTTCGTCGTGTTCACAACCGCCTCTGCACTTGGGAAGGTGGATGCGAACCTGGAAGCGGCGGCGATGAGCTGCGGTGCGAGCCGTTTCAACGCTTTCCGTTTGATTACGCTTCCCCTCATTCTGCCGAACGTGGTGAGCGGCGCGCTGTTTGCCTTCATCATCTCCTTCGATGAACCGGTCGTTTCCTTCTTCCTGTCCGGTGTCCGCTACAAAACCCTTCCGCGACGGATGTTCGAAGACATCGAGCAAAACCTGACCCCCATCATTCCGGCGATCGCCACGCTGCTGATCGTCCTCTCCATAATAATACTCGCCGTCGTCTTCCTCATGAGGTCGCGAGCCAAAACCTGACTGGGAACCACGCGTAAAACTGAAAAACAAGAGGAGAACCATCATGCCGATACAGAACTGGAAATGGACCACCGCAGCGATCACAATCGCCGCAGGAATAGCCGCCACGACGCCCGCCGTCGCGCAGGAACTGGAGGAGCAGCTGGTCATCGCCACGACAGGCGGCCTGATGGGCAATTCGCTTGCCAAGTATTTCTACGAACCGTTCGCCGAGGCCAAGGACGTTGAAGTGGTGCCCGTCGCCATCGAGGTTCCCGACCAGTGGGCGCGTGCGGAAGCGATGACGCGCACAGGAAACGTCGAATTCGATATCGTCACTGCCACCGGCCCCGATCTCGTCGCGCGCACTAACATGCTCGAGAAGATTGACTGTAGCCAGCTTCCCAGCGTGCAGAAATTCGGCGTTGCGGATGCTTGCACGCCCTACGGCGTCGCCCGGACCACCGGTGGCATGCTGATCAACTACAATACCGACGTGTTCAAGGACAAGGCGCCGAAGACCTGGGCGGACTTCTGGAACGTCAAGGACTTCCCCGGCCCGCGCGGCCTGCCTGACACGGGCGATCGCGACTGGTGGGTTCCGGTCGCCGCACTTCTGGCAGACGGAGTGAAACAGACCGAACTCTTCCCGCTCGATCTTGAACGCGCGTATAAAAAGCTCGATGAAATCAGGCCGCATGTCGCGGTCTGGTGGAAGACCGGCGACCAGGTGCAGCAGATCATGCGCAACAAGGAAGTCGTGATGACCATGAGCTACTCCGGCCGCGCGCTGGCAGTGGTCAAGGAAGGCGCGCCGGTTGCCATGTCCTGGGACGGAGCCATCCGCGACACCGGCTATATGGCGATCCTCAAGGGTGCGCCCGACAAGAATGCTGCGCTTGCCTATCTCGACTTCTTCTACGCCAATTCCGAAGCGCATGTGCCTTTCATGCGTGACGTGAACTACGCGACCGGCAGCAAGACCGTCTACGACCAGCTGAAGCCGGAGGAAGCAAAGCTGTTTGCGACTTCGCCGGAGAACTACGAGAAGCTGGTGAAACCGGACTTCACATGGATCGGCGCCCATCGCGACGAACTGCGTCAGCGCTGGACAGCCTGGCTGACCCGCTAATCGCTTTAAAACGGTCAGTCACAACTGCTCCTCATCGCCTTCTCCCCGTCTGTGGGGGGAAGGCCCAACATGCCGATAAGCAAATCCATACGACTGCAACGACAGGACGATTTCCATGGATCACACCAGTGACCCGAACGCGCTGCGCTATGTCATCGACCCGCAACGGCTCGATCTGGTGGAGGAGTTCCGCGACAGCCCGCTTGGCGTGCATGGGGCCGAACTTCGCAAGATGCTGGCCAAGATGCGCTGGGGCAAAGCCCAGGGTCGTCTCGTGCTGGTCGTGCTGGAGGCCGGCAAGGCCTGGCGCCTGTCGCGCATTCCCGAGCGGCGCGGCGATCCGATGCCTTTCGTCGACGAGCGCATCTTCACCTCGCTGGCCGAGGCGGAATGGCATGTCTTCAAGATCCGCTGGCAGGCCATGACGGGTGCAACATTACCCCCGGAGTATCAAGGTGATCTATAAGACCAACGAGTATCTCGGCTACCCCGACCGCATCAGCGTTCCGGCCGGAGAAACCGTCAAATTCCAGCTGTCGAGCAAACGCGACGCCGTCAAGGTTGAAGTCATGCGCCTCCGCTGCGGTGACGTCGACGTTAACGGACCGGGCTTCAAGTACGACCTGATGGATAGCACCATCGATGGCGTCCACACCTGCCTCGACCAGGAAATCCGCCCCGGCTCCTGCGCGGTGATCCCTCATGGTGACGCACTCGTACCGAGCGGTACCGCATGGTCTTTCGGCTGCTACATTTATCCGACCCGCATCGACGACAACGCCCGAGGTATCATGGGCAGCTGGTGCGAAAGCACAGCCGAAGGATATGCGCTCGAACTCGATGTCGAGGGCCATCCCGTTCTGCGCACCGGAAGCCTTAGCCTGACCCTCGACGTCAAGGCGCGCGAGCGTGTCTGGTCCTTCATCTCCGCAACTCTCGACTTCGCAAAGAAGACTGCAACGCTGTCGTTGATCGTGCCTGCCGACGGCACGCGTCCGGCTGTTGCCCATGCCGAGACTTTCGACCTTTCCGACATGTCGGCACTCGACAGCGGCCTGGATTTTCTAATCGCAGCGCATCATCTGGACGGCGCGAAACGTTACACTGCCCACTTCGACGGCAAGATCGAGGCGCCGCGGGTCGTGTCGCTGGCGCTGAGTGCCGAAGCGCTGAGGGTTTACGACTGCCAGCCTCGCACCGGCTCTGCCGCACCCGGTCTTGTCGCCTCCTGGGATTTCGGCGAAGGTATCACCTCGCTCGACGTGAAGGATCTTTCCGCCAACTGCCTGCACGGGCGTCTGCACCAGTTGCCCCGCCGCGGCGTCACGGGCTTTTTCTGGTCCGGTGCGGTTCATGACTTCCGGCTTGCGCCGCGCGAATACGCCGCCATCCATTTTCACAACGATGACATCTACGACTGCCAGTGGCAGGCGACCTTCTCTCTCGATGTGCCCGAGGAGTGGCGAACCGGCGTATATGCGCTCCGGCTCACGCCGGCTGGCGACGAACCGGAGCCGGACTGCGAGAGCTATGTGACGTTCTTCGTGACACCCGGCAAGAAGACGAAGCGGGCCGACCTCGTGGTGGTGCTCTCGGTTGCCACCTATCTGGCCTATGCCAACAGCGCGCTCCGTCTTTATCAGGTGCATTTCGAGACGCTGATGGAGCACGTGCTGTGGCTGCCGCTGGACGATGTCTACATGCAGGAGCATCCGCAGATCGGCCAGTCTACCTATGACAGCCATGTCGATGGATCCGGCCGCGCCTATTCGTCCTGGCTCCGTCCGGTGCTCAGCATGCGGCCGCGCGGCTACTGGTTCAACCTGATCAACGACACCCATATTCTCGACTGGCTCGAGGAGAAGGGCATCGCCTACGACGTCATCACCGATATCGAGCTGGACCGCGAGGGTGCCCGGGCGCTCAACCCGTACCGGGCGATGATGACGCCGACGCATGCCGAATACTACTCTTTCAACATGATGAACGGCATCATGGAGTACCAGAATGCAGGCGGTCGCCACGTCTCGATGGGCGGCAATGCCTTCTACTGGCGATGCGGCTTTCATCCCGCGGCTCCGGCGGCGCTCGAAGTGCGCCGCGGCATGGCGGGTACGCGCACCTGGGAGTCCGAGCCGGGCGAAGTGCATCTGGCAGGTACCGGCGAACCGGGTGCACTCTGGCGGCACAGCGGCTTTGCGCCACAAAAACTGGTCGGCACGGGCTTCTCGGCCATGATCAACGACACCTGCACCTACTATGTGCGCATGCCCGACAGTGAGGATCCGCGAGCGGCCTTCATCTTCGAAGGCACCGGCAGACACGAAAAATTCGGCGATTTCGGCTTCCGCTATGGCGGCGCCGTCGGCAGCGAGATCGACCGTCTCGACTACGAGCTCGGGACGCCGCGCCACGCGCTGCTGCTTGCAACCTCCGAAGGTCTCGGCGCCGGCGCACTTCCGACACCGGAGGAGTTCCGAACCATGGTCGACGGGCTCGACGGCACCCAGAACGCACTTGTCCGCGCCGACATGGTGTTCTTCGAGACAGCCAATGGCGGGGCGGTCTTCGCTTCGGGCTCGATCACGTTCGGCATGTCGCTGGGCTACAACAACTACGACAACAATATCAGTGCCATCACGCTCAACGTCGTGAAGCGGTTCCTCGACCCGGAACCGTTCGTCCTGCCGAGTTTGGCATAGGCGGAAATGCCAGGTCGCACATGCCAGTGCGGCCTTTCGAACCCGGCGGCATCGACCGCAAATATCGCAAGAGACCTTTACCAATGGCAGACAGACCGGAATTCCAATCGCCTGAACTCGGCACCATGAATGTTGCGCCCCGCAAGGTGCGGCCAATGTATGCCGACGATCACTGGAACAGCCAGCCATGGTACGAAGCGCCGCGCGAAGATCCCGATATTCCCGAGGTCTATACCTACACAGATGCGATCTCCTACGATCCGGGCGACGAGGTCACCTTCCACTCGACCTCGACTGCCAAGACATGGCGCATGCAGATCTATCGTGACGGTTTGCACCCGGAGACGGTGCATGAGGTCGAGGCAATCAACGGCGTATTTTCGTCAACACCCAAGGATGCCTACCGTAACGGCTGCAACTGGCCGGTCAGCCATCAGTGGACGCTTCCGGTCGACCTCAAGTCTGGCTTCTACAGGGTCGTCTCGACCTGCGAGAGGCCGAACGGCATCAAGTTCGTCCAGCATCACTTCTTTGTCGTGCGCCCCACGGACAAAACCCGCCGCGCCAAGATCCTGATGGTCCTGCCTACCGGCACCTGGACGTCCTATAATGACTTTGGCGGTGCTAACCACTATTTCGGCGTCGAGGGCGAAAATCAGGACCAGCCCTCGCCCGTCCTCTCGCTGGAACGGCCCTGGACGCGCGGGATCGTCTGGCTACCAGCGGGTGCCCCGCGCATCTGCGCCGATCCCGCGCCGGAAATGGGTGATGCACCGCGATACGCGATGAAGGAATGGGCCTACGCCAACGGCTTCGGCCAGTATTATGCGGCCGCCGGATGGGCGCAATTCGACCGTCACTTCGTGCTTTGGGCCGAAAAGGAGGGGTTCGAGCTGGACATGATTACCCAGACCGACCTGCACTACCGACCGGAACTGCTCGACGCCTATCCTTGCGTCACAATTATCGGTCATGACGAATACTGGACCTGGGAGATGCGCGAGACGATTGAGCGCTATGTCGAAGGCGGTGGACACCTCGCTCGCTTCGGCGCCAACTTCCTCTGGCAGATCCGGCTTGAGGAGGATGGCAAACGCCAGATCTGCCACAAATTCAAAGCAAGCCAGAAGGACCCGGTCGCCGGCACGGACAAGGCGCACCTGCTCACCAGCGCCTGGGAAGACCACACCGTGAAGTGGCCAGGCGCCTCCACCGTCGGCGTCAACGGTGCGCACGGGATGTACGCATCCTGGGGTGGTTTCGCCCCGAACGGCCAAAAAGGCATGACCGTTTACCGACCGACCCACTGGGCATTTGCGGGGACCGGACTGCACTATGCCGACATCTTCGGCGACAAGCAGCATATCTTCGCCTACGAGGTGGACGGGCTGGACTACACGTTCCGCCACGGCCTCCCCTACCCCGTCGAGGTCGAGGGTCAACCCGACACGATCGAGATCCTTGCCATGTCGCCGGCGGTTCTCGCCGAAGACGAGCCCGAAGGCGAAGGCTTCCGCTACTATGTGCGCGGCAGCGACCATGAGGGCCTTGTCGAATGCGTGACCGGCGAAGTGACGCCGGAGGGGCTCGCCAAATACAAGTACGGTTCCGGCATGATGGTGCACATGACCCGCGGCAAGGGCGAGGTTCTAACGGCCGCCACCTGCGAATGGGTCATGGGCCTGAAACGCGGCGATCCCTTTACCCAGCGCATCACGCGCAACATCCTTGACCGGTTCACGGCCCGCTGAACCGCACCGAGGGAGCCGGAACAATGTCAGAAATGAACGATGGCTTAGGAGCGCCTTATCGATGAACAGTGCCATCAGCCGTGAACGACAGCCCGCCGCCCGCATCCGTGATGCAGCTGAACTCGCGCGCATCGCCCGGTTACTCCGGCGTGACGTGATCAATCTCGTGGCGCCCACGGGCCAGGGCTATGTCCAACAGGGACTTGGTGCAGCCGATCTCTTTGCCGTCCTGTATTTTGCCGAAATGCGGATCGATCCGACCGACCCGCGGTGGCCGGATCGCGACCGCTTTCTTCTCTCGACGGCGCATAACACTGCGATCTTTTACGCGACGCTTGCTGCGCGCGGGCTCGTCGACCGAAATCTGGTGCGCGACTACTGCAAGGACGGCTCCGTATTCGAGGTCAACGCGTCGGAGCGGGTCGGCACGGCGATCGAAGCAACGCTTGGCTCGCTCGGACAAGGCCTTTCGGTTGGCATCGGCATGGCGCTGGCCGCACGGCGGCGGAAGTCGGACAGCCGCATCTATGTGGTGCTCGGCGACGGCGAATTGCAGGAAGGCCAAGTCTGGGAGGCTGCCTTGTATGCGGGCAGCATCGGTCTTTCCAATCTCTGCCTGATCATCGACTACAACCGCATGCAGGTCGAAGGTCACATCGACAAGGTGGTGTCGGTTGAACCGGTCGCCGAGAAGTTCAAGGCTTTCGGCTGGGCCGCCGAGGACATCGACGGGCACGATATTCCGGCATTGCTAACGGCGCTCGACCAAGCCCGCGGGCGAGAGAAGCCGACATGCCTCGTGGCCTCCACGATTGCCGGCAAGGGCGTGCCTTCTCTGGAAGGGATCCTCGCACACAATCTGAAACTGCCAGCCGAGGTCGCGCGGGAAGCGCTGGCCGCACTTGCAAACGCGGAGGAACGAAGATGAGCCAGACCAAAGATCGCGGATCGCTGGAAGTCCTCGACTTCAACGCGCGTGGTGCGTCTGCGGCAACTGCGCGGAAACATTACGGTGAAGCGCTGCTGCAGGCAGCACTCGACGACGAACGCATTGTATGCCTGACGGCGGATCTGACACTTCCAACGGAGACGGACCTGTTTCGCGATCAGTTGCCGGAGCGCTTTCATCAGGTCGGCATCGCCGAAGCCAATATGATCGGGATTGCCGGGGGCTTGGCCCGATCAGGCGAAATCCCATTCGTTCACAGCTTTTGCGTCTTTGCCACCCGTCGCTGCTACGACCAGGTGGCGATGCAGGTCGCCTATCCCCGCGCCAACGTGAAGATCGTCGGCGTCATTCCCGGATTGACGACCTTGCTCGGCGTCTCCCATCAGGCGATCGACGATATCGCCCTGATGCGCGCTTTGCCGAACATGACGGTGATCGAACCGAGCAGCCCGGATCAGGTGCGTGCATCGGTCGCCGCGATCGCCAGCTATGACGGTCCCGTCTACCTCCGGCTGAAGCGCGCCGATGGGACGGAAAAAGTGGATGGCGCCACGCCCGAGTTCACCATCGGAAAGATGCGGGTGCTGCGCGAGGGCAGACAAGGTCTGATCGTCGCCTGCGGCATGATGGTCGACATCGCACTCTCGGCAGCAAATTTGCTAAGCCGCGAAGGTCTTGAGATGACTGTGGTGGACATGGCGACGATCAAGCCGCTCGATCCTGCCCTGGTCGAGCTTGCCAAACGTATGCCACTTGTCGTCACAGCCGAGAACCATTCGATCATCGGCGGGCTCGGAAGCGCCGTGGCGGAAATGTTGATGGAAAACGACGTGTCTTCGAAATTCCGTCGCGTCGGCGTCCGCGACACCTTTGCCGAAGGCGGCACCACGGCCTTTCTCTTCGAGAAATACGGTTTGTCCGAAAGCGCTCTAGCGGCGACTGTGCGTGAGGCTCTGGCACAGCCGGCGGTATGACAAGCCTGCCAGCCTTTGCAATATCAGGAGGTCGGTGGCGTCAGGTAGCGGGTGCCGCCGGAATTTTCCAGCAGACGTACGAGGTTCTGGCCACCCTCCATCATGTCTGCCTGAATGGCCTCGCGTACCTTGTCCGCACGACGCTGCCGCAAGTACTTGAGGACGGAGAGGTGCTGATGCTCGTTCGGGTAGGTCGGGGGAGCGCTTGGATAATGGAAATTCAGCAGCGGACCGTTGCGCATCCAGATATCGTCGAGAATTGCCAAAACCTCCGGCAGTTCGGACCCCTCGTAAAGGCCGCGATGGAACTGCCAGTTGGCGCGCACGGCATCCGACCAGCGCTGCTGCTGCTCCGCCGCAATCAGTTCGGCGTGGATGGCCTCCATACGATCGATGTCTGCTTCCGATACACGCGTCGTCGCGTGTTCCGCCGCAAGGCCCTCCAAGAACAGCCTGACCGTCCGCAGTTCGATATACTGCTTGGCGGTCATGTGGGACACGGCAATTGAACGGCCAGCCTGCATCTCTAACGCTCTGGCGCGAACGAGCTGCATCAGGGCTTCGCGAATTGGCGTTTCGGACACGTTCATCGTTGCAGCCAGTTCGCGGATCTTAAAGCGATGGCCCGGCCAGAAACGCCCTTCCATCAAAGCCTGCCGAAGGTTGTTGTAAACCAGTCCGGTGAGGCTATCACGTGCGACTGGTCCAACACCAATCGCGTCTGTCGCCCGATCCGATTCACTCATCTCATTCCCCATCACAGCCGAACCATGCCAACCAAGCCACGGACTATATATAATATACGTGGAGGGCGCAGGTTGTTTCAAGCTTCGGCGGCCGGAGCGTTGATTTGGGTGCAGATGATGCCCAGCCTCCCACGATTCTCGCACCATTTGTTATATACGTCGTCTGCACGAGACAGGGGTACTCGTTCGAATTTCTCTATTAAATATTGTCTATCACCGACATATATGATATATCAAATTATCAGATGGAGTTTTCGATGTCAGAGCTGATCAGGATGCAAGACGCCGCGTTGCGCGCACGTGCACAAAAAGTCGTTCCTGGTGGAATGTGGGGACACCTGAATGCTGCAAAGCTGCCGGACAGATATCCGCAGTTTTTCAGCCACGGCGAAGGTGGCCTGCTTTGGGATGTCGATGGCAACCGCTATGTTGACTTCATGTGCAGTTGGGGTCCCAATCTCCTGGGTCACAAGCACCCCGAAGTCGAGGAGGCGGCCGAACGCCAGAGGCGCATGGGTGATTGCCTCAACGGACCAGCTGAAGTCATGGTCGAACTGGCCGAACTCGTAGTGGATACTATTTCCCACGCCGACTGGACAATGTTCCAGAAGAACGGCACCGACGCTACTACAACCTGCGTCACTGTTGCTCGCGCGGCGACCGGTAAGCGGAAAATCCTTGTCGCCAAGGGCGCCTATCACGGCGCAGTTCCCTGGTGCTCTCCGTCGCTCATCGGCGTAACGGCAGAAGATCGTGCTCACCTCGCCTACTACACGTTCAATGATATTGAATCGCTCGAAGATGCGGTCAATGAAGCTGGTGACGACATTGCCGCGATCGTCGTCTCGGCCTATCGCCACGACATGAGTTTTGATCAGGAACTACCCACTCAGGATTTTGCCAGAGCCGTAAGACGGCTCGCCGACGCCAAAGGTGCGGCCGTTATCCTCGACGAGGTTCGCACCGGTTTCCGTCTTCATACGGCCGGCAGCTGGGAGCCGCTTGGCGCCAGTCCCGATCTTTCCGCCTGGAGCAAGGCAATCGCCAACGGTTACGCCCTTTCGGCGGTGACCGGCAGTGACTGGCTGCGCAAGGCGGCCTCGCAGGTGTTCGTCACGGGCTCATTCTGGGCTGGTGCCGTGTCGATGGCTGCCGCTCTTGCAACGCTGAAGGTGGTCCGCCGCGACAACGTCCCGGACAAGATTGCACGGCTTGGTCAAATGCTGCGCGATGGTCTGGAAACACGTTCACGCCAGTTCGGTCTATCGATCCGTCAGTCAGGCCCCGCGCAGATGCCGACCGTTCTGTTTGACGACGACGCCGACTTCGCGAAAGGATATGCGTTCTGTAACGCAACCCTTGCCAAGGGCGTCTATTTCCATCCGCGGCACAACATGTTCCTTTGCGCGGCCCATACGGAAGCTGACATCGCCGTCGCTCTCGAAGCCGCCGAGCACGGATTTGCAACTGTTGCCAAGACTGCTCCGAATTAGCTCGACGCGCCTCATGCGGCGTTGCAACGGTTACAGCTCGCTCGAGGCGCACTGAACGATCAACCAGAATGGGCTCGCTTCGAGAAATAGCGACAAGGCGGCCGCTTCACTCCTGATATTTCCGCATGAAGCGGCTGTCGATGCGATGCTTCCAATTGGCCACCCAGCGGCCGGCTACGGCTATGTTCCACTTGTCGGCAATGGCCCGCCCGTCGGCGAGAGAGATCAGTGCCAGCCACTGCCGTTGCGGTTGATAAGAAAGCGGGGCTTCTCCGCAGAGGCTGCGGAGGATGTTCTCGGCCAGAACCGGTCCTTGCCGCACGGCAAACACGCCGGCCTTTGGACGGGGGCTCGGCAGAGATGCGACGTCGCCGGCGGCGAAGACATCCGGATGCGACAGGGATCGCAACGTTTCGTCCACGCAAATGAAACCGCTTCGGTCGAGGAGAAGGCCGGTCTTGCGCAAGAAGGCTGGGGCGCCGCTCGACGTCGTCCAGATGACCTCGTTCACCGCAAGTCGCCGACCGTCGCGGGCGACGAGCTCAGCGTCGTGGAAAGCGACGACATCGAACGCGGGGTGGTGGGCGATGGCCGCCCTTCGCAATTCCCGCTCCAACAAATGCCGCGCCCGCCGACTGCGCTCCGGAACCGGCTCCGCTGCCCGTCCGACGAGTATTATGCGGATGTCTCGTCCGGAAAACCGGCGTCTGAGCGCAAAGGCGACCTCCACGCCTGCCACCCCCTGCCCTACGACCGCGATCGTTGAGAGCCGTCCTTCTGGGGCCAGCGCATCGAGCCGGGCAAGGCGATCGGCAAAGCTTGCGATCGGCTTTACGGAGATGCCGGCCGATATGCCGTCGGGCAGTATAGGGGTGGAGCCGATATCGATCGAGAGCAGCCCGTAGCCGAGGTTTTGGCCGCTCGCGACTGAGACCACCCGGCGTTCCGGGTCGATAGCGGTCGCCGTGGTTTCGGCAAAGGCGCCGCCAGCGCGCGCGCACAAGGTCGCCAGATCGATGTGGAAATCGTCGAAACCGTATTCCCCCGAGATATGGCCCGGAAGCATGCCGGAATAAGGCGCATAGCGCGATGGCGAAACCAGCGTGATCTGCGCGCCGAGACCCATCTGCCCCAACAGGCGCACCACCTCGACATGGGCGTGGCCACCACCGAGAAGCACGACCGGGATTTTCGCGTTCGCCTCAGTCATGAGCTGCTCCCTTCATGCCAATACGATGAACGGGACCGCCAGCGGCCTCGGCATCCGCTTCGTCATGGGTGACAAGAATGACCGGCAGGCCGGCGGTTCTTGCACGCTCGAACACGAGGGTTCGCATCTGGGCGCGCAACTCCATATCGAGCTTGGAGAAGGGCTCGTCGAGAAGCAGCAATCTCGGCCGGGAGACGAGAACGCGAGCAAGCGCCACCCTGCCCTTTTGCCCGCCAGAGAGCGTGGCCGGGTCCCGATCCGCAAAATCTGGGAGGTTCATGTCGGCGAGAATGTCTGCCGCAATCTGCCGGCGAAGGCGACGATCTCGCACATCTGCCGGAACGGCGAAGGAAACATTGGCACCAACAGACATATGCGGGAAGAGCAGCGGGTCTTGAAAGAGGATGCCGGCGCGACGGGCTTGTGGCTCCAGCGACAGGAGATCGACACCATCGACAAAGACGGTCCCTTTGGCGTCGAATACAGGATCGAGAAACCCGCCGATGAAGGACAGCAAGGTGGATTTGCCCGATCCCGACGGTCCCATGACGGTGAAGACGGAACCGGGAGGAACCTCAGCGGTCAGCGCAATCAGGCTGATATCACCCAGACGGATCAACACATTCGAGAGGGAGAGGCCATTGGTCGGCTGTCGCTGGAGCATCATCAGACCCTCATATCCCGGCGGTTGCGGTGGAGCGCTGCGGGTATCAGCGCAAAGAGCGCGAAGGCGAGGAAAGGAAGGATGGTCTGCAGCAGGGCATAGACTCCGATGACACGGCGGTTGTTGCCGGAGGCTAGAGCGACGGCCTCCGTGGTGATGGTCGAGAGCCGCCCCTCCCCGATCAGGAGGGTTGGCAGATACTGCCCAACCGAGACGGCAAAGCCAAGGGCAAGCGCTGTCAGGATCGGACGGATCAGCATCGGCAGGCGGATAGACACGAGCACCGACAGCCGTGACCGGCCGAGTGCTGTCGCAATGATCTCGTAGCGACGGTCGAGCGCGCGCCAGGGATCGGCGAGCGAGAGGAAGACATAAGGCAGCACAAAAACCAGGTGGACGAGCACGAGGGCTGTCAGCCTGTAATCGCCGCCACCACCGCCGATGAAAAGCAGCTGCAGGCCGAAGACGAAGGTGATCTGCGGCACGATCAGCGGCAGGTAGAGCATCAACAGCGCCTTCTGGCTCACGCGGCGTCCCGTCTGAATCTCCCGCTCCAGGCAGCCGACGGTCAGCAGGATGGCCAGCAGCGTCGAGGCGAGACCTGTCACCAGTGTCGTTACGAGCGGATCGCCAATGCGCGGCAAGGCACTCATCCAGCTCCTCGGCGTAAAACTCTGCGGCAGGATATCGGGAAACTGCCACAGACCGGCGACAGACCAGATGGCAAGAATGGCGAGGCCTGCGAAGACGGCTCCGCCGATCAGGCCGACGACCAGGATCGACGCGCGGCGCAGCAACTGGTCGCGAACGAACCGCCATCCCCTGTCCCGCGATGCGCGGAGCAGGACCGCAGCGACCCGCTCCAGCATCAACCACAAGAGCAATCCTACCAGGGTGACGCCCAGTTGCAGGACGGCACCGGCCGAGGCGAGGAAACGCACGGACAGATCCGGATCGTTCATCCACTGGACGAGCCGGGTCGCGAGCGTGCCGGGCAGGTTGGGACCAAGGATCAGCGCCACATCCACGACCGAGGACGAGTAGGCGATGACGGCATAGACGGCAAAACGGATCTGCCGGTAAAGCGACGGCCAGAGCAGGTAGACGAAGCCCGCAATACGCCCATAACCGAAGGAGGCTGCAAGCCTTCGCGCAGCGGAAAGCTCCACCTGCGGCAGGGCCGCCAACGTGACCAGAAACAGGAACGGTGTTTCCTTGATCACGAGGCCCGCGATCATCGTCAGCCCCATCGGGTCATGGGGGATAAGAATGTCCGGCGGCCGATCAATGCCAAAGAGAGGCGCGACGAGGCGAATAAGGAAACCCGATGGCGCGATCAGGAAGGCGAGCCCGAAAGCGGCCGCCGCATGGGGCACGGCCAGGAGAGGCGACAGCAAATGCTGCAGGCGTGACAGCGTCGGTGTGCCGGCGTAACTCGCAACGAAGATCAGCGTGATGCCGAGAGAAATCAGGGTGGCGGCGAGGCCGGTTGCTACACTCAAGACTGCCGCTGTTGGCAGACCCGGTGTCGCCGCAAGATCTCGAAAGGGTTGCAGGCTGAGGTCATGTCCGCCGAGTGCGGGCAGATAGCCTAAGGCCGGCAGCAACGTGCCGAGGAGCCCGAAAGTGATCGGCAGGACCAGAAGGCTAAGCGTGACGGCAACCGCACTCCTCGGAAGAAGTGCGGTCATTCCGTTCAAAAAGGAGCGATCGGTCGCCTGGGCTGTCACAGCTCAGTTTCCGCTGGCGTAGCGCCGGCGCCATTCGACCTCGATGCGCTCCATCCAGCTCGCATGCGGCTCGGCAATCACGGGGCCGAGCTTGTCCGGCGCAAGGGTGGCTGCGCCGAGGTCGAGCGCTTTGAAGGCGGCACGATCCGGCTCCGGCAGTTTTGACATGGCGAGAACGGTCGGATCACCCCAATAAGTCGGGTCCTGCTTGCGAAGCTGCGCTTCAGGCGAGATGAGGAAGTTCGCCGTCACCAGCGCCCCCTCCTTCGCATTGGCATTGTAGGGAATGGCGACGAAATGGGTGTTGCCGAGCGTGCCCTCGGAGAAGGTGAAGGAGCGCACGGTCTCGGGCAATTCGCCGGCCTTGATCCCGGCAGAGGCTTCCGACGGATTGAAGGCGAAGATAATGTCCAGTTCGCCGTCGGCCAGCTTCTGTTTCATATCCGAATAGTTCTGCGGGAAGGTCTTGCCCGAACGCCAGGCTGCCGGATGCAACTGGTCGAGATAGGCAAAGAGCGGCTCGACATCAGCGTTAAAAGTCTCTTCGCTGACCGGCTTCGCCAGTTTGGAGGGGTCGGCGATCACCTCGCTCAAAACCTGCTTCAGGAAGGACGAGCCTGTAAAATCCGGTGGCGCGGGATAGGAAAACCGGCCTGGGTTCTTCTTCGCCCAATCGAGAAGCGCAGTCGCGTTGTCCGGCATGGCGAAGGCTTCGGTGCGCGCGCTGTCATGGAAGAAAACCATCTTCGCGCCACCCCAGGGGCTTTCAAGGCCCTCTGTCGGCTCGGTGAAATCTGTGAGGATGGTCGGCTGGTTTTCGACATCGACATAGGCCCAGTTGGGCAGCGAGCTTGCCCAGCCGGGGGTGAGGAGCAGCCCTTGCTGCTTCAACGAGACGAAGTTTTCGCCGTTGATCCAGATGAGATCGACCGAGCCGCCGTCATTCTTGCCGGCGGCTTTCTCGGCGATCACCTTGGCGACCGCGCTTGCGGTATCCTCGAGCTTCACCTGCACCACGCTCACCCCGTAGCGTGACTGCATCTCGGCGCCCACCCATTCGAGATAGGCGTTGATGTTTTCCGAGCCGCCCCAGGCGTTGAAATAGACCGTCTGGCCGGTTGCTGCCTTCTCGACGGCTGCCCAGTCGGAAAGCTCGGGGCCGGCGGCTTTCGCCGGAAAGCTACTTGTGGCTGCCATCAAAGCGGCGGCGAAAATCCCTGTCATCAATCGCATTCTGTGCCCTACTCCCTGAAAGTCGACCGCCTGACGCTGACGCGCTGCGGCTCCTGTTTGAATTACGTCTTCGAGATGCGCCGGGTTTCATGCTTTCTTGCCGGGACCCATTTGTCGTCGCGCGAGCGCGGCCGCAATCTCCTCGCTTGGCTCCGAATCAAACGTGGCGCCCGCCATTGCAGTCAGCTCATGGGTAATGCGCATTTGTTCGACGAAGGCCCGGCATCCCCGGCAAATCGCCAGATGTAGCCTGATGTTGAGCCGCGGCCAGAAGCCGAGATCGCCGTCGATCAGAAGGCTGGCGCGCTCGACCACTTCATTGCATCGAAACATGGCTCAGCCCTCCCCGGATGTGGTAAAGTGAACGCTCATTGCGAACTCCTGCGCTTGGCGATCTGCCGCACGAGCGTCGGGATCAGCGCCACCAGCGCCAGCGCGAAGAAGGCGAGCGTGATATCGCGCGTCACGAGATCCGAAATCTGCGCTTGCCTTCCGCTCGCCTGCGCGGCGACCAGCACACTGTCAACTCCCTGGCCGAGATAGGCATAGGCGAAAGTGCCGGGCAGGATGCCGAAGAACGTGGCGGCTATGAACCGCCCGAGGCTGATGTCGAACAGGGCAGCCGCGATATTGACGACGAAGAAGGGAAAGACCGGAGCGAGCCGGATGACGAAGAGATAGCCGAAGGCATTCTCCTGGAAACCGTCCGCCATCTTCTTGATGACCCCATCAACCCGGTGGCGCAGAAAATCGCCGAAGGCCGAGCGGGTGGCGAGGAACAGGATCGCCGCACCGACCGTGGCACCAACAGCCACCAGCGCTCCCCCGATCATCCAGCCGAAGAGGAAACCACCGAAGATGGTCAGCACGGACGCTGCCGGAAACGAGAAGGCGACGGCCGCGGTATAGACGAGCAGGAAGATGACCGCCGACCAGAGGACATTGGCGTCGACGTAACTCCTCAAGGCCTGCCGTTGTTCGGCAAGAAATTTGAGGCTGAGATAGTCCTGCAGGCCGAAGACATAGCCGAGTGCGAGGCCGGTGATGACGAGGACCACGGGCGTATAACGCCACCTGCTACCTTTGCCGACAGCGCCCTTCGAGGTGGCGGGCTCGTCATCCGGCGGCGCGCCGTGTTGTGGGGAACGGCTGTCAATCATGGCGGTTTCCGTGAAGCTGCGGCATGCCTTGTGGGATCGGATGTACCGGCGCGACAGATCCCCCATGGTCACTATGGCTTGATAGGATCGAATGCGGCTGGACTTTGAAGGCGATTGTTTTGCTAATGACGCCTGAGCTGAGGCTGGGGGCAGCATGGCGCAGGTGGAAGGTGATGATCGGGCTCTGGCGCTGCGTCTCGCCGACGGGGATGCGGCAGCGTTCGAAATGCTCTATCGCCGGCACAATGCCGCGATGATCCGTCTTTGCAACGGCATCGTCCGCTCGCGTGTCATCGCGGAAGACGTCGCGCAGGACACCTGGGTCACAGTGCTCGACCGCATCGATCTCTTCGAAGGGCGCGGATCGCTTGCAAGCTGGATCTACACTATCCTGATCAACAAGGCGCGCAGCCGCGCCAGACGCGAAGGCCGCACGGTGTCCTTCGACGATTTTGGTGTCGACGACACCCTCAACGAGGCTTTCGACGGGCGCGGCCACTGGCGTACCATGCCCGCGCTTTGGGAAAACCTGACGCCGGAACGCCATGTCGAGGGTCGAAGCGTTCTGCAGCATGTGGAAGCCGTCATCGAAACTCTGCCTCAGGCGCAACGCGCGGTGCTGATCCTGCGCGGCCAGCAGGAGCTCGATCCGGCAGAGGTCTGCACCCTTCTCGACATTTCCGAGGGCAATATGCGGGTACTTCTGCACCGAGCGCGGCTGACGGTGCGCAACGCGCTTGACCGGCTGAATGCGGATCTCTGAGAGGGACACGGCGTCGCTCATTGATCATCTCCGGAAAAGGCGACCCAGCCCTGGCGCCAGCGGATGACGGTCGTCACCCCGCAAAGCGCGGCAAATCCATAGGCAATCAGCGGGAAATGCCAAGGCAAGAGACACATGACGATGAAGACCGCGATCGTCTCGAAGCCTTCGGCGAGACCGCCGGCGTAGTAGATGCCCTTGGTGGGAAATTCCGGGGCCTCGCGGCCGAGTTTCGCCGCAACTGCCGAGAAAGCGAGGAAGGACGAGCCTGTGCCGACGAAGGACACGATCAGCACCGCTGCGGGCAGCGCATTGATCTCGGGCACCGCAACCGCGAAACCGAGCGGGATCAGCGCGTAGAAGACCATGTCGAGCGCGATGTCGAGATACGCGCCACGATCCGTCGGACCATGCAGGCGGGCAACCGCACCATCGAGCCCGTCCAGCGCCCGGTTCACAAGGATCAGCAGAAGCGCCACCCAAAAGTAGCCGAGGCAGAGAGCGGCGAAGGCGCCGAGCCCGCCCATGAAACCAACGAGGCTGATCTGATCTGCACGAACCCCGCGATGGGCCAGAAACGCAGCGATGGGCTGCAGAGCTGCCTTCTGCAGCGGCAGGATCTTGGCGTCGATCATCCGCGCCTCCAGGTCTGGAAGCGTTCAAGCAGCGAGAGCAGAAACCCGTTGATGTGATTGCGGCGCCACTGACCGGCCACCTGCTTGTTGGCCTCTGCGAGCGTCGGGTAAATGTGGATCGTGCCGAGGATCTTGCCGAGCCCATGGCCATGTTTCATGGCGAAGACGAATTCCGACAGCAGGTCGCCGGCATGCTCGCCGACAATCGTTGCACCCAGGATCTTGTCCTTGCCCGGCACCGTCAGCACCTTGACGAAGCCACGGGCGGCCCCATCGGCGATCGCGCGATCGAGATCGTCCAAGCCAAAACGCGTTACCTCATGCGGTATCTTCTTCTCACTCGCCTCGGTCTCGGACAAGCCAACCCGCGCCACTTCTGGATCGGTGAAGGTCGCCCACGGAATGACTGAGTAATCAGCCTTGAAGCGCTTGAGATCACCGAACAGCGCATTGACAGCGGCAAACCAGGCCTGATGTCCGGCGACATGGGTAAACTGGTAGGGCCCTGCCACATCGCCGGCGGCGAGAATGTTCGGATGAAGGGTCTGGAGGTATTCGTTGGTCTCCACCACACGATCGACCTTAATGCCGAGATCCTCGAGCCCGAACCCCTTCAGCCGCGGGGCGCGTCCGACCGCGACAATGATCTCGTCGAAGCCGATGCGGAACTTAGCCCCGCCCTTTTCGACCTCGATCCATTTTTCACCGGCATTCGACCCACAGGCGACCGCCTTGTGGCTGGTCAGCACATTGACGCCGTCCGCCTTCATCGAGGCTTCGACGACCCTGGCCGCATCATCGTCCTCACGCATCATCAGCCGTGGTGCCATCTGGATCTGCGTGACCTCGGAGCCAAGTCGAGCAAAACTCTGCGCCAGCTCGCAGCCGATCGGCCCTCCGCCCAAAACGACGAGCCTCTGCGGCACAGAAGGGCGATCGCGGAGCCGCTCCCACATGGTATCGGATGTGAGATAGCCAATTTCGGCGAGGCCCGGTATCGGGGGCACAAAGGCCTGGGCGCCGGTCGCAATGATGATCGCGCGCGTCGTCAGACGCTGCGTGCCGCCCTCGGTCAGGGCAATTTCCACCGTCCAGGGATCGATCAGCTTTGCGTAGCCTTGCAGGACGTCGACGCCGAGCCCCGTATAGCGTTCGACGCTGTCATGCGGCTCGATTTCGGCGATCACCTTGTGGATCCGCTCCATCACCGCAGAGAAAGGCACCTTCGGCTCGACCGGCTCCAGGCCATAATGGTCCGCATGGCGCATCTGGTGCGCCACCTTTGCGCTCTTGATCAGGGCCTTCGAAGGGACGCAGCCATAGTTCAGGCAGTCGCCGCCCATCTTGTTCGCCTCGACCAGCGTCACCTTCGCCTTGGCGGCAGCAGCGATATAGGCCGACACCAGCCCGGCGGATCCGGCGCCAATGATCACCAGGTTGCGATCGAAACGCTTCGGCCGCGTCCAGGTGGATCGGGAAAAGCCCTCGTTCTGGTCCATAGATTTCGTCTTTCCACCCGCAATAGACGTTGCTTCAGGAAGACGCGCAGGAATCCACATTGTTACAAGGCTTCATCAAGATTTCCTGTGATGAATGGATTTTCCCTTCAGAACAGCGCTATTACGCGATGCTGGCTTCGCTCGTCACGCTTGAACAACCGCAGCTACAATCCCCCAACCGCCTCTGCCGCGGCTTTTACGCGCTCGAAATCCGCCGGCAAAGTCAGTCCATGTTTGGCCCGCTCAAGGGCCTCCCTCGAGTGGCGTATGGCATTTCCGCGATAGCGATCATGTTCAAACGTCGCGAGAATTCGCAGCACTTTCTGCAATCTCAGCCCGACTTCGACAACGCCGGCGCCGTCCCGCGCGATCGGTGTGAAGAGATCATCAAACAGTTCGTCAAGGCTGATCGCCGGCACGTAGACATTTGGATACGGCACTTCATGCTCATCCTCCCCTGTCGTTTCGTTCCAGACAGCCAGAACGCGCACTGTCCGCGTGAGAACATCGATCGCGGTACCGGGATCGTTGGTGGCCGCCGAAAGGGCGCGAGACGCAATCTCCGACAGAACTGCAGCGCCAAATCGCGGGTCCTGATCATAGGACCTGGTATCGCCCACCGTGAAACAGCGGGAGATTGCCGTTGTCTCCTCGGCGTCATCGGCGCCGTCGATCCACGCAACCGGCGTCGACGGATCCACAAACTGACCCGGAATCATGTGAATGTATATCTGCGCTTTCGCGTCGGTTGCGATGCCGGAAAGGGCGCCGGTATCAAGGTGCTGCACATACCCTATCCGATCGACAAAGACCGGTCTCGCCGTGGCCGGAATGGTCTCTGAAGCGCTTAACCGGCTTCCGCCGAAATACGGTTGCTTACGCCGGGACCGCATCGCCTCTATGGTGACCTTTTCCACTCTCTCGGTCGTTTCTGTGACACGCCCGAGCCGGGAAAGGTGGTCGATCCAACGCAAGAGCGTGACGACAATCAGCACAATCACGGCAACTGTCACAACAAAGAGAACGACACGGCCGCGGTCGCCGTAGGCGCCGGTGCTCAACGCGATGATCCCGACAAGACTGAAGAGGAAGGAGCCGATGAAGGTCGCGAGCACGTTCTGCGTCGTGCTGTCCTCCATGACCAGCGTGGTCGTGCGGGGCGTGACGTTGCTGGTTGCAGCCGAATAGGCCGACACCATCGTGCTGAGAGAGAATGTCGTGACTGTCAGCATACTTGAGGCAATGATGCCCAGTATATTATCGACAGCGTCAGCGCCTATCTTCGTGGGAAGATCACCTGGAATGAACGGACTGGCGACGATGGCGACAAGTGCGGTGATAATGGCAAGGATGGAAAACAGACTTGCCCGAAACCAGATTTTCCGGACCAGTTTCGACAAAAGCCAAACCCAGCGTGACGTCATCCGTATTCTCACTTTTCTGGCTCATCGCGGGCCGTCTCTTGTCGACGTCTCAGGTGTACGCCTTTGCCTGCCAAATTGGGATTAATCAGGTCGCCCGTCAGTCTTCAGCGACAGTTGGTGTCCGCTTTGGAGCTCAACCCACATCGCGGGACCTCTGATCAAGCGTCTGCAAACAGACCGCCTTCCGCTACGATGAGCGTCGGACCTATTATGGTAACAGGCGCGCCTTGCAACGAGGCCGCCCCCCATAACAGCTATATTCCAGATGGATGTTCTGGAGCACTGTGGACCAGCTGAAACTCCGGCGAATGCACCAGGTGCAGATAGCGTTCGAACTGCGCCAGGACGTCGCTGATGAGTTGATCGCGCGACATCCCCATCACGTCATACCCGCGATTGCCGCTTGAGAAATAGGTCCGCGCCTCAAAGCGAAACTCAGGCTCTCCGGCCCGCACAGGCGTAAAACTCGCGACGCGCTGCCGTGTGGGTGTGACACCGTAGACAAAGTCACGAACATCTTGTGCGGGTGAGCGCAGGACGATCGCCCCGTCCGGGTCATCAACCACCTGCCCATGCCGTCCCCGGGAGGTCAGTTCCTGCGCGACCTGATCAAGGGCTGGACGCACATGCGTGTCGATGAAGCGACGGACATCGGCTTCGGTCGCGGTGGCCAGCATCAGGGCCAGTCTCCGCTGCCAGGTCTGCCCGGATGCCGGCTGGGCAGCCGGAAGGGTGGCGCCGTTGTGCGCATCGCGCTGTGCAAGGTCCTCTTGCATGCCCAGATACAGCGAAAGGACAAGACCGAGCATGATCACGGCAAACGGCAGCGCGCTGGCGACAGTGGCAGATTGCAGCGCCGTCAGGCCACCGGCGAGCAGCAGGCACCCCGCCACGAAACCCTCCATAACGCACCAGAAAACCCGCTGTCCTGTTGTCGTGTTCGTCTCGCCGCCGGCTGCAATGGAGTCCACGACAAGCGCACCCGAATCTGCCGAGGTGATGAAGAAGATTGACACCAGCAGAACCGCGAGCGTCGAGGTAATTGCCGGCAGCGGCAGATACTCGAAGAACCGGAACAGACCGACTGAGACGTCATTGGCGATAGCCGCGCCGAGAGCGCCGTTGGCGATGCCGGTATCGATAAACATCGCCGTATTGCCAAACACCGTCATCCAGAAAAAGGTGAACCCGGCGGGAATAAAGAGGACGGCGACGACGAATTCCCGCACGGTTCTGCCGCGGGAAATGCGGGCGATGAACATGCCGACGAAGGGCGACCAGGAAATCCACCAGGCCCAGTAGAACAAGGTCCAGGCATCAACCCAGGGCGTCGGCTCATAGGCGTAGATGTTGAATGTGCGCAGGACCAGCGTGTCGAAATAGAGACCGAGGTTCTGCACGAAATCCCGAAACAACAGGCTGGTCGGACCAACCACGAGAACGAATATCATCAACAGGATGGCAACGATAAGGTTGGTTTCCGACAGGATGCGGACGCCCTTGTCGAGGCCGGTCACGACCGACACTGTCGCCATCGCGGTCACGACTGCGATCAACGGCAACTGCACAGCGATGCCGATCGGAACGCCGAGAAGATGGTTGAGACCCGCATTGATCTGCGAGACGCCGACACCGAGCGACGTGGCGATCCCAAACATCGTGCCGACAATCGCAAAGATATCCACCGCGTGACCGATCGGACCATCGATACGGTTTTTGAGAAGCGGATAGAGGCCGGAACGGATCGTCAGCGGCAGGTTGTAGCGATAGCCGAAATAGGCAAGCGACAGGCCGACAACGGCGTAGATTGCCCAGGCGTGGATCCCCCAATGGAAGAAGGTCACGGTCATTGCTTCGCGCATGGCTGCGACCGAACGCGGCTCGGCCGTCGGCGGCGCCATGAAATGCGTCATCGGTTCACCGACGGCGTAGAACATCAACCCGATCCCCATGCCGGCGGCAAACAGCATGGCGATCCACGACAGAAAGCGGAAATCGGGAACGGAATCATCCGGACCAAGCTTGAGCTGTCCGAAGCGGCCGAAACAGAGCAGCAGGACGGATGCGAGAAATATGCCGACGGAAAGCAAATAGAACCAGCCGAACGCGCCGAGGATCGATGCCTGTACGGCGCCAAAAAAAGCGCCCGCTTGCCCGGGTATGGCGATGCCGACCACCAGAAACAGACCGATGACGATGACTGAGCCGTAGAAGACCGGGGGGTTGATGACAAAACTTTTCATACCGCGGATTTGTCCTCCTGCGCTCCGACTTGCGGATCATTGGGACGGACGATCCCGCCCCAATCCGGCCGCTTTTCATGGAAACTAGGCGGCGCTTTTGAAAAGTCCACAATGACGACGCAAGCCGATGCCTATCGCAAATGTCCGTTCTTCAACCATGACGGCGAGACATGATACGAGACCGAAGTTGCAATCGTGCTCCAGCTTGGCCGTCGTTACTCGCGAATAGCGTATGTCGGCCTCCGGTGAGGCGTTGAAACGCGCGGCAACCACCGATCATCGTGATAGGGCAAAATAGCTTCGCAAGCGCCATCTCCAGAGGTCTTGGCCGACCGTCACCCTGGACCCCGACCTCCATCCCCTCACCGACCATTCGACTTTCTCCATTCGGCGAAGATCGACAAATTGTTCTCGTCCGTGGCGGGATACAGGCCAATGATCGTGTAACCGGCCTTGACACGTTCGGCGACAAAATCCTCGTAGGCCGTCATCTCGACCGCCTCGTCTGCGATGTCGTCGGCGATTTCCAGCGGGATGATGATGACACTGTCGTCGTCGCCGACCACGATATCGCCCGGGAATACGGCGACGTCGCCGCAGCCGATCGGGACGTTGATGTCGATCGCCTCGTGCAGGGTGAGGTTTGTCGGGCTGGAGGGTCGGTGATGATAGGCGGGAATGTCCAGTTCGCCGATCACCATCGCGTCACGAAAGCCGCCATCGGTCACGACCCCTGCCCCGCCGCGCACCATCAGCCGGGTAATGAGAATATCGCCGGCGGACGCTGCACGCGCGTCCTTGCGGCTGTCCATCACAAGCACATGGCCCTGAGGGCAGGTCTCGATCGCGTGGCGCTGCGGATGCTGCGGGTTGCGAAACACCGTCATGGGATTGCGGTCCTCGCGCGCCGGCATGTAGCGGAGCGTGAAAGCGGGCCCGACCATATTGCGACCCTTCGGCTTGACCGGCCGCACGTCCTGGATCGTCTGGTTCCTGAGGCCGCGCTTGTAGAGCGCCGAGCAGAGCGTCGCGACGGAGACGCCCATCAGTTTGTCACGGGTTGCGGGGTTCATAGTTTCTCCTTGATGCTTGCTCAGTTGATCGCCGGCTCGGTCACCTTGGCGCCGAAGTCCGTCTTCAGGAAATCGAAGTCGCAGCCCTTGTCAGCCTGCTCGATATGTTTGGTGAACATGAAGCCATAGCCCCGTTCATAGCGCGGTTCCGGCGCCACCCAGGCGGCGCGACGCGCGTCGAGCTCTTCGCCGGAGACCAGCATGTTGAGGCTGCGTGCCGGAATATCGAGTTCCACCATGTCACCGGTCTTCAGGAGCGCCAGCGGGCCGCCGACAAAGGCTTCAGGCGAGGCATGCAACACGCAGGCGCCGAAGCTCGTGCCGGACATGCGAGCATCGGAAATGCGGACCATATCGCGTAGTCCGAGCTTCAGAAGCGCTTTCGGCATCGGGATCATGCCCCATTCCGGCATGCCCGGCCCACCTTGCGGCCCTGCATTGCGCAGAACCAGCACGGTTTCCGGCGTCAGCGGATAATCCGGGTCGTCGATGATCGTCTTCAATTCGGCATAGCTGTCGGCCACCAGTGCCGGGCCGCGATGCTTGTGGAATTTAGGGTCGCAGGCGGCGGGCTTGATCACCGCTCCATCCGGGCAAAGGTTGCCCTTCAGCACGGCGAGAGAGCCTTCATGATAGACCGGATTGTCGAGCGCCCGAATGACGTCCTCATTGTAGATCCTGACTTGATCCAGACCCTCGGTCAGCGGCAGGCCGGTAACGGTGATCGCTGTCGGATCGAGCTTGTCGCCGAGCTGCTTCATCAGGGCCCTGAGGCCGCCGGCATAAAAGAAATCTTCCATCAGATAGGTGCTGCCGGATGGGCGAATATTGGCAATGACGGGCGTGGTGCGGCCGATCCGGTCGAGGTCGTCGAGTTCGAGCGGAATGCCGGCCCGGCGGGCCATGGCGATCAGGTGAATGATCGCATTGGTCGAACACCCCGTCGCCATCGCGATCGTCACGGCATTGTTCACGGCAGCCGGCGTGATCACCTTGTCCGGCGTCAGATCCTCCCACACCATCTCGACGATCCGCCTCCCGCAGGTGGCCGACATGCGCTGGTGGTTGGCATCTGCGGCCGGAATGGAAGACGCGTTTGGCAGCGTCAGCCCCATGCCTTCGGCGATCGCCGTCATCGTGGAAGCCGTGCCCATCGTCATGCAGTGGCCATAGCTTCGGGCGATACCGCCCTCGATCCCCTGCCATTCCTCCTTGGAGATGGTGCCTGCCCGTCGCTCGTCCCAGTATTTGAACCCGTCTGTGCCGGATCCCAGCGCCTTGCCGGCATAATTGCCGCGCAGCATGGGTCCGGCCGGCAGGTAGATGAAGGGAACGCCCATCGAAACCGCGCCCATCACCAGGCCCGGCGTAGTCTTATCGCAGCCGCCCATCAGCACAGCGCCATCGATCGGGTGCGAGCGCAGAAGCTCTTCCGTCTCCATGGCCAGCATGTTGCGATAAAGCATCGTGGTCGGCTTGACGAAATTTTCAGACAGCGACAGCGCCGGCAGCTCCATCGGGAAACCGCCCGCCTGCAGAACGCCGCGCTTCACCCATTCCACACGCTCGCGAAAATGCATGTGGCAGGGCTGCGCATCCGACCAGGTGTTGATGATCGCGATGATCGGCCGGCCTTCCCAGTCCTCCGGGGCATAGCCCATCTGCATCGTTCGCGACCGGTGCCCGAACGAACGCTGATCATCCGGCATCATCCAGCGCGCCGAGCGCAGTTCTTCGTAAGTCTTCCTGCCTGCCATTCCAAACTCCCGTGCCGCGAGGGCACTCTTCCAAGATCACGATGATCGCTTATTCGGTAAACGCCTCTTCGCGTTTGCGGCTGATGCTCGGTGCCAGAACGAGCGCGAGAACGGCAACGGCGAAGATCAGCAGCGACAGGCTGAGCGGGCTGCGCACGAAGATCGACGGGTCGCCTTGGCTGATCAGCATCGCGCGCCGCAGGTTCTCCTCCAGCATCGGTCCCAGAATGAAACCCAGCAAAAGCGGCGCCGGCTCGAAGCGCATTTTGCTGAGCGCGAAACCGACAACGGTGAAGCCTGCCATGACGAAGACGTCGAACACGCTGTTGTTGATGCTGTAGGCGCCGATGCAGCAGAAGCCGATGATGGCCGGAAACAGCAAATGATAGGGGACCGTCAGCATCCGCACCCAGAGCCCGATCAGGGGCAGGTTGAGGATCACGAGCATCAGATTGCCCGACCACATGGAGACGATCATGCCCCAGAACAGTTCCGGCTCGTCGGAGATCACGTTCGGACCGGGTGTGATGCCCTGGATGATCATTGCGCCCACCATCAGCGCCATCACCGGGTTGCCGGGAATGCCGAGCGTCAACATGGGGATGAACGAGGTCTGCGCGCCGGCATTGTTGGCCGCTTCCGGCGCAGCCACGCCCTCGATCGCCCCTTTGCCGAATTCGGCCCGGTTCGGAGAGATCCGTTTTTCCACCGCGTAAGAGGCAAACGATGCCAGCATCGCCCCGCCACCCGGCAGCACGCCAAGGAAGGAGCCGAGTGCCGTGCCGCGCAGGACCGGCGCGATGATGCGCTTGAAATCCTGCTTGGTCAGCATCAGGCCGGTTACCTTCTTGATGCCGACCGAGCGTTCCTGCTCGCTTTCCAAATTGCGCAGGATTTCGCAAATGCCGAATATACCCATGCTGACGGCGACGAAATTCAGTCCGTCATAGAGTTCCGGAATGTCGAAGACATAGCGCGGCGTTCCGCTTTCGACATCCGTCCCGACCGTGCCGAGGATAAGCCCGAACACGATCATCGCGAACGCCTTGAGCAGCGATCCGCTGGCAAGCGCCACGGACGCGACGAGGCCGAGAACCATCAGCGAGAAATATTCCGCCGGCCCGAAATTGAGGGCGACGGCCGCAAGCGGCGGCGCTGCGACCGCAAGCAGGATCGTCGCAACCGTGCCGGCGAAGAAGGAGCCGAGAGCTGCGGTTGCAAGCGCTGCTCCGGCGCGGCCGTTTCTGGCCATCTGGTAACCATCGATCGCAGTGACGACGGACGAACTTTCGCCCGGAAGGTTGATGAGCACCGCCGTCGTCGAGCCGCCATACTGGGCGCCGTAGAAAATGCCGGCCAGCATGATGAGGGCGGATTCCGGTGGCAGTCCGAAGGTGATCGGCAAAAGCATGGCGATCGTGGCCGTCGGCCCGAGGCCCGGCAGCACGCCGATCGCGGTACCCAAGAGACAGCCGACAAACCCGTAGAACAGGTTCATCGGCATGAAGGCGGTCGAGGCGCCGAGCCAGAGGTTAGAAAAGAGATCCATATGCAATCCAATCCGGTTTCGTCGGCTGCCCTAAGGCATCAGGTGCAAGCGTCAGATGAGTTCGCCGATGAAGGGAACCCATGGGCCGAAGGCGCTGACAGGAAGCGAAAGGAGTTTTGTGAAAAGCAGAGAGGAACAGACCGCGAGAAACAGCCCCAGCAGGATCGAGTGCCGCCAGTTGGCGTATCGGCTTGCGGTCGCGACCCCGACGATCATGAGGAACATCGTAGGCGCAAGACCAAGGCCCGAGAGCAACAGGCCGAAGCCGACCGGCGCCGCAATCACCAGCGCATAGGCCTTCCAGTTCCAGACCTCCGGCTCGCTCGCCTCGACGCCGACCATCACCGCCTGCACGATGATCAGCCCACCGATCCCGATCAGGAGCAGGCTCAGCATGATCGGGAAATAGCCGGGGCCCATCTGGAACGAGGTGCCGACTGCGAGCTCGCGGCCGAACCAGATGAACAGAAGTCCGGCGCAAATCATCGTCACGCCGCCGACGAAGTCGCGGCCGTTTCTAATTTTCAGCATGGCTTGATACTCAGGTGTGAAAGACGTGCCGGCCGGAGACTAGACCCGGCCAACAGATTGTCTCACTGCAGCGGCACGTTGGCGGCCTTGATGACTTCGGCCCACTTCGCAGTTTCCTTGTCGATGAAAGCCTGGAACTCGGCCGACGTATTGCCGACAGGCGTCACGCCCATCGCTTCGAGCTTTGCCTTCATCGCCGGATCGGCAACGATCGCCTGCACTTCCTTGCTGAGCTTTTCGACGATTTCCGGCGGCGTGCCGGGAGGAGCAAAGAGCCCGTGCCACGAGGTCGCCTCGAAGCCGGGGATGACGCTTGCCATGGTCGGCACGTCAGCCAGCAGATTGGCCTTTTCCAGACTGGTGACGGCCAGCGCCTTTACCTTGCCGGCTTTTACCTGCTGTGCGGCCGTGGGAATATTGTCGAACATCATATCCACGTGTCCGGCGACAACGTCCAGGATTGCCTGGCTGCTACCCTTGTAGGGTACGTGCGTGATCTTGATGCCGGTCTTTGTCGCGAGCAGCTCACCTGCAAGATGGATCGATGTGCCGACACCTGATGAAGCGTAGGTATGCTTTCCTGGCTCCGTTTTCAGGAACGCGATCAGCTCCTCGACAGTGTTTGCCTTGATCTTGTCCGGGTTGACGACAAGCACGTTCGGCAGGCTGGCGATCAGCGAAATCGGCGCGAAGCCCTTTTCCCGGTCGTAAGGGAGGTTCTTGTAAAGTGTCTGGTTGATCGCGTTCGAGCTCACTGTCCCCATGCCGATCGTGTAGCCATCGGGCTTGGAGCGGGCGAGATCGCCAAGGCCGATATTGCCGCCGGCGCCTGGCTTGTTCTCGACGATGAAACGCTGGCCCAACCGCTTGTCGAGTTCTTCCGCGACGAGGCGGCCGAATGTGTCGGTATTGCCGCCGGCCGCAAAGGGAACGACGACGGTTACGGTCTTTGTCGGATAGTCCTGCGCACGGCTAGCCGTCATGCCGACTGCTGATATCACGGCCGTAGCGGCCGCCAACGTCATGAAACGCTTGAGGTTCATAATACTTCCTCCACTTATCCGGCATTCGGCCGGTCCCATTAAACCATTCTTCGAAACCCTCCTTCCGAAGAAATGGAAGCGCTTTCATTTTACCGTCAAAATCCGCAACCGCAACATCCAATCGCAAAATTTAAAGCGTTAAAAATCAGTCTATTGGACGTACCGTAGTAGGATTTCGTCTCCGGCCACTTGATTAGTTCCAAAATGAAAGCGTAACTCATTTTGATAGGGGCACTTACGATGACAGACGATTTCAATAGCAAGCGCATGACCAGCAACAGCCCGGTGACACTTGCCGATATCGCGAAGCTCGCAGGGGTCTCGCCTGTCACTGTGTCCCGTGCCATCAACACGCCCGCTCTGGTGAAACCACGAACGCTGGAGGCGATCGAGAAGGTCATTGCGAGGACGGGCTATGTGCCCAATCTTCTCGCGGGCGGCCTCGCATCCCGAAGGACGAGGCTCATCGCCGCGATCGTTCCCTCTGTTGCCAGCACCATCTTTGCCGAAACGATCGAGGGCCTTAATGCCGAACTGGTCTCTGCCGGTTATCAGCTGCTGCTCGGCCTTTCCGGCTATGAGCCAGCGCGCGAACTGGAACTGACCCGCGCCATTCTTGCCCGCCGGCCCGATGGCGTGATCCTTACCGGCATCACACATCTCAAGGAAACCCGCGCGATGCTGACGGGTGCCGGCCTGCCCATCGTCGAGATCTGGGATTCGACACCTTCGCCACTCGATACCGCCGTCGGGTTTTCCCATGCCGCTGTCGGCGCACTGGTTGCCGACCATCTTCTCATCCGGGGATATGACCGTTACGCACAGGTCGGCGCCAACGATCCCCGCGCCGTCCAGCGCCGCGATGGTTTCGTCAGCCGCCTGAGAGGCGTCGCCGATGTCGAACTGCCGGACCTGGAAATGAATTCGCCCTCCACCTTCCGCGACGGAAGGCTGGCGATGGCACAACTTCTCGATCGCGGAAAGGGAACTCTCGGGGTATTCTGCTCGTCGGACGTGGTTGCCCATGGAGCACTGGCGGAAGCTTACGCGCGCGGATGCCGCATGCCGGACGAACTTGCCATCGTCGGGTTCGGTGATTTCGACTTTGCGCCTCACACCCACCCGCCGCTGACCACCGTGCGCATCGATCGCCGCGATATCGGAACCAAAGCAGCCCAGTCGATCCTTAGAAAAATTGCTGGCGACAAGAATGTGGAAGCGATGATCAATATCGATTTCCACATCGTCGTCCGAGGAACCGCCTGAGCCTCAGGCCCGCTTGCCGAACTCCGCCGTGCCGCGTGTCCAGTGGGCAGCCTGTTCCGAAAGCGTGATCCCGAGGCCCGGACGGTTTGGTACCAGCATGCGCCCATCTCGGATCTCGAGCCGTTCGTTGAACAGCGGATCGAGCCAGTCGAAATGCTCTACCCACGGCTCCAGCTCATAGGCTGCGGCAAGATGCAGGTGAATTTCCATAGCGAAATGCGGGGCGAGCTGGAGTTTTTTCGCCTCCGCCAGCGCGCAGATCTTCAGAAACGGCGTGATGCCACCCACTCTCGGGGCGTCCGGCTGGATGAAATCGACCGAATTGTTCTGGATCAGCGCCACATGCTCCAGCACACTCGTCAGCATCTCACCGGTCGCGATGGGCGTATCAAGCTGGGCTGCAAGTGCCGCATGCCCCTCGACGTCATAGGCATCCAGCGGCTCCTCGATCCAGGTCAGGTGATAGGGCTCCATCAGGCGGCCGAAGCGCATGGCGGTCGGGCGGTCCCATTGCTGGTTGGCATCGACCATCATTGCCGCCCGCTCGCCGATACGCTCGTGCACGGCAGCAACTCGCTTGAGGTCGAGTGCTAGGTCGGGCTGGCCCACCTTGATCTTGATACCGCCGATACCGTCGGCAATCGACTGTTCGACATTCTCGAGAACCTCCTCGATCGGAGAAGAGAGAAACCCACCAGAAGTATTGTAACACTGCACGCTATCGCGATGCGCTCCCAGCAGTTTTGCGAGGGGCAGTCCTGCGCGCTTGGCCTTGAGGTCCCACAGCGCCACATCAAAAGCCGCGATCGCCTGCACCGCAAGCCCGCTGCGCCCAACCGATGCCCCCGCCCAGCACAGCTTGTTCCACAGCTTGCCGATATCGTTCGGATCCTCGCCAATCAGCACATCGGCAATTTCCTTGGCATGCTCGTACTGGCCAGGTCCTCCGGCGCGCTTGGAATAGCTGAACCCTATACCGGAATGGCCATGCTTCGTCTCGATCTCGGCAAACAGGAACGCCACTTCGGTGAGCGGGCGTTGCCGCCCGGTCAGCACCTTCGCATCACTGATCGGTGTCTTCAGCGGCAGGAAGACCGAAGACAGCTTGATCCAGGCGATGCTATCCGCCTCAACGGCGGCCTGCGATGCAGTCTTCTTTTCCATTTGCGCGTCCATGTCTCCAACTCCTCCTGTCGTGCGCCCGCAAGGAGCGTCCTGCTTGACGAATACGCGTCCGATCCATTTAAGTCCAAACCGAAGATTGTCGCTCAGCGATACAGGAATTGAATAGATGCTCGATATGGTTCAGGTGAAATCCTTCGTCGCTGTCGCGTCGGAACTCAATTTCAGCCGCGCCGCGAGGCAGTTGAACATGACCCAGCCGCCACTCAGCCGGCAGATCAGGCTGCTGGAACAGCAACTCGACGTGACGCTCTTCGAGCGCAACAGCCGGCGCGTCACGCTGACCCCGGCGGGCCTCGCGTTTCTCGCCGAAGCGCAAAAGCTTCTGGCACAAGGTGATGCAGCAATAACGGCAACACGCCGCGCCGCCCGCGGCAGCGCCGGCTCCATCCGGATCGCTTTCGTCGGCGCCGCAACCTACGGCTTTCTGCCGCACTTCATATCAGCCGCCCGGAGGCTTACGCCGCAGATCGAACTCGACCTGGTACAGATGGAAACGGCCGAACAGTTGCAGGCGATCAATCGCGGCGATGTCGACCTCGGCTTTTCCCGCCCGCTTTCCGGCACGCATCAATTGCAAAGCCTGTGCGTTGTGCGGGAACCGATGATGCTGGCCATCCCGCGGGCACACCCGCTGGCATCAAGGCGAAGGCCCACGCTGGAGGCGCTGAATGGCGAACCAATCATCATGTTCTCACCCCAGGCCCGCTATCTGCACGAAAAGCTCGCCGCATTGATGACCGACAACAACATCACGCCCCACATCGTCCAGAGCATGACCCATTCACAGGCCATCCTGTCGCTGGTGAGCGCCGGCATCGGCCTCGCCATCGTCCCGGCGGCAACGCGCCACGCATGCTTCGACAACGTCGTCTTCCGCCCGCTCGACCTCAGGCAGGAATGCATCGCGGAACTGCATGCCATATGGAGCAGCGAAAACCGCAATCCCCTATTGCCGGAGATTCGCTCTCTTGTTGGAAGCTCCGCAGTGCGTGATCTCTCCAGCTAGATCTGCAGAGGCAGTCGGTGCTCGATTTCAGGACCATCTCTCGCCAATCCAGTTCTCGGACGAGTCTTGGATGTTAATCGGGCCTCGTGCTGCCTGACTCCACTCTTCGTGGCCGAGTGCCCCAGAATAGCTGATCGCAGCATCAGGATCCGTCAGCGCTGCATGACTGGAGCACGGTTCCGGTCCGGACCTTCAATATCTCAGTCGCTGCTTACAGCAGTCCGAACGTCTTCAGCGTTTCGCCGATGCGGGCGTCCTGCTCCGCATTTGGCAGCAGTGCCGGCTGGCGGCTGGCGCCGACGGAGGGGTCCTGCAGGTAGAGCGCGCGCTTGACCATGGCCGGCGGGAAGCCGTGGGCGTAGAGATCGGTGCGGAAAGCGGTGTAGATGTCCTGCTGCCGTTCGGCTTCTGCGATATCGCCTGAATTGAAGCCGCCGACGATGCCGGCCAAGACGTCAGGCATAGCGTTTCCGAGACCGGAGATGCAGCCGGCAGCGCCGTTCTGCAGCGCCCAGAGCACGAGATGGTCGGGGCCGGAATAGACTTCGAAACCGTCGACCTCCTTGGAAACCTGAAGATAGGCGGCCAGTGTCTCCTGCGCGCCGCCGGAATCCTTGATGCCCGCGATATTGCCGTGGGTCGCCAGTTTGCGGGCGGTTTCCGGCTCGATATGGTTCTGGGTACGGGCTGGGATATCGTAGAGATAGACCGGCGTGTCGACGGCATCAGCGACAGTCGAGAAGTGGCGGACCAGACCATCCTGCGTGCAGGCTATGAAGAACGGCGTGATGACGGCGATGCCGGTCACGCCTATCCGGTCGAATTCCTTGGCAAGCTGCAGCGTTTCGAAAGTGGCCGGCATGCCGGCATTGACGATGACATCGACCTTGCCGCCGACTTCGTCGACCACTTCCTCGAGCAGCTTGATCTTTTCGCCGTGGGTCAGCGCCGAAAAATCGCCATTGGTGCCGGCGCACATGATGTTGTTGCCAGCCGCGACCTGACGGCGCACCTGGGCGCGCGTGGCCTCATAATTGATGGTCTCGTCGTCGTTGAAGCATGTCACGATCGCGACGAAGGCTTTCTTGGTCATTATTCTACTCCGGGATCAAATCTGGGAAACGCGTGCGAGGCGCGCATTGCGGTTTGTGGCCTGCACGTCCGGGTCGGGGTCGAGACTGGCGGCAAGAAGCGCCTGCGTATAGGGCATTTGCGGATTGTCGAAGACCTGCGCGACCGTGCCGAACTCGACGACCTCGCCCTTCTGCATGACCATCACGTAATCGGCGAAATCGCGCACCAACGGCAGGTCGTGGGCGATGAAGATGAAGGCGATGCCCATCTTCTTGCGCAAGCCGTCGAGCAGCCGGATCACCTGCGCCTGGACAGACACGTCGAGTGCCGACACGGCCTCGTCGCAGACGATCAGTTGCGGCTCGAGCGCAAGGGCGCGGGCAATGGCGATGCGCTGGCGCTGACCGCCGGAAAACTGGTGCGGATAGCGCCCCATATGCTCAGGCGACAGGCCGACCTGATCGAGCAGTTCGGCGGCACGCTCCCGCCATTTGGCTTTGGGCAGGATTTCCGGGTGGATGACCCAGGCCTCGGAGATCAGCTGATAGACCGTCATGCGCGGATTGAGCGATTGGGTCGGGTCCTGAAACACCATCTGCAGGTCACGGCGCAGCTTGAACAGGTCGCCCGGCGACATCGTGAAGAGGTCCTTGCCCTTCCAGCGCGCAGTGCCGCCATCCGGCTCTTCGAGGCGCAACAGGACGCGGGCTAGCGTCGATTTTCCCGATCCGCTTTCGCCAACGACGGCGACGGTTTCACCCGGCTTCAGCTCGAAGGACACGCCCTTCAGCGCTTCGAAGCCCCCATAGAACTTGCGGACATCCTTGACGCTGAGGATCGATGCGCCGTGTGCGTCCGGTTCATGCATGTCGCCCTTGCCTGGGGCGGCGGCAATCAGCTTCTTGGTATAGGCGTGCTGCGGGTTACGATAGACGTCGCGCACCGTGCCGCTTTCGACAAGCTGGCCCTTTTCCATCACGACGACGCGATCGGCAACTTCCGAGACGACGCCGAGATCGTGCGTGATGATCAGCACACCCATTCCCGTCTCGCGCTGCAACTCCTTCAAAAGTGCCAGCACCTCCGCCTGCACGGTGACATCGAGTGCAGTGGTCGGCTCGTCGGCAATCAGCAGGTCGGGTTTGAGCGCCAGCGCCATGGCGATCATGACGCGCTGACGCTGGCCGCCGGAAAACTCGTGCGGATATTTGTCGAGCGCAGCTTCAGGATCCGGCAGCGCCACCCGCTTGAACAGGCGCAAGGCTTCGGCCTGCGCCTGCGTGGTGCTGATGCCGTGGGTCTTCAGCGCCTCGCGCATCTGCCAGCCAACGGTATAGACCGGGTTGAGGTGGCTGAGCGGATCCTGGAAGATCATGGCGATGCGTCGGCCGTTGACCGCGCGGCGAGCCTCGCCCGACATTTTCAAGAGATTCTTGCCGTCGAGCAGGATCTCGCCGGACGTGATCTTGCCCGGCGGCATGTCGATCAGGTTCATGATCGCCGCCGACGATACCGATTTGCCAGAACCGCTTTCGCCGAGGATGGCGAGCGTTTCGCCACGGTCGAGATAGTAGGAAATGTTGCGCACGGCGTGGACGGTGCCGGACACGGTGTGAAAGTCGACGGAGAGATCGCGGACCTCGAGAAGATGATCAGCCATGTTTCGATCCTTTCATTTCCAGGCGCCAGCGCTGAACCGGGTCGAGCGCAATCCGCAGCCAGTTGGAGAGAAGGTTGAGCGACAGCGTGGTCAGAATGATTGCAAGACCGGGCCAGAAGGACAGCCACCAGGCATTGGTCAGGTATTGGCGCCCCTGGGCAATCATCAGGCCCCAGGTGATTTCCGGCGGCTGGATGCCGATGCCGAGGAAGGAAAGTGCGCTTTCGGCCAGCATCACGTAGGCGAAATCGAGCGTAGCAAGCGTCATCAGCGTCGGAAAGACGACGGGCAGAATATGACGGAAGAGTATGCGCTTGGACGATGCGCCCATGACGCGGGCGGCCTGCACGAACATGCGGCTCTTAATTTCGAGAACTTCCGCTCGGGTGGTGCGCAGATAGACCGGGATACGGGTGATCGACAGGACCAGCATCAGGTTGAGGATCGATGAGCCGAGAATATAAAGCACGATCACCGCAACCAGCAGCGACGGGAAGGACATGATGACGTCGGCGATACGCATGATAATCTGGCTGGTCCGCTCCGACGCGAAGCCGGCGATCAGGCCAAGCAGCGTGCCGATGACAGCGGAGATCAGCACGGCGCCGGCCGCGACCATGATCGTGTTCTGCGTGGCGACAATGATGCGCGGCCAGAGCGGGCGACCCAGTGCATCGGCGCCGAGCCACATGAACCAGTCGCGGCTGAAATCGAACGGCGCGAGATTGCGACCGCGCAGGTTCTGCTTGGTGGCGAGATCATCAAGAAGGGTCGGTCCGATGATCGCCATGACAATGACGAAGACGAGGAAGATGGCGGCGCAGAGCGCAAACTTGTCGGCCCAGAGCATACGCGCCATGCGGACGAAGAAGCCCGGTTCGGCGGCAATGGCATTCTCGGGCGCGGGGGATGGGACGGCCATGGTCATGTCGATCCTCAGTAGCGGATGCGTGGATCAAGCAGAGCATAGGCAAGGTCGATCACGAGGTTCATGAGGAAGATGGCGAAAGCGGTGACAAGGATCGCCGCCAGCACGACGTTGAAGTCTCGCTGCAGGATGCTGTCGATCATGAGCTTGCCGACGCCCGGGAAACCGAAGATAGTTTCGACGATGACCGCGCCGTTGAGAAGGCTGGCAGCCTGATCGCCGATCACTGTTATGACCGGCAGCATGGCGTTGCGCAGGGCGTGGATAAAGATGATCGGCCCGGATTTGACGCCCTTGGCGCGAGCCGTCTTCACATAGGCCGAAGACAGCGCTGAAATCATCGAGCCGCGCACCACCTGCACGATGATACCGAATGGGCGCACGAACAGCACGCAGATCGGCAGGATCCAGTGCGAGAGCGTACCCGTGCCGGAGGTTGGCAGCCAGGACAGCTGGATGGCAAACACCACGATTGCGACGATCGCGAGCCAGAAATCCGGGACGGAAGCACCGATCAGCGACACCATTGAGGAAAACCGGTCGAAGAAGCCGCCGGTGCGAAACGCGGCAAGCGAGCCGACGACGATCGCCGCGATGGTGACCAGCGTCATGGTGATGACGGCAAGCCACAGCGTCCAGGTGAAGGCTTCGAGAACGACATCGAGCGCCGGGCGCGCCTTGCGCAGGCTTTCGCCGAGGTCGCCTGTCACGACATTGCCGACATACTGTCCGAACTGCACGAGAAGCGGCTGATCGAGGCCGTGCAGCGCACGGAACTCGGCCTTCATTTCGGCGGATGCTTCGACGGGGAGGAAAAGGGAAGCCGGGTCGCCTGTCAGCCGCGACAGGAAAAACACCATGACCAGCAGCCCGACGAGCGAGATGAGGCTGGCAAAGGCGCGCTTGCGAACGAAAGTGAGCATGGTGACCTCGATCTTGCTGGAATGGACGGCGGCAGGACCGCCGCCCATTTCACTTCGATTGGGACGATCAAAATACGTCCTCGGAGTATGGTCCGGGTTAGTTCTTGATGCCGATCTCGGAGAGCTGCAGCATCGAGTTGGTCGCAATGCTCGGCTTGAAATCGAGACGTTCGGACACGCGGGAATAACCAACCATGTGGAAGAGCAGAACGTCAGCGACGAGATCGTCGTGGACGTAGGCGATCAGCTCCGACCACAACTTTGCACGTTCATCACCAGTGGCAGCGGAGGCGCGGGACACCAGGTCATCGACCTTCGGATCGGAGTAACCCGACTGGGTGCCCTTCGAGTCGTATTTGAAGAACATGGTGAAGGACGGATCACCCTTGGAATTGTCGTGCATGGCGGCAACGATCTGCGGACCGCGACCTTCCTTGAACGGCTTCGAGTAGTAAACCTCGTGCTCGGCTACTTCGACAAACCGGAGGTCGATCTTGAAGCCGACATCCTGCAACTGAGCCTGGATGGCTTCCATGATTTCCGTCACGTTCGGGAAATTGGCTGTCCGCGCGACGACGGTGATCGGCGTGTCGACTGCAACACCGTCAGCTTTTGCCTCATCGAGCAGCTTCTTCGCCTCGTCCGGATCATACGGGAAAACTTTCACATCCGGATTCCAGCCGAGTGTCGTCGGCGGCACAAGCGCCGTTGCGAGAACCGCGTCCTGCGGCACCAGCGTGCCGATAAAGGCCTCCCGGTCGATGGCGAGGTTCAGCGCCTTGCGGACGCGGACATCATTGAGCGGCGCGATATTGCCATCGATGCGAAGATACACGGTTTCGCTGTCGAGATAGGAGAAGTCCGTCTTCTCGTTGGTCGCTTCCACCTGCGAGATCGACGGAGCAAGATCGGCTTCGCCGGTCTGAACCATGGCGGCGCGCACGGCCGGATCGGAACGGAAAAGGTAGGTGGCCTTGGTAACGGCGGGCTTCTTGCCCCAGTAGTCGTCACGCGCGTCGAGCACGATCTGCTGGCCCGGTGTCCAGTTGGACAGCTTGTACGGGCCGGTGCCGACCGGCTCGCGGATGAATTCGAGCGGCGTGCCCTCGGGAACTATGGTCACCAGCGACAGCAGCAGCGGCAGGATCGGCTGAACCGGATCGACCTTGAAGTCGATGGTGGTGTCGTCGACGATCTTTACGTCGAACTTCATGCCGCCAAAGTAACGGCGGGATTCGCAGATGTTCTTGTCGCTGAAAATGCGATCGAAGCTGTATTTGACGTCCTTGGCGCCGAAGGCTTTTCCGTCGGAGAATGTCACGCCTTGGCGCAGATGAAAGCGCCAGGTGCCGTCGCCGGTCTGCTCCCACTTTTCGGCGAGCCGCGGCATAACGCCCTGCTTGCCGCGCACATCGAGCTCGGTCAGCGTTTCACTGACATTCTCCATGATGACGCGGCCGATATTGGAGCGCGTCGCCATGCAGGGCTCGAGCAGGTCGGCTTCCTCAGGCAAGACGATTTTGATGTCACTCGACGCAGCCTGAGCCGGAGAAAAACCGGTACCGAGTGCGAGGACGGAGCACAGAACGGCTCCAAGTAGGTGCGAAGTTTTCATGTCATTCTCCTCCCTCTAGCTGCGGATCGCACTGGTCAGTGCTCATCTTGCGATGGTCTCCCGACTGTGCGCTTCAGGCATTCCTCCGTGTGGCCCTGTGCGTCGGTCGGGATGCCTCCGTCCGTTTCGTCGCCGTAAGCGGGCTGACGCAGACCATCTGATGTCTGACCAAGTTTGTCAAATTAATTTTTCCTCAATATGATTTGGACAAACCTTCGTGAGGATAAGTGCATTTATTATCATGACGATGAGGCTGATGAACTGGCCTAAATCTTCAAATTTCAACGCCCTTCAAACTTGACAACTTTGTTATTTTGGTGATTTTCACGGTGGCAAGAGGAGACGCCGATGACGCCTGAACAGATTGCAACCGTCATGACCGGCACGGTGAAAGCCGTCGGAAATGGACGACACGAGGCCATGCTGGCTTCCCCGATGATCCAGAACCACGCCTCATTCCTGCACCTTGCCGAAGACGGCGCGCTGATCTGCGCCTGGTTCGGCGGCACGCTGGAAGGCAAGTCGGATATCTCGATCTTTGCTTCCGTTCTCGTGCCGGGTTCGGATCAATGGGGCGAGCCGCAGCGGTTGAGTTTCGACCCCGCCCATTCCGAACAGAACCCGGTTCTGTTTGCGGCACCTGAAGGCGGCCTGTTCCTGTTCCACACGTCTCAGCCTTCAGGCAATCAGGACGAATGCCGTATCCGCATGGCGGAGGTAAATCGCGATGCCGGTGACGCGACCAAACTGACGGTCAGCGATGGCCGCTATCTCGATTTGCCGCGCGGCTGTTTCGTTCGGGCACCGCTGACCGTTCGCGACGATGGAGCTTGGCTTTTGCCGATCTTCCGCTGCATCCAGCGTCCTGGCCAGAAATGGAACGGCAGCCATGATCGCGCAGCCCTCGGCATTTCCGAAGATCACGGCAAAACCTGGCGTCTGGACGATCTTGAGCAGTCGACCGGCTGCGTCCATATGAGCCCGGTGTCCATCGGAGACAACAAATACGCCGCCGTGTTCCGCCGCAGGCAGGCCGATTTCGTCTTTCGTGCCGAGAGTGCCGACGGCGGGCGTACATGGTCCGCGCCCGAAGCGACCGACGTTCCCAACAACAATTCATCGATCGCCGCAACCCGCCTGCAGGATGGCCGTATCGCGATGATCTGCAACCCGACCAATGCGGACATGTCCGCAGACCGCCGTGCCTCGCTCTACGACGAGCTGGGTGAAGACGACGACCGACCGGATGCCAATCCGGATGGTGGGTGCGTGCCGATCTGGGGTGTGCCCCGTGCGCCGGTTGCCGTCTGCATTTCCGACGACGGAGCAAAAAGCTTCACGCAGCGGATCATCATCGAGGATGGTCCCGGCACCTGCCTGTCGAATAATTCGGTCGACGGTTACAACAAGGAAATGTCCTATCCGTCGCTGCTTGAGGGTAACGACGGCAGTCTTCATGTCGCCTACACCTATTACAGGCGCGCCATCAAATACGTTCGTCTGGCGCCAGGCTGGGCCAGTTCAGCAGCGGGAGAACAAGCATGAGCAATATCATCGGCATCACCATGGGTGACCCCTGCGGCGTCGGTCCTGAGATCACGGTGCGGGCGCTGGCCGAAATGAGCGACGCGGATCGGGCCGTCACCCGCATCTATGGAAACCTGCCGACACTGGAAGCCGCCCGCAAGGCGCTGAACGTCGAGATCGATCTTGCGGCCTATGTCGTTGACCTGCCGATCGAAGGGGCACCGCTACCCTGGGGCCAGCTTTCACCGGTCGCGGGAGATGCGGCATTCCGCTTTATCGAAAAGGCCGTGCGCGATTCCGAAGCCGGCGTGATCGGCTGCATTGTGACAGCCCCGATCAACAAGGAAGCGCTCAACCTTGCCGGCCATCACTACGACGGCCATACGGGTATGCTGCGCAGCCTGACGAAATCGGCAGCCGCCTATATGCTGCTCGCTTCGGAAAAGCTGAAGGTCATCCACGTTTCCACCCATGTCTCGCTGCAGGAAGCGATCCGCCGCGCCACCACCGAACGGGTGCTGGCCACCATCAAGGCCGGCAACAATCACCTGAAGCGCACCGGTTACGAGCGTCCGCGCATCGCCGTCGCCGGTATCAATCCGCATTGCGGTGAAAACGGCCTGTTCGGCACCGAGGATGACGACCAGATCGCGCCGGCTGTGGCTGCCGCCCGCGCCGAAGGGATCGACGCCTACGGCCCGATCTCGGCAGACACCGTGTTCCACCGTGCCTATTCCGGCGGCTTCGACCTGGTCGTCGCGCAATACCACGATCAGGGCCATATCCCGATCAAGCTCGTCGCTTTCGATACGGCCGTAAACGTCTCTGTCGATCTTACGATCGACCGCACATCCGTCGACCACGGCACAGCCTTCGACATTGCCGGCAAGGGCATTGCCAACCACGGCAACATGCTGTCGGCCATCGCCTATGCCCGCAAGCTGGTAGCCGGCGGCAAGGGAGAGCAGACATGAGCAGCGCTCCATTAATCGTCTTGCATCAACCAAAACGACTTGTCATCGGCGCCGGTAGCGTCGGCGAGGTCGGCAACTGGGCTGGAGCGGTTTCCTCCGCGCTGGTAATCGCAACACCGATTACCGCTGGTTTCGTCGACCGGTTGAAACTGCCGGGCAAGGTTACCCTGTTCGACGCCATTCCAGGCGAGCCGGAGATCGAAACGCTTGATGCCGCACTGGCGGCAGCGCGCGCCGCAAAGCCGGATCTCGTCGTCGGCCTCGGCGGCGGTTCCGTCATGGACGTCGCCAAGCTTGTCGCGGCCCTTTGGGATAGCGAGCAGACCCTGTCCGATGTCGCAGGACCCAACAAAGTGGCGGGGCGCAGCACGCGCCTGGCGCAGGTTGCCACCACGGCTGGAACAGGCTCCGAAGCCGGCATACGCTCGCTGATCACCGATCCCGTAAAGGGCGCGAAGATTGCCGTCGAATCCCCTCACCTGATCGCCGATCTTGCAGTGCTAGACCCGGAACTCACCTACTCGGTTCCGCCGGCGGTCACCGCTGCAACCGGAGTCGATGCGATGGCGCATTGCGTCGAGGCCTTCACCAGCAAGCGTTCGCATCCGATGATCGACGGTTTTGCGCGCATGGGCATTCACCTCGTCGGCAAGTTCTTGGGCCGCGCGGTCAAGGACGGCGCAGATCGTGAGGCCCGCGAAGGGCTGATGCTGGCGTCCTATTACGGCGGCATCTGCCTCGGGCCTGTCAATACCGCGGCAGGCCATGCCATCGCCTATCCGCTCGGCACGCTGCTGCATCTGCCGCATGGACTGGCCAATGCCATCGTGTTTCCCCACGTCTTGGCGTTCAACGCGCCAGTGGCAAAGGACAAGACTGCGGAAGTAGCACAGGCGCTGGGGCTAGGCCAAAATCTCTCGCAGGCCGACCTGTCCGCGCAGGCCTATGGCTTCTGTGCTGATCTCGGCATCGAGATGTCATTGGCAAAACATGGCGCGACCGAAGCCGATCTTCCGCGCTTTGCCGCGGATGCGCATGCCATCCGTCGCCTCATGGACAACAACCCGGCCGATATGAGCGTGGATGACGTTCTGGCGATCTATCGCGCGAGCTTCTGAGAACCTCGCTCCAGTGAAAAAGGCGGTGCCGCCAAGCGCCGCCTTTTGCGTCTCATACCGAAGTCAAATCGCTCGCGATCCTCAAGATCGAGCCTACAGATGCGACGACTGAAAGAGCCTCTCCCGCGATCCCTTCAGATGCTCGAACATCAGACGGCGCGCATCATCCTCGTTGCTGTTGGCGATCGCTGTTGCAATGGCCTCATGTTCGCCAAACACGCGCGACAGGCCGGACGCTTCCCGCTTGATCGAGGCGCCGTGAAATTTCATGCCGACGGCAATATGATCCTTCAGGGCTTCCATGGCGGTGGTAAAATAATTGTTCTGCGCGGCGCGGGCGATAGCGAGGTGGAACTGAAAGTCGGCATCCTCGCGGTGTGACTGACGGTTCGTGGCATCGCGCAGCAGTTCGAGTGCCTGGCGGATCGCTTTCAAACTGTCGGCGTCGTGACGGGCGGCAGCGGCTGCAGCTGCGGCCGGCTCCATTGTCATGCGGAATTCGTAACAGTTGAGAAGGTCTGCGACGTTTTCCAATTGGCCGAAACCGAGGGGATTGCGCAAGCCCACCGAGCGGACGAAACTGCCGGCACCGCGCCTTGAATAGATCAGGCTCTGGTCGCGCAGCCGTTTCAGTGCTTCGCGGATGACGGGTCGGGACACCTCGAATTCGGCAGCCAGATCGTGTTCCGTCGGCAGGCGCTCGTCGGGCTTGTAGGCACCGGACTTGATTGCGCGCAGCATCCGCTCGAACACGATATCCGCAAGGCCCTTGCGGGCGGTTCCCGTTTCCAGTCCCATCGTCAACCTGCCTTTCGCAGGACCATGTCTGCAATTTGCTTCAACGTATGGGGATGACCGAAGCCACCCGATTTTGCAATGATGCAGCGACCCTGTGCCGAAGCAAGACCAAGACCCGGCAGGCATTCGCCATGCAGACGCAGCCTCGACAGGCCCAGCCGACGCAGCACCGCCTCCGCCGTCGCTCCACCGGAGAGAAGCAGCGTTCCGTCGTAACCGGCAAGGTTCTCGTGCACGCCGTCAGCCAGAGCTTCCGCCACAAGCTGCGCATCGACCTCTTCCTCACCCGGCGTCGCGTGCACCAGCATCAGATCAGGTCTTGTCCCACTTTCCGCGTCCAGCCGGCCGTTCGGCGCAGGCAGATATGTCAGGCTGTGGCCGTTGCGCAGGGCATCGATCTGCGCAAGCGTGATCGGATCGCGGGAACCGATGACAAATGTGATCGGACCGGACGGGATGGTCGCTGCCTTCGCATCGACCATGTTCGTCATGCGACGGGCGAGCGCTTCTGCAAGACCGCGAGCGCCGATCAGCAGATCGGTCCCGTTGTTCTCAGCGACGTCGAGCGCAACGTCCATGTCGGCGGCTGAGCTAGCGTCAGGGATATGGGCACGAGCTGTGTGCGCCCCGAGCCTGTCGGCGATCACGATCGGAGCGTCGATACCAAAGCCGGTGACACATCCGTTCGCAACCACCCGACCGAACTCTGGTATCCCAGGCGCAACGAGGGCACGTGTGAAAGGGATGGCGTCCAGTTCGGCAACGATATTTCCCTTGAGGCGGGAATCGACCTTCTTGAACAGCCGCGTTCCCGGCGGCAGCAAGGCGATTGTCGCAGCCGTGGCGGCACGTGCTTCGCCGGCACTTGTTTCGCGGGTGTTGAGGTTGATGGACAGCACAGCGGGGCGATCGGCGATGATCCCCGTAATTGCATCAAGGTTGAGCGCCACGTCGGTGCGAATACCTCGCCCGGCAAAAGGCGCCGCCGAGTCGAGCGCACCGGTCAGGTCGTCCGCAAGAATGACTAACATACGCCTCCGCCTACTTATGTTGTAAGCTTTATACCACGGAAAAGCGCTTACAAGTCAACATGGGTATGGAGTTAAATGACAAATGTAAGGTATTAAGCTCGGTTGGGGCAACAGTGTTAAATTTCAGAGAGGTTGGCATGAATGACATCGTCGTCGACGACTAATCGCGACGGCGTGATCCGTTATCATCATTCGAGACGACCAGCCGTCAAAGTCCCCAAAAGTGTTTCCGGGAACCATGCCATTCTCGACCAGATCAGCGCGCTTGAATGCGTCCGTGACAATGTTGTCGGCTTTCGCTCGCATACGGATTGTATCCGGCGACCACGACCCGAGGCTGGTCGATGCCCGCAGCCTTCAGGCAGGCTCGCGTCAACTCGATTTCGCCGACAATGCGCTCGACCGAGAGACAGCTTGCAACGGCCGTCAGCGGGATATGCGAGATGGCGCGTGCATTTCAATCATTTTCAGCACGTTGAACTCGCCCATCTTGAGTTTGAACGACAGGGCATCTGGCAAGAAGATGGCGTCATCACTATAGCCGGGATCGGCTAGGTACATCGTCGACTTATCAAACACCCAGCGCTTTGCAGGTATCGCGCGCGCTCGGTGGTTACGTCGACATCTGGCGCGATATAGGCCTTTCCTTGAAACCGTCGAGCTTAAGCAGGCCGCCGGTCAGTTCCGGGCTAATACCCGCCGGATCGCTCGTCGCCAACGAGACGATCGGACGGTCATCGTGTTGCATATCGGTGGACAGAGTTTCTTTCGATTGAAGGCCGGTCATAGAACCGTGACGGCTTTGCCATGCTGATTGATGATAATCCTTTCCTTAGTTGAGGCGCAAGCCGGCGTCGTTGTCGAAGAGGTGCAGCTTTTGAACATCCGGCATGACGCGGATGATCTCGCCGGGCCGCGCCGTGATACGATCCCGGAAGAGGCAGGTAATTTCAGTATTGTTCGCCCGCGCGACAACCTGGGTCTCCGATCCGGTCGGCTCGACGACGACAATCTCCATCGGCATACCCTCGCCGGACATGATCAAGTGCTCGGGACGGAAGCCATACCGTGCCGGCCGGCCCGAGGAGCCCGACGGCGCATTGGCGATCGGGAACGTTAGGTCGCCGAAGGCGAAACCGGAGGATTCGATGCGGCCTTCCAGAACGTTCATGGAAGGCGAGCCGATGAAGCCGGCAACGAACAAATTGGCCGGCCGGTCATAAAGCTCGAGCGGTGCGCCGACCTGTTCGATGATGCCACCATGCATGACGACGATCTTGTCTGCCATGGTCATCGCTTCGATCTGGTCATGGGTGACGTAAATCGTCGTGGTTTTCAGGCGCTGGTGCATCGCCTTAATCTCGGTGCGCATCTGCACGCGTAGCTTTGCATCGAGATTGGAGAGTGGCTCGTCGAACAGGAAGACCTGCGGATCCCGAACGATGGCGCGGCCCATGGCTACGCGCTGGCGCTGGCCGCCGGAAAGCTGGCGCGGATGGCGTTCGAGTAGCTTGTCGAGGCTAAGGATCTCGGCAGCCTTTTTGACCTTCTCGGCAATCTCAGCTTTGGGCAGGCCCTTGAGCTGAAGTGAAAAACCCATGTTTTCGGCCACCGTCATATGCGGGTACAGCGCATAGTTCTGGAAGACCATGGCAATGTCTCGGTCTTTCGGCGGCACATTGTTTACCACTCGGCCACCGATGCTGATATCGCCGCCGGTGATGCTTTCCAGCCCGGCGATCATGCGCAGCAGAGTCGACTTTCCGCAGCCCGAAGGGCCGACGAGCGTGACGAACTCCCCGTCCTCGACGTCGACCGAGATCCCGTGGATCGCCGCGACCGCGCCATACGATTTCTTGACATTGCGAATGCTGACGTCAGCCATGATCTACTCCCATTATTGCAGTCGAAGTGGCGGCGACACGGCATCGCGTCCGCCGCCCTCTCCTCAAGCGGATTTGCGCAGTGTGGTGGCGGTCCGACCGCGGATGCCTGCCGGCATCGCATCGCCGTGGGCCTCGATCAGTTCGTCGACCATGGCGCGGATGTCCTTGATTGACAGCACGCTTGTCGCATGGCGGTCGAGCATGGCGGCGCGATGCACTTGGTCACGATCGCCGTTGAGCGCTGCCTTTACGGTCAGGTCCTGAACGTAGACATGTGGGGCGCAGTACCCGGCAAGCTCAGGCGGCAACGAGCCGGCATTGCAGGCGCGCATGCCGCTCTTGTCGACGACGACTGGAACCTCGACGCAGCATCCGTCCGGAAGGTTGTCGATCAGGCCATCGTTGCGGACGTTGCCGTAGATCAACTGCGGTTTGCCGGTCGCCATCGCATGAATGATCAGCGAACCGTATTCGCGCGAGCGCTCCAGCGGGAAGGTCTCTCCCGCCAAGAGCTTGCGGCGGGTCTCGGCATAGCGACCAAGGTTGCGAACGCTACGACGGATGTACTCATCAACTGGAACGTCGTACGCGGCGATATCTGCTTCGCTCTTCAGGAAATAGGGCGTGTATTCCGCATTGTGCTCGCTGGACTCGCTGATGAAGCGGCCGAAGGAACGCATCAGTTCGAAGCGGACCTTGTCCTTGGCAAAGATTTCCGGATTCTCCATGGCCGCCCAGAGCCGGGGATAGGCATCCTCGTCGTCGATCTTGAGTTTCAGGAACCAGGTCATGTGGTTGATGCCGGCGCAATCGTAGGACAAGCTTTCGACCGGGACGTCGAGATAGGATGCGAGCTCATGCGCGGTGTTCTGCACGTTGTGGCAGAGGCCAATCACCTTCTGCTCCGGATAGGCTTCGTAGACGGCCTGGGTCAGGATGCTCATCGGGTTGGTGTAGTTGAGCAGGACCGCGTCCGGGCAGAGTTCGCGCATGTCGGCGACGAGATCCAGCATGAACGGAATGGTGCGCAGGCCGCGGAACATGCCGCCGATGCCGAGGCTGTCTGCGATGGTCTGCTTGAGGCCGTATTTGCGCGGGATTTCGAAATCCAGCAGCGTCGCCTCGTGCATGCCGATCTGTACCATGTTGATGACGAAATCCGCATCCTTCAATGCAGCCCGCCGGTCGAGATGTTCTTCGATGACCGGGTTCGCGTCGAACTGCGCCGCCGTCCAGCGGGTCATCATGCCCGCCGTCTCCAGCCGCTCCTGGTCGATGTCGTGGAGCGTGATGGTGACATCGCGGAGTTCCGGGAAATCAAGAATGTCGGTCAGCAGATTCTTGACGAAGACGACGCTGCCGGCGCCGATCATGGCAACTTTCAACATAGGTAGTCCTTTCACGTAGAATTCAAATTTGCATCGCCACCAAGTCTTGTGAGCCGGCTTACTTGAGGCCCGTTCCGGCAATGCCCTGGATCAGTTGGCGCTGGAAAAACACGAAAATGACGAGCATCGGCACTAGGGACAAAAGCGCGATGGACATGATGTCCGTCCATTCGGTGTTGTACTGGCCCTTGAGCAGGTTGAGGCCGAGCTGGACGGTGTACATCTCCTGATCAGTGAGCATGACCAAGGGCATTACGAAGTCGTTCCACCGCCACATGAAGGTGAAGATGATCAGCACCGCGATAATCGGCTTGGACAACGGCAGGACGATCTTGCGAAAGATCGTGAGCTCGCTGGCGCCATCAAGCCGCGCGGCCTCGATCAACTCGTCCGGGATCGACACCATGAACTGGCGTACCATGAAGATGCCGAAAGCTTCGGCAGCACGCGGCAGGATCACGCCCCAGTAGGAATTAAGCAGCCCAAGCTCGGACACGACGAAGAAAAGCGGGACGATGATGACCTGGACCGGTATCATCAGGGCGCTCAGCACCGCCAGAAACAGCACGTCGCGTCCGGCGAACCTGAACTTTGCGAAGGCATAACCGCACAGCAGGTTGATGGTGACGGTGATCGCCACTGCCACCACGGCGATGACGGTCGAGTTCCAGAACCAATGCAGGAACGGCATATGCGCCAGCGCGTCGGCGAAGTTCTGCCAGACCCATCCCGTGGGCATTAGGCTGACGTCAGGGATGAAGATCTGATCCTTTGGCCTGACTGCCGTCACGAACATCCAGTAGATCGGAAAGATCATGATGACGGCGCCAAACGCCATGAGAACCCAAAGACCGATCGTTTCCAGCCGCTTTTTCGTCGGAGTAGTTGTGGTGACCATCATGGCCGTGGTCTCCTACACAAATTCTTCGGTCCGCTTGTTCACGCGCCACTGCAGCAGAGTGAACAGGAGGATCAGAAGGAAGAGGACGATACCCATGGCGCTCGCATAACCCATTTCGGATGTCGCGAATGCCGACTGGTAGATGTATTGGACGATCATCGTCGTCGAGAAACCTGGACCACCACCCGTCATCACGAAGATCAGGTCGAAGACCTGGAAGGAATGGATGACGTTGAGGATGAGCAGCAGGAATGTCGTGGGACGCAGGAGCGGCCATGTGACGTGGCGAAACTGCTGAAGGCGGGTGGCGCCGTCGATTGACGCGGCCTCGTAATAGGTCGGCGAAATCGACTGCAGCGCCGCCAGATAGACGACCATACAGAATCCAACGCGCGTCCACAGCGTCGTGATGATGATCGACGGCAGGGCCCAGCTTGTGGTCGAAAGCCAGGCGACCGGCTGGATCCCAACGAGCTTCAGCAAAGCGTTGATGACGCCGTAATGGTCGTTGAACAGCCAGGCTGCGATGATCGCCGTCGCAACGCTCGACACGACGACGGGGAGAAAGTAGATGCTGCGCAAGAACGTGCGGGCATAGAGATCACGGTTGAGGCCGACGGCAAGCAACAGGCCAATGGCGAGGCTCGTCGGCACGGTTGCCACAGAATAGATGACGGTATTCTTCATCGCCTGCCAGAACTGGTAGTCGGTCAGGAGGCGAGTGTAGTTTTCCGCGCCGATATAGAACGGTTCATCGATCAGGGACCATTCGTGCACGCTGATAAAAGCCGCATAGAGAAGCGGAAAGAAGATGAAGACCGAAAATAGAACGAGATTGGGCGCGATGAACAGATAGGGCGTCAGTCGCGGCCGGAAGGATGCCCACCAGCCGGAAAACCGGCTGGTGGCAGTCTCGTTCATTGCCTTCTCAAGGGATATTGAGGTGGGGGCCATGACCTGCATTCGCTTTGATAAGATTTCAGGGGTTTAACGATTCGTTCAGGCCCGCAGCAGAAGCCGCTCGATATGGGCTTGGATATTCTCGGCTGTCTGCTCCGCAGACTGGCCGGATGTAAAAGCCAGATCGAGCTCGTCGGCCATCTTGGGGTTGAACCTGCCCCAGTTGGGATGGATGACCGTGCTGACGAGATGTTCGGGAATGGTCTTCGTCTGCTCTACGAAGACCTTCATCTCATTCGGCCGCAGAGAGAACTCGATCCCCTTGTCCACAATCGACGTGCGCACCGGCAGAAGCTGGGCCGTATTGACGAAGCTGCGCATGTTTTCCTCGTTGACGAGGAATTTGACAAACTCGGCGGCCAATTCTGGCGTCTTGCTATCGCGGGAAACCGCGACGCAGGTGCCGCCGAGATCGTCGGCCATTGCGACGTCACGCGGCAGGTAGGTGACGCCCCATTTGGCCTTCATCTGCTGCTCGACGAAGGGAATCTGCCAATTGCCGTTCAGCATCATGGCGATCGTGCCGTTGGCGAACAGGTTCTGCACCTTCTCGGCGCTCTTGACCGAGGTGCTGGGCGGAACCATTCCTTCGGTGAACCAGCTCTGTGTCCATGCAATCGTCTCGATGCCGGCCTTCTCGGTGATGCGGGAGGCCGTCAGGTCCTCGCTCAGCAAGCGCCCGCCATGCTGGTAGAGATAGAACATCCAGCGATGCACGGCGCCGTTCTGCCAGCTCATGGCGAACGGATAGGATGAGCCGCCCTGCGTCTTGAGCTTTTTGGCGTTGTCGATGAACGCCGCCCATGTCCAAGCTTCGTCGAGGCTGGACGGTACCGCGATATTGGCCTTTTCCAGCAGTTCCTCGTTGTAGAACAGGGCAAACGTATCGGTGTGATGCGGCAGCGCGTAGGGAGTGCCCTTGACGTTGACGGCGCTCCAGACGGCAGGTGTGAAGCCCTTGCCGAAGTCCTTCTCGAGATACTGCGTAAGGTCGATGGCGGCCTTGTTGCTCGCGTATCGCCCGATCTGCTGATAGGTCACGCGGAAGAGGTCGGGCGCCTGGCGGCCCGCAAGGCGCGTATCGACCTGCTGGTAGAATTGCGCGAACGGCATCACATCAAGCTTGACCTTGACGCCGGGATTGGCGCTTTCAAATTTGGCGATCACGTTCCTGTAGCCAGCAACTTCTGAATCGCCGCCCCAGACGGCAAATGTCAGCTGTTTTTCCTGTGCAAGCGCCGGCATGCCGAGCGCGCCGGTCACAAGCCCCGCGCCGAGACCCGCGCCGGTCTTCAAAATGGTACGTCGATTGATAAATTGCGTCATGTCTTCCTCCCATGAGTGTCAATTTCCAACGCCTCCCTCGACACACATGCCGGGAAGGCATGTTTTCAGTTGTGCGGCATTCCCTCCGAATCGACCTCCGTTCCACCGCACGATTCGCGCACAAGTAGCCTAACGGGCAGCAGATGATCCTGCCGCCCTTCCTTCCTATCGATTGCATCTATGACCGCTTGCATTGCCAGCTTCCCGAGCTCCTCCCGGGAGCTGTCGACTGTTGTCAACGTCGGGGCAGTAAAGCCACCGAAGGCAATGCCATCGAAACCGACGACGGCGAAATCATCCGGCACCCTCAGCCCGCGCTTGCGCAATCCATGCAAAGCGCCGATCGCGAGCCGGTCGTTATAGGCGAAGAGAGCCGTCGGCGGGACGTCAAGCGCCAGGATGCGGTCAAGGGCGAGGACGCCGCCTGACAGCGAATTCTCGGTCATCACAACGAGATCTTCATCGAATGGCAGACCAGCCTCGGAAAGCGCATGCAGATAGCCATCGATACGGTCGTGTCCGCCATGCGAACTTCGCAACGCCTGTGTAAAGTGTGCGATGCGCCGATGTCCAAGCGAAATGAGGTGGCGGGTGGCGATATATCCACCTCTCTCAAGATCGACGCGGACGCTTTGAATTCCCGGTGCGGGGCTAGGCTCCTGCAGCACGACAACGCCGACACCGCGCTTTACGAGAGCAGGTAGTTCCGGAGCAGCGCAGTTATTGTGTCCTGCGACGATGATCCCGTCGTAAGCCGCCCCTTGCAACAAGAGCGCAGTGTGAAACTCGCTCAGTTCGTTGCGGGACGAAATGATCGTGACCGAATATCCGCGCAAACTGGCTTCCGCTTGCGCCGCACTCGCGATCTCTAGGAAGTACGGATTCTCCAAGGTCGGCAGAATGAAAGTGATGATCTTGGTGCTGCGCTGCCGCAGGCTTCTGGCGGCATGATTGGGCGTGTAGCCCAACTGGGCAGCGGCGGACATCACGCGTTCCCGTGTCTCCGGAGAAATGCGCACGGCACTATCCCGGCCATTGAGCACGAGGGAAATGGTCGCTTGGGAGACACCCGCGAGGCGTGCGACATCAGCGCTTGTCGGTGCAGCGGCGGCCGAATGTTCACCCGTGGACTTGCGGTTCATCGCGGACCCTACACTTGCTAAATCGTATTAGCTAATACGTATTAGCTCGAGCTACGGACTGTCAAGCCCGCACATGGAGGCGAAAACAATCGCATCGTCGCGTCCTTTCTGGAAGGGAATAGGTGACCGTCGGAGGTAGCTTTTGTTGCCTTCAGCGTATGGGAGATCCGCTTCACGGTCTCGCCTACAGCGGGATGCTGAGGAGGCTCCGGACCCAATGGCTTTGCATGATCTTGAAAAAGCCCGTCCCCAGTAAGTGGCTCCTTCAAATCGAGAGCTATATGGTAGGGTCACTTGCAGCTGGGAGGATCGACGAGCAAACGTTCCTCGCCTCCGTTGCTGCGGCCACGTTCAGGTTTCTGCGAGGGCGCGATACGCTCGTGCGCCAACACACCCACCGTTCGACGGGTCTTGCACGATTTATTGTGCTAGCAACGTGATCATGACGTGGGTAATGGCTTGAGCTTAGAGCGGCGGCAGCGTTCAGAACAGTACTTCACGTCGCTCCAGTTCTTGGCCCACTTCAGCCTCCATGCAAAAGGTTTTCCGCATGTCGCACACGTTTTTATCGGCAGATCCGCTTTCTTGACCATTCTCGCCATATGGATCCTCTCCTATTCAACGTGTTTACGAAATGCGAACGAACCACTCGCCGCTCAGTTACCGAAGTGGCAATTCCACGAGCCCTACCCTATCTGGGGAAGCGCTCAGCGATTGGAAGCACCCGACTTCAACCTCTTTTCATGTCCGCTCGAGCTATTTCTGTTCACTTTACGTTCCGCCTGCCCTATGACAGGCGGGTTTGCCATGTTTGAGACAGTGGATGATCAACCGATCGACTTTTGAATTTCTAGAGGAAGCCTCCAGTAATCACGGCGCCGAGTGGCTCGACGACAACCGAGCTAGACTTGATTGCGCGCGCCGCGACTTAATTGAATTCACCCTAGCGTTAGCTAATAGCACAGGGTCGATCGACGAGCGCGTAGATGAGGCCAACCGAGATCCCCGCAAATGTTTGAGTGCCGCGTCTATCTCGAAAGGCACCTGCTGCATCACGTTGCGAGTTTCGCCTTCGAAGAACGCAGCCGCGACATATTACATGCAAATCTCTCCGCACAGCTCATACAGCGGAGGCGGAGCGCTGCTACCCCCGCCACGGCTTGCCCGCATTTTGCGGCAAACAATCGCAAGCCACACCGGCAAATGGAGAGGGATCGTCGAGGGTCCATTATTTCGGACATATTTCCCAAATGGTCTGACGGGCGGTCATGATTTGAGCGCCAGCGGGTACGTCAGAAATCACGACGCGCTCGACTTTTTCAATCTCAAAAACTTCGGAGCCTGTCGCAACGTTTCTGACGAGATGCTCGTGTCCTCCAATCTTGTCGAGGAAATAGTAAAATCATTCGCCGCTGCCCGCGCGCTGGTCGATTACATCAATCGGGCAACGACTAAGCTCCCCGAGTCTCGATAACCGGAAGGCTCTTACGCGCAAACTTACTGACCCGAAGCTTATAGAGATGAAAAAGTAGGCTCGCGACTATCAGCACGGTCGGGATGTGCTTGATCGGTTTCCTGTCATTGAGATTGTTTAGGACGCTAAAAAGGTGGCCGCAGACGTCTCGGCATTAGAGATTTTGCTTGCGAGCACTTATACGGTAGGGACCGGCTCTCTCCCCCATTACGACAGATTTCCAGGAAAGGGTGATCTCTCGTCGCGCAATCAAGGCATCAACCGCTTCATGGACGGCTGGCATGTAGTCACGCCACTCAAGCGGAGCGTTGTGATCATTTGCAAGGCTGCGCGCAACTTCGCTCGGGCACGTCGTCCCATCAGGTCGACTGACGACAAAACTTAAAATGGTCGATTCCGCATTCGCTCGCATGGCTCGTCCCCATTTAACTGAACTGTCTCGCGGGTCATTTGACAGTTACATTGTCTCAGCAAAGCATCAGGCAAGACCATCTCTGCGCAATATGTCTTACAGCGGTGGTGTTGCGCTGGACGGCTCCGTTTTGAATAAGCGAGAGAGCTACTTCGTTCAGGCAAAGCGATATGGAAAACCGTTCAACCATGCGGCGGCTTTTGACGCTGTCTCAGTTGCCGGGAAACGCAGCGGATCGTTACTCAAGATCTAACCGATGCGCCACCCCGTCATCGCAGAGGCTTTGGAGGCGCCATTGATTGTCAGCTTGGGATACTTGAGCCACTGCTCGATAGCAACAGTGGTGACGAACCTGAAGGCGTCATAGATGGTATTGCTGATCGGACTTGAGGCGAAAACCCGCGTCCGCGTCGCAGGCATCATGACCGGGACGCCGCTGCAGATCTCGACGTTGTCCGAATACGGGGTTGCCGAGCGCACGCCGGCCTTGGCTGCGGAAACCGCTCGGTTGCCGCCCTTGCCGCAACATGCCGGGTTCCAGGCGGAGCCGGTGACTGTTTCGCCTTTGCGCGGCCGTGCCGGACCGGACATTTGACGATGATGTCGTAATGCAGACTGCCGAAAACGACGACAGCGGGGCTGGGTGCGGTCTTAGAAATTTGTCTTTCCGTCTGGAGGCGACGGCCGCCATAGTCTTTTCTGGATTTTCCCAAAATTGCCTATTGCACATCACCGGTCGCCGAAGTCCCGCCGCCAGGCGCAAAAAAATGTAAACGCTCGTTTATTTGCTCCGCATCCGGCCAAATCAAAGCCTCTGACCAATCGCGCGCGCCGCCCTTCATATGGCTCAAAGGTTTTCCTTGAGTAGAATTTCGATGCGGATCTTTTCCTGTGCGGCGAGCGGCTCGCGAGCATCCGAGCGGGCGCGCATGATGCGAATTGCACTGCGCACCGCATGGCCCGGATCCTGTGCGATCACGGCATCGATACGGTCGTCCCGAAGCGCCTGTTCGGTGAAGGGCGTTCGTTCGTGGACAACCACGGCAATGCCGCCGAGATCGACGTTTCCGGCAGCAGCCAGGATCGGTACGCGAGCCTCTGCGCTCAGCACATAGATTCCGGAAACGTCGCGATTGCCGGCCAACACGCGGGCCATCACCTGCTGGCTACGTGCCTCGTCGGCGTGGGTTTCAATGGACGGCAGACAGGTCAGATGCGGAAAGGCACTGTTGATCACGTGGTCGAAGCCAAGGCGGCGCTGGATGCTGTCGAGCGACTGCATGGTTTCCGCGATCACCATGACCTTTCCCGGTTGGGGACCCGCAAGCATACCCATCAGCTTGCCCGCGGTCGCACCCGCCGCAAAGTTGTCGATACCAACGAAATCAGCCTCTGGCAGCTTTTCCTGCCCGGACAGGAATTGCACCACCTTGATGTTGCGCTGGAGAAGCCGCGCCATGGCGTCACGCACCTGAGGCGATTCAGGCGCCATGACGGCCACGCCGTCGACCTCCTCCTTGTCGAGGCTGGAGAGGAGCTTTGCCACGCCGTGCGCATCGTCGATCCCGATCTGGCGGTAGGCAATCTCGGTGAGGTCGCCCTTGAGCGCATCGGTCAGCTCTTCAACGTGCCGCAGGAGCTCCTTGAGGTATAGATCGCCGCTTGCCGGAAGCAGGAAGAGAAAGCGGTACACCTTGTTGCGGGCAAGGCTGACAGCCGCCGGATTTCGAACGAAGCCGATCCGCTCGATTGCGTCATTGACCAGCCGGGCGGCCTTCGGGCTCACATTCGGTCGTTCGTTCAAGACACGATCGACCGTTGCAAGGCTGACGCCTGCAGCCTCGGCCAGATCCTTCGCTGTTGGACGCATGACGACTTCCCAATGATTTCCGCCTTCCAGAGCTTTTCCTTCAAAACATCAGCAAACGCAAGAATTGATGTGCGCACCTCAAAAATCACTTGCTTTGAGGTGCGCACATCAATTAGCCTCCATCTGGGTTCGGGAGAGGCATCCATTACACCCCGTTCCGCTGGAGGAGGCCGGCCAGAGATTAGGGTCCGGAGCCGGCATTTGGCCCGCAAGGGCGTTTCGCCATCCGCAGGAGACCGGACGGCGCTGGGAGGATGACATGATGAAATCGCTTTACGTGAAAGGTCTGCTTGCTGCCGGAACGGTCGCCTGTTCGATGGGTTTCGGCACTATGATGGCGCATGCCGACGAAAAGGAACTGACGCTCTGCTGGGCCGCATGGGACCCGGCAAACGCACTCGTCGAACTCAGCAAGGGCTTCGAGGCGTCGTCCGGCATCAAGATGAAATTCGAGTTCGTCCCGTGGCCGAACTTCGCCGACCGCATGCTCAACGAACTCAACTCGGGCGGAAAGCTCTGCGATCTGATGATCGGCGACAGCCAGTGGATCGGCGGCGCCGCCGAGAACGGTTGGTATGTGAAGCTCAACGAGTTCTTCGACAAGGAAGGCATCAAGATGGATGCCTTCGTTCCGGCAACCGTCACGGGTTATTCCGAATGGCCGAAGAACACCCCGAACTACTGGTCGCTGCCAGCCTTCGGGGACGTGGTCGGCTGGACCTACCGCAAGGACTGGTTCGAGCGGCCCGAAATTAAGACCGCCTTCAAGGAAAAGTTCGGTCGCGACCTGACGCCGCCCGCAACCTTCGACGAACTGAAGCAGGTCGCCGAATTCTTCCAGGGCCGCAAGATCGATGGCAAGACCGTCTACGGCGCCTCGATCTATACCGAACGTGGCTCTGAAGGCATCACGATGGGCGTGATGGACGTGCTCTACAGCTATGGCTTCAAGTACGAAAATCCGGAAAAGCCCTACGACATGAAAGGCTTCGTCGATTCCGAAGGCGCCGTGAAGGGCCTCGAATTCTACAAGTCGCTCTATGACTGCTGCGTCGCACCGGGCACGTCCAACACGTACATGGGGGAAGGCATCGACGCCTACAAGTCGGGCCAGGTCGCCATGCAGATGAACTTCGCCTTCACCTGGCCGGGGTTCGAGGCTGATCCGAATGTCGGCGGCGGAAAGACCGGCTATCTCGTCAATCCCGCAGGCCCCGGTGGCGGGAAGTTCGCCCAGCTCGGCGGCCAGGGCATTTCGGTCGTCGCCAACACCGACAACATGGCCGGCGCACTGGGCTACATCAAATGGTTCGCCCAGAAGGACGTGCAGGACAAATGGTGGTCCATGGGCGGCTTCTCGTGCCTTCGCGCCGTGGTCGAAGACCCGAATTTTGCCAAGAGCCAGCCCTATGCGCAGACCTTCCTCGACAGCATGGCGATCGTGAAGGACTTCTGGGCCGAGCCGTCCTATGCGACGCTGCTGCAGGCATCGCAGAAGCGGTTCCACGACTATGTCGTCGCTGGCAATGGCACCGCGAAGGAAGCGCTGGACGGGTTGATTGCCGACTGGACGGAAACGTTCGAGGACGAAGGCAAGCTCTGACACAAGAAGAGCCTGCCTCCCGGCCCTGATCCGGGGGCAGTGTCTCTGATCTTTCCCCCGGCAACGCCGGGGGAGAGCCAAAGCCAAGCGTTGCCGCCTGCACGTCTTTAGAAACCCAGCCTGCCAGCACAACCCGTGCTTTGCCTTGTTGCCTCACGGGCTACGGCACCGCATGCGGCTGCCCTTGGAAACGCCACACGGATCCGGACGATGACCGACACACCCGCAGACCGCCTCGCCCGTGCGACGCCACAACCGGTTGCAAAACGCATCCGGGGCTTAAGCGACAGGGCCATCGCCTGGATCTTCGTGGCACCCACGATCTTCCTGCTTCTGTCGGTCAACATATTTCCGCTGATCTGGACGATCCGCCTGTCCTTTACGAACTTTGCCGCGAACAAGCCGAACGCGGAGGTAAAGTGGGTCGGATTGCGCAACTACACGCGCATCCTCACTGACGCCGATACCTGGGCGAACATGCAGACGACCGCCCATTTCCTCATCTGGACGATCACCTTCCAGGTGCTGATCGGCTTCTCCCTGGCATGGCTGATCAACCGCAAGTTCAAGGGCAACGACCTGGTGACGACACTAATCGTCATCCCGATGATGCTCTCGCCCGCCGTGGTCGGCAACTTCTGGACCTTCCTCTACCAGCCGCAGATCGGCCTCGTGAACTACGCCGTCGAATTCCTGACCGGCATTCCCGCCGACAGCTTCTCGATGCTTGGCCCCGGCGGCTGGGCGCGCTGGGCGATCGTGATTGTCGACACCTGGATGTGGACGCCCTTCGTCATGCTGATCTGCCTCGCCGGTCTGCGCTCCATCCCCGATTACATCTATGAAGCAGCGGAAGTCGACCGCGCATCGAAGTGGCGGCAGTTCTGGACGATCACGCTGCCAATGGCACTGCCATTCCTAATGCTTGCAGTCCTGTTCCGCGGCATCGAGAACTTCCGGATGTTCGACCTGGTGGTCCTCCTCACCGGCGGCGGGCCGGGGGACGAGACGCTGCTCGCCTCGATCGACCTCAAGCGCGAGGCCTTCGAGAAATGGCGGACCGGCTATTCCAGCGCCTATGCAATTGTCCTGTTCGTCACGGTATTCGGCCTCGCCTCCATCTACGTGAAGGCCCTGAACAAGGTTAAGGAACGATGAGCGCCCATTCCGTCACCGAACCGTCGCCTGCCTCGAAGTGGATTGCCGGCATCTTGGTCGGACTATATGCGGTGATCACGCTGATCCCGCTCATCTGGATCATTTCGACGAGCTTCAAGTCCGGCCCGGATTCGATCAGCTATCCGCCGAAGGTCGTCTTCGAGCCGACGCTTGAAGGCTACGTAAACCTCTTCACGACACAGTCGCGCCCCTCGGCGGAAGACCTCGCCAAACTGCCGGCACCCACCACGTGGTATGACAAGATCACACGGGAAAGGGGCATGATCATTTCGGGCCCGTCGCGCTTCGGGCAACGATTCCTGAACTCGGTCATCATCGGCTTTGGCTCGACATTCCTGTCGATCTTCCTCGGGACGCTGGCAGCCTACGCCTTCAGCCGCTTCAAGGTGCCGCTCAAGGATGACCTCCTGTTCTTCATCCTGTCGACACGCATGATGCCGCCGATCGCCGTCGCAATCCCGATTTACCTGATGTTCCGTCAGTTGGGGCTTTCGGATACGCACCTCGGCATGATCCTGCTTTATACGGCGGTCAACCTGTCGCTGTCGGTCTGGCTGCTCAAGGGATTTATTGACGAAATCCCGCGCGAATACGAAGAAGCGGCACTAATCGATGGCTATACCCGCTTCCAGGCCTTCTACAAAGTCGTCCTGCCGCAGGCGGCAACAGGCATCGCCTCGACCGCGATCTTCTGCCTGATCTTCGCCTGGAACGAATATGCTTTCGCAGTCCTGTTGACGAGCGGCAATGCCCAGACGGCGCCCCCCTTCATCCCGACCATCCTGTCGGTTGGCGGCGGTATCGACTGGCCGGCCGTTGCGGCTGCAGCGACACTGTTCCTGCTGCCCGTGATCATCTTCACCGTGCTGCTGCGCAAGCATCTGCTGCGCGGCATCACCTTCGGAGCCGTGCGCAAATGATGAACTTCCTTGCCCGCCTGCGCCGGTTCCGGCGACCCGAATGGGAGATGTTCGCCTCGGCGCTGATCGCGCTCGGCGTGATCATGCTCATGCAGCCGCTTTCGCTGACACTCTTTACCTTCTCCTTTCCGGTGACGCTGATCGGAACCGTCATGTTCATCGTCGTCAGTCATTTTCCGGAGTGAGTCATGGCCCAGATTCGCGTTGAAAACCTGCGCAAGGACTTCGGTGCCTTCAATGCGGTGAAGTCGTCCTCCTTCACCGTCGAGGATGGAGAGTTCTTCATGCTGCTCGGCCCGTCCGGCTGCGGCAAGACGACGACGCTGCGGATGATGGCCGGCCTTGAACTGCCGACCAGTGGCGAGATCTATATCGGCGGCGAAGAGGTCGGCATGAAGCGCGCGAGCGAGCGCGACATCGCCTTCGTCTTTCAGATGTTTGCGCTTTATCCGCACATGAACGTGCGCAAGAACATCTCCTATCCCCTGGTCAGCCAGGGCATAGCGCGCTCGGAAGTCGATCGCCGCGTGGCGGAAGTCGTCCGTATCCTGCAGATTGAATCCATCCTCGACAAACCGGTCGGCGGGCTTTCGGGCGGCGACCGCCAGCGCGTCGCACTCGGCCGTGCGATCGTGCGCCAGCCGAAGGCCTTCTTCATGGATGAGCCCCTCGGGGCGCTCGATGCGGAGTTCCGTGAGCATATGGCGGAGGAGCTGCGCGCCCTGCATGACCGCATGGGGGCGACCACCGTTTATGTCACCCACGACCAGCTGGAAGCCATGCAGATGGGCGACAAGATTGTCGTCATGAACCATGGCGTGATCGAACAATTCGGCAAGCCCCAGCAGATCTATGACTGGCCGGCAACCAAGTTCGTGGCGAAATTCATCGGCTCGCCGCCGATGTCGTTCCTGGAATTCGAAGGTGCGATCGACGACGGGGGCAACGCGGTGACGATCGGTGGATCCCGCATCGAGGTTCCCAAATCCCGCGAAGGCCGCAAGGGTGCGCTCACGCTCGGCGTCAGGCCGGAACATGTCCACCTGTCGGACGAAGCCGGTCTTCGCGGACGGGTGGCAGCCGTCGAATATCTCGGCACCACACAGATCGTCACGATCGAGACGGCCCATGGAGAGATCAAGGCGCGGACGGCGTCGAGCGATGCCATCCGGACGGATGTTCCCGTCGGGCTTGAATTCGATCGCCGCTCACTCACCCTGTTTGATGCGAACAGCGGGATCGCACTGGTGTCCGAAGCCAATGAAGGAGTTCTCACCCGTGGCTGAAGTCGTCCTTTCCAGCATCCGCAAGTCGTTTGGCGCCACCCGCGCGCTCGACGACGTGGTGATGACCGTACCGGACGGCGCCTTCGTGGTGCTTCTCGGTCCGACCGGAGCCGGCAAGAGCACGCTGCTGCGCCTGGTCTCGGGCCTCGACACGCAGGACAGCGGCGACATCAGGATTGCCGGACAGTCCATGGCCGGGCTGACGCCGGCACAGCGCAATGTCGCGATGGTCTTCCAGCAATATTCCCTCTACCCGCACATGACGGTGCGGCAGAACCTCGAATTTCCGCTGAAGTCGCCGCTGTTGCGCACGCCGCAGGCGGTGATCGACCAGAAGGTGAAGGCAATCGCCGAGGTCCTGCAGATCGCCCACAAGCTGGACAACCGGGCAACGGCCCTTTCGGGCGGCGAGATGCAGCGCGTGTCGATCGGCCGGGCGCTGGTCCGCAATCCGCAGATCTATCTCATGGATGAGCCGCTGAGCTCGCTCGATGCGAAACTCCGCGCCGACCTTCGGGTCGAACTGAAGAACATCCAGGCCCGGTCCGGCGCCACCTTCCTCTACGTGACGCATGACCAGATCGAGGCGATGACCATGGCAACCCATGTCGGCGTGCTCAAGGAAGGACGCCTCGTGCAGTTCGGTTCGCCGCGCGAGATCTACGAAGCGCCGGTCAGCATCTATGCCGCGACCCGGCTTGGCCAGCCGCGCATCAACGTGCTCCCCGCACACCTCTTCCCCGGAGCAGTGGCGGGGGCCCATACGATCGGGCTTCGGCCCGAGCATATTCTCCAGGGAGAAGGGCAGGAAGCCAAGGTGGTCCGGGTGGAACATCTCGGCGACCAGACGCGTCTTCATCTCACACTTGGAGAATATCCGATCATCACCGTCACCGATGCCCACACCGCCCTCAAGGGCGGCGACATCATCAAAATCCAGCCGCACCAGCCGATCTATTTCGATGCGGCCGGAATGCGTCTCGTCTAAGGGAGGGTCTCATGTCTCAATTCCTCAACAGCCGCGAAAATGCCGTCACCGAGGCGATCGATGGCATGCTCATGGCCTCGGCTGGAGCGCTGAGCCGCCTCGACGGCTATCCGCACATCCGCGTCGTGTTGCGATCCGACTGGGACAAATCGAAGGTCGCGATTGTCTCGGGCGGCGGATCCGGCCATGAGCCGGCCCATGCCGGTTTCGTCGGACGCGGCATGCTGACAGCCGCCGTCTGTGGTGATGTCTTCGCTTCGCCGAGCGTTGACGCTATCCTGACCGCAATCCTCGCGGTGACTGGCCCGCTCGGTTGCCTGCTGATCGTCAAGAACTATACAGGCGACCGGCTGAACTTCGGCCTTGCGGCCGAACGCGCCCGTGCCTTTGGGCTGAATGTCGGCATGGTGATCGTGGACGATGACATCGCGCTCCCCGATCTGCCGCAGTCCCGCGGTGTGGCGGGCACGCTCTTCGTCCACAAGATCGCCGGTGCGATGGCGGAAAACGGCGCAAGTCTTGATGACGTCATCGACACTGCGCGGCGGGTGATCGCCAATACCCGCTCGATCGGCATTGCACTCGACACCTGTACCGTGCCGGGCTCGCCGAAGGAAAAACGCATTCCCGAAGGTCACGCCGAACTCGGCCTTGGCATCCACGGTGAGGCGGGTGTGGAGCAGATCGAGTATGACGGCGTGCGCGGCGCCGTGGCCGCCATGGTGGACCGGCTTGCGGCGGGCATGGAGGACAAGCCGCATGTCGTACTTGTCAACAATCTCGGCGGCACCTCCGTGCTGGAAATGGCCGTGGTCGTCAACGAACTGGTTCAATCGGCGATCGGCGCGCGCCTCTCGCATATCGTCGGGCCTGCTGCGATGATGACCTCGCTCGACATGCAGGGCTTTTCGATTTCCGTATTGCCGGCGGAAATGGCCGATCTCGACTTGCTGGCCAAGCCGGTCGGCCTTGCAGCATGGCCAGGCGTGACGGCGATGCGACCCGTCAACGTCATCGCCCTGCCCGATGGACTGACCCCGATCGCGCCGCTTGCCTCGCAGCATCTGCCCACCCGTCAATTCCTCACAGAGTGCTGCAAGCTCCTGATCGAGGCGGAAAAACACCTTAACGCGCTCGATGCCAAATCCGGCGACGGTGACACCGGCTCGACCCTTGCAAGCGCCGCGCGTGCCCTGATCGAGGCCCTCGATCGGCTACCGCTTGCAGATCACACCCAGCTCTTTCGCGCCATGGGCCAGGAACTCAGCCAGACCATGGGCGGCTCTTCCGGCGTCTTGCTCGCCATCTTCTTTGCCGCGGCAGGCGATGGGGCCTCGAGTGGGCTTGGCATGCGCGACGCGCTCAAAGCCGGCCTTGCCCGCATGCAGGAAATCGGCGGCGCAGAGCTCGGCGACCGCACCATGGTCGATGCGCTCTCGCCTGCACTGGACGCCTATGACAAGGGTTTTGCAGCAGCGGCCAGTGCAGCCCGCGCCGGCGCCAACCTGACCGCAACCTATCTCAGCGCACGCGCAGGCCGGGCGGCTTACCTGAATGCCCGGCAGCTCGAAGGTCACATCGACCCCGGCGCGGAGGCCGTCGCTCGTCTTTTCGAGTTTCTTTCCCTTCGACAGAGCCGGTCGGAGGGCAAACCCGCCGAGTGACGGCGGGGATCGGCGCGGCGGGAGCCATCTGACATCCTGCCGACAAGGTGTTCTCATCCTCAATCGCTTAATCCACTGTCGCCTCCCCAGGTTGATGGACAAAACAAAGAAGTCTTCAGAAGAACCGCAGGTTGCCTGCGGTCTCAAATGGCAGTGTGGTGAACCATTTCGAGATCGCTGCCCTCCACAGGACGGTGCTCATGCGGCGCTCGCGGCTTTGGTGCACTGCAGTACCCAAATGGACACGACGGAATGAACGAACTGGAGAAGACGTATCTCCCTCACATTGGGGGATGACGACATGTGCGCTTGCCAATCCCCTGGTTTACTAGGTCTCCTGGGGTTTTGTCCCGCCACGCGCCTGAGGCGACGTCTCCCCCGGTCAGCACCAATTCACCCGCTTTCGGGGGAGGTCCGCCGCAACGCAAAACACCCGCAGCTTATCGCTACGGGTGTTTTGAGATGATTTGGTTGCGGGGCCCGAGTGCACCGTGACTTGTAAAATCGACCACCTTGAACGGAATCGGACCGGCTACCCCGGAGTTCACTAACTTTGAGGCATTGTTGTTCTTTAGTTGGGCAACGACTGAGCTCCGGAACGGACGGAATGGGCCGTGAGAAGACTATCAGCTATAGGGACTTCTCTCGCAGAAAGCAGCCACCAGCGAAGCCTAACTTCCGAGGACCACGGCCGAGGTTGAAGTCGGAACAGCGCTCCACGAGAACATCGCTGGACCGTCAGCTCCAGAAGCGGATGCCCGCGCTGGCGCTATCCACGTTCATTTCGGGATCGCACGCTGTCTGCTGGACATCCTGACGTCCTCGCTGACTTGATTGCAGATGCAGATCACTGGGATCGAGACACTGTCAGAAACGCATGGAAAAGCCCAACACCGGGCCATGCTGGGTAACGTCCCAGCGAAATTTGTTTCCGGTGAAATCGTCCGTTTCGTAGTCTTGCGAAAGCACACGATACCCAACGCGCAAAATCGTTGGATGATTGAACATGTAGGTCCGGTATCCGAGATAGGCCTGGGCATTTACTGCGAGCTTCGAACCAATATCTAACCCGCCAATGTCGGCTTCGCCGGCCAGGTTCCACCGGTCGGAAAGGTCTGTGCTCAGACGCATGCCCACGAACGGGTCAAGCCAGTCCGCAGACTTGTTTGCCGAGGTGAAGCCTGCATCAGCATGCGCTTCGAGTTTTGTCCAACGGATGCCGACCGTAGGCTCGACGGTGAAATGCCGCGGTTCACCAAACACCGTGTCGCCCCCAAGTGCGAGGTCGTAGACGCGGTAGTAAGCGCCGGCTGCCAGAATAGTCGTCTTGATCTTCAAGCCGACCTCGAAGTCGGCGAGATCCTCGTCCTGGCTCGTCTGAACGTACTGTCCATCAAAGTAGAAGCCGAAAAGTCCGTTCGTCACTTCGACATTGCCCATGGCCGCAAGATCGAGGTGTTTGAAAATATCCGAAAACGGAATATCGACATTGCTATCCAAACCTGCCAGCGACGCATCGCCATCCAGGGACGCAGCCCAGACATAGGGACTGACGATGATGCTCCATTCACGGTCAGCAAGTAGATCAGTCGCCTGATCTTCGGCGGATGCCGGAAGCGACAATGCGAGCGTAAGTCCGGCCGCGAGAACGATGTTGTAAAACATAGGTTTCTCCCATCGGAACCTGTGCGTACTTCCACGATATCACTATAGTTTTTGCTTGCAAGCAGTGGTTATTCACGCGTAACCTATTTCGACTTTTCGTGGAAAACTGAATGCGGGCGTATGCTTGTGTCGTGATGCTCGCGGAGGGGGGAAGCATGAGATTTCGGTTTGGCACCAAGTACGATCATCTCACCAGCGACCTGCCGTGCAAATGTTGCGATCCCGTATTGCAGACGCTCACGCACCGAATGAATGCCGATCTCCGGCGCCGCGGATTTTTCGTCGGCGCCGCTGCGATGCTGGCGGGGTTCGGGCTGGCGGGTCTGCCGAGCGCCGTGCAGGCTCAAGCAACGCCGACAAAAGCCGTGTTGTTCGAAAATGTGCGCATATTCGACGGTATGTCGGAAACATTGTCCAATCCATCCAATGTGCTGGTGATCGGAAACCGGATAACGTCGATTTCACCGTCACCGATCCAGATTCCAGCCGACCTTTCCGTCACGCGAATAGCGGGCGGCGGGCGAACGCTGATGCCGGGCATGATCGACGCGCATACCCACATCATGTTTGCGACGGTTCCCCAATTGGCCGTCCTGACGTCTGATATCGGCTTCATCAATGTCGCGGCAGTGAAGGCGGCCAACGACACCTTGATGAGGGGGTTCACCACAATTCGCGATATGGGCGGCCCCTGCTTCGGGTTGAAGCGCGGCATCGATGCCGGGCTCGTTCCCGGGCCCAGGATCTGGCCATCGGGTGCGTTCATTTCGCAAACGGGTGGCCACGGCGACTTCAGGCTTCCGATCGACCTCCCCGCGCGGCCGGACGATTTCACCTACAGTGAGCGTGTGGGCGGCTCCGCCATTGCCGACGATCCCGGCACGGTCCGAAAGCGCGCCCGCGAACAACTGGCACTCGGCGCGTCGCAGATCAAGATCATGGCGGGTGGAGGCGTGTCATCCGCGTTCGACCCGCTCGATGTGACGCAGTTCACGCTTGAGGAAATGGAAGCGGGCGTCGGCGCTTCGGAGAACTGGGGGACCTACGCGACGGTTCATGCCTATACGCCAAAAGCAGTCGCCCAGGCGGTCGCCGCTGGCGTTCGGTGCATAGAGCATGGCAACCTGCTCGACGACGAGACGGTGGCCCTGCTCGCGGAAAAAGGTATCTGGTGGTGCCTACAGCCCTTTCTGGACGATCAGGACGCAACGCCCTTTGCCGAGGGGTCGCCAAACAGACGCAAGCAACTGCAGATGTTTTCCGGCACCGACGCCGCCTACGCGCTTGCCAAGAAGCACAAGGTCAAGACGGCCTGGGGTACCGACACGCTGTTCGATGATAAGGCAGCCGCGCGGCAGGGTGCACAACTCACAAAACTCACCCGCTGGTACAAGCCTGCCGAAATCCTGAAGATGGCGACGGGGGACAATGGCCAGCTACTCGCGCTCTCCGGCCTTCGGAGCCCTTACGAAGGGAAGCTGGGCGTGGTTCAGGAAGGCGCACTCGCCGACTTACTGCTGGTCGACGGCGACCCGATTGCGGACATCGCCTTAATCGAGGACCCGGCGAAAAACTTCCTTGTGATCATGAAGGATGGGCAGTTGAACAAGAACATTGCTGCGTAGATCAGTTCGTCCTCTGGCCGTCCCCTCCCACGGAGATTATTGGATCACGCCGAAATCGGTCACTTGGCAAACCGCGCCTTGAGTTGCTCGACCACCGAGTGATCCATATTGGGCGGATCGGTCAATGCGATCCAACTGTCAATGTAGTCCTCCGGTGCATAGACGTGGCCAAACCCCATTGGCGATGTTGTGCCGATCGCCATGTCAAATGTCAGTTGCAGCATGGTCACTACGGGAAACCACCTGAGCCGCGGCGAGACATCCGGGCCTCTTTCCCCCTTCATCCAATCCGGCTCCTTGAACAACGAAGCAGTTTCAAAAAAGACGATCGGGTCACTGGCATATTGCAAGTAGACAAACCGTATCGGTCCCCAGGACGCATCAAACTGGACAGGAGGGGATGCTTGGTTCGCAAAGCGCACCAAGGAACCATCGCGAAACCTGGGAAGCCACGCAGGCGAAAGGTCTTGCCGCTGATCTGTGATTGTGCGCCATCTTTGACTGCGGAATGGGGGACCGGTCCAAAGTGCTCCCTGGAACGGATCGGCCACAACATCATAGATGTCCGTCGATAGCTGCGAATTGAGCGCACCGAGGCTCAAGCCATACAGATAAAGCTTCGGCCGCCGTTCACGCGGAAGCGTTTTCCAGTGGCTGTAGACTTCGGTGAACAATGCCCTCGCCGCAGCCTGACCATTGTCCGGCTCCACCATCAAAGACAACCAGCTCGCAAGATAGGAATATTGGAGCGCGACGCTGGCCACATCGCCGCGGTGAAGAAACTCGAGCGTGTCCATGGCGGCTGGATCAACCCATCCGGTTCCTGTCGGGACGATAATGACGAGGATCGACCGATCGAAACCGCCCTGTCGCTGAAGCTCTCTCAGGGCGAGCGCGGCTCTTGCTTCCAGCGTCTCGCCGTTGTTGAGCCCGACATAGGCGCGGATCGGCTTTTCGGCTGTCTGCTGCCAGAACGCGCCGACGTCGGGCGCAGTGGGGCCAGAGCTGACAAAACGGCGCCCTTGCAGTCCAAGGCCCTCCCACGAAACCAGTGAAGATGCACTCCCGGTTTTCGCCTGGTCGGTCGGTGCAGGAGTGTCGTCGTCAATCAGGGCATCAACTTGCTGGAACGAGGCATCCGTTGCGTCCAGCGCCCATCGCAGCAGCAGCCCCTGCCCGGCAGTCCAGAACAACAGGGCGGCCAGGGTCACGCCTAGGGCGTTCGCCACCCGTCGAGGAACGTACCTGTTGATCCACCCCGAAAGACCGCGAGCCGCAAGCTGAAAGACACGTCCTGTAAAGAGCAGCACGGCGAAGGCGAGGATGGCAACGGCCGCCAGTTTCAAAGGTTCAGCGCTATCGAGCGCATCCATGCCCCAAAGTGAGCGAATGGAATTTTGCCATTCGACCGCGTGCCAGAGAAAAACACCCAGGATGGCAATGGCAGCGATGAGGAATGCGACCTTCAGGGGTCGTTCCCTGCTCGACGCGCGAGGAAGTTCCAGGTATCGCCAAAGCCAAGCCACTGCCACGCCCGCCATATAGCCCACGGCGGCGCAGACGCCCGAAAGCGCTCCTTGCACCAGGTAAGACCGAGGCAAGAGACTTGGAGTGAGAGAGGCAGCAAAGAAAACAAGCGCGATGAACGTGCCTGTGTGGGACAAAGAACCAAGAAAACGTCGGACCATTTGGTACATCAAACCGCTCCTAACCGGAGTTTCGCTACCCATAGCATCACATCGCGGGAAATCGTCGCCGACATCATTGCCCTATGCTCAAAGCTGATTTTGCGGTGCGTGCTCGAAAGCGTCGAGACCCAATAGGAGATGGCTGTTCTTGCTGCCCTCAAGCCGCGTCTGATCAAGGGATACCTGTTCGGACTGCCCATGAGCGATAGGGATGCCAGCCAACTCATCGAAATTCAGCAGCAATCAAATGCAAATCAAACAGCATTACAAATCCAGTCAGCTCGAGGGATCAAGATTTGAACCCTTCACTGGATCCGACAGCGTAGTCTCCCCGTTTCAGAAGCTGAGACAAGTGTTTCACAAAGCTGTTGGCGGCTTGTCATCGAATGCGCAGCGAACGACTGGTTACGGGATTTAGGTCCAAGGTCGCGAATGACCGATTGGCGGGGCGCGGTGCGAAAATTATTCCCGCATGCGGCCCGAAGCGTCTACCGGCGATCGTAGCGGCGTGCCGCTACGATCGGTTTTTGAGGCGTTGATACAGGTGATCCGACTGCTGACTGCGGCATCTTCTATTCGGCTACGTCGATGACGATTTTCCCAAATGCTCCTCGATCCAAATGGTCGAAGGCCGCTGGAAGATCGGCCAGAGAATAGGAGGAGTTCACAACAGGAACGATACGCGTCTGATCGATCGCTCTAACGAACCTTTCCAGCGCCGTCCTGCTCCCAGTTCCAATACCATGAACTGTTATGTCCTTGAGCATCAGCGGCATAGCTGCGGAACTGATGTCCCAACCGTCGAGCGCGCCGATCTGACAGACATGACCACCCACCGTCGTGACCTGGATGGATTTGCCGAAATGCTTGCCGCCAATAACCTCCAGGGCGACGTTAACGCCTCGGTCCGACGTCAACTGGTAAACCGTTTCCATCCAGTCGGTGCTTGCGTCGATGAAATGGTCCGCGCCCTGGGCCTTCGCGTAGTCTTCGTTTTCAGGTCGACCACAAACGATCACCCTTGCACCGTGAGCTTTTGCGATCTGCAGTCCGAACAGAGCAACGCCGCCGGTGCTCGGGATGAGCACCGTATCGCCAGCTCGAACGCCCGCCCGCTCGACGAGCGCAAACCAGGCCGTAAGACCAGCGACTGGGAGTGTGCAAGCCTGCCGAGCGGTGAGTGTCTCAGGTGCCACGACAAACCAGTCTTCCGGCATCGCGACGTATTCAGCCAGCACACCCGGATAAAAGCCACCTAATGTTTGATAGGCGGGCGTTCGGGCAGTGCCGTCGCGCAGACCGTCGATCCAGTCCGGCGTTGCCGTCGAGATGACGTTCGAGCCCAACCTCAATCGGGAAGCGCCCTGTCCGAGACCGACGACTTCTCCGGCGAGGTCCGAGCCCGGCGTGAAAGGGAAGGTCAGAGGAAGTCCTCGTCCTGTCTCGACAACCATCTTGTCGCGGTAATTCAGCGCAACCGCGTTCACTTTTATCAAGACCTCTTTCGGACCAGGTTTTGGCACTTCGACATCGTTCAGTTTCAGGTGCTGCCTGCCAACCACGTCAATTTCCCAGCGCTTCATCGTCGCATCTCCGCTCGTTTCGGAAGACGACTGCGACCCGATAGTTCATCGGTCCGTTCACCCTGTCTTCTGTCACAGTTATGCAGCATGGCGATTGTGGTTGAATATGGTATCAATTCGGCATGACGTATTGCCTTTGAGGATCATAATGGACGGTGCGGAATTTTCCCAACTCAAGGCCTTTGTCGCAGTCTGCGATGAGCGGGCGTTCGGCCGTGCTGCAAAACGGCTGGCGATATCGCCTTCTGCTTTGAGCCGCATCGTCCGCGCGTTAGAGAGCCGTCTCGGGATACGCCTCCTCAATCGAACCACCCGCAGTGTCGGGCTGACGGAAGCGGGAAGCGTGCTCTACGATCGCATCAAGCCGATGATGATAGGGATGGATGACGCCGTTTCGGCCGTCGGAGCCTACCAGAGTGAGCCGAAGGGCGTGGTTCGTGTCAATCTGCCGAGCATTGCCGCGCAGATTGCGGTTCTGCCAAGACTGCGCCAGTTCCGTCTTGCCTATCCTGAGGTCCGCCTTGATCTGGTGATAGACAACGATATCACGGATGTCGTTGCGGAAGGTTTTGACGCGGGCGTTCGGATTGGCGGGCAAATCAGCCGGGATATGATCGCTGTCCGGATCACGCCCGATCTGCGTATGGCGGTTGTGGGCGCCCCCTCTTATTTTGCCAATCGGCCGCCGCCTCAGGCGCCAGCCGACCTCAAGGACCACCTCTGCCTCACGTACAAGTGGAAAAGCACGGGAGCCCTGTACCCATGGCGGTTCGAAGGTGCAGATGGCGTCCTCGATGTTGATGTCGAGAACGTCGTTACCGTCAACGATACGGAGCTACTCCTTTCAGCAGCTCGCGAGGGACTTGGACTGGCTTACCTCATCGAGGACCTGGTGGAACCCTATTTGAAAACCAACGAACTCAAGCGAGTGCTCGAACCGGATTGCAAGCTTTTCCCCGGCTTCTATCTCTACTACTCCGAACGCTCTCACATGGCCGCATCTGTTCGGGCATTCATCGATTTCATGAAAGCCAGGAGCTCTTAGACGATCGGCCGATGCGAAAGATTGCTTCCCAGCCTTTCAGAAGGAGCGACCAGTAATTCACCGTTTTGACCCGACCGCATCGCGCGACATTGAGGAAGATGGTGTTGTCCGCGGGAGGGAAAGGCAGGATGGCGAAAATGAGTTTGCGATAAACCAATGTCATACACACGCCTCCTGCGATCAATCTCTCGCTCTGAGGACGAAAGGACACGCTCGACGGTTTAGGTGCTATGAAGGTGATCCGGTTGCTGGTAGCACGTTGCATCACATAGGAATGATCATGACCCTGGACGAAACAAACCAAATTATCGTCAACGCTTTTAAGAATAACAAGTTTGGCGTATCACCGACTTCGACACGCGGTGCTGTGCAAAACTTTTCGAAGAAGCATGGCCTCGAAGGTGCCGAATTCACAGAGGCCCTCGCTTCAGCGATAGCAAGCGGCCTTATCGCACCCATGGCGGACTCAGCGCTCACAATTAGAAATGCCGGCCGAGCCATGCTGCCTGCGCGCTAATCCTGTCTTCTTATCTTCTGGTGCGGGCAAGGCTGCCACTTGGGATAGGTGGGAGTGGTCTGATGAATACCCGTTTGCTGGAAGTCGGATGTGAACGACCATTTCGCGATGATCACGCCGTCTGGCAGTAAGCGGGTGATCGACTTCAAGCAGGCGCAACCACGATCGAAGGTCGTCGAGGGCGGTGTGTCTCGACCGCTCCCAGGACCTAGTGGATGCTTTTCCTGAGCGAGGCTTGTCTTCTCAATTTCCACCGTCTGATCCCGCTTTGTGGTGGCCGAAAGCCTCTTGAAAAGCCGGCAGCACCGACGAAAGGAACTAAAATCGCGCAACAGCCGTTCTTCAAGTGAATAGAAGATCGGTTCTCAGATGCGCAACGTCGCCAAGCTCGCCTCCATCGTCTCCTTCAGCAGTCTCATGTTTGCCGCTTTCGTGGCCCCTGCCAATGCGTTTCAGTTCCCTGAGCCCCAGGCGAACGCAGAAGCTTTCGGTGGGAACTCGGTCTCGGCATATGCCGAGAATGGACAAGGTTCGGCGACCGCGAATTCCTCCAAGCTGTCGCCGAGCGAAGTCCGACATATTACATGGTGCGCCGCCCGGTATCGGCTGAGCTACGATGCAGTCAACGATGTCCACATCGGCGAAGGCGGCGTCCAGTCGAAGTGTATATCTCCCAGATAATGTATTAGCGGCACCTTGACAGCTTTCGTCGCAGCAACAATTTCGTTCAATTATATCAACGACGTCACGCCCAAATGGATTTATCCAGACCGTGTTCTCTGTTGCTAGCAAGGCATGACAGAAATGTCATCTTGCGTCGCTTCCTCTACAGTCGACGCATTATGGCAGCACGAAGAAGTCGTGGCCGCCCTCGCGGAACTGGCCGACCATCTGATGCCGGGGCTTCATTGCGAACATAAGGCTTGAGGCCGATCTCGCATTCTCCGGATTCACCTAGCCACCAATCTCGATCTCAAACGGACCGTGCAGAACCGTGAGTTTCGGGAGGATCTCTATTTCCTTCTGGCGGCCTTCCCAATCGAGTCGGTGCCGCTGCGGGACCGCTGGGAAGACATTCCCCTCGCTCAGAATTTCGTGGGACGCCAGAGCGTCGCCAACCGGCGCGAGTTGACGCTGTCGAACGACAACTCCAGACGCTGCAGCAATATGCCTGGCCTGGCAATGTCCGCGAGTTTTAGAACGCGATCGAATGGGCCTCCATTTTGTCGCGACAGGGCCGCATGGATTTCCACCTCCCGGACGCAACCGCACCCCGCAAGGCGCAGCCTTGACCGTCCGATGCGGCTGGAGCGGTCCTCACGGAAGCCGAGACGCGCCAGCGCGGCCGGGACAATATCAGCAATGCCCTGCAGCACAGCGGCGCCAAGGTCTCCGGGAAGGTAGGCGGCGCCGAACTGCTGGACATGAAGCCGACAACGCTTGATCCGAAGATGAAAGCGCTCGGCATTGTCTGACGGCTCGGGGAAGAGGATCACGAGTGCAGGTATGGCTGGAGACCTCGCTCTAGCCTAGCAAGCAAGGTAACACTTAACGAAAAACACCCGCAGCTTATGGCTACGGGTGTTTCGCGATGATTTGGTTGCGGGGGCCTGATTGCACGGAGACTTGCATAAAGACCGCGTCGAGAGGCTAAAAATAGCCCTTTTGTGGGGTAAGCAAATCATGGAACTGAACCGCGCCGGGTTTGCCGGAGGCTCCAACTTCTGAGAAAGTGGAGCCATCATGAGCAAGACGACAAACCAATTTTCACCTGAAGTCCGCAACCGTGCCATCGGTATGGTGCTGGACCACGAAGCCGAGCATCCATCACGCTGGGCTGCCGTTTCATCTATCGCTGCCAAGACTGGCTGCTCGCCAGCCACCCTGCACGAATGGGTCAAGAAGACCGAGGTCGACAGTGGTAAGCGAGCAGGCCTGCCGAGCGATGTCGCCGAGAAGATGAAGGCTCTGGATCGGGAGAACCGCGAGCTTCGTCAGGCCAACGAGATTCTGCGCAAGGCATCTGCTTATTTCGCGATGGCGGAGCTCGACCGCCCCTTCAAACGATGATCTCGTTCATTGACGAACACCGTGGGGTGTTCGGGCAAATGCCGACTATTGGGCCGATCTGCAGGCTTTTGCCGATTGCCCCGTCAACCTACTTCGAGAACGTCGCCATGCGTCTGGATGCGGATCGCCTGTCGGTCCGAGCCCGCAGCGATATCGGCCTGAAGATCGAGATACGCCGTGTGTTCTATGAGAACTGCGAGGTCTATGGCGTGCGCAAGGTCTGGCGGCAGTTACTGCGGGAGGGCTTCGAAATCGCCCGCTGCACTGTTGCTCGGCTCATGATGGCAATGGGGCTGCAGGGTATCATCCGTGGCAAGCCGATCCGAACGACGATCAGCGGCAAGGCCGCCCCATGCCCACTCGACCGCGTGAACCGGCAGTTCTTTGCTTCCGCGCCGAACATGCTGTGGTTATCCGATTTCACCTACGTGGCAACTTGGCAGGGCTTAGTCTATGTAGCCTTCGTCATCGATGCCTTTGCACGCCGCATTGTCGGTTGGCGGGCAAGCCGCACGCCCATGCGGGCTTCGTCCTCGATGCCTTGGACCAGGCGCTTCATGATCGGCGGTCCGTCCATCGCGGTGGGCTCATCCACCATTCCGATAGGGGTGTGCAATACGTGTCCATTCGCTATTCCGAGCGACTGGCGGAGGCGGGCATCGAGCCCTCCGTCGGAACTGTTGGCGACAGCTATGACAATGCTCTCGCTGAAACTATCAACGGTCTTTACAAGGCAGAGGTCATTCATCGGCGAGGACCATGGCGCAACTTCGAAGCTGTGGAGTTCGCCACACTCGAATGGGTCGATTGGTTCAACAACCGCCGTCTTCTGGAGCCCATAGGCAACATACCGCCAGCCTGGACGCACCAGCAATGGCCGCATAACTTAAACGAAATGGCCTCCGGAAAACCCGGTGCGGTTCACAAAGCGTTTTCATTCAAAAAAGCCTCGACGACAAAATCCATCAGAGCGCGGACATTTCGCGGCAACTGTTGGCGGGTAAGATAGACGAGTTGCACCGCGGCGCCGAACTCGTCCTGGCCGGTCGAGACCTGCACCAGAGCGCTTATTCCCCGAGTTGTCTAATCTGTTGTTAAGATAATTACGACTTCAGTAAAGCAGAGTAAATAAGACGCCATCACACAGTAATCGCTCGATTTTTGCCATAGTGTGCCGACTTTGGTTCTCGCGTTAACGAGAGAACAAACATGAATAGAATATCGATTGCACTTGTGGCAGTGTCCGTCGTCATCGCCTCGCCGGCCTGGGCACAATTCTTCCCGCCTGTTAATGAGGCCCCCAAATCCATCATTGTCGCGCAGAATGGGCCCGGTTTTTTGAACGGCTATCGCGGCGAACCTGAGCCTAGAGGCGGTTTACGTCGTGGCCCCGATGGATGGTGGTACCCACTGTCGGCGTTTGCGGCCGGCTCGATAGTTGGCGGAGCGATCGCCGCGCAGGATGATGGTCCGCCACCTCCACCTCCGGGTTACGAGCCGCCACCACCAGGATACAGACCACCTGGCCACCGCATGCGTCAGGATTTGCCACCGGAACATTTCGCTTGGTGCGCGAAGCGTTACCGATCCTATGTCGCATCTGACAACAGCTATGTTCCGCGAGCAGGAATACGCGCGCATTGCATGTCACCCTACAGCTAACGCGTAGTGTGAGAGCCGTCCTGATCGCGAAGAGCTTTCGCGATCAGGATAACGTTGAAGCGCTAATCAAGGCCTGCAAAATTGGCGTCACCCTTCCGTGCGGCTTTGATACCGCTGCCAACGTTCTGCTTAAGAGGCGTGCTTAGCAGCCTCATCATCGCTCTGGGTTTGTTCGGCTGTACATCGGCAAGAGAGCCTTACTCTCGAGACGATGCGCGTGGCGCCGAGATCCCCGGATTTGCGAACGTGCGCAAGCCTTTGGACGGCGAAGTCGGACTATTTGCCAAGAAAAGAGTACCGCGGACACCATCTCCATTGCGGCATAAATATCTGGCAATTTCTGGCGGCGGCGCTGGCGGTGCGTTCTCTGTGGGCGCTCTCAAAGCGTGGTCGCAACGCGGCGACCGTCCAACATTCGACGTTGTCAGTGGCGTCAGCACGGGAGCACTCATCGCCCCGTTTGCGTTTCTCGGCCCTGACTACGACGATACGCTGGAGCATCTATACACGAGTGGAGTCGCTGAAGATCTGCTCCAACGCAGACCAATTATTTCTGGGCTTCTCGGCGAGAGCCTATACTACCAGAAGCCTTTAATGAACATGGTCGAGCAACACGTAACGCAAGAAGTACTCGACCGAATTGCGGTGGAATACCGAAAAGGCAGAGATCTTTTTGTCCTGACAACCAATCTCGATACTCAGCGCGGCATGCTCTGGGACATGGGCGCGATTGCCGCCAGCTCGCGCCCGGATGCGCTTAATCTGTTCCGCAATGTATTGGTGGCATCTGCCAGTATTCCCGGCGCTTTTCCAGCGGTAAAGATCATTGCTACGATCGATGGTCGAACGATTTCCGAGCTTCATTCAGATGGAGCCCCGTCTTCCCAGATCGTGACTGTTCCCGAAGCGATGTTGTCGGATACGAATGTCTCGTTGCCCGCAGTCATTCGCGGGGCGGACATGTATTTCTTAATCAACAATACACTGATGCCTGAGTTTTCTGTCACGTCCAATTCGACCGTACCCGTAGTGACGCGGGCTTACGCAAGCTTGGTTAAATGTCAGACACGGCAGTCTCTCTACGCGGCCTACGAGTATTGCAGGCGTACCGGAGTAAACTTCCACATGGCAGTCATTGACGCCCCTGTCCCCTACAATTTCAGTCAACCCTTCGGCAATGTGTACATGAGGGCGGTGTTCAAGATCGGTTACGATCGCATGGAACAGGGCCGGATATGGCGACAAAAGCCTATTTTCACTCCCGGCGTACCCCAAGCCCTTTCCGGTGCAAGATAGCTGTCTCGTTTGGCGACACGAGCATGATCGCAGCTGACGAGATCGCCCGGTCGAAAATTGAACCTCTCCAGATGGCGGCGACGATACCGAGACCGAGCGCCAGCGGAATGGTGATCGCCATGGTGATGGCAGCGAGTGTGAGCGAGTTCGGCAGGCGTTCGGCGACGAGGTTGGCAACCGGCCGGTCAGAGACATGCGAGTAACCGAGGTCGCCGGTCAGCAGCCCAAAAATCCACTCGAAATAACGCAGGATTGCCGGACGATCGAGACCGAGCGTTTCGCGAAGCTGGGATGCGGCTTCCGTCGTCACGGCTTGGCCAAGCAGTTCTTGTGAGGTATCGCCGGGCAACAACTCCGTGATGAAGAAGACCGCCAGCGACACGAGGAACAGCGACAGTCACTTCCAACGCATCGTGAATCCCGTCAAAGCACCACCGAGCACTTCCGCAAGGCGACCGACATCGGCTGTCGAAATCATCCCTCTGCGATTTTCTTCGAAGGGCAGGATGCCTAACCATGCTTGCAGCAAAAAAAAGCTGCTTGCTGAAAGCGCTGTGGCGCATGGCTAATTCAACGGTTGCGGCGGTGACGCTTCCAGTCCGAACGATCCCCTCAAGGAACAGTAGCAGCTCTTCTCAACTGTCTTCCGGAAGTTTCCCTTGGCTCATCCATGAGTGCGATCAAATAAAGCCATGATGACCAGCCCCGCTGTTACGCCGGCTGCAAACAGGCTCAATCCTAGAATAACACTCCTGGCTGACAGGACAGGCCGCTTGGAGACATTTGCATCGGCTTGATTGACGCCTGAGGCCTCAAGCACGATGTCTTGCTGGATCCGTTTCGGGGATGATCGAGGATCTTGCGCAGTCGGTTGCGCGGCTCCCCATGCAGGGACGTTGGCAACCGTCACCTGCCGGATCGTCTCTTCATCGTGTTTGACGGTGAATCTCACGGCGGAATCCGACTTCAACTTCGTGAGGACTTTCCGAGCGGCTTCAACTTCATCCGCACCCTCCACGAGCGACGTCTGGGTGACGAGGTAATATGGCATGCAGCATTGCTTTCTGTTCACGCGATTGCAGTGTGATCGACCAGGCCGACTTGCGCCGTCAAGGCCCCACAGCCTTGAACACTCCCACTCCTCTTCCCAAATCATGTTCGACCCGCTGGTCCGGGCCCCTCTGGTGAAAGTCTTCGGCGCTTTCACGATGTCGGACCCCATACCGACAGATGCCGTAAGACACGGGACCAGGATGATGATCGCAGACATTGCCGCATGGATTTTTACGCTATTCGTTATCGATCCGCTGCATGCCGAGATGCGGCAACATCTCGATAACGCTAACGCGCCGGTAGAGCTTGTGCAGCAGTCGCGCCAATGCCTCGCTATTGAGGTTCCACGCCTCATCGACAAGGCCGGCAATGAGCCGGGCTGGGCGACGGCTACAGCGATCGGCATCTCGATTGGGTGGATGTCACCTGAACGGGTGTTTGATGGTGCCGATCCGAGCTGCGGCGCGTTGCGCGCACTGATCAGCATTAAAAATACGCGCGAGGCGGAAGGTTGACCCTGGCAGGGCCCGACGGCGAGCACGATACCGGCACAGCGTCCAAGACCTTGTCACATCTTGTAGCAAACGCACGCACCCGGGACGGCCTGACGATTGCCGACGCTCTCGAGCTCATAGGGAGGTCCGGCTTCGGTTTCGTGATGCTTCTTCTGGCACTGCCGGCGCTGATCCCGATCCCCGGTCCTTTCGGGATGATATTCGGCTCCGCGCTCGCAATTGTTTCGCTTCAATTCGCGATCGGACTGGAATCCCTATGGCTTCCGTCGCTGCTAGCCAATCGACGCATATCGGCAAAGGCATTCGAAGCGTTGGAGCGGTATGCATCGCCGTTGGTCCGACGGATCGAACAATTTGTCCGGCCGGGTCGGATGAAGGCATTTGCCGGACCACGCATGCCCTACCTGCTTGCGCTTCCGGTCTTCTGCCTTGCAGTCGCCGTCGCTCTGCCAATCCCGTTTGGAAACCTTGCCCCCGTTGCGGCACTCTGTGCGATCGCCATCGGTCTGATCGAGCGCGACGGGCTCGTGGTTCTTGTTGGGCTTAGTATGACGGCCATCGCGCTCGGCATCACGGGAGCGCTCCTTTACATGGCGGCTGGCGCCATCCCTTGGCTTTGACGTTCGCCCTCCTGGACAGGACGTGCGAACGTCATGGGGGCTGAAAGAATGGAGCAGACGTCAGCCACATTTCTCGCAGTCCACCCAGATATCCGTGACTGCAACTTCGAAGGCGTCCAGGATGCAAAGCCATTCAAACTCGACTGTCCGGTGGGACAAGGATCGCAGACACTCGACAAGCTGATGTATTGCCTGAACGGATCTGAACCCGAAACACCATGTGAAACCGGCGCAAATCGTTGATACGCCGTTCAACCGGAATCTTTTGCTGTGGATGAATTCACATGGTGATTCCTCTCTCCCTTCCCATCATATGATGTTGCGCACTTCGACCTCGAAACTCAGGACGTGGTTCATTGACAGCTTTTCGGCATCCTCGCCATGGCCGGCGCAGACGGCTTGGAGCATTGCGATCTGCTCGCGCAGAGCGTCCTCCAGGCGTGGCACGAGAACGAGGAAGCGTTTCATTGCGACGTAGAGTATTCGCAGGAACAGGTTGTGATAGTGCTCGAGTGTCGTGAGAAGATATGGATTTTTCGCCGCCCGATAGATTAAAGGGTGCACCCGGCGGTCAAGAGCGAGGATGTCGCTCAGCTCCATCGGACCTTCCGTACGCTGCAACTCATCGACCAGCGCTAGGGCCTCTACGCGCTCATATTCGCGCAGACGTTCTGCTGCCAGCCGGGTGGCGTAGGATTCAATGCGTGCCCGTGCCTCATAGACTGCGGTGAGATCGGTAATATCGACATTGCTGACAAACGTGCCCCGGCGAGCACTGACGACCACGAACCCGTCGTGCTGTAATCGTTGCAGGGCCTCCCGGACAGGGGTCCTGCCGCTTTCAAGACTCTCTATCAGCTCGGCCTCACGCAGCAACGTGCCGGGAGGCAGTTGCGCGGTGATGATCTCTTCGCGCAGCCGAACATAGGTTCGATCGGCAAGTGTCAGCTCCGGCTCGGCATATCCTGGTTCTGTTACCAGCATTTCTTCATTCCCTTTCGACCAACCAAGCCGCTTTGGCTAAGATCGGCTCGTAAATTAGGAGCCAAGGGATCAGGATGCTGGGACAAACGGCGCGGAAGTTTTCGAACTGGAACCCCGACCGCTGATGCGGCGGGCAACGACTTGGAGCTTTGACATGCGCGTACTCGTCCTCCACTCCCATCCCCTCGAAGAAAGCTTCGGCCGGGCGCTCTACAAGCTCACCTGCGAGAGCCTGGAAAATGCCGGCCACGAGGTGGACGGCTGCAATCTCTACGCGGAGGGTTTCGATCCTGTCCTCTCCGCCCATGACCGCCGCGTCTATCACGACATTCCCGACAATCTCTCCCTCGTTCAGCCCTATGTCGAGCGCCTGAGACAAGCAGAAGCACTTGTCATCGTCACCCCCGTCTGGAACTTCGGTTTCCCGGCCATGCTGAAGGGCTATTTCGACCGCGTCTGGCTGCCCGGCGTCTCCTTTGACCTCGCGGATGGCAGGCTCACCCCGACGTTACGCCACATCAGGAAACTCGCAGCCGTCATGACCTATGGTGCCACCCCGATGCGGGCCTTCCTCGCCGGCAATCCGCCGAAGAAGATCGTCAATCGCGTCATCCGCGCCCAGATCAAGATCGGCGCCCCAGTCAGATATCTCGCCCACTACGACATGAACAACTGCACCGAACAAACCCGCTCCGCCTTCATGGCCAGGGTCCGCCGCGAGATGGAAAACTTCTGAGAGAACGCAGCCGGTCAGACCACCGTGGCCGCCGTCACCTCGACTTCGACGAGGAATTCCGGAGACGTTGAACGGAAGGCCCAAGGTCTTCTAAGCTAACTCTGCCGTCTATCGGTCTGCAGCGTCGCTGGTACATCGCAAGCCCATTGAACGTTGTCTGGCCCCATTCACCAACGCTCTGTCCCAGGCGGACCTTTGAACGGCCCAGCAACGGCTGAGGTGATCCATCCGCCGTAGAACGTCCCGGCCTGGGGCACAACGGCCTCGTCGTCTACGAGGCACAAGTCCATAGCCTTTGGGTAGAAGGCTATGAAATCCTTAATCAGGGCAAAGGATGTCGTGGGATGCGCATAGGCCCAGGCTGCGTTCCTGCTCGTTTTGTCGCCTGATTGAATATCGAAATAGCGCGCCTGTCCTTTCCACTCGCAGATCGACCTGCTGCTGCTCTCAAGCAGCATAGAGAGATCTACGTCGGCGGGCGGAAAATAATAGGTCGGCGGATGGCTTGTTTCGATCGTGCGCACTGCGGCCGTCGTCTCCGCGAGAACGCGGCCGTTGTAGATGATTTTCAAATGATTGCGCACAGGCTGGGCGATGCTCGGCCTCGGGAAAGACCAGACACTCTCCTGCCCGGGCAGGCATGGGTCTGGAACGGGATAAGTAAGTGTAGCCATGATGTCCTCCAGTCCGTGCCAGGATGCATCAGCGACGGTAATTTACAAGGGCGGAAGGGCGACATGGCTGGTCCTCGCAATCGGCCGTCTCAACAAACATTCAACCTGCGCCGCAGCCGCCGGCGCATTTCAACAAGATGCTGGGCGAGCGCGCCGACACATCAGCTGATGAGAAGGTTATTATCAACGACATTGCTCACATACAGGCTAAAACAAACCCGGTCGTCGCTCAGATAATCTCTATTGTCCGCAACGGGAACAGTGCAGACGCTCAAGTCCTGCTGATGCAAAAGGCCCGCCCATACTTCGTGGAATGGCTGGCCGCAATCAACCGCTTCATCGACTAACAGGAGACACAGAACAAGACGATCGGTGCTGATGTCTCGGAGGCTGCCGGCAGCTTTCCCTACCTGCAGATGATCGGACTTGGATCTGCACTGGTTCTCGCCGCCCTCTCAATCTGGGCCGTCATCGCCAGCGTCACCGTCCCCCTCAACGCGATTGCAAAGGCAATACGCTCGCTTGCGCACCGCAACGTCGATTTCTTGATATATAGCGAAGGCAGATCAGACGAAATCGGCGCGATGGCCTCAACCGTCGCGATCTTCCGCGACAAGGCCCGCGAACGCAGTCGTCTCGAAAAAGAGGCCTCCGCGAACCGCCCCATGTCGGAACAGGAGAGAATGGAGCGGGAGAAGCGCCGGCGGTTCAAAGCGACTTCTGAGACCGTAGGGCGTTGGTGCGCGGATCAGCAAATATGCGAAAGTCGAGGTTAGATGAGGCGATTGCCTGGTTGCTCCGTCAAGGGTTGGCAACGGACCCGCATCGAGGTCAGGCAATCCACGAATACGCGTCGCCTTAACTGTGATGGCGACGCGCAGCGGGATCGGGGATCGGGACGGCAGCCATCAACGCCCGCGTATAGTCGTTCTTCGGCTGTTCGAAGACGTCGCGGCGGCGGCCCATCTCGACGATCGACCCGCCGCGCATCACCGCGACATTGTGGGACATGCGCTCGATCACTGCCATGTCGTGGCTGATGAACAGATAGGCGATCCCCATCGTCTCCTGCAATTCCAGCATCAGGTCCAGCACGCGCGCCCGCACGGAGACGTCGAGCGCCGCAACGCTTTCGTCGGCGACGATGAGCTTGGGTTCGAGAGCCAGCGCCCGGGCGATGCAGATGCGCTGGCGCTGGCCGCCTGAAAACTCGTGCGGATACCGGCTGGCAGCCTCCGGCGGCAGCCCGACGCGGCGAAGCAGGTCTGCGACCCGGTCCTTCCGCTCGGTTCTGTTGCCGATACCGTGGATGACCAAGGGTTCGGCGATCGCCCGACCGACCGCCATGCGCGGATCGAGCGAGGCATAGGGATCCTGGAAGATCATCTGCGCCGAGCGGCGCACAGCCTGCATATCGCGCTGGCTGAGCATGCCGATCTCGCGGCCGTCGATCATCACCTGGCCGGTGAAGGGAATAAGCCCGAGGACGGCCTTTCCGGTGGTCGATTTGCCCGATCCGCTTTCGCCGACCAGACCCAGCGTCTCGCCGGGCAGGATATCGAAGGCGACGTCGCTGACCGCATTCACCGGCGGCTTGCCTTTGAAAATCCGGCCGGCAACGCTGCCATAGCTGACGCCGAGATCGCGGACATTGAGGACCGGCGACCGATCCGGCGAGGCAAGCGGCTGCTTCGGCTCGGCCGAGACACGCGGCGGACCGTCGGTTCCCGCATGCGCACCGAGGATCGGCACGGCGGCCAGCAATTGCTGCGTATAGGCCGCCTGCGGCCGGTGGAAGATATCGATGACGCCGCCCTGCTCGACGATGCTGCCGTTCTGCAGGATCACGACGCGGTCGGCCATTTCCGCCACCACGCCCATGTCGTGGGTGATCATGATGATCGAGGTGTCGAACTCGCGCTTCAATTCGCGCATCAGCTTCAGGATCTGCGCCTGTACCGTCACGTCGAGCGCGGTCGTCGGCTCGTCGGCGATCAGCACTTTCGGCCGGCAGGACAGCGCCATGGCGATCATCACCCGCTGCCGCATGCCGCCGGAAAGCTCGTGCGGAAACTGCTTCATGCGACGTGCCGGTTCGGTCATATGCACCGCATCGAGCATCTGCAGCGCCACGGCGTCCGCATTGTCTCGGCCCTGATGCTCGCGGATCGCTTCGGTCAGCTGCGTGCCGATCGAGATCACGGGATTGAGCGAGGTCATCGGCTCTTGGAAGATCATGGCGATATCGCCGCCCCGCACCGCGCGCATCGCCCGATCGGAAAGCAATGTCAGGTCGCGATCGCCGAGCAGGATCTTACCCGCGGTCACCGTCAGCGAGGCCTTCGGCAACAATCCCATGATCGACAGTGAGGTGACGGATTTACCCGACCCGGATTCGCCGGCGATGCAGAGCGTTTCGCCCGCCGCTAGATCGAAGCTCACGTTTCGCAGAACGGGCTTGCGCCCCTCGGGCGTCCGCGCATCGACATCGAGATCGCGGACGCTGAGGATCGGCATCGCAGCTGTTGCGGAATGCTCGTTCACGCGAAGACGATCCGCGGGAAATAGAACGACACCACCCAGTTCGGCGCATCGACGATCTCGCTGATCCTGAGATCGCCGCAGACCGAGCAGAGCATATAGGCATCGACTGGGTTCAACCCGTGTTCGACGGTCAGCAGATCGATCATTCGCATGACGCTTTCGCGCGCACCGGTCATCAGGTCCGGCCCGATGCCGGTCGTGACTTCGTATCCGGCGCCGTCGAGATGGCGGGTCACCGGCTCGGTCACGGTGAAGCGCGGGGACTGGAGCTTCGCATCCTTGACCAGCTCGATCGTCGCCTCGACATTCATCTGGCTTTCGATCGCCGTGCCGCAGACCTCGCCGTCGCCCTGGGCGGCATGCGTATCGCCGATCGAGAACAGCGCACCCTCGACTTCAACCGGGAGGTAGAGCGTGACGCCGGCCGACAGGTCGCGAATATCGAGATTGCCCCCGACCCGGCGCGGCGGCACGACCGAATGGGTGCCCGGTTCGGCAGGAGCGACACCGATCGTCCCGGCAAACGGCTTCAGCGGCACCCGACCACCGGGGCCGAACAGCGACGGCGCCATGGTTGCGGTATCATAGGTCCAGACATGCAGCGCCGGATCCTTGAACTGGTCGGCGAGAAGACCGAAGCCCGGAATGTTGGCCGTCCAGCCGACGCCTGACGGAATAAACTTGCGCAGCGTGACCTTTAGCGCGTCGCCGGGCTTGGCGCCTTCCACATAAACAGGTCCGGAAACCGGATTGATCTTTCCGAAATCGAGACTGTTCAGCGTCTCCAGCGTCGCATCGCGACCGAGCTGGCCGCCGGAAGAGTCCAGGCACTCGAAATGGATCGTCTCGCCCGGTTTCGCGACCACCGCCGGTTCGAAATCCTTGTTCCAGCCGAAATTATGCTGGGCGCGATGAATGGTGTGGGTACAGGCTATGCACATAGGGTCTCTCCCTTCATTCCTACGGAAACCCTCCCGGCTGCATGGCCGGGAGGGTAACTCCGAGAAGGCTTACTGCTTCACGAAGATCGCGTCGTAATTGATGACGCGGGTCGGATCGATGTAGATGTTGTCGGCACCGCCCATGCGCAGCGACTTGGCGACGACGCGGCGCTCATTGATGACCGGAACCCATGGCGCATCGGCCATGATGTCGGTGAAGACCTTGCCCCAGGCAGCGGTACGCTCGGCAGCCTTTGCAGGATCGGACATCGAATCTGCCGCAACGGCGCGGGCATCGAGATCCTTGTTGCAGTACCAGGACCAGTTCCAGCCGCCCTGTACCGCGCCCGCGCAGCCGAGGATCGGGCCGTAGAAGTTCGACGCATCCGGGAAGTCGGCGATCCACGCCATGCCGCCCGACCAGATCATCGGCGCTTCGCCTTCGGTTCCGCCGGCAGCAATCACGTTGGCCTGGGCAAGCGCCCGGATTTCGGCTTTAACGCCGATTGCCGCCAGATCCTGCTGGATAGCCTGCGCAATGCGCGGCTGCGGATCGGTGTTCGTCGAGTAGAGCACCGTCTCGAAACCGTCGGCAAAGCCCGCTTCCGCAAGCAGCGCCTTGGCTTTGGCAACGTCGTAGGCATAGCCGGTAAACGACTTGTCGTAACCGGGCATCAGCGGCGGCAGCGGCTGGTTGGCGGGCGTGGCGCGACCGTTGAGGATACGTGCGACGCGATCCTTGTTGACCGCCATGTTGAGGGCCTGGCGCACCTTGACGTTGTCGAACGGCTTCATCTTGGTGTTGAGCGTGATGTAGCCGGTATGCAGCTGCGCGCCGTCGACGATCATCTGGGCGCCGTCGGGCGAGTTCTTGATTTCCAGGAACTTTGCCGGCGGGATGCCGTCACCGGCGATATCCACTTCGCCCTTTTGCAGGCGCAGCAGGGCGACCAGCGGTTCCTGGCCGACTTCGACGGTGAACTTGTCGATATGCGGCATGTCCTTGACGTAATAGGCCGGGTTCTTCTCGAACACGAGACGCTGGCCGATCGTCCATTCCTTGAGGGTGAAGGTGCCGGAGCCGACAGGACTCTTGCCGAAATCACCACCGGCTGCCTCGACGGCTTCTTTCGGCACGACCGAGGCAAAGTTGATGGCGAGCACGTGCAGGAAGGTCGCATCCGGGCGCGACAGCTTGAACACGACCGTGCCGGCATCCGGCGTCTCGATGCCCGACAATGTCGTCGACTTGCCGCCCGTCACGTCCTCGAAGCCATTGATGGCGCCGAAGAAGCCGGCACCGGGGCCTTGCGTCTTCGGATCGACGGCACGCTCGATCGAGTATTTGACATCGGAGGCGACGACTTCGCGACCGTTGGAGAATTTCACGCCCTTGCGAAGCTTGAACGTGTAGGTCAGCCCGTCCGGAGCGACCTCGAAGCTTTCGGCGAGCGACGGCACCGGGTTCGGCGTGCCCGGCTCGTAATCCATCAGGCGCGAATAAAGGCTCTTGATCATCGACCAGTTGACCCAGTCGTAGCCGATCGCGGGATCGAGCGTGGTGATGTCGTCCTTGTAGGTGACGACGATATCGCCGCCCTGCTGCGGTGCGCCCTGCGCCATTGCGGACATGGTGCCCACGGGGGTGATTGCCACCATGGTTGCAACGGTTGTGTTTCGAAGCCAGCGTTTGAACATGTCGTTCCCCTTTTTGTTGCTGTCAGCGGGTTCTAATGCGCGGGTCGATGACCGGCGCGATAAGGTCTGCAACGAGGTTGCCGAGAATGATGGCGAGCGCGGAAGTGAGCGTCACGCCCATGATGATCGGGATATCCACCTGCTGGATCGCCTGCCACGCCAGCTGGCCGATGCCCGGCCAGCCATAGACGGCCTCGACAACGACGACACCGCCCATGAACTGACCGATGTCGATGCCGATCATGGCGATGACCGGCAGCACGGCGTTCGGCAGCGCATGGCGCAAGGTGATGCGGCGCGACGACAACCCTTTGGCGCGCGCCGTTCGCACGTAATCCTGGTTCAGCACGTCGATCATGGCGGAGCGGACCATGCGGGCATACCAGCCGGCACCGAGCACGCCGAGCGTGGCGGCCGGCAGAACCACATGGGAGAACGTGCCGTAGCCGCTCATCGGAAACCAGCCGAGCGTCGCGGCAAACACATAAAGCAGCAGCAGCGCCACCACGAATTGCGGCGCCGACACGCCGACAAAGGATGCCATCATCACCACCCGGTCGACGAACCCGCCGCGGCGGACGGCAGCGATCGTTCCAAGCGTCAGCCCGAGCACCACTTCGACGACGATGCCGGAAAACATCAGCGTCAGGGTGGCCGGCAGCCGCGCCACGATCAGCGTCGCAACTTCCGTCTTCTGCGCATAGGAACGACCGAGATTGCCCTGCAGCAAGTTGGAGAGATAGGACCAGAACTGCACCGGCAACGACTGGTCGAGGCCGAGTTCCCGGCGAATGTTGGCGACCGTCTGCGCCGTTGCGCTGCGGCCGGCAATCATCCGGGCCGGATCTGCCGGCAGGGCGTAGAGCAGCACGAAGGTGATCGCCGCGACCCCGAGCAGGATCAGCGCCATCTGCACGAGGCGCCGGAGAAAGAGCATCGCCATCAGCCTCGCCCCCGCTGCGTCGGATCGAGAATGTCGCGAAGGGCGTCACCGACGAGGTTGAAGGAGAGTGCCGTCAAAAGGATGATCGCGCCGGGGAAAAACACCAGCCACGGTGCCGCCTGGAAATAGCTCTGGCTCTCGAAGATGATATTGCCCCAGGACGGCTGCGGCGGCTGTACGCCGATTCCGAGGAAGGACAGCGTCGCTTCAAGAAGCACGGTCGTTGCGATGCCGAGCGTCCCCCAGACGATCGCCGTCGGCATCAGATGCGGCAGGATATGCAGGAACAGGATCCGCCCGTGACCGGCACCGAGCGAGCGTTCGGCCATGATAAAGTCACGCTCCACCAGCCCGCGGGTTTCGGTATAGACGATGCGGGCCACCTGCACCCAGTTGACCAGCGCGATCACCATCGCGACGATCCAGAGGCTCGGGCGAAGCAGGGCGGCCAGCACGATCGCCAGCAGCAGCGCCGGAAACGCCATCATCAGATCGGTAAAGCGCATCAAGAGCTTGCCGAAGAAGCCGCGCACATAGCCTGCGACGATGCCGACGAACAGCCCGATGGTAACAGCTACGCCATTGGCGACGAGCCCGATGATCAGCGATGTGCGGGCGCCGTAGAGAAGACGCGAGAACAGGTCCCGGCCAAGCGTGTCGGTGCCGAGCAGGAACGGTCCGCCCGGCGGCAGCGGCGCACCTTCGAGCGAAAGCCCGTCGAACATCTGGTTGTCAGGATCGAACGGCGCGATCATCGGCGCGGCGAGCGCTGCAATGACGACCGTCAAGACGATGAGAATGCCGAACAACGCGACCGGCTGCCTCAGAAGCTCTTTCATCACCCGCATCAGATTGCCTCCGGGAGCGGTTCGGCGCCTGCGACGATAAAGGCAGCGATCTGCTCCATCGGCAACCGGCGGCGCATCGCGCATTCGCGCAGCGTCCGATAGGCCTGATCCTCGCCGATTGCATGCGAGACCATCAGACGCTCGACCGCCGCATAGACCAGCGGCCTCAGGCGCGAGCGCTCCTCCAGATGCCGAATGCGATCCTGTGCTTCCTCGCGCTCCTGTTGGATGGACAGCGCCATGACAAGCGCGGGATAGACGGCGGAACTGGCGACGGGCTTGGCGATGATGGCGCCCGCCCCTTGCGACAGCGCCCAGGCAATGCGACCGGGAGCTTCCGATCCGAGCAGTGCCACGACAGGGCGAAGCGGCGCCTGCCTGTCGAACGGCAGGAGATCGTCCCAGCCTTGGTCCGCATCGACCATGACGATGTCGGGCAGATCGCCTGAAGACAGCGGCGCCCACTGGACATTTGCCTCGACACCGAGCAGCCGAAGCTGGCGCACGAGCTTTTCGGTATTGCCGTCCTCGCGGTGGAGAATCGTCACCTTTGAGCCGGCGAAAGTCGGGGTCTGCCTCATGACACCACCCGCAGTCTCGGCTGCAGACGGTTGCCGCCGGTGAGATAAGGATCTGCCGCAAGCGGCGGCCGCGAAGCGATCACGTCGAAACTGTTGGAACTGTTGATGCGGCCGAGATGGAAGGGCAGCGCCGCATGGTTGGTTTCCGCATCGATGGCAAGCGGCCCAAACAGGCTCGGCCAGGGCTGCCGGCTGAGCTGCTGTCGCACGGCCCGCGGGTCGTCGGTTTTAGCGGCAGCAATCGCCGCAAGCGCCAGTTTGACCGCCGTATAGGCGCTCGCAAAGACGCTCGACACCCGGCGCTCGCCGAACCTCGCATGAACATTCTGCTTGAAGCGACGGTTTTCGGACGTCGCCAGCGTATCGAAATAGGAGGCGGCGCACAGCTGCCCGGTGGCAGCACCCGGCGCGATATCGGCAAGTTCGCATTCCATCAGGTCACAGCTGACGACCGGGCAGACCTCGGGTCGAAACGCAGGATCCCTGTCAGCCAGCGCCCGCATGGCGGCCAGAAACGCATAGCTGGACGGCCCGATGAGATTGTTCAGAATGAAGCTCGGACGCCGCTGCTCGATCTCCGCGATGATCCGTTCGACGGCGGTTTCATCAAGCGGCAGGTAACGCTCACCGAGAACCTCGCCGCCGGCATTGCCCACCAGTTCTCGCGCAAGCCGGTTCATTTCCCAGCCCCAGACATAGTTGGCGCCGACCAGATAGGGCCGCTTGCCATAGCGGGGGATCAGATACTCGAACAGCGGCAGGAGGTGCTGGTTCGGACAGCCGCCGAGATAGATGACGCTCTCATTGGCCTCGAACCCCTCGTAGGGGCACATGTACCAGAGAAGACCGTCATGCTTTTCGATCAGCGGCAGGACTTCCTTGCGGGCAGCCGAGGTGATGGTGCCGACGATGTGGCGGCATCCCTGTCGTAGCAGATTGCGGGCACCATCCAGATAGGCGGCAAGATCCGCGTGTGGATCGAAGAACACAGCATCGACGCCGCCATCAGACGCGTCGCCGAATTCGGCAATCGCGAGATCGGCACCGTCGCGCGCGTCCCGACCCATCGACCCATAGGGGCCGGTTGTCGAAAAGAGAATGCCAATCTTGATCGGGTCGTTCATGCGGGTGCACCAAAACCAAAAAACCCCACAACGCAGATCCCGCACGGGGCGGGGCGATGTGAGGCGAAACTGCCTGGAGACAATCAAAGTCATGTGATGCGGCGGCGCATGCCTATTCCGCGAGCTTGAGTAAAATACAGGCAGCACTGCGTTGTCAAGTGCGACGGGTCTTCGACTTGACTGTGTTGGCGAGGAGCAAATAATCGAATTGGCCAAATTGATCGAGGATGTTCGGTTTCCTTGAACCGATAGGAACCATCGACTCGGTACTTACGCGGTTTGCCGAGTGGGTGTGCCGGCAGCTCCGCTCTTTACTGGGCACCGCGAAACCTGGATTTAAGGATGTCGCGCTATCGGTGTTCGGACGCTTTGGGTGTGAGGAAAGCAAGAAGTCTGTTGGTAGAACCGACAACTCCGGGGTAAGTGAGGATGCAGTTTCCAATAGGCAGGCTCTTTTCGGGAGGCTTGCTACCTGAACCGGCCTGCAATAATCCCTGTACTCCCGCTCCGGCTTCGAGGCATTAATGACGCTACCAAGCAATGAATCAATCGAAGAGCTCGTCGCTTTGTCGATGTTGCAACAAGCACGTACATTTGCCGAGGCATACGGAGGGCAGTCGCGCCTATGGCAGCGGCCCTATGCAGAGGCGCGGCCTCGTGTCGCTTCATCGATCGCATCGGTATGGATGACGGCCTATCCCCCTTCGGTAATCCCGTTGCCCGGCGAATCCGTTCTCAAGACCCTTGGCGACGCACATCTGTGGTCAGCCCTTTCGGCGATCGGCGTACGCGGTATTCACACGGGACCGATGAAACGTGCCGGCAGTATGAAAGACGGCGTCTACAGCCCGACGATCGACGGCAATTTCGACAGAATAAGCTTCGACATCGATCCGACTTTCGGCACGAACGAGGAATTCGTTGCCATCAGCCGCATGGCGGCGGCACACAACGCCATTGTCATTGACGATGTCATTCCTTCACACACGGGCAAGGGTCCGGATTTTCGGCTCGCCGAAATGAATCATTCGACCTACCCTGGTCTCTATCACATGGTCGAAATTCCAGAGGAAGAATGGCAGCGTCTTCCGGACGTGCCTGAGGGCCGGGAGGCGGTCAACCTGCCTGCCGATACCGTTGACTACCTGAGGGATCGTGGCTTGATTGTCGGCCAGCTCCAGCGGGTCATTTTCTTCGAGCCCGGCGTCAAAGAGACGGACTGGAGTGCGACCGGCCCTATTACCGGCGTCGACGGCAAGGAGCGCCGCTGGGTTTACCTGCACTACTTCAAGGAGGGGCAGCCGAGCCTGAACTGGCTGGATCCATCATTTGCCGCGCAACAGATGATCATCGGCGATGCGTTGCATTCGATCGACCAGATGGGCGCCCGTGGCCTGCGGTTGGACGCGAATGGATTTCTCGGCGTCGAGCGCCGAGTGGAGGGGCCGGCATGGTCGGAAAGCCATCCGCTTTCCGTGACGGGCAACGCACTGCTCGCTGGCATGATCCGCAAGGCCGGCGGGTTTTCGTTTCAGGAGCTTAACCTGACGATCGATGATATTGCCGCGATGTCGAAGGGTGGAGCGGATCTGTCCTACGATTTTATCACGCGCCCGGCCTATCATCACGCGCTGTTGACAGGCAATACCGAGTTCTTGCGCATGATGCTGCGGATGGTCCATGAATTTGGCATCGATCCTGCGTCGCTTATTCATGCGCTTCAGAATCACGATGAACTGACGACGGAACTCGTGCATTTCTGGACATTGCATGCAGACGATATTTACACCTTTGCCGGCCAGACTTGGCAGGGGCGTACGCTGCGCATGCATATTCGCGACGTAATACGCGAGCGCCTTTCGGGACCTAACGCCCCCTATAACCTTCCCTTTGTCACGAACGGAATCGCCTGCACGACAGCGAGCGTCATTGCCGCAGCCCTCGACATTGCCGACCTGGAAAGCATCGATGACGAGACGACGAAGCTGATTCAGAAAATTCACCTTCTGCTGGTGATGTACAACGCTTTTCAGCCGGGCGTATTCGCGCTTTCCGGATGGGATCTGGTCGGCGCTTTGCCATTAACGCCGGCTCAGGTGCAGCACCTGATGGCCGACGGCGACACCCGCTGGATCGAACGCGGCGCCTATGATCTGACGGGTCAGAACTCTGGCGAGGAGTTTTCCGCCGACGGCATGCCGCGTGCCCGCGCCCTATACGGCCCGATTAGCGAGCAGCTCGCGCAGCCGGACTCGTTTGCCTCGCAGCTCAAACGCCTGCTGGCCGTTCGGGAAGCTCATGGGATCGCGGCCAGTCGACAAGTCTCGATACCTGATACCACCGCCCCAGGTTTGCTCATCATGGTCCACGAACTTCCGGATCTACGAGGCACGCAGGTGACCGCCCTGAATTTCAGCTCCTCGGCGATCTCCGAAGTCGTGATCTTGCAGAACGTCAGGCCAGGACCTGTCGTCGACATGATTGCGGAGTCGATCGAAGGCGACCTTACAGAAGATGGCGCCTTGACTATCAATCTCGAGCCCTACGAGGGTCTATCCCTCAGAGTTGTTGGAACGCTCCCTACGCTCTAAATGTCACGCGCCTATCTCTGCAAATAGCCGCGCTTGTGCGTTCGCTGGTGGGTCGACAACCCGCTTGCGAACGCGATACTTGCCGGGATTTTGCACGGCTTGGCCGGCGGTGATCCAACGATTCGGGATCTCTGACGCCTTCACCTCCTGTCGAGTGGCAACCGATCGCAGGACCAAGCGGGCGACATTAAGCTGCCTCCATGCATCACATCACATGGACAGCTCGAAAGCGCTCGGGATGCTGCTCCTGGCGGCATGGACCGGCACGTCGACGCGTTGTCCTGTGATCCGGTCGTAGAGGTGCAGTGCCTCTGGCGGCAGGGTCAGCCAGACGGACCGGCCTTCCAGTTGCTGGTCTCCAGGTGGCAGGGTCGCCGCGATCTCCCGGTCGCCAAGGGTGCAATAGGCGACACGCGAGCCACCCAGTTCCTCGACAAAGTCTGTCCTGAGCCCCTGACCTTCCTCCAGATTTTGGTAGAGTCCGTCACATCAAGGAGACGGACGAATGAAGCGTTCACGGTTCACGGAAGAACAGATCATCGGGATATTGAAGGAGCAGGAGGCGGGCGCGAAGACGGCGGACGTCTGCCGCAAGCACGGCATCTCGGACGCAACCTTCTACAAATACAAGGCGAAGTATGGCGGCATGGACGTGTCCGATGCGCGCAAGCTGAAGGCGCTTGAGGACGAGAATGCCAAGCTGAAGAAACTGCTCGCCGAAGCCATGCTGGACAATGCGATCCTGAAGGATGTCGCTGCAAAAAAATGGTGACGCCCGATGTGAAGCGGGATGCGGTGGCTCATGTCTGTGCGCAGCATGGGGTGAGCCAGCGTCGGGCGTGCGAGGTTCTGTCGGTGGATCGGTCGAGCATGCGATATCGCAGCGTGCGGCCTGACGATGCGGCCATTCGTGAGGCGATGAAGAAGGTGGCATCTGAACGACGCCGCTTCGGTTATCGCCGTATCCACGTCATGCTCGACCGGCAGGGGATCGTCATGAACCTGAAGAAGCTTCGGCGTCTTTATCGGGAGGAGAAGCTGACGGTGCGCAAGCGCGGCGGCCGGAAGCGAGCCTTGGGGACAAGGCGTCCTCTGGCTCTGCCCTCGCGTCCCAATGAGCGCTGGAGCCTGGACTTCGTCAGCGATGCCTTCACCGACGGTCGCCGCTTTCGGGTCCTGGCCGTCGTTGACGACTTCACCCGCGAATGCCTATGCCTGGTCGCCGATACATCCCTGTCAGGCGCAAGGCTTGCCCGTGAACTGGATAGTCTCATCGCCAGACGCGGAAAACCGAGGACGATTGTCTCGGACAACGGGACGGAGATGACCAGCATGGCCATCCTCAAATGGTGCCAGGAGAGCAAGGTCGAATGGCATTACATCGCCCCCGGCAAGCCGATGCAAAACGGCTTCGTCGAAAGCTTCAACGGCAGCTTCCGCGACGAGTGCCTGAACGAGACGCTGTTCTCGTCGCTCGCTCAGGCCCGCGCCGCAATCACTGCATGGAAGGAGGATTACAACAGAAACAGACCGCACTCGTCGCTGGGCAATATCACCCCCAGCGAATTCGCAATGAAAATGGCCATGGAAAAACAGGCCGCATGAGGCCAGATTAAAAATCCAAGACTCTCCCGAAAACTGGAGGGAGATTGGGTCTCAGGTCAGCATCTTTGAAGGCAAAGTCGAGAACGACAATTTTTTCACCTTCAGATCCAGATGATCACCTAAAGCCGCGAACCGTGTTTCCCAGCTAAGCGTAACGATCGCGATGTCAGCTTCGAGCGGTTCAGTGGCGCCGCCGTTACTATTTCTCTCGGTGACAGCTACGTTACCGAAGACGCGGTATTCCACCGTTGGAGCCGTCATTCGAAATCGCAGTCGAATAAGGAATGCCGAAACTCGAATTCCGACGCCGGCCGCGTGACAAGCTCCCTGAACACCGCATCGGCCCACTCCTCCGGGAGACGATGTCGCGTGAAAAGCAGGTCGACCATCTGTGCGGCCGGATTAGTACTAATCTCATATGGTCCACGATAGGAAAACCCGAAGTAGGTAAAGCAGGAAATTCTGGACGACCTTTCGACGCCTTCGCCGGTCAGTGAGCAGGCAACGTCGTCCGTTGCAACATCTGAAGGTGGCATAAGCGAAAGTAGCGGCCGTGACTTTTCCACCGGAGGAGTCCGTTAACTATACAGTAAGCCAGACTTCCGGCTTTCTCATTCGGTTGGGGCAAGATGCGCCGCTCGGCGAGAACCTGCGAGCGGACGGCGGTCAGCGCTTCGACAACTGCATTGCGAAGCCGGAATTGGACGGCCGACCAATTCGACGGACTGCATGATCGAGGCATCAACGAGTGGCTCGTGAAAATCTCGTCGAATCGGATATCGTCCATCGAAGTTGACCCGGCAGGATGTGAAGACGATCGACATTCTATCCCCACGCTGCAACGGCGGCAACAAAACGCCCTAAATTCCAGCCACTTGGTCAATCCCCACATAGAAGTGGAATTAAGCCAAGAGTTTTGCTGCAACGTAAACTTTCCGACCGTGACGGGACGTGTTTAGGATCGTGCCTTCCTCCGCGAGAAGATCGGTCAGTCGGGTCCACATGCTGAAAAATATTGCTTCAGCGTCGAAAAGATCGCAAGTGATCGGCGATCAGCCTGCTCATATTAGCGGCCGGTGCGCCTGCGAAAAAATGAGCGTTTTTTCCCAGGTAAGTTCTCCTGCTTTCTTGCAGTGCATTCCATCGCGTTCCTCGTATGCGGAAATCTTCGATACAGCTGCACAACTCTTCCGGCGATCTGGCTATGGTTGCGACCCCCATGTGATCCAAGCTAATAGGCGGCGCGGCGCTGTTGAAATTGCAGGCAATGACATCGCGCCCTGCGAGGGCCGCCTCGAGACCAACGTTTGAAAAGCGCGTGATTAAGATATCTGCTACAGTGAGCGTCTCGGGTAGGTCGAGAGAGTTCAAGACCGACACTGACGAATTAGCCTTGCTCAGCTCGGAGCAGAACTCCGGAAAATTCTTGTCGGCCGTAGGATGCAGTCGAATCCCGAGATGGACCTCTGATAGGGTGGCCGCCAGATCGGCTATGGTCGAGATGATGGCTTGATCCTCCTCAAGGAAGGGCGACCCGGCAAACACCAGCAAGAACTTGTCTTCCATTCGTGCAGAGCGTCGAACTTGCCCTCGATCCAGCTGGCGTGCCGCATCCTGCACCACGCCGACTTTGGAACAACCGGAGAGCATTATCTTTTCGATAGGCAGACCGAAATAGCTAGTGAAGAGTTCCTGTGATTGCGTTTCGATCGTGAACTGTATGTCCGCCATGGTGGGCTTGTAGCGCGAGCGGGGACCAACAAAAACGGTCTGTACATCGAAACTCGGGACACCCTTCTCTCGGCCGACCAAGCAGGCAACTTGAGAAATAAAATCCCGGCCGGGGAGAAGTACAACGAAGGCGGGCGCAATGGTGCTCACGCTTGTCGCGGCTTCGGCCCCGGCTTGCATGTAGTTGTAGATGTTAGAACGAAAGAAGTCGTCGAGCCTCTTCCCAGCCGCGACAAGCAACGCCATTCCGGCAAGATCCAGAAGATTGTTGCGGACCGCGAACTCGACGAGATAGGGCAGCATTGCAGGCCACCGTTGCGGCCGGAGCTTGTCCATGGGATTAAATTGGCTGTCAGCAGGTTGCTTGATGATGTCGTCATGCCAGTCGGCGACCGTGAAGTCTACGATGCTGGATATCTGGTCCGAGAGCGGTTGCCGTACCGTTGGAAGGAAGAACACACGATTACTCTTGCGGAGCTCCCGGCCAAGCTCTTTGATGTCGGTACTGTAGTTTCGGTCGAGCAAGCGACCTGTAATCATCGCAGATCCGGCAGCGACGGCCGGCAATGCTATTTCCAGTCCCTTGTCCAAAGCCTTGAAGACGGCGAGGCGCGCGGATGCATGATCCATAGGCTCTGGGTCGTGAAAGAATATATCGGCGATCTGACGGATCAATTCCCTGTCGTTCGCTGATGGCTTGAAGCCTCCATTGAGCGAAGCTATTCTCACGGCCTTGGGATGAGCGCCCGCTTTAAGAGCCGTGAAGAACGCGGCCTGTAGATTGTTTCTCGCAGTCACGATCGTGAGCCCATCTTCAGGGCTATTGCGAATGTGGCAGACTACGCCCCAGAATTCGGAGGCAGCTTTGAAGACAAGGTCGTCGACAGGCAGTTCCAGAGCCTTTACCCACGTCCGCGCTTCGCTTGAACCGAGGAGGTCCTTGATGCCTGCGATGAGGGCGCTGGCAACATTAGCCGTTTGCTTGCTAAATGCCTCCTCATCCGCACTGTATTGGGCTATCCTCAGCGCCTTTGCGTCAACGACGCAACCGATGCGGCCTGACGCCGAGCAGTGATCGAACGCCTCAGAGTTGTCGCCGGTGATCAGCGTTGGGCCAATCGTTATGATTTCCAGATCGTCCTTGGCACTGCCTTGGCTGAGGATCGACAGAGGTACTTTTCCCTCGGCAACTAGCCGCCTCGTGGCCGGAATGGGTGCCCACCCCCGCGGCCTATACGTCACAAGCGACAGCAACGGCAGGCCATGTACGGTTACATCGGAATATGCTCCAAGATCGACGTCGTAGTCCTGGACAGTAAGCGCCTTAACAAACACGTCCAGAGCCATCAGTTCAATGTATTGACGCGATCTATTCTTTCTTGCAAGGTTAAGCGCAGCCACGAAATCAGCATGGAGAGCCAGACCTGCTAATATTGGTAACGCTCTGGAAAGCATCCGTAAATCGCCGGTCAACAACGCATCGTAGGTTAGGCCCAAGACGATCAAGGCCGCATGCTCGGGCGCACGCGTTGCCCGCGCCTTTGCCTCTAAGATGCTCAGTTGGCCAATTTTATGCCCCTCGAAATACCTGCCCCAGGGGGACAGCGCCGCCGTTGGCTCCTGCAACATATGGTCCAGCAGCCTCTGCAAGAACCATATCGAACCGGACGTTTCCCCCCGTCCGAAGTCCCCTAGTCGCATCCTCCGGATTCTGAAACGCTTTCGTCCGGCGAGCGCCCTGGCATAAAGCCCTTTCCAATTGGTCAGTCGCGATTTGCATGAGTTGTCGCCCTTGGTCCAAGGTTGGGTGCCGGTATCGAGGTAAGCTGCCGACCGAAGGCGCAGGAAAGGGAATGGACTGGTCCGGCTTTCGTCGGTTTTGCCTGGGGCGGTCCCTTTTGCTAGGAAGTACTCGGTAGCACGGACTGCAGAGATTTGCGTTCTGATCAGCGCTTCGACCGCGTCGCGTTTTCGCTCCGATCTCTTGTTCTTGTGCTCTTGATGGTCCAGCCAGAAAGCGATGGACCTATCCGTCGGGCTTCGCCAACTGCCGAAAACATCCCGGAAGCTGGGTCGAAACATTCTGAACTCAAGGTCTGCGGACTGATCTCGAGCCAAGGCGGGATGGGTAGTATTAGGGAAAGCCTGCCCTACGTGGGGAAAGAATTGATGCGTGAACTCTTCATCCCTGTCGGCCACACCCGCAGGAACGTCGCCCACAGGATGATCAACCGTTCTTGAGGCGCTGCGGACCAACGAAATGCGCGTCTTAATCATAGCGTCGACGGCAGGGTAGGCACGGTCGGCATGTCTGCGATGGTAGCCGCAATGCTCGAGCCAGAAAGCAATAGACTGGTCAGCGGGGTCCCGTCGGGGCGCGAAGAAATCGGCAAAGGCCGGCCGGAACCGGTTGGGATTGGAAGCCGCACTTTCCTTTCTGCATCGGGTAAATTGGATTACGCCCCTAATCGCCGATAGCAGACGCCAGGGACGCGCATCTTCGGGGATTTTAGGATCGTTAAGGATCTCGTCTTCATTGTCGGAGATTTGCTTCTTTGTCTCCGTGGAACCGAGAGCCGCAGGCATGCAGACCGCGATCAGCGCTTCGACCGCGTCGCGTTTTCGCTCCGATCTCTTGTTCTTGTGATCTTGATGGTCCAGCCAGAAAGCGATGGACCTATCCGTCGGGCTTCGCCAACTGCCGAAAACATCCCAGAAGCTGGGTCGAAACATTCTGAACTCAAGGTCTGCGGACTGATCTCGAGCCAAGGCGGGATGGGTAGTATCAGGGAAAGCCTGCCCTACGTGGGGAAAGAATTGATGCGTGAACTCTTCATCCCTGTCGGCCACACCCGCAGGAACGTCGCCCACAGGATGATCAACCGTTCTTGAGGCGCTGCGGACCAACGAAATGCGCGTCTTAATCATAGCGTCGACGGCAGGGTAGGCACGGTCGGCATGTCTGCGATGGTAGCCGCAATGCTCGAGCCAGAAAGCAATAGACTGGTCAGCGGGGTCCCGTCGGGGCGCGAAGAAATCGGCAAAGGCCGGCCGGAACCGGTTGGGATTGGAAGCCGCACTTTCCTTTCTGCATCGGGTAAATTGGATTACGCCCCTAATCGCCGATAGCAGACGCCAGGGACGCGCATCTTCGGGGATTTTAGGATCGTTAAGGATCTCGTCTTCATTGTCGGAGATTTGCTTCTTTGTCTCCGTGGAACCGAGAGCCGCAGGCATGCAGACCGCGATCAGCGCTTCGACCGCGTCGCGTTTTCGCTCCGATCTCTTGTTCTTGTGATCTTGATGGTCCAGCCAGAAAGCGATGGACCTATCCGTCGGGCTTCGCCAACTGCCGAAAACATCCCAGAAGCTGGGTCGAAACATTCTGAACTCAAGGTCTGCGGACTGATCTCGAGCCAAGGCGGGATGGGTAGTATCAGGGAAAGCCTGCCCTACGTGGGGAAAGAATTGATGCGTGAACTCTTCATCCCTGTCGGCCACACCCGCAGGAACGTCGCCCACAGGATGATCAACCGTTCTTGAGGCGCTGCGGACCAACGAAATGCGCGTCTTAATCATAGCGTCGACGGCAGGGTAGGCACGGTCGGCATGTCTGCGATGGTAGCCGCAATGCTCGAGCCAGAAAGCAATAGACTGGTCAGCGGGGTCCCGTCGGGGCGCGAAGAAATCGGCAAAGGCCGGCCGGAACCGGTTGGGATTGGAAGCCGCACTTTCCTTTCTGCATCGGGTAAATTGGATTACGCCCCTAATCGCCGATAGCAGACGCCAGGGACGCGCATCTTCGGGGATTTTAGGATCGTTAAGGATCTCGTCTTCATTGTCGGAGATTTGCTTCTTTGTCTCCGTGGAACCGAGAGCCGCAGGCATGCAGACCGCGATCAGCGCTTCGACCGCGTCGCGTTTTCGCTCCGATCTCTTGTTCTTGTGATCTTGATGGTCCAGCCAGAAAGCGATGGACCTATCCGTCGGGCTTCGCCAACTGCCGAAAACATCCCAGAAGCTGGGTCGAAACCTATGAGGCTCTGCGGCCCCGTGCAGTGTCAAAGAAAACGGAGCGTCGTCAGCCGCATCTAAGGCGCCGTGCACTGCGGGCTGCGCTTCCAGCAATTCACTTTCATCGGCGTTACCCGATACCGGCCAGTGCCGGAATATCTGACCGGCGGATTCCTGATCCGCCTCCACCAGAATTAGAATATTCTGACGCTGCCACAAGTGGATATCAATGACGTCGGCTAACTCTTCGCGCCGGTTGCCCGGAACTTTGACGTGGTCAAAAATAACCTTTAGCGTTAGATTTTCGGGATTGCTCTTCTCTGCAAAGAAATCCGACCTCCTTGCTTCGCGGATGGAAATTTCCTTAACCACTGGGCAAACTAATTCCTTTTGAAGGCTTTGCCGCCATTGGAAGTTCCCACCCGTCTAGTGGGTCAACAACATTGCCGCTATCGTCTACGTAACGCGATAAAACGAACATAAGTAACGCTGCAAATTCGGTCATCGTCAGGCTTCGTCGGCGATAGACGCTGGAATTTTCTCCCTCCAGCCCGAACCCGGCCCAAACTGGCCTACCTGTCACTTTTACTGTGCGACCCGCCAACAAGGCGATCATTCCAAGCGGAGAGCTATGGGTCACGACAGTTGTGCAGTTTTGAATTAGCTCGATAAAGGCCCCCTGCACTTCCGGCTTCCACCATTCATCGTCGGAGGAGCTGAAAAGAGAATGCGGAACATCGGCAACTGTCGCCTTTGCGACTTCGAGCAACTCCGAGTTGATTTGCTGCCGGACCTCCTCCGCATCATTGTTATGGGTGATAACTAGGCATTTTTCAGAGGCCGGAGGCTCTATCTTCAATGCTTTGACGATCAGGCTTGCTTCATCCAAGAAAGCCTGGCGTCCCTCGAAATTGAAGTTCTCCAAAATGATGGAAAACTCTGTAGGCCGTCTGGGTGCAAGCCACTTGCCGGCACTGTCCAGGGCAAATCCGTAGGCATACTCACCGTTTTTCGCCAGGACCGGAACAGGCGCTGCAGTGCCCTCGAAAACAACGGTATTTGTGCCATCGACCGAGGCAGCAAGCTTGCGCCTGTTTGTCCTGTGGAACACAATTGCGGCTGTGTCGCCATACGTGAACGCTAGACGAAGTTCAGAGAGCAGCACATCTTCACGTGCGAAAAGTTTCTCAAATTCCGGATATGCCGCGTCGAAATGAGCCCAGTAGTCTTCATCCAACCCGATGACAATGGCCCGGTAAGGCGCGTTCGGCCTCGGCTTAACTGTGAAGAGGCGCGATTTCTTAACACCGGAAACATAGGCGAGAGAAAGCCACAGTAAGCGCGGACGAAGGAAGAGGTGCATAAATTTTTTCATGAACTTAGCTCGGCTGTTCGATCGAGAAACCAACGGCGAAAATTTCCGCGATTACTCCTGGGTCAGTGCGTATAACAAATGTCTGCTTGCTGGTCGTGGCGAGCTCCAACTGAAGGACTGATCGATCACCAGCCCGGTTGACGTAGCCGGCCTTAAATTCTCCTCCAGTACCTACCAAAGTGCTCACATAGGCTCCGCCGCCCTGATCGGCGGCATGAAGCACGATTTCCAGGCGTAGGATGCGACCGTAACCAGGCACCCATTTGCTCGCGTCAATCGTCTGTGGTGTCGTCGCCGACTCACTCCGGGCGATCAGGTATCGCTCGCTCGGCTTAATCCGGGTCCAGTTGCACACGGATTTCGGCCAGCCATAGCAATACATCGGCCGAAAACCACTTTGCGGATCGTAATAAAAGGATATCGGCAGCGTGCGACGGTAGGGAAAATTTTCCGGAACGCCCGCCGAACCGGCACCGTCGGTGCGTTGTGAGCTTTGTTGTCTCGTGAGAATGGCCTCCACGGATGCCCCTTCTCCCCTCTCCTTGGCAAGTACTATATAGTACCATCCGCCGAGCGGCTTCCCGGCAAACGTTCCGTTCGCATAACTGGCGTTAAACCCGCCGAATCCGTTCGTTTGCAAGGCGTCCTTACCCGCTCTCACGTCATTGGGCGTGACGACATTGTCGCGTCCACCGATCCCGGTCCTATCAATGTCGACCTTAATCGAACGATAAACGTTAAGGATTGCGCATCCGGTATTGTCGACGGCCGAGCCGGGATAGATAACGAGCGTATTGTCATCGAAACGTTGAGTCTCGAGGCCATGGAGCATACGCACGGGATAAGTGGGCTGTTTCGACCTGCAGCGCTGAGCGCTTTCCGATGCCCCTATTGTGGCAAACAGCGCCACGAGAACCGATCCGACCAGCATGCTGGCACGTCGAAAAGAGTCCCATAAACGGGACATCTTGGCGGAGGCGCCACATCTCATCGATTAGACACTCCTGTAATCGCGGATAATTGAATGCAGCAGCATGGCGATCCCAAAAAGCAGCAACGAAGTGACGAAGACGAGCAGTGTATGGAAACCGGGAAGAGGGAATATCCGATCAGTCGGCAATGTGGGACTAGATATCAAATTGAGATATTTCTGTTTCTGAACAGCTTCTTGGCGGGCATTCTCAAGGGCTGCCATAGAAATTTCAAGGCTCTTCTGCGAAAAGTCCGTCTCTACCTGAAGCCTCTCATAGTCTGCAAGGTGATTGGCGACGGTGTCGCCCGTAGTCCCCGCGAGACGCTCGCGAGTATTTGTGATCTGGCGTACCAAACTCGCTTCCCGTTCCTGCAGGACCGAAATGCGCGGCCGGTAACGCTCTGCGTTATCGGCCGCTGTGAGCTGGCTAATGTCCGCGCGAACTTTCGTGAGTTCGCCTTCGGTACCGTTGATAAGTTCCTGAATCATCTTAACTTGATCCATAGGGTCGACGGCGCCGTTGGCGTTCCGCCAGGCCGTAACCGCGATACGGGCCTTCAGCAGCCGCTCCTGCGCGCTTAGGAGTTCCTTCTTGCGAAAGGCGACCTGATCCTCCAAAGCCCGATTGTTCATCCGATTGACGAAGTCCTCCGACATCGAAATCAGATCCTGCGCGATTTTCTGGGCAATCTCCGGATCGAAAGCCCATACCTCAAGGGTCATAATGCTCTCTGTTGTAGAGACATGAAGCGTGATCAGCTCACTGTAATAATCGAACTCCTCGTCACTGTTGGCGTCCGCGCTGAGGCGTGTCAGCCAGTCGCCATACGGGGCAGAGTAGTATTTGCGAAAGCCGAGCGAGTTATCCAGTTGGTTTAGTGCATCGGGCGACTGGATGAAACGCCTAAGCGAATACATCGAGTTCGGCTCGCCGCCGCTCACTATTCCGATCGACGCCATGATCCCGCCAAAATTTGCGCCGGCGTTCTGTTGGCGATCCACGACGGTGAATTGTGCCTCTGATTTGTAGAGCGGCGCCGTCGTCATCAGCGAATAGAAAAAAATCGCTGACGTTGGGATGACGGTTAGCAACAGAAACAAGATGCGCGCCCACGGCAAGCGACTAACTTTTATATCCTCCCCTAAGTTTGAAATCTTGTCGCTCATACGCTCAATATCAGACTGTTGAATTGATTTTCTGTCCGGCTTTACTCGTGTAACAGCCATAACCGGCCTATGGAATCCGATATACTTGCTGTTTTGCTTCCGCTTCTAGCGGAAAGGTGACCGGCCTGCCTTCTGAGGCGGACCATCGAACGGCGGCGTAAACTTCCATTGTCTGAACAGCATTGTCAATTTCGCTGGTGGCCGGTTCATCAGACAAGGCGTCGCGAATGGTGGCAACCGCGTAGTCGATAAGGCTTGGCGGCACGGAGTCGAAATCGCCCGCTACAAGCGGCAGTCCGTAGAAGGTAAGTGGTTTTTCGCGGTCTTCGGAGCGGCGGTGGAGACAGGACCACTCGCCACCTTCCGTCTTCCACGAAACGACGCCGCGCTCGAAGATAAAATCTGCGCCAGCTACGATGCCTACGTCGTCTCCGAGATCGATGATCGCGCGTTTGCCATCCGCGTAGCATAGGATTGCAGTGCCGCCCGGATCGAAAAACTCGCTACCGCGATTGTTGTCGGGCGTTTTGTGGCTCATCACGGCGAATACCTTTTCCGGCATCTGCCTAAAGAGGTTGTTGCATAGGTCGATCCAATGGGTGCCTGTGCAACCAAACGATCCACCTCCGATCTTTATGACGATGCAACGAAGACTGCCCATATCGGGGCTGCTGTCTAGTGACTTAAGTGTCTTGGTGTTCTCGCAGTAGCGTCGGCCATGATTGACGATAATTCGCGCCCCTGTTCTGCGTGCAAGCGCCTGCAGATCCTCGGCATCCGAGAGGCTCTGGCTCAACGGCTTCTCCACAATGATACGCTTCTTGCCGGCATGGACGAGCTTGCAGGCGAGATCGACGTGGGCATCGGCTGTGGTGCAGATAACCGTCACATCGGCCTTACCGAAAACGACGTCGTCCAAGTTTCGCGTGTGCAAACGAGCAAGTTCCGGATCGCTTGTCACTGCAAAAGGCGTCTCTAGTGGGTCAAAGATCATCGCAATCTCATTGCCTGACGCCCGGATCGCATCGAGAAACCGGTAGCCCATTCGACCTGCGCCAATGACAGCAATTCTAGCCATTATCCTGCCCCATCCTTGTAGTTCGCAATACGATTGTAAACATTCCTAATCGACAGCAATTTTTGTTGCGCCGTCGGTAAATTCGCATCGATGTCGGTGTCTAAGAAGCCCATCAGTTGGAGATAGAGGCCCGCCTTGAATTCTCGGTCTAACGTATCGTCGATCTCTACGGGAAGGGCCTCGAAGCTTCCTCTAGGCATGACAGCGAGCTTTTCCATCGGCCGGAGGATAAGGCGCTCGTTCGGCAAAACGATCTCTATGCCCCAACGACCGGGTCCGCGCCAGTCGGCGAAATAGGAAAACCTCGCGCCGAGCTCGGTTTCCCCAAGGCCACGGAAGTCGGCTCCGCGGCTATGCCAGTCAAGACTGCCTGTCGTCTCCTGACTCCATCTTGACGGCTCTCCGCACAGGTGGAAAGCGAGGTCGATCACGTGGCTGCTGTTGGCGAGAACCCAGTTCTCTTTGATGTGAGACGCTGTTGGGAGCGCGGCCACTCGGTCTGCGTCCTCACAGAACTCGAAGCTGACGGATAATATCCTGTCTGCCGCCGCGATCCTCCGGCGCGCCTCAATCACTGAGGCGAAAAAACGGCGGTTATAGGCTATGACGACAAGGGAACCGCTCCGCTCGGCCGCCTCGACAACGCCTTCCATTTCTGTCGCCGTTAAACAGCCCGGCTTTTCCAGTAGTATCCGCTTGATGCCGGTCGCTGCTAGGCTGGTTGCAGCTGCCGCCAGCTTGTCGACCGGAAGCGCGACAATGGCCGCATCTGGTCGGCGCAGTTCATCGATGGCCGACGCGAGCCCTTTTGCATACACACGCATGTTATATTTTTCAGCAAGGGGCTCCACTCGTGTCGGGCTAGTCGCGACGACCGTCACATCCACACCAATGCGGGCCAAAACGGCGGCATGCAGCGCGGCCATTGGACCAGCACCAATCAGCCAAACTCGTATTCCACTCATTCCAACCATGCAATGTCTTCTTATCCTCTTCGCGCCTTGCCAACTGGGACGACTTCATATCCCCATATAGGTGCAGGTCGCTAACCGTCCGCCGACAAAACCATAGCCTCATCCCCCGCGGCCGGCTTCCAAACGCTTACCCATACTTTGTGCATCTGCTTTGCGGAAGACATAAGTCCGGAGCAAGGCTAAAATCCGAATTCTACCCGCACCTATAAAACTCTCAGACCCACCGCATAGGTCTTGGAGATGAGGCCGATGAACTTTTGCAACTCTGCGGTCAGTGCGTTGGCAGCATAAATCAGGTCGTTATTGCGGATCTTCATCTGTTGAAGCCAGAAAAACGACTGTGGATCGGAAAATTTCACACGGTATACTATCGGGACGCCGGAAGGGGTATGCTTCAGCGCAGTGCCTGGTGGCAGCAGCAATCGCGCAGTTTCTGGCGACTCGAAGCGGAAAAGGAAGACGCCACCAGCATCCGCTGTCGAATCAAGCAACCCGCCCGAAACCGAAATGGCGCCGGCAACAGTCTGCTTGGAGAAGCCGATAGGATATTGCCCCGGCTTTGCCATGGCGCCCATGGTGTTAAAGACTTGCGGCTCCTTAAGGACAAAGATCATATCGCCGGGGTAGACATAGATATTTTCGCTAGGCACGTTGACGATCGTAACGAGCGGCACTGTCTGGACGGTACCGCGTCGGACCAGCCGAACGACCGCTTCTGTCTCGGACGTGCGCATGCTCGACTCGGCAAGCACGGTCAATATGCGATCGCCGCCCATGCTTAGCTTGATTCGACCTGGATTGCCCACCTCGCCTAGAACGGTCGCGGTATTCGCGGTGGTCTCCACGGCAGTCACCATCGCCTTTGGTTCGATCGCGCGGCCCGTTAACGCTTTCTCGATTCGCTTGGCGACCTGGGATGGCGTGCTGCCAGCGGCGAGGACCTCCCCACCATAAGGGACATTAATGTAGCCAGACTGATCGATAACCTGATTGGGTAGAACCTCCTGGCGCGACCCCGAGGTAATCGATTGCTCCGGCGGCGAAAAAAGGCCGCCCGGCGCGCTCTCGAAAATCGAGATGGAGAGCGAATCTCCGATGCCTAGCAGCTGGCGAGGAGGGGGTGGCTTGACTCCGAACCGGTCGCGCAGACTGTGAGTCGGCGCGTTTGCAAGAATGGTCCCGACGCGCTCCGAAAGGTCCACGAGGTGATAGTTTGGAATGTGGGATTCCGACGATGCCGCATCTGCGAGAATGCTTGTCGCCATCGGTCCGTGGCTGGGATTTACCTGACATCCAGCGACTCCGAGCATGGCCGCTAACGAAACAAGCATGGTCGCAAGCCGAATTCTCATTTACGACAGAACCTTTTCCTTCTCTCGCTCAAAACTTTGAGAGGCCGGAAAATTCCGCATACGGACGACTTGCGATCCACCAACTCGACATTCAGGGCGATACCACTGTCCATATACCAACGCAGTGTATAAAATTGTCTTACGCTGATTTTACTCGCCCTCTCTAACACTATTAAATATAGCGGTAAAGCCAGGCGTCGCTGAATTGTAATTCAAAATTTAACGTATTGATCATGCGAATAACCTAAATTAAACGCTGTCGCTACTCCAGAATCATCGCGATGCAAGGTATTTTTTCCCGAAAGATTTAATTGGCGGGGCCTACGGATGCTTCCGGAGACGTTCCTGCGCCGCCCTAGGCCATGTCCCCAATTGCGCGGCCTGGCGACACGATACGACTGACGCGCGGACGATTACTTTGGCCGCACTCAAGCTTACAGCTATCTGAATATAGATCGCGTCAGCCAATGAGTCCGCGTCCTAGCACTACTTTAACAGAATTGGTTTTGCAGTCGGAATTTGACCTTGGCAGTGCGGACATCGATCTGCATCATTGGCATGGCGAATGCTGAGATGACGGCTCGACGGGTGGCTGGCAAGGTGGGCTTGTTTAGACGTAATGCGGCCACATCTGTCGTCGTTTTTTGCATGGGGGGTCCTCGAGGCGGCATGGCCACCAAGTTCCACGCATTCGTTGATGCCCAAGGTAGGCCGGTTCGTCTGGAGTTGACTGCAGGCCACTGCGTTGTTCATCACCGTAGCATCCAAGCGATCCCGGGCCTTGCTCAGCCTGTTGTAGAAAAATGCGCCGCTGGTCGCGAGGATGGTGAAGCAGACCCCGGCTGCGGCCCAGATCACCGGCCATTGCGTCTTTCTTGCTGCGCAGCTCGTTTGACAATGGAGTCAGACTGGCGTTGACACTCTGGAACCCCGTGTTCGTGTTTAAACGCAGCTCAACGATGTCCTTCCCTGGTTCTCCACCCGTTTCGAGCGACGGGCCTACTGTGCTATGGATCGAACGTGCCGTTCCCGTTGGGCATTTCGGTTGTTCTCGGCATTATAGCCACTGTCCTTTCAATGCGTCATTTCGATAGTAGCGCCGCAACTACGATGCGAAGGAGGCAAGGCCGGCACGTTGGCGTTCCGACTGAATGCAGTCTCCACCCGACGTCTGATGTGTCCCAGGTAGGTGACGTCCGTCGCGCGCAAGAAGGTAGTTTAGCAGGCCAGGTAGTTGCTTCGGTGGTGGCGCAGAACTTATCACTCTCACCCCAGTTTGAGATGATGGAGTCAAAACAGGCCGCGGAGCGTCATTATTTAGCCGTCGAGCAGGAAGACGGCTCTTGGTCGGTGATTGATGCGGCCACTGCTGTGGCTGTGAACCTCAGGGGCCAACCGATGGTTCTGCTTGATGAGCACCTCGCCAGCACCCTCGCCGCGTTCCTCAACCTGAAGACGGCGGACAGACTGGGACAAAGCGGGAGTGAATGTGCGACCAGAAAAGGAAATCTCGGATCACCCGGACAGGCCGGGTGTAGCCTTGGCACAGCTGCCCATGCCGCGCGGAAAAGCCACGCTCTCGGTGTAAGCTTGATGACGAGCAGAACCAGTCGTCGGGCATCTCGAACCTTATCACGTCAGTAACGCGCATCACGGGCAAGACGTTGGAATGATACCAACGAGCTGACCCACTCCCAACTCTTGCAGAGTTCCAAAATCAAGCCTAACGCACCGGCGGCGTGCATACGTCATCGTCAGAGGTTAAGTTTAGCAGGTGCTTGCCCATACCGACGCAAGGTAGTCGCCGTACAGCAATAGGATCAATCAGCTGGAACGTGAGTGCATGCATGGCATTTGATCCAATCGAAAAACTGCAACCGGGACGCCTTGTCTTGCTGATCTTCAAGGGTATGATCAACGGCAGATGGATCGGCTATGTCGATAAGGATGGCTTATGCGAGTGGCCGGATCAGGTACGAGGACAACGGCCAACAGGCTGGCAAGAAGTCAGTGCTGATTTAAGCCGTATCAAAGCTCTAAGGTTCTCCAGAGGTTCATTCTGATGCAGACATCTGCCTCTCGATGCCCCGTTTTTTTAGCCGAAGACCATCGTCAGGTTCCGCTAAGATAATTTAGACCACATTTGAACCGACCGGCGTCAAGGGCTCACCTTGGCGCCCAGGCCCAGCAGGTCGGTCGCCTTCGACTGGACGATGTCTTTCAGGGCATCCGTGCCGACGCCGAGATTCGCCAGCTCTTCCCGGTTCTTACTCTTCACTTAGGTCATGGCCTCGCTGACCATATCGCGGGTGACGATATTGGAGGCGACGGCGGTGATCCGGCTTCGCCTCAGGGCGAGCTTCAGGCCATTGACGGCCGACTGGTGCAACGCGTCGCGCAACCTGGCCTCGATTTCCAGTTTCTGCATTTCGTCGGCGACCTTCAGGACGGCGATGAGCCGGGCTGCAATCAATGTCACCAGCACCGGGCCGATGGTCGAGACCAGCAGCACGACGAGGCTGAACCACCTGCCAGAGCAGTGCGCATGTCTTCATGCTCAAATAGCAGACGTCGCTTGCTGCTGTTTCCAAGCGGCAAACGACGCCGCAACCGGCGATGCCGTCGGCGTCTTCATGCTTGGCGTCCCGGTGTCTTCGACGTTCCGGGGCGACAAGGAAGCGCAGGTTTCCGTCTCGAAGGGACAGGTGCAGGCCAAGTCCGCCATGATGAGCAAGGGCTGCAATTCGGCAATACCCGCCAGGCCCCGGCCACATGCTGCAAAGATGTGATCAGGCTTCCGCTCCTGACCTCGGACCAGCAAACGCCGTGAGCTGCATCGCCGCCAATGGCATCGGATTGGTGGAGGGAACGCGGAGGCCCTTCACCTCGGACTTTGCGATCCTAACGGTGCAGACCGAATTGGACTGGTTGACGCCCAGCGCGTGAAAATCGGGGCTCCTAAGCAGAACTGCAGCCGCCGTGGATTCGCTTGCTCAAACGAAGTTGGGTCTCAACGAGACGCGCGAAAATGCGTCGCTCAAGGCCTTCCTGAAGAGCGACGGCCATGCGCTCGGAGATCCGGCGAAGCTGCCCTGGTGCGGCGATTTCCTTGAGACCTGCATCGCGTTATCGCTTCTCAAAGAACCGATGATCGCCAACCCGTACTGGGCCTTGAACTGGCTGAAGTTCGGCCTTGATGTGCCGAAGGCCAAGCCGCTCATGGGCGTGGTCGGCGTCAAGTTTCGCGATGGGGGCGGACACGTCTTCGTCGTCAGCCACGACAAGACGCATTGCCCAGAGCCTTTGATGTGATCGGGCCAATCGTGCCGAGATACTTAATCGGCAGCTTTTCGACGAGCTGGAAATCGGCGATGGCACCCGTCGTCTTGCGCCCTGGAACGCCGTCGGCGGAGGCCGGTCCAAGGTCATACCCACGCACAGAAAATGCGCGCTACACCGCTTTCACGATGTCGCTCATGATGCAACTCCAATGTTGATTGACAGAACTGCATGCCTGGCCTATCGACCTTAAGCTGCAGAGGTATTCATGCCCGACCTGACCCCGACGAGATCGAGACACTGCGCATGCTCGCGGGTCAGTTGCCGCGGCGGCTGACCTCGAAACACGCGATCTGCGTTCTTGGACTGGCAAGCTTAGCCCTGTGCACTTCGGACGAACCCTATCGGTTGACCGACAAAGGCGTGGAGTGTTGAACAGCATCACCGGAACCGTTGATCTTCGGTCACGTCGAATCGACCTTGGGGTGCTCTGAAGCAGAAATTAGCCTGGGGAAAGCAGCTATCGTCGTTTTAGCGCTGCCGTATAGTCATAGGTGTTGACCAGTATTCTAAAATCATCAAAGCCCAAATTCCTTCAATTCAGCGTCTGAGACAGCAAAGCCTTTTTCTCTCAGTGGCAGATTAGCAGTGATGGCCTCGGGTCTCAATTATCCAAGATAAGCTCCGCTCAAGCGCGGCGTCATATTGCCCTTCAGGTTAACCTAGAGAGCGGGAATGGCATTCGGTACTTGGACCAGCACCGTCACGATCGAGCTGGGCGGACAGACCCGCCATTTTGCTCGCATCACAACGACACGCGATGCTGCCTCATATTTAATCGAGCGGTGGCCGGGCTTTCGTGACTCTGCCTACAAAGAGGCGGTCCTCACCTGCACAAAGGCCCTCAGGGGCGAGGTAGCCGACCAGACCGCCTTCAGCAGCTTTTTGCGTGCGGCGACAGCCTCGAGGTTGAGACACCTGAGCGGGCCTGTGGTTATGCCCGACGAATTCGAGCGAGCTATCATGATTGCCGCAAAAGATGCACTTGACGATGAGCTCCGGGAACTTGCTGTGCAAAGAGCTTCGCAACAGCCTCCCGGCGCTGCTGCGCATCGCGATCACGGCGGTCACTCAGACGCGCTTTCTGCGGTAACCTTGCCTGTTATCTAAAACATATCATTTGTATTCATCTTCTCCGGAAATGTGCCATAAGAAGCAACGCATTAACTTCCAGTGAGGGATTATAACAATGTGGGTCACATTCACGACATCAAACGGCGCTAAGGTTGCAGTTGATATGGCAAAAGTTGTGCATATCAACGAGACGGTTTCCGGGTGCCGCCTCTTTTTTGGGATCACCGTGACGGACGCAAGAGGCACTGAGGTTCTAAAGAGCCTTCCGGTTGCGGAAAGCATGCAGCAGGTGTCAAAGGTGCTTCGATCCAAGTCTGCTAAAGGCGGCTTTTTTTCAGCATCCGCTGGGCCGGTTATTAATCGAAAGGGCGATGCTGTTCAGCTCGAAGCGGAATGAGAAAGGGGAACTTCTAGATCGACCGCAGAACGTCGCCGCGGCGCTGAACGCAGCCATATCTATTGAGGCGACGACATTGTACCTCCACTGCTCTGGTCCCCGAAAGCCGCCGGAAAATTGGAGCTCAGGTCAGGTGTGATTTCTCGCCTGTTTGTCAGAAGTTCATGTGCAGGTAACCTCTCGCGATATAGAACGATGGTCAGTTTCACTCTACGGTCGGAGCTTTTCTGTAATTTATGAGTCGCTGCCGAAAATACGGCCCGCTCGAATGCATTCGCAAGTTTTGCATCTGACGGGTTGCAAATCTACTTGCTTCTACGCGTAGACCTCCATATCACTTCTTTAGTTAACGTTATACTGTTTATAACAGTTGGTCTGCCTTTTTTGGCGCGGACAGGGACATACGTGATGATTGGTGTATTTTTAAAGAGTGTTCTGTGCGAAGCGGTCACTCATTATTTCCTCTCCGCTCCGTTTCAGAACGCTATCATTACAGATGAGAACGGCCGCATGCTGGCTGACATCTGTTGCGACGCTTGGCGGCAGTTCATCTGGGAGCATGACTCAAAGAAGTTCATCGTCGCCGATGCGCTGAGCATCATGGCCGTAGGAGCCTCGCCGTTGCACCTTCAATTTCCAGACGTCAGGAAGTCATCGCGTGTCGAGCTCGTCCCTAGGCTGGATAGCGGCGGTTGCGTATTGGGCACCTATCTGCAGAGTAGGTCTTTTGCAGAACCCGTCGCTGCGCAAGGAATGATCATGGCAGGCGGCTTCGGGCGGCGGCTCGGAGAATTGACCAAGAACATGCCGAAGCCAATGCTGGCTATAGGCGACCGGCCAATAGCTCAACATCTTCTCGAAAATCTTCGCGATAGCGGCATCCGTGACATCTTCATGTCCGTGCATTACTGCAAAGATGCTCTGATCGACCACTTTGGAGATGGGAGCTCGTTCGGTGTGTCTGTGCGTTACGTCCATGAAGATAAGCCGCTCGGGACCGGCGGCTGCCTGTCTTTGATCACTAAAGACATCGAATCACCTCTTATCGTGGTCAACGGCGACATCTTCACCGATCTGCAATTCCATCGACTGATCGACAACCATAACGCCTCTGGAGCGGACATCACGGTGACTGTAAAGCGGCATCCTGTGACGCTTGCATATGGCGTGATCGAAACGAACGAATACGGTAGCTTCATAATGCGTGAGAAGCCGACATTCTCCTACGCCATCAATGCAGCGATTTATGTTTTATCGCCCAGCGTGTTCAACAAACTGGAAATCGGCATCAAAATCGACATGCCGACACTCATCCAGCATCTGGTTTCACTCGGCGCCAAGGTCAACCTGTTCCCACTGATGGAATCGTGGATCGACATCGGCACAGAGCCAGAATTGCGCCGTGCGCAAGAGGCAGTGGACACCAAGCAGCGGCCGCGTCTACAGACGATTTTAACCGATTTCAAATTAGACGAGATTGATCGTAATGTCGTCGATATGCCGGCCCGCATGCAGATATAGTTTGGACCAGGGCCGTGCGCAGCCGATTCGAGGCAATATAGTTGACGGCCGACCTTTGCGACAGCAAAACACGCAACCATTCGATTGAAGCCAGCAGTCGCCCCGGAACGGGCGTGTCCCGAAAGTCGGCTCCATCTCTCTTTGGCCTTCGAGCAAGGTGGACGTTTGCACTGAAGACTGATCGCCCCCGCGATGGTGAAATTTTTGTTGCCGCCCATCCTAGCTTGCCTAAACTCTGAAACTAGCGAATATCCGCGAAGTCAAAGAGGGGCGTTTAGATGCAGAGCAGGCGGGAAAAGAATTGGGGAATTGGCTTCGCCGGCCCTTTTCATGTCGTGGTTCGCTCGTCACAGAGCGGCCCCCGTCTTTGCGTGGATGCGGAGCTTTTGGGCGGGGCCCTCATCCGCCCCCCCGCCCGGCTCGACGCCGAATTCCAGGCCCTATCAGACACGCCTCGTTCTGCCAGACTCATTTCTGCTGGGTACCCGGCAGAGGCCTGTTTCATCCTCGGAAGGCGGCGGATGCTCTCCCTGGATTCAGACAAGGTCGTTCACGAACTTGCATGGAACATGGCCGTGGATTTGCGTGCTAATACCGCAGGCCTAACGCCTACCGACTACGAGCAGCAAGCTATTTTCGGTATGATGCATGCTATAGCGCCAAGGCTGCGGACTTATGTCGAGATCGGCGAACTCGTTGAGCGGATGGGGATCACGCGTGTCTATATTCCTCTTAACAAACTGTTCAACGCCTATTGCCTCCGCGGATTTTTAAACCGTGCTCTCGACTATTCCCTGAGAGCTCCTTCACCTGCAGTCCCTGCGAAATCATCCAAACCAGTAAAGAGGTGGCCCGAATTAGCGTCTCTGACCTTCGCAGAGGCCGACGCGCGAGGTCGGCCTTTCGCTAATCGCGCAATCGTTCGGCTGAAAGGCGAGCTTTCAACGAAACTTGGCCAAGAGACACTCAAGGTTCCGCCTTACAGCAATCCAGAAATCATCGCCAAGTTGAGCCCGATGAAGGTGGCCTCCCTTTACGGAAGACTAAGGAGCGCAGGCCTTCACCGGTCTGCATCGCTGTCGGTCGCGCTGGCTGCCGCCATCTTCGACGGAGGTATGCTTGCGCATCTCAACAGAATTGCCAGCCTGTTCCAGGTAGTTGCCCGAAGGAGTCCAGATACAGCCACGATCGCGGTCAACATGGGTCGCCTGCCTGTCCTGTTTGCGCTCTCCGGAGCGCAGGCGGGCGGGGGGCGAACCGTGGCCATCGAGACCATGCTCATCACGCGGCTCAGGCGATATCCTGTCTTTGAGCCTGATGACCACGTCGTGCTTGACGCGGGACAGACCGCGATACTGCGGTCGGCAGGATCGCGCTCGCGCGTTCACGCCTGCGGATCGATGCTCATCGAAGCGCGCGCCGAGGAGATTAAACACTCGGTACTCCCTGTTCCACGAATTCTAATCGCCACCCAGCCATCTGATCGCGAAATGCGCCAGATAATGGCGCTTGCTTCAATGCTGCCTTCCGAGGCGGAGGTCCAGATCGGACCGCATAGTGAGGATCAGGCGGCTTTCCGGGCCTGGCTTTTCGAAGTGTCCAACCATCTTCCCGGTCGTGGCGCAAGTCTTGTCGAGCCGGGCGCTGAATCGTTAACTCATGCCTCTGTCGTCATCACTGCGACTAGCAATATCGCCATCCTAGCGCAGGCGTTGAAAATCCCGGCAATCCTCGTCGCGGCGCGGCGGCATCTGGAAGACGCCTTTTCCAACGGGCCTTATCCAGGTTTGTGGGTAGATCCTGAAGAGCAGGATGCCGCGGCCCGCTTCCAGGATTCCTGTTCCTGTGCGCTTTCTGGTGCGTTAAGCGACTACCGAGAGATCAACGAGGTGGCACTAAGCCCTGGCGTTTCGACCCGGATCGCAGAGGCCCTTCAACGCGGCGGTTAGACCCCACGTCCACCAATGACCGCCGGTAATGGCAATCGGAGCATGGGGCTTGCGGTCAATCCGTACGATGCTTCATATCCAGAGCCAAAGCCTCCGCCAGCTTAAAGTCGATCGCAGTATCTATATCTACGGATCTCTCCTGCGGCATGACGTACGCCAGCGTTCCGGGCGGCGTGAAGCTTTGCGTTCGAAGGAAAGGCTCCCGCCGCTCAATATAAATTGCGCCGTTTAAGCAGTGAGTGGGACCCCCGCTCTGCAATTCCGTCGGGATATATAAAGCGCCCTGCTCATCGACGTTACGAAACACCGACCAATGCATCTCGTGTTTCGACACAGAAACGACTGCTGGTGCGTTCCTACGATCGACCAGCGAAAAGGCCTCGCGGATATCGTTGGCGTTTCTCAAAGGGGAGGTCGGCTGAAGCAGTATGACGTAATCTGGCGCAACGTCTAGCGTCTCCAGCGCGTGCTTCACGACGTCGAAGGTCGTCGCCCCGGTTGTGGCGAGATGCGGCGGCCTCAGGAAAGGAATTTCAGCTCCAGCCTTCAGGCCGGCGTCGGCAATCTCCTGGTCGTCAGTGTTAACGACGACCTTATCGATAACCCCGCTTTCCAGTGCGGCCTCGACCGTCCACTGGATGAGAGGCTTGCCCATGAAGTTGAGTATGTTCTTGCGCGGTAGCCGCACAGAGCCGCCGCGCGCAGGGATGATCGCCAGTGTCCGCAATTAACCACAAGCCTTAGATAGGTGAAGAATGACTTGGTCGGCGACATATTCCATGTCGTCGTTCGAAAGATCCGTCGAGCATGGAAGCGGCAGGACCCGTTCCCACAACGCCTCCGTCACCGGAAGCGGTCCGTGGGCGGCGTTTATATACGGTCGCTGCCGGTGAAGCGGCTTCCAGAAGGTCCGCACGCCTATGCCGCCTTCATTAAGTTTTTTTACCAGCTCAACTACGGTGAGCGGGCCGTCAGCGTCAAGCACGATGCCGGTGAACCAGATCGACCTGCTTGCCCATGCCGGCTGCGGGAAAAGGGAAATCCCGGCAACGTTGCGGAACCGCTTCGCGTAATAATCCGAAATCTTCTGCTTGGCATTCTGGAATTCCGGTAGCCTCTCCATCTGAGCAAGGCCGAAGGCTGCCTGGAGATTGGTCAGACGATAGTTGAAGCCGACCTCGTCATGGTCGTAGCCGGTGCCGACGCGGGCTGTCGACGACAGGTGCTTTACACGCGCGACCAGTTTATCGTCCTGTCCGACGACCGCACCTCCGCCGCCCGTGGTGATCGTCTTGTTTCCGTTGAAGGAATAGCACGTTAGATCAGCTTCCCCGCCGAGCGGCCGCCCCTTGTACAGCGCGCCGATCGAGGCCGCAGCGTCTGCAATCACCGGGACACCGAACTGTCGCGCAACTGCCATGATCTTATCCATATCCGCAGGATTGCCGTTGGTATAGACGGGCATAACGGCCGCTATGCGCTGCCCTGTTGCCTTAAGAACCAAGCCGCTTTTATCGGCGCGCTGTTCGCAATCTACTTCGAAAGCGGCCCGCAGGGCTTCGGGATCCATGGTCCAGCTATCTGGGGAAACATCGACCATGTAAGCTTGCGCACCGGCATGCGAAACGGCATTGGCCGTGGCAATGAACGAGTAGCTTGGGATAATCACGATGTCGTCGCGGCCGACATTGATGGCACGCAGGGCCATGTGCAGCGCCATAGTTCCTCCCGCGATCGCCGCGCAGGCGTTTACGCCGGACACCTTTGCCAAAAGCTTCTCGAACGCGACCACCGCCGGTCCGACCGTCGAAACCCACCCGGAGCGCACGGCATCTACAATGTTGGCCTCTTCTAAGAGGCCAACATTGGGAACTGCGAGGGGAATGTTGCGTAGTGTCATCGCAGATACCTTAGATGTTATAGACATTGGTCTTGTAACGGGCCAAGTTGGACTTGTCGCTGAACCAGTCGATAGTCTTTGTCAGGCCCTTCTCGAACCCTTCGAGGCCGCCGAATTGCGGAACCCAGCCGGTCAGTCGCCGCGCCTTCTCGTTGCTTGCCCACAGCCGCTCTACCTCGCTACCGGCAGGGCGCAGCCGTTTTGGATCCTGCAGGATCTCGATTTCTTTGCCCATCTGCCCTGCAATGGAACGCGCCGTTTCCCCTATGGAGATCTCGAAGTTAGATCCGATATTAATCACCTGTCCTACGGACGCGTCGCTTTCCGCGACCGCGACGAAGCCCGCGACTGTATCGGAAACATAATTGAAGTCGCGAGTTGGAGCTAGGTCGCCGAGCATGATCGAGGTGGCGCCGGATGCGATTTGCGAGATGATGGTAGGAATCACGGCGCGGGCGGACTGGCGGGGGCCGTAGGTGTTGAATGGACGGATTGTCGCGACCGGCGTTTCGAACGATGAATGGAAGGACATCGCAATCATGTCCGCGCCGATCTTCGAGGCGGAATAAGGAGACTGTCCTTGAAGCGGGTGCTCTTCCGTGATCGGAACGAAGCGCGCGGTGCCGTATGTTTCGCTCGTTGAAGTGTGGACGACCTTAGAAACGCCGAGATCACGTGCGGCCTGTACGACGTTCAGTGTGCCTTTGATATTTGTTTCAATATAGGTATCGGGGGAGTGATAGGAAAATGGAATTGCAATTAGCGCAGCGAGGTGCAGCACGACGTCACAATCGCGCATCGCGTTTCGTACGCCGTTCGTGTCACGAATATCGCCGGAGAAAATGTCCAGCGACTTCTGCAACTCAGGCTCGAAAGTGTCTATCCAGCCCCAAGAGTTAAAGCTGTTGTAACAGACGAATGCGCGAACATCGTAGCCAGCCTTCATTAAATGCTCGGTCAGGTGAGAGCCGATGAAGCCGTCGGCTCCCGTGACGAGTATCTTCTTACCTGCTAAATTCATTGACGCTTAACTCCCGTTTTTAGCGATTAGTTCGGGCTTGACGCCCCAAGGTGCATTTTCCGAAAAACAAATTTTTTTGCCTCTCATACGTCGGAGAGGCTTCAGCAGTAAGGCAAGTCAACAAAGGTTTTCGCCTTGAACTGCCCGAATTCGACTGCACATAGGATATCTGCGATTCGGCCTCCAGCATTGCCATCGCCTAGCGGGTTTTCCTTCCTCGCTGCGGTAGCTTTCATTTCCGTCGTGAGTGAAAGCCGTATGCCCTCAGCAATCGAGGCGCTGTCGGCAGCGACGTCGATGATGCTCGGCGCCCGCAGCCGACCTTTTTGGCGCGGTCCGATGTTGACTGTTGGAACGCCTAGGCTGGGAACCTCGATGATGCCGCTGGACGAATTTCCTATGACCGCATCAGCCATCTCGGCAAGCGAGAGATAGCGCACAAAGCCCAGCGAGGAGACGAGACGACGACGCTCCAACCTGTCTGCGACGAAAGACTCTATAGCCTTGTTAATCTCACGATTGCCCGGATCCGCGTTGGCCTGGGTGAAGACGATGCTGGCGTCGTCAAACTCCCCAAGTGCGCTGAGCAGCGCCTCGATTTCTTGAAGCGGTGAAACATGGCTAGGTGATGTGATGGGATGGTGTGTCACCACAAAGAGGGGTAAGCCGGAGAGCTTGATATTCAGGCTTTTCTCCAGCGCCGCTCTGTCAAGCCGAGGCGCGTTGACGATATTGTCGATGCCGGTCGCGCCGACGACGTGCACGGTCGCTGGATCCTCTCCCATCTGGCGCAGACGGCGTGCATAGACTTCGGTGGAGGTAATGTGCAACCGAGCAATTTTCGTCACAGCATGGCGGATGGAATCGTCGATAGCGCCTTCGGTGATGTGACCGCCTTCCAGATGGACCAGCGGTATGCCGAGCGACATCGTGGCGGTCGCGACCGCTATCAGTTCAAAGCGGTCGCCAAGCACTACGACGCAATCCGGCCTGTTCGTTCCGAATGCGTCGATAAAGCTGATCGTACCCAGCCCGATTGTCTTTCCCATGGAAGCGGGGCTGTCGCCGCCGACGAGGATGTCGATAATCTGATCTGGCGGGAAGCCTGAGTCGATCATCTCATCGACTGTGTGCCCATAGGCTGCGACAGGATGCGTGCCGGTGGCATAGATCGTGGTGACGACACCGTCCCGGCCCTTAAGCGCTTTCAGCACCGGCATCAGCAGACCAAATTCAGCGCGCGTACCCGTGACGAAGGCAATTCTCAGCGCAGTCGGTGTCATTCTCGCATCCCGCCCTTTCAACGTCGATTGAAGCCGCCGGGCGGCACATCGCGCGTAACTGTGCTGCCGGCCGCTATCAAGGCCTTTGCCCCCACAGTCACGCCCGGCAGTATGGTAGCATTCGCTCCGACGAAGGTTGACTCACCGATCTCGACACCGCCGCATAATACAGCGCCGGGTCCGATGAAAGCATGATCTCCGATGCGGCAGTCATGATCTATCCGGCAACCGGTGTTCGCCACCGCGTTTTCGCCGATCCGCGCGCCGGTCTGGATCACGGCGCCTGCCAGAACCTGCGCAGCACAACCGATTACGACAGCACCGCGCAGGATTGCGTCCGGATCAACGACCGATACCAGTCGCTCACGGTGTTCTGCTGCATACGTCTCAAAAATGTGCTTGCGGGCGCCCAGCCTCGTATCGCCACGTTCGGGCGCTGCACCGACCCCTATGACTATATCCGCATTTGCGAACCTTTCGAAAAGCAGGGCCTCGTCCTCGTAAACCTCAAACGGGTTTTGTGCGAGGGTAGCCTGGCCAATCGCGCCAAGAACCGTTAGCCCGAGCGCCGACAGACTCGATTGAAGAACGCGCGCATGGCCGCCTGCGCCAATTATGACGACACTGCGCCGATTTGTGGTACTCGATGTCAAAAGATGGCCTCGTCCACACCAAAATCGCGACTGCTCGCTTGGTTCAACAGGTCGTAGTAACGCGCCGCCGAGACGCCGCCGCGAGTGCGCTTAAGGGTCAGGTTCTCTTCGGTGAAAAGCTCGCCTGCCTTGATCGGGGCGGCCGCGACGGGCGATTTGCGCGCGATAGCTTTGTTGTTGCTTTCGGCGGCGACCATGCGCTTGATGCCATCTCCGAGCGCAGCATCAAGATTCCTAATCTGGCGAACCATGGCGGCGAATTCTGCCGGCTCCATTGAAGCCTTGTGGTCGGGGCCGGGCATGGAACGAGCGAGCGTGATGTGCTTTTCAAGGACCTGCGCTCCAAGGACGCGCGCAGCGATAGCAGCCTCGGAGCCTTCAGAATGATCCGAGAAGCCTACAGTGAGGCCGAAGGCGCGCCCGATAGTTGGAATGGCGTTCAGATTCAGGCTTTCTGGCGGTGCAGGATACTCGGTCGTGCAGTGCAGGACGGTAACCTTCGACTTAAGCATTGCCTGCGCCTGGGGCGTGGCATAGGCCGCCTGAAATGCTTCCGACGAGGGCTTTTCGAGTTCGCTGGCAAGATAGCCGAAGGCCAGCGCACCAAGAGAAAGCTCGATTTCGCCGAGCGTCGTCATGCCGGTGGAAAGGATGACGTGGGCGCCGCGCCGGGCGACTGCGATCAGCAAAGGCAGGTTGTCGAAATCGCCCGAGCCAACCTTTAAAAGATCTTCGCCGAGTTCATCGATCAAAAACAATGCGCTGCCTATATCAAAGGGGGTGGAAAGAAACCGGACACCGTGGCTAACGCATTCCGCTTTGAGATCAAAAAACACCTTGTAGTCGAGCTCCAGCTTGCGCAGCATGTCGCCCTGGCTCTGATGTTCGTTAAGCCCCAGATTACGCTTCTGGTAATTGGCCTGGCTGGCTCGGGCCGTCACAAGCTTATCGGTTCGGAACGTCTGAAATTTAACGATGTCAGCGCCGGCCGCCGCCGAGGCCTTGATTAGCTCGAGGGCAATGTCGGGGCTCCCATTGTGGTTCACCCCAGCTTCAGCTATAATAATCATCTGTTTGTGTACCCCTTATATAGCTGTCCACTGACTAGCACGACGGGCTCGATGTCCAGCGACATGCGCCCCAGCTCACTATACCTGGATATCAAATGAGCGATACATCCGATTACAAGGCGCAGTTCCGGCTTGCCCAAAACGCCTTCCGCAACAAGGAGGCTGGGAAAGCCTATAAGGCCGCTGTAAGTATCCTGCAATATAGCAATAACGACCCTCAGGTCATCAAGTTTCTGGATGCCGTTACCAAGTATATATGGACAATGACGAACCGATCCATCAGGGCGCGAGACTACGATGCCACGATGGCTTTCGCCAGAATGATCCTTGGTGACGCTATGTTCGGCGAAGGCGCGCAATCCGCATTCCTTGGAGCCGCGCGAGCCGAGCTCTCCCCGCAGAGCCGGGCGATCTTGCTCCATTCGGTCGCCAGCGAGGTAAAGGTTACGCGGGAATTTTGGGAGGAGCTCGCTGTGTCCCTCGTCTCCCTGCCGCCTACCAAAGAGAGCATCGAAATGGGGTTTAGCGTCCTTGAGCATCTACCGGGCCATGCTATAGCTCTCGAAGGCCTACAAGAACTGGTCGATCGTTATAAGCAGCAATCGCTGTGAATGATTTACGCGGGACAGGCTATCCTGGAGGCTAGATGGGCGAGAATGACGATAACCCAACCATTGGCGCGGCCGCGGCCTTCCTGCGAAAGAAGATTCAGGCGGACTCCGACGTCTTTCAGCGAAGCCTTGTATACAGGGAGTTGCGTGATCTCGTCATAGAGAAGATGGCCAATGCGAAGGTCGATGGCTTTGGCGCCAGGCTGGCCGTAGAATACGCTATTCAGAGGGTCGAAAAAGAATTCGTTGTGGTCTCGAAGCACGCGGTCCGTAACAAGGCCGAAGATGCCTGGCATCTCGTTGACCCGACATCCCCCTTCAACGTTCTGGTCAAAGAGCCTTATCTCGACGGTCCCGCCGGAAAGGTTTTCAGCCTCTCGCAAAGAGAACAAATCCGGCGTTGTTCAGGGCTCGCCTACCGGCTGCGGATCATCCTCAGTCTCTGGTTGCAAGCAATCAATCACGAAGTATCTCATGATCGCCTCGGCTATATCTGGCTGATTCTGGATCCGCTGATCCATGTCATGATCATTTGCTTCGTTTCGCTGTTTATACACCCAACGAATATTTTCGACATGCCATCCTTCCCCTTCGGCGTGATCGGCGCATGCTTTTGGCTAACGTTCAGAACCGCCGCATCTGCATCGATGACGGGTGGCGGTGTGCTTAAGCCTCAGCTCGAGCACCCCTATGTTCAGCGTTTTGACATCATGGCGGCTCGCTCGGTAAATGCGCTAATCATCTATTTCGGCGTCGGATCGTGGCTTATAGGCATTGCCATGTGGATGGGTCTGGCAACGTGGCCAGCAAACTTTCCGGGCTTCCTTGCATGCCTAATCATCATCTGGCTGATGGGCATGTTCTACGGCATAACGGCTAATTCGCTGCTTCTGCTTTACCCTGGCTATCGCCGCGTCAACGGTTTCGTCATCCGCGTTATTGCGATAATGTCTGGACTATTCTATGTCTCAGAGCAGGTTCCTGAACAGATCAAGGTGGTGCTGCTGTTAAATCCGCTGCTGCACATCGTGCAATTCGCTCGTTCCTCATGGTTCCAACAATATAATACAACTGATGCCAGCACGACTTACGTCATGTTTTGGTTGCTCGGGCTTGGATTGCTTGCACTCGCGTGCCTCGCGGTTGATGAAAAACGTCCGGACAATGTCCGGCTATGACGGATATCGAGCTCCAGAACGTGACGCTGGACATACTTCAGCGCGGCAAGCGGGTGAATATCCTTGAAAAAGTGTCGTTTTCCTTTCCGCGCGAGCACATTGCGCTGATCGGCGAGTCACGCGCGAATGCGGTGGCCGTGATCGATCTGCTCTGCCGCCGGCTGTTGCCCCAAAGAGGGCGGATCGTTTATCGCGGGCGGATTTCCTGGCCGATAGGACATATGGGGCCATTTTCCGTTGCGGTAACGGGTACCCAGGCGACGTCGCATTTCGCCACCCTTTATGGTGTCGACCGCGGGGTTGCGCTCGACTTTCTCGCGGCCGAATTCCAGGGAGCCAGGGAGCTGAACCGCCCAATTTATACCTGGCCTAGGCCTCTTCAGGTTCAATTCATGCTACTGATGTCGCTCATTCCCAATTTCGATATCTACATCGTCGATTCGAACATGGTGCTTACAGAGGATGTCGCATTCACTAATAGATTTCTTCAGCTATTCTTTGCGCGGATAAAAGGACGCACGGCATTGTTTACCGCGCGTCAGGTGAGATTTGTTAAGCAGGTATGTAAAGTGGCTGTTGTGGTCGGCGAGAGTAAGCTCATATTGACAGGTGACCTCGAGATGGCGCTTAGGATCAGCGATAAGGTTCCCTCACAACAAGATGTCATCTTGGAAGAGAACACTCTGCAAGCAGATGACGGTTTCCTTCTCTAGAGCAGGTCCTGTAATCCAGAACATGACGGAGCCATACTCCTTTGCGGAAGCCTTGATGCCGGATGTGATGGGCAGGATGCCGTCATTCCAGCTCGTTTCCGACACCATGATCGGCTTCCTGGATTGCCGGGTCGAAGACCGTGCTGAACACCATGTCGGCAACCGCATGGTGAAGTCCGAGCGCTTCTTTTCAGGTCCGGTGAAATGGCTGGTGACATTGAGGTTGTTGTTGCCTTCTAGAGCGTGTCCATTTTACTCGGGGTCATATCCGCAGGATTTGAAGTAGTTTGCGCATTCTTGTGGTTCGAACAGCGTGACGATCTGGCCGACCGTATTCCATAAGCCCTCGACCGTTCGCTCAGCTTTGGCGCGCAAGACGCCCTCGATCTTTGCAAAGGCCTTCTCGATTGCGTTGAAGTCAGGACTGTAGGGCGGAAGGTACAGTAACCGTCATCCCGCACCTTCAATTGCGTGACGCACGCCTTCCGACTTATGTGCGGGCAGATTATCCATGATTACGATGTCGCCGGGTGCCAAGCTTGGAGTAAGAACCTGCTGCACATAGGCCTGGAATGCGACGCCGTTCATCGCGCCGTCGAGGACCATGGGCGCGGTCATGCCGGAAAGTCTGAGCGCTCCGGCAAACGTCGTCGTCTTACAATGGCCTTGCAGGACCGGCGAACGGCATCGATCTCCGCAAGGGGCTCGTCCGCGAAGCCGAGACATCTTCGTGCTCAGGCCGGTGTCATCGATGAAGACGAGGCGCGCTGGGTCGAGGTCGAGCTGGCCGTCAAGGCACCCATCGGCCCGGTCACGACCTTCCGTGAAGGACCAAAAACCCGCAAGTACGTCGCCGAGGTACCGCCGTTGGCGATCGAGGAGTTAGAAGACGGATCCGCGGACGAGGAGTTCGACGATCATTCCGAGGAACCGGAAACGGAAACCGCGCCGACCGTCATGGCTTTACGCAGCCAGGTTAAGAAGGCTGATCACCGGCCTTCCCAAAAAATCCGAAGGGCCGCTTGTTGGCCCTTTCTGCTGTCCAGGTTTCGGATCGACTTCCAGCGGCGCAAACGCCGTTTGGAAAAATCGATAGTCCACAGTGGTGAATCGGAATTCTGGAACTGCGAATCGAGTGATAGCAATGTGTTTAGGGTTGCCAACACGTTACGCTGAGTTAGCCGCAACTCAATCCGCTTCTAGTCAGATTTCGGAACGCGACCGGTCCTACCCTGATCCCAACCCCGTTCCAACCGCTGTCGTCTTGAAGCTTTAGTCCCACGCGTCCCGCAAGATCGCCATGACCGCCGGTCCATCCAGCGCCTGGGCGTCGAACAAAGCACGCACCAAGGCATCCAGCGGCGGCCGATTGAGCTTGAGCACTTCCGTTGCCAGCTCAAGCCCCGTCTCGATGCGGAGATGGACGCGGTCGGCCAAGTCTCGATCACTGGTGAGTGCATCTGCAGGCGACTTGTGCGGCAGGTACAGCAGTGGACGAACGACACCCAGGCCAAGGGTGGTTTCCATCGCTAGTGCGAACCTGGTCGCTCTGGCAAGGTCGGAGTTGTCGGCACCTGCCGACCCGGTCGATGCCGACGTCAACAGCAGCAGCTCCGCGGCACGACCAGCCATGATCATCGCCAGCATGTTCTCGTGCCAGGTAAGCGTATCAGACCTGCCGCCGTAACTCAGCATGTTGTATCCGCCATCCTTGGCATCGATGGTCAGCCCCTTCACTCCGCCGAGCCCAAGCGCGTGATGGACAACAGCGTGTCCGGCCTCGTGGATCGCAAAGCGCCATCGGACGTCATGAGCCAGCATTGGCCGATGATCGCGGATGCCTGCCTCGAGATCATCGTAGCGCAGCGGTCGCTTTTCCCGACGCGCGGTCAACCGTGCCTGCCGGACGACGCGTTCGATGTCGGCGCCGGTCATGCCCATCGCACGTGTCGCGAGCTGGCGAAGAAGAGGCGCCGCGTCGGCGGAGAGACCGTCCGCTCCAGGGCACTTTAATGCCACCGACGCTGGCGCCGCTCCAGAATGAACAGTCGCGGCTGCCAGTGCTGTTGACACCGAAGCGGGTAAGGACGCGCTGGGATGTGAATGGTTCATAGCTGACCTCCTTGCACAGCCTCGACGGCCCCCACAAAGGTCTCTGCCGCAAACGCCTCGCCGACAACCTTGTCGAGTCGCTGTCGCTCAGATGGCGCAGCGCCTTCCATCAGAACATCGATGTCCTTGCCGAGGTGGTGCGCAATGATGCCTGCAAGCGCAAGAATGTCGGGCTTGGGGATCTCGATATGGGTCTCCAGCCGCCCTGAGCGCTTAATAGCGCCGTCGATGTGTTCGGGCCGGTTTGTAGCGCCGATGACGATAACGCCCTCACTCTTGACCGCACCATCCAGCAGTTCGAGCAGCTTGTTGACGATCGTATTCCAATATTCGCTGTATTCTCGGTCGGGATCGACGCGCTTGCCGATACCATCGATCTCGTCGATGAACAGGATGCTGGGGGCTTGGCTGCGCGCTTCTGCGAATGTCCGGGACATCTTATCGATGACGTCGTTGAGATGGCCGCCCTGCAGCCAGGTCGACACCGACGTTACCACCAGCGGCGTCTGCAATGTGTTGCACAGCGCCCGCGCAAAGCTCGTCTTGCCGGTGCCCGGCGGACCTGACAGCAAAAGCTTGGTGCTCATCTGCGACCACTCCAGGTCGCCGGTGCAGTAATCGCCAAGGTCGAGTTTGAGATCGAGCGCCCAGCGTTGCGCAGCACCGTAGCCGGACAGTGTCTCGACCGTAACCGGTGGCTTGGCATGCCCGGAACTCTCATCCGGCAATGGCTCCGGCTTGATGATCTCGGCTCCCGAAGGTTTTTCCTTCTTCTTCCACGCGGAGGAGTTGTCGGCATTCTTTGTCTCACCAACGGCCGACTGTCTTGCCGTAGGGCTGGCCGTGGATTTCTGTGCACCGTCGTCTTCGCCATCTTCGGCGTTGCGGGCGGCAAGCTGTCCAAGCACGATCAAAGCCTGGTCCAGGGGGCGACCCGGCCGAAGGGCAAGAACGAGATCGTTCAGCGTCAACAGCTTCGGATCGAATCCTTGGAGACGCCGGTCACCTGGATCGATATCGCTATAGACCGCCTGCAGCAGATCGGTCACCAAGGCGAGATCAACGGTGTCGGTGTCGAGATGGAGATCGGCTGCAGCCCGGATCTGATCGGGGATATCGTTGAGCTGTTTTGCGATGGCAACGATCGGATAGTCACTGCCGAGCGCCGTCTCCAAACGAAGCTTCATCGTCCGGGTGTCGCGATGGATCCCCTTGCCGAGGAAGTGAACTAAGCGCCGCCGTGTCTCGATGTCGGGAGGAACCTCCGTGTCGTGGTCGTAGAAATTGTCGCCGGTGGCGCCAGCATAGGGACCCCCAGGAATGAGGCCGGTCATCTCGATCAGCTTCAGCAGGGCGTCCTCCCCGCCGTCCACCGGCGACAGCATGGTGATAATCGGTGCCGGTCGCCGCACGATGTCGATCACTTGGGCCAAGGTCATGCCACACGAGGAGACGGCACGCGCAAGCAGCAGGGACGCGGCAATGTGGACGATATTGACCGGAGGTGCAGCAAGGCCAACCAGCCCGACAGCATAAACGCGCCGGTCAAAGGCATGCCCAGGCACGGCTCCCAGGGGCGAAGCCGATCGATTCACCGCCAATCTTGATACCAGGCCGGTCAATCGCCCTGCCGCCCCAAGCGATTGATGACCTGCCTGCGTGCCCGCCTCGCCGGTCTGCGGTCTTGGTGGCGCATGCAGCGTGGATCCAAACGTCCGCGCCAACCAGGCAAGATCAACGGACGGGTCGAAGGTCAGCGGACTGGTATCGTATGCCGGTGTGTAGCGGCGCACGAGATTGCCGCGCACCTCCGCGATCTTCAACTCCAGCAGGCCGTTCGCCAGGGCGTGGCGTCGGGTTTCGCGGGCGGCGAGATGACGGAGGCGGCGGACGGATAGGTGAGACAGCTTGTCCATCACAGGTTCTCCTCGGTCGCGGCAATAATTGCCGTTTTGGCAAACCGAGAGCGCGAACGACCGCGGACTTTTTGTGGCTGCGGCGTGATGCTCACGCGTGGTCCGTCGATCGCACGCTGCCGGTATTGCCGAGCGACCTGCGAAGAAGAGGCAGTCGTGAACACCGGGTTATAGGCACCCGCATCGAGATTGGGATCGGGACCGGGACACGGATCGGAATCTAGATCGGGGCCGCGATCGAGATCGCAGGCTGAGGCCAAGCGACCGTCGAGCCAGTCGACGACCAGGCGGCAGGTGGCATCACCCTGATCGGCGAGCTGAGCCAGCGGCACAGTGATAGCTGCGGGGATCGCCGCGCGCTGTCTTGCATAAGCGAGCGATAGTCCGACGAGTACGGCGGGATCGAGGTGGGGCAGACAGGGTGACGAGCCTGCTGTGTTCGTCTCAACGGCATGATAGCGGATAGCGGACCGTCGAGCTGACGGCGTAGAGGTCTCGGAAGACATGGACAAAGCTCCGCACGCGGCGTCCGGAATGCGGACGGCGTTCATAGGAAGGGTGATGGGCGACAGAGTGACCGGCGGTCACGAGGAAGCCTCGTGCGCCGCAGCCCCGATCAGGGCTCCGTCAGTGCGCGGTCAGCTCGATCAGCTATCGAGTGAGCGACGGGCAAAGCCGACGCGGATGCGCAGCGGCTGGCGGATCGGCGGCAGCGCGTCCGCTGGTTCTTCCTCAGGCTCGGCGCGATCGAGGAAGGGCTCGTCGAGGAACCGATCGTCGTCGGGATCGTAGCCGAGGGCGTTGAGGTTTATCCTCGGTCGATGCGTCGCTGACGATGCAAGCCCGGTGATGGATGTTGAACGCGTGGACGGCAGACCCAGCGCTTTCCGCGCTTCCGTTTCCAGAAGCTGCTGCACCCGGATGCCGAACCGACGACGCACCTGCGCCATGCACAACGCTACGCCATCGATCTCGAGCAGGTCGTCGATCTCAGAAAGAGCCCAGATGCCGGTCTCGTGACTGCTTGGTCGGCTGGCACCATCAACGATTGCCACGCCGACCGTATCCACCATGACGCGCTTTTGGGTCTTGTAGAGCCAGTCCGGCAGGATCATGGCCGCTGCCATCATTTTGGCCTTCAACTCTTCAAGGCGGCTGGTGTCGCCGTAGGAAGCCAGCGAGCGCTTGAGATCGAGAATGAATGCCGAGTGCCGTGCACGGTTCACGATGATCAGGTCGGGCGTGTAGCTGCCTTTGGCCGGTGCCTCCCAGTCGAGTTTGATGCCGTCGAGGTCGTGCCAGGCATTTCCGGCAATTGCCTCGATCGCGGTCTTGACCAACGGCAACTTGATCGAATGCGTCAAGACGGTGAGATCCGGATTGGCCTTGGACAGGCGCTCGACCGCCTGCTCCAGCAGCTTGCCTTCGCGAAAGCTGATTGCCCGGACCAGAGATGCGACCTGGACATAATGCCCGAGGATCTCGTCGTCGGTCGGTTCACCATCGGCAATGGCAGTGATCGCCTTGTCGATCAACAGATCGAGATCGGTCTCGACGTCGGTGAACGAGACACTGTGCGCAAAGCGCCGCAGCGCCGGTGGCTCCATTGCCGTGATGGAAGCGCGGTTGCCGAAGCGGCGGAAGGTGTGGGGAGCTTCCCCGGTGGAGGCAGAGGCAGTAAAGGTGTTCATAGCCCGATTCCTTTTCGCGAAGGCTGAGGGTCAGGCCCAGGTCGGTGTTGACGCACTGGCTTGGGCCGTTTGATATTCCGATGGTGGAATGCTTCAAAGGATGACAGGACCCTATGGGGATCTCAAGGATCCTTCTGGCCCAATGAGAACAGATCCTGAACAGGGTTAACGTCGGGCTCACAGCGAATTCGCCCAAGCCGAGCGACGGGTCATGCCGATCAGACCGATGTCTCGTTTACGCGTCAGCCGCGCTGTGCCAGTATCCGCGTGTTGTCGGGATAAATGGTTTCAGGTTCTTTTGACGTGCCCGCACTTCATTTCAATTTGCGGTCATTCGATTCCGAACTGCCAAGTTTTGATTCAAGATTCCAGTTTTCCGATTCACGACTGCAAAATCGCGATTCCCATAACGGCGTTTGCAGTCCATAAGTCGTTCTGCTTCGTCAGACGTTGCCCGCACGTCGAAACAAATTGCGGTCATTTGATTCAAAACTCTGTGCCAACGATTCAAAACCTGAGAATTCCGATTCATGTAAACGGCGTTGCCGGTACGCTGGCAGTTCGCCAGCCTGTCACTGGTGCGCGGCGGGAAGGCCCCAGATGCCACGAAAGCCGGAAGATGCCCGTAACCGGGAGCAGCGTGAGCGCCAGCAGAAGCAGCGCGATGCCGACAAGCGGGCCAAGCGCCCTGGCCGCGATGACATCGCGCGGGTTGCGCTGTATTGGCTGATCACACGGGCGGTCGAGAAGGAGGAGCTCAGGGAACTCGAGAAGTTTCGCGACAAGATCGTCTCGGTGCTCGTCGACCAGGGGTTTGATGAGCAGGCATCCGACAGAGTGTTCGATGACCTCGTCACCAAGTACCGGACCGGTGGCCTGCCATTTCGCCGAAAGGTCCACCTGCTTCATCCCAACGGTCCAGATGGCCCCGATGGCGACCAGTGAGGACGGCCCCTCCCTCGACCATCGAGGTCGCCACTCATCCCCTATGGGTTGCCGGTCCTATCAATGGTTTGCCTCTCAAACGCCTAACGGCGTTTGCAATTATATGTCTTCTCTCCCCATTACTCCCCAAAACGCCGTTTGATTCTGAATCGGAATTTTAGAGGCTTTTTTGGACCACGACCGCATCTGGCCGGCCTTTCGTAGCGCCATCGACAGCCCAGGCTTTGACAACCTCGTCTCGGGATTACCTCGAAGCCCAGTGCCCGCATCAATACGTGGTTAGCAGACAATTACGCTCCAGCCGGCCGGCCACAATTATCGCTGCCGGGCCTGCGCGAAGTTGTGCCGTTACGGGATTATCGTTCAAGAATTTTCCAGAAAGCGGAATTGTCAACAATTACATGCACTTGCGTCGCGTGCGAAGCTGTAGCATAAAGCTCTCAACCGATGTTCAACCCCAGGCGCCGCGCCGCATACAGAAAGGAGACGCTCGATGGTCACGATCAACCACACCGCTCCAGCCGTTTCTTATGCGCCGGTATCGGGTCCTTCTTGCGGCGTGTGCCGAGGACGATCCTGCCACATGACCAGCGAAGTCTCCTCCGCTGACCATCGTCAACGACGACGATGGTCAACAGCGATCAGGAGATACCATGTCGCAAAAGCTCTTCCCGCAGAAAGATACGTTCAAGGTCTTCCACTCCGAGGAGGATAGTCAAGAGCTCTTGGTGTTCATCAAGAAGAACGCGGCCGTCTTGAATAGACTTCACGACGCACTGTCCAGCGCACCCTGCAAGATTGAGGACAGTTTCTATGTCTTCGACGAGCCGATCCATCTCACCGTCAACGCGGAACGCATCTTGCTCTCGCCCAATGGGCGCAAGCGCAAGATCCGCTTCAATGGAAGTTTCAGTCTCTCGTTTTCGATCAGGTCCCTCGACACAGCGCCAAATGCTGCTTGGGAGATGCTCATTCCAACGGCAATCGGATGCATGCGTATTCGTGACGCAATCCGGTCATGCAACCTGCTTCACAAGGCAGGATTTGATGCGTCGGACACGCTGACCGAGTTGGATGAAGTGTTCATCCATCAGATCGTTTCCCTCTCTCACCAGATGTTGCACCGGATGCCGCGTTGAGCTCTGGGAATGAGTGCCGGGCCATGATGGCTCGGCAGCCCGCAGTGGCCTTAAGCTTGCGACGGCTTTGCCACAACGCATGCCGCTTTTCCGAACTTTCAGTATTGAGACGAGTATCCCTATGACCAAGAACGTCCTGTTTTATGCCCGTTACTCCACCGACCGACAGAACGAGGTCTCACTCGAGACACAGATCGAACTCGGCAAAAGCTTCATCGAAGATAAAGGATGGACGCTCGCCGCCACCTATTCCGACGCAGCGGTCAGCGGCACGCGCTTCACATCGCGTCCTGGTATCCAGAACCTCTTGAGGCACGTGAAGCGCGGAGGGATCGATATCGTGCTGTGTGTCACGGTCGACCGTCTGTCGCGCGACGTTGAGCATAGCTCGAAGATCCTGAAGGAGGTCAACTACCACGACGCGACGATCTGGACGGTGCAAGCCGGCCAGGCTGTCACCAACATGGAACTGCATCTCAGGTCCACGCTCAGCCATGAGATGGTCGAGCAGATCCGCTACCGCACCCGAGAAGGCATGAAGACCGCCGTACGCAAGGGCAAGGCTTCGACCTGCCTCGCCTACGGCTACATGCTCTCTCAGCAGCGAGACGGCAATGGCGACCGCATCAAGGGCCTGCGCGAGATTGATCCCGTCAAGGCAGAGGTCGTCGAGCGCATTTTCAAGATGTATGCCGACGGAGTATCTCCGAACGACATCGCTGAGATCCTCAATAAGGAGGCGGTGCCTGGGCCGCGTGGCAAGGCTTGGCGGGATACTGCCATCCGTGGTCACAAGAGCCGTGGTACCGGCATCCTGAACAATGAGAGCTATGTCGGCCGAATGGTCTGGAACAAGCGCCAGTACCGCAAGAACCCGGATACGGAGCGGCGGACAGCGCGACCTAACGATGCAAGTGAATGGGTATCATCTGAGGTTCCGTCAATGCGCATGGTCACCGACGCCCTGTGGGCCAGCGCGCCGGAACGCGATGCGGTGATTGGCGACCTCTACGACAATGCCAACAGCAACCGACTGACCGCGACGCGCAGACCAGAATATCTCTTGAGCCGGATGCTGGAATGCGCTGAATGCGGCGGACCCTTTGCCATCAGTGGCAAGGAACGCTACAGCTGCACCAACCGCAAAAAGCGGCTGCCAATCGACGAACTTGGCGGTGCCCGCTGCGGTAACAGCAAGACGATTACGCGTCATGAACTTGAAGACCGCGTCCTCAACTGCATCCCGGCGGCCTTCTATTCGCTCGCTACCTTCGACCGAATTTCAGAGAGGATGATCGCGCATGAAGTCTCAGTGCTGAAGCGTACACCATCCCGCAAGGTCTCGCTGGCGGCCGAAGTTGGGTCGATCAACACAGCCCAGAAGAGCCTGATGCAACAGATCCAGGACCGGCACGCTGAAGGCCGGCCGCGCCTTGCCATCCTCGATGACCAACTCGATGAACTGGAAGCCACGCGTGGGAAGCTTGTACTGGAACTTGCCGGCATGGACGCGCCGGCGGAGGATTATCAGGAGAAGATCGCAAAGCTGAAGCAGCAGTTCAATCCCACCAATGTCGAGGTTGCCATTCGCAAACTGCTGTTCCTCGCCCGCAACAATGGCAACGAAGAAGCAAAGCAGCATCTTATGCCGATTGACCTGAGACCCAATCTCCCTCCAGTTTTCGGGAGAGTCTTGGATTTTTAATCTGGCCTCATGCGGCCTGTTTTTCCATGGCCATTTTCATTGCGAATTCGCTGGGGGTGATATTGCCCAGCGACGAGTGCGGTCTGTTTCTGTTGTAATCCTCCTTCCATGCAGTGATTGCGGCGCGGGCCTGAGCGAGCGACGAGAACAGCGTCTCGTTCAGGCACTCGTCGCGGAAGCTGCCGTTGAAGCTTTCGACGAAGCCGTTTTGCATCGGCTTGCCGGGGGCGATGTAATGCCATTCGACCTTGCTCTCCTGGCACCATTTGAGGATGGCCATGCTGGTCATCTCCGTCCCGTTGTCCGAGACAATCGTCCTCGGTTTTCCGCGTCTGGCGATGAGACTATCCAGTTCACGGGCAAGCCTTGCGCCTGACAGGGATGTATCGGCGACCAGGCATAGGCATTCGCGGGTGAAGTCGTCAACGACGGCCAGGACCCGAAAGCGGCGACCGTCGGTGAAGGCATCGCTGACGAAGTCCAGGCTCCAGCGCTCATTGGGACGCGAGGGCAGAGCCAGAGGACGCCTTGTCCCCAAGGCTCGCTTCCGGCCGCCGCGCTTGCGCACCGTCAGCTTCTCCTCCCGATAAAGACGCCGAAGCTTCTTCAGGTTCATGACGATCCCCTGCCGGTCGAGCATGACGTGGATACGGCGATAACCGAAGCGGCGTCGTTCAGATGCCACCTTCTTCATCGCCTCACGAATGGCCGCATCGTCAGGCCGCACGCTGCGATATCGCATGCTCGACCGATCCACCGACAGAACCTCGCACGCCCGACGCTGGCTCACCCCATGCTGCGCACAGACATGAGCCACCGCATCCCGCTTCACATCGGGCGTCACCATTTTTTTGCAGCGACATCCTTCAGGATCGCATTGTCCAGCATGGCTTCGGCGAGCAGTTTCTTCAGCTTGGCATTCTCGTCCTCAAGCGCCTTCAGCTTGCGCGCATCGGACACGTCCATGCCGCCATACTTCGCCTTGTATTTGTAGAAGGTTGCGTCCGAGATGCCGTGCTTGCGGCAGACGTCCGCCGTCTTCGCGCCCGCCTCCTGCTCCTTCAATATCCCGATGATCTGTTCTTCCGTGAACCGTGAACGCTTCATTCGTCCGTCTCCTTGATGTGACGGACTCTACCAAAATCTGGAGGAAGGTCAGGGGCTCAGGTCACGATCGTTCGCGATCTGATCCAGACCGTTGTGATCGGTAAGACACCAGGCCATGAGCCGGCGAGTTTGCAGGTGCACGGCTCGATTGCCAACATCATGGCCTCGATGGAGGTCCTCGATCTGATGGAGCAGCAGTTCATCGCTGCGGCAGGCAACGATCTAATGGCGCGAATCGCGTCTGGCGAGATCGACAGCGAGGAGAAACGCGAAAAGCTCCTCGGCCAGTATGCCGAGGAGCTTCGTCTTCTTTACCCCGAGTGCTCGAATTTACAAGTTTTG